>DBFBAP010000020.1:0-160895 GCA_048245415.1 Collinsella sp. | reverse complement strand
GAATGGCTCGTATTGCCGGTATTGACCTGCCGAGAGAGAAGCGAATTGAGATCGGCCTCACTTATATCTACGGCATTGGCAGAAAGAGCGCCAAGGACATCCTGGCGCAGACAGGCGTCAACCCCGACACCCGCGTGAAGGATCTGTCCGACGCCGACGAGCAGAAGCTGCGCGACGCCATCGACAGCTATACCGTTGAGGGCGACCTGCGCCGCCAGACCGCTCTGGACATCAAGCGGCTGACCGAGATCGGCTGCTATCGCGGCATTCGCCACCGCAAGGGTCTGCCCGTGCGCGGCCAGCGCAGCAAGACCAATGCGCGGACCCGCAAAGGTCCCAAGAAGACCATTGCCAACAAGAAGAAGTAAGGAGGGAGAACCAAGATGGCAACTGCAAAGGCATCCGCCGGCAAGAAGGTTATTCGCCGCCGGCGTGAACGGAAGAACATTGAGCGGGGCCAGGTCCATATCCGCTCTTCGTTCAACAACACCATGGTAACTGTTACCGATACACAGGGCAACGCGATCTCCTGGGCTTCCTCCGGCGGCCTCGGTTTCCGCGGCAGCAAGAAGTCCACCCCCTTCGCGGCACAGACCGCGGCTGAGACGGCCGCCCGCGCCGCTATGGAGCATGGCCTGAAGACCGTCGAGGTCTTCGTCAAGGGCCCCGGCCAGGGCCGTGAGGCCGCGATCCGGGCGCTGCAGGCCGTGGGCCTGGAAGTGACCATGATCAAGGACGTCACGCCCATCCCCCACAATGGCTGCCGCCCCCCCAAGCGCCGCCGTGTCTGATTTGAAGAGGAGGTAACAAGCAAATGGCTAAGAATATGCAGCCGATCGCGAAGCGCTGCAAGGCTCTGGGCATTTCTCCTGCCGTGATGGGCTATGCGAAGAAGGAGACCAATCGCAACCCCGGCGGCCAGATGAGAAAGAAGAAGAGCGAATATGGCATCCAGCTGAATGAGAAGCAGAAGGTCAAGTTCATCTATGGCGTTCTGGAGAAGCAGTTCCACGGCTACTTCAACAAGGCCCGTAAGATGAACGGCGTCACCGGTGAGAACCTCATGATCATTCTTGAGTCTCGCCTCGACAACGTTGTCTTCCGTCTTGGCTTCGCCCGCACCCGCAAAGAGGCTCGTCAGTCCGTCCGTCACGGTCACTTCACCGTGAACGGCAAGCGCGTGGACATCCCGTCCTACCGCGTCAAGGCCGGCGACGTCGTCGCTGTCGGCGAGAAGTTCCGTGACCTCCTCCCCATCAAGGAGGCCCTGATTTCCTCCGAGCGCTTTGAGGTCCCTGGCTGGCTCGAGGTCGATATCGAGAAGCTGTCTGGTAATGTGCTCGCTCTGCCGACGCGTGAGCAGATCAGCGGTGATATCAACGAGCAGCTCATCGTCGAGCTCTACTCTAAGTAGTCCATCCGGGCTGCTGAGGCTGGAGGTAATACATGTCAGAATTCATTAGGCCTCAGGTTCAGGTCGAAGAGATCAACGAGACGTCTGCTCGTGTCTCCGTCGAGCCGCTCGAGCGTGGTTACGGCGATACGCTGGGTAACTCCCTTCGTCGCGTTCTTCTGTCCTCGCTCGAGGGTGCCGCCGTCGAGGCTATTCAGATCGATGGTGCGCAGCACGAGTTCATGACCATCCCTAACATGGTCGAGGATGTCACCGACATCGTCCTGAATGTCAAGGGTCTTGTCTTCAGGGCTCTCGGCACGACCGACGAGGCGACCGCCACCATCTCGGTTGACGGCCCCTGCGAGGTCACCGGTGCGGACTTCTTTATTCCGTCCGAGTTTGAGCTGGTCAACCCCGAGCAGCACATCGCTACACTCACCGAGGGTGGCCATCTCACCATGAGCATGCGCATCGGCTATGGCCGCGGCTATGTTTCTGGCGAGGCCAACAAGCGCGACAACGATCCCATCGGTGTGATCCACGTCGACTCGCTGTACTCGCCGGTTTCCCGTTGCGCCAAGCTCGTTGAGGCTTGCCGTGTCGGTCAGCACACCGACTACGACCGCCTTGTCCTCGAGATCGAGACCAACGGCTCCATCGCCCCGCGCGACGCCGTGGTCCAGGCTGCCAATATCATTAACCAGCATATGGCTGCCTTTATGAACCTTGCCGAGACCCCCGAGGTCGAGGAGGAGGCTTCGATCTTCGCTCCCGAGGTCACCAACGACAACGCCGAGCTGGACAAGCAGATCGAGGATCTGGACCTTTCCGTCCGTTCTTACAACTGCCTTAAGCGCGCCAGCATTCACTCGGTCCGTCAGCTCGTTGAGTTCTCGGAGAACGATCTGCTCAACATCCGTAACTTCGGTGTTAAGTCGATCGAGGAAGTGAAGGACAAGCTTGAGTCCATGGGCCTGAGCCTGAAGGCTTAATGCTTCGCATATTTGAGGAGAAACTAGACCATGCGTCATAACGTTAAGAAGGGCCTGAAGCTCGGCACCGATGCGAGCCACACCAAGGCCATGAAGAAGAGCCTTGCTAAGGCCCTCTTCGAGAACGACCGCATCAAGACCACCGAGACCCGCGCTAAGGCGCTGCGTTCGGTCGTCGATCCGATCATCACCTGGGCCAAGAAGGGCGACCTGCACTCTCGTCGTCTGGCTATCGCCAAGCTCGGCGATAAGCAGCTCGTTGCCGAGATCTTCGACAAGGCTGCTCAGGGCATGTGGCAGGACCGCAACGGCGGTTACACCCGCATCATGAAGCTCGGTAACCGCAAGGGCGACAACGCTCCCATCGTTATCATGGAGCTCGTCACCGAGCCTTGCACGCCTAAGGCTAAGAAGGCTGCTCCGGCCCCCAAGAAGGCCGCTGCTCCCAAGAAGGTCGAGGCTGCCGAGGAGGCTCCTGCTGAGGAGACCGCTGAGTAGACAATCCGTCTGCATAGGCTATATTCGAGGGGTACGTTCGCGTACCCCTCTTTTTTTGTCGAAATGCCATTGCCTGTTTGTTGGGAGCGTCCATGACCGCGCCGTCTGATTTCAATTCGATTCCCGAGCTCGATGCCACGCTCGTTTTCCGCGTGGCCTACGATGGCTCGTCCTACAGCGGCTTTGCCGAGCAGCCCGGTCAGACGACGGTTGCGGGCGAGTTGCGCCGCGCTATCGAGACGCTCCTGCGCCGCCCGATCGACCTGACGTGTGCGGGGCGTACCGATGCCGGCGTGCATGCGGTGGCACAGTTCATCAGCGTGCCCGTAACGGACGCTGAGTTGGCTTTGACGCGCCGTAGGTGGCTGAGGGCTATGGATGCCCTCCTGCCCAAAGATATCGCCATAAACGAGGTCTACAAGGCCCGTAAAGGCTTTTCTGCACGCTTTGATGCGCGTTCCCGTACGTATACGTACCGTATTGCCGATCGCGACGCGCGCCCTGTGCTTTCGCGCGGTGCGGTGTGGTGGCATCGCTACCCATTGGATGTTGAGGCGATGTCTGCGGCCTGTCCCGCGCTGCTGGGCGAGCAGGACTTCAAGAGCTTTTGCAAGGTGGCGTCTGCCGTGGGCAAGCCCACGCACCGCTGCGTGATGCGTGCCGAGTTTGGCCATGAGGTTGCGTTTGGCGAGGACATCCTGACGTTTACCATCGAGGGCAATGCGTTTCTGCATTCGATGGTCCGCACGATCGTGGGCACGCTTGTCGAGATTGGCATGCATCGCCGTGAACCCGAGTGGATGCGCGAGGTCATCGATGCTTGCGACCGTACCGCTGCGGGCCCCACGGCTCCTGCCTGCGGCCTTACGTTTATGGGCGTGGATTACGATCCCGCCGAGCTTGTCGTGCTCGACTAGGGGAGGGCTCGACGCGTCGTGCGTCGACACCCGTCATCTGTGGGCTGCGCGTGTGCAACATCTGTTCTTGGCGTGCAATACAACCGGTGTCTCATTGCTTTTATTGCCGGGGTGTACCATGAACCACGGTTTGATTCACTGCTGTCGAGAGGACGGATAACTTGGTTCGACGTGGCTCGCATCCGCGACTTTCGGTGATCCTTGTGGTAGAAGGTTCGCCCAGCTATGCGATGCGTGCGCTCGAGAGTATCCAGAACCAAGACCTCTACGATTTGCAGATTGTCGTTGTCTGCCGCGATGCTGCGCCCGGTGTGCGCCATTCGCTTCAAGTTGCTGCCGACAGGGACATCCATATTGATTTGATTGACGTCGAGGACGCGAAGCGCGGTGCTTGTCTTCGTGCCGGTTTTGCTGCCTCGCGTGGCTCTCAAATCATCGCTATGAACGCCGATGAGTGGTTTGCTCCGCAGTCCCTTTCCAAGATGGTCGATATCGCGTGTGATACTACCGCAGACATAGTGTTCCCCACGGTGTCGCTCGACCGCTATGATGCACATCGAGAGCGCCATTCGCGCGTCTTGGATGCTACTCATATTTCCATTGATAGCAAATCTTCGATGGTGGCCGGGCTGCCTCAGTTGATTTTAGGCGGCCTAGTCGTTCAGACCTCTGGCGTGATGTACAGCCGCTCGCTGTTTGAGACATGCCTTTTGTGCGACAAGGTGTTTCGCACAGTTGGGTTTATGGCATGCGCGCTTTCGCAGGCACGATGCGTGTCCGGCTGCGGCGATGCTTGTTTCCACGCGGCGGCACCTAAGCTTACAGATGCCTTTGATCCCACCATGTATGCTAAGGTATCCGATGACACCCGAGCACTCGACGAGCTTGCGGACTCACTCTCGGAGGCAGATAGCGGTGGTCGGCTCAAGCTGGCAAGCCAAAAGTTCTACTTTGCCGGACTGGTCGCCTGCATCGAGAATTTGTGTCTGAGCCCGCATGGGGTGTCGTCAATCGAGCGTTCCGCCCGCATGCGTGATATGCTCGAGGCGCCTCGAACCCGTCAGATGGTCGCCGCGCTCAAGGATAACCATCGGGGACTCGGTCTGTTGTTTGGGCCGATCGCCAGCGCCAAGCCCGCGCGCTGCGTGATGTGTACGCATCTGGCAGCTTTTCTTAACCGGACGGGCGCAAAAACCGCCTAAACGGCTCATTTCGAAACAAATTTGCATAGAATTGTTTCGAAATGCGTTCTTATACACAAAAGCCTTCAAATAGCGTTAAACTATTCAATCACTGATTGATTGTCTCCGCCATCTTTTGGAGAGAGGGTTTGTATGGCTAAAAAACGCAATGGGCGCCAGGATGCCATTAGAGATATTGTGCGCAATAAGGACGTCCGCACGCAGCGCGTGCTGGTCGATGAGCTCCGCGCTATGGGCTTTGATTGCACGCAGGCGACTGTCTCTCGCGATATTGCCGATATGGGGCTGCGTAAGCTCCCTGAGGGCATCTATGTTCTGGCAGAGGACCTGCACCTGCAGCGTATGGTTTCCGAGCTCGTAACGGGCGTTCTGCGCACCGATAATCTGGTTATGATTAAGGCTCAGCCTGGCACGGCTTCCGGCATCGCCGCCGCTGTTGATGCGGCAGAGCTGCCCGATGTGCTTGGCTCGCTTGCCGGCAACGATACGATTTTGGTTATTGCCCAGACGGCCGAGGACGGCGAGCGTCTTGAGGCGCTGATCAATAAGCTGAGCAATTCTCGCAAGTAGGCGTGCGGGTCGTGCGCTCGGCACTGTGCGCGCTGACATAGTGGCTTGTAAGGGGTATCGACGTTGGTCGGTACCCCCCTTTTTGTCTGCCGGTATAAAGATCGCCCATCAGGTCGCTTTAAACTAAAAAGGCCCCCGAGCAGTTTAATAAGCTGCTCGGGGGCCTTGTTGCTTATGGCTGGATGAATTTCTAGCCGACCGTATCGTCAGGCGTGGGCGAGGGGTCGGGAGTGGGCGTAGGCGTAGGCGTGCCGCCATCGCCGCCGGTCGAACCACCAGTGGAGCCGCCCGTCGAGCCACCGGTGGTACCGGTGCCGCCGGTGGTGTCGCCGCCCGTGGTCTCGGTGGTCGTCGTGGTAGTCGTTGTGGTGGTTTCCTCTTCGTCCTCGTTCTCGTCCTTGTCGTCGTTCTCCGTCTTCTTGGAGTTGTTGGTGCCGTAGAACTTCCAGACGCTGTTGTTCTTGTAGGTGGGCGCCGTTCCGGTCGCAAACTCCTCGCGCTCGGTACCGGTCAGAACGGTGTTCATAAACCGCTTAAAGACAGGCAGGTTGGTGCTGTCGCCCAGCAGGTCTGTGCCGTATTTTTGGATGGGGATCTCGCCCGCGGAATAGCCGGTCCACAGGGCGCACGCCAGCTGCGGGGTATAGCCGCAGAACCACAGGTTGGTGGTGTTGTCGGTGGTGCCCGTCTTGCCGGCATAGGGCTGGTTGACGCTCAGGGCACCGGCAGCACCCGTACCGCCGCCCTGCATGACGCCGGACAGAACATCGGTGACCGCAGCGGCCTCGCCCTCGGTAAGCACCTGTGAGGGATTGTCGGTGTGCTGGTACAGCACCGAACCGGTACGAGAGTCAATCTCGGTGATGGCGATCGGCTGGCGATAGTAGCCGCCGTTGGCAAACGTCGCGTAGGCGGCGGCCATCTCGAGCGGCGAGATCGAGCCGGTGCCGAGCGTCATGACGGGAACGTCCTCGATGTTGTCCTTGGCGGGATCGATGCCGAGCTTTTTGACGAGCGAGATGATCTTGCTGTTGCCGACGGCTTCCGCCACCTGGATGTAGCCGGTGTTGGAGGAGTATGCCGTCGCCTGCTTAAGCGTGATGTTGCCATAGCTATGGTTGGCGTAGTTTTGGACCTCGGTCGTGGTGCCCTTGGCCTTGAGCGGCGAGTTGCAGTTGAGGGTGACGTTGGGGTTCATGCCGTTTTGGATGGCAGTTGCCAGTGTAAAGGCCTTGAAGGTGGAGCCGACGGGACGCTTGGCCGTGGCATGGTTTACGTGGTTCTCGTCGGCGTTGTAGTCGTAGCCGCCCACCATGCACTTGATGTAGCCGGTCTTGGGGTCGACGACGACCATGCCCATGTCCAGGCCGTCGAGTGAGAGCGTGTCGAGCTGCTCGCGGACGGCATTCTCTGCCACCTGCTGCATCGTGGGGTCGATGGTGGTCTTGACGGTCAGGCCGCCCTTAAAGAGCACGTCGGTCGAGAACTCCTGCTCCAGCAGCTGCTTAACATAGGCGACAAAGTAGGGCTGCGAGTATACGTCGACGCCGCTGCCCGAAATCTCGGTCACGTTGAGGGTGATGGGCTCGGCCTGTGCGGCATCGTGCTCCTCCTGGGTGATGTGGCCCAGGCGCAGCATGTTGTCGAGGACCTTGTTGCGGCGAGACAGTGCCAGGTCGGGATTGACCGTGGGGTCGTACTGCGAAGGCGAGTTGGGAAGGCCGATGAGCAGTGCGGCTTCGCTCAGGGTGAGGTCGGCGGCGCTCTTGGATAGGTAGGTCTCGGCGGCGGCCTCGATACCGTAGGCGCCGTGGCCGTAATAGATGGTGTTGAGGTACATCATGAGGATCTCGTCTTTGGAGTACATGTCCTCCATCTTTACGGCGATGTAGGCCTCGCGCACCTTACGCTCGATGGTCGAGTCGAACTGCTCCTCCTGCAGGATGGTGTTGCGCACCAGCTGCTGGGTGATAGTCGAGGCGCCTTCGTGCCCGCCGCCGAGGGTTGCCACCGCAGCACGCGCGATACCCCACAGGTCGATACCGCCGTGCTCGTAGAAGCGCTCGTCCTCGACGTCAACGGTGCCCTGCAGCACGTAGGGGGAGACCTCGTCCTTGGTGATGGACTTGCGGTTTTGCGTGTAGAAGCTCGCGATCTTGTTGCCGTTGCAGTCGACGATCTCGGTGGGCTCGCTCACCAGATACGCGTTAGCGTCGGTGTAGTCGGGCAGATCGGACAGCCAGCGGTTGACGTTGCCGACCATGCCGATGCCAAATGCCACGCCCGCGATAAGCAAAAAGCCCAAAAACGAGAGCAGGATTATGGGCAGAGCATGCGTCTTTGAACGGCTGCGTCCCTGTCGTTGGCGAGGACCCATATATTGACCTCCAGGTATGTCGTGCCGGACGGTGGATGTGCCGTCGGGGCAGGATGGACATAAGTTATTACACGATAAACCAAACGGGGCGCGCGAGGCCTCGTGTATGCTGGAAGACGGCATTTTTCAGAGTGAATGCATACCTTGGTAAGGAGTTTTCCGATGGCGATTCGGGCTATGGGGCCGAGCGGACAATACGAGACTGGATTGGATGCTACCGGTGCGGCGCTGCCCGAGCTGCTGGCGCCGGCGGGCGGACTCGACCAGATGCTTGCGGCCATCGCCGCGGGTGCCGATGCCATCTATGCGGGGTTGGGCGGCTTTAACGCCCGCGTGAGCGCGCACGGTTTTACCGATGACGAGTTTGCGCGCGGCTGCGCCGTGGCGCATGTCCATGGCGTGCGTGTGTACGTGACGCTCAACGTGTTCGTGTTTGACGATGAGTTGTCCGACGCGGTGGCGTTGGGAGCTCATGCACTGGAGCTGGGCGCCGATGCTCTGATTGTCGCCGATGCTGGGCTGGCCTGTGCGCTGCGCGCGGCGATTCCCGGGGTCGAGATTCACCTGTCCACGCAGGCGGGCGCTCATAGCGAGGGTGCCGTGCGGCTTGCCGCCGATGAGCTGGGGGTCGAGCGCGTGACGACGGCACGCGAGCTGACGGTCGACGAGATTGCGGCGCTATGTGCCACGGGCGTGCCCATCGAGGTATTCTGCCACGGTGCGATTTGCATCGGCTATTCGGGGGCGTGCGAGTTCTCGGCCCTGCGGCGTGGACGATCGGCGATGCGCGGCGACTGCACGCAGCCGTGCCGTCTGGCGTACGACCTAGTGGACGAGGCGGGGCAGAGCGTTGTCGCCGTTGAGGGGGATCGTCTGCTGTGTCCGCATGACTATCTGGGTATTGCGCATCTGCCCGAGCTTGTAGATGCTGGCGTTGCGTCGCTCAAGATCGAGGGACGCATGAAGAACCCCGATTACGTATTCAACGTGGTGCGGGTTTGGCGCCGGGCGCTCGATATGCTGCGCGACGGCGCGTGGGACCCCGGTGCCGTGGAAGAGCTTGAGCGCGAGCTGGGAAGGTCGTTTAACCGTGGGTTTACCGATGCGTACCTGCGAGGGCGTTCGGGTGCCGAGCTGATGAGCTTTGAGCGTGCAATTAACCAGGGCGTGCGCGTGGGGCGCTTGGTCGCTGTGGGCCACGAAGAGGTGACCGTTGAGCTCGATGCCGCCGTGGCGGCGGGTGACACGCTCGAGATTCGGTTCTATCCGGGTGTCGACGCGCGTCCCGATGTGCCCAAGCGCTGGCCGCAGGTGCCCTGCCCGGTGGATGCCGCAGCGGGGAAGCGCGTCGTCGTGCATTGCAAGCGTAAGGTGGACGCGGGCTGCGAGGTATACCTGATTCGTAGCGCCGGCGTGTTGGATCAGACGGCGGCGGTGTTGGAGCGCATGCGGGCCGAGGCGGATGCGATTGCGCCCGTTGCACGTTCCGTTGAGGTGCTGCCCTTTGAGGACGTTGCGGTGGATAGCGGTGCGTCGCCGGAGTTGGTGGAGTGCGCGGTTCCCGCTCGCATGGTTTTTGCTTGGCAGCTGATGGATACCGACCCGCGCAGAGAACTCGATTTGTCCGACACCGTTGTGGTGCTTGACGAGGTGTGCCGCACGGGTGACGCTGACCGGACCCGCTCGCTGATGCAGCGTGCCGGGCGCGTCGTCTGCCGCAACCTGGGACAGGTGGTGATTGCTCGCGAGCTGGGCGTGACGTTTGACGTGGCGGCGCCGGTGTTCTGCGCGAATCGGGCCACGCTTACCTGGCTGCGCGGACTCGGTGCGGGGCGGGTGTACTTGCCGGTCGAGTTGCTCGGCAATGATGTGGAGCGTATTGCCGAACTGGCTGCTGAACCCGGCGTCTGGGGTCCGGTCGACGCCGACCGTCCCGAGCTTATGGTGTGCGAGCACTGCCTGCTGACCGCCGAGGGCGTCTGCGCTACCGATGCGACGGGACAGGTCCGTTGCCGCGACTGCTTGCGCCGTCGGCAGGTACGCTATCTGGTCGAGCGTGACGGTACACGTCTGCCGGTCGCCGTTGACGCGTGCGGCAGGACGAGGATTTTCCTGTCGTAGGTGCCGCGTCGCGTCAGTTTGTTATCATATGAGAGTTTATGGACTTCCAGCACCGCCGTATCCGGTGAGGGTGCTATAGCAAAAGGAGGATACCCAATGCTGTCTGTTGACGAGCAAATGCGTATCATCACCTCGGGCGCCGCGCAGATCGTTCCCGAGGCCGACCTTCGCAAGAAGCTTGAGAAGGGCGAGCCCCTCAACATCAAGCTCGGCGTCGACCCCACCAGCCCCGACCTGCACCTGGGCCATGCCGTGCCGCTGCGCAAGATGCGCCAGTTCCAGGACCTGGGCCACAACGTCACCCTCATCATCGGCAACGGCACCGCGCTGATCGGCGATCCCTCGGGCAAGAACTCCACGCGTCCGCAGCTTTCGCAGGAGCAGATCGAGGCCAACGCCGAGACCTACGTGAGCCAGGCCATGAAGATCCTGGACCCCGAGAAGACCACCATCGTGCACAACGGCGATTGGATCCTTTCGATGGATCTGGCCGGCCTGCTGCAGGTGTGCTCCAAGTTCACCGTTGCCCGCATTCTTGAGCGCGACGACTTTACCAAGCGCTACCAGTCTCAGACGCCGATCGCCCTGCATGAGTTCCTGTATCCCGTGATGCAGGCTTTCGACTCTGTGCAGATCAAGGCCGACGTGGAGATGGGCGGCACCGATCAGCTCTTCAACCTGCTCGCCGGCCGTGAGCTCATGGAGAAGATGGGTATGGAGCCCCAGATCGCGCTCACCATGCCGCTGCTCGAGGGCACCGATGGCGTTCGTAAGATGTCCAAGTCCTATGGCAACTACATCGGCCTGACCGACGCCCCCAAGGATATGTTCGGCAAGACCATGTCCATCCCCGACGAGATGATCGGCAAGTACTATCGTCTGGCCAGCTCGCTCACCCCGGCCGAGGTCGACAAGATCGACGCCGCCCTGGCCGATGGTTCTGCCGACCCCTACGAGCTCAAGCGCGCTCTGGGCCGCGACCTGTGCGACACCTACCACGGCGCCGGTGCCGGCGACGAGGCTCAGGCCGAGTTCGACCGCGTGTTCAAGGAGGGCCAGCTCGCCGACTTCCCCGAGAAGCACGTTGAGCTGACTGTTAACGACGAGGGCCAGATCTACCTCGCCGGCCTGCTCAAGGACTTGGGTCTTTCGGCGAGCGCCGGCCAGGCTCGTCGCGATATCGACGGCGGCGGTGTCAAGATCAACGGCAAGGCCGTGGCTCCCAAGAGCTACAACATCGACCCCAGCGCCCTCAAGCTGGGCGACACCCTCTCCGTAGGCAAGCGCAAGGGCTTCAAGTTGATTTAGTTCCGCCGTTCTACCGAACGGCGGACCGGCCGACGCTGCGCGGGCCGCATTTGGACAATCTGACGTTCAACTTCAAGGGCGCGACCAGAAGGTCAGCGCCCTTTCGTTTCACGTCACCTTGTCTCAAATGCGGCCCGCTCGCTGGCGATGCCAAAACATCGGCGCTTCCGTTGTTGGCACTTGGGGACGTTCCTTTTGTGGCACTTGGGGACGTTCCTTTTGTGCCGGCACTTTGGGACACTCCTTGCCATTGGTGCAAAGTAACCTGTCCCCATTGCGTCAAGCGGCGTGTGCCGTTAAGCGGAGGGGCGTATTGTTGGCCCATCGTTTGGGTATACAATGGCTGTTGGCTTGCTGCGGTGAAGGCTCGTCCGCTCCGCAGTTATTTCTACAGTTAAAGGAGTATGTATGTCCGGTGAGGTCATGAGGACTGTGATCGAGGCCGCCGGGGGCCGCGTGCCCGTCGACACGCTGTTTACCAATGCGCAGATCGTCGACGTGTATGGCCAGCGTGTGGCGCCCGGTAGCGTTGCCGTCAAGGACGGTGTGATCGTCGGCGTGCTCTACGATGGTCGCGACGATGCCGCTGGCACCTACGAGGCAACTGAGGTCATCGACTGCCAGGGTCGCTATCTCGCTCCCGGTTTTATTGACGGGCATTTGCATATCGAGTCTTCGAACATCCGTCCCGCCGAGTATGCTCGCATGGCCGCGACGCGCGGTACTACCACCGCCATTGCCGACAGCCACGAGATTGCCAATGTTGCCGGTCTCGACGGCTTGCGCTTTATGATCGAGGACGGCCGCCGCGCACCCATCTCCATCAAGTACATGATGCCTTCGTGCGTGCCCGCGCTGCCCGACGAGCAGGCCGGTGCCGTTATTTCGGCTGCCGATATGCAGGCGTTTTTTGCCGAGCATCCAGGCGACGTTTTTGGCCTGGGCGAAATGATGAACCTGCCGGGCGTCTTTATGGCCGACCCCGAGACCTGTGCTCGCATCGATGCTGCCAACCAGACGCCGTCCAAGCAGGTTGACGGCCACGCGCCGCTCGTTGCCGGTAAGGACCTCAACGCCTATGCCGCAGCGGGCATTATCGCCGACCACGAGTCGACGATTCCCGAGGAGGCGCTCGACAAGCTATCCCGCGGCATGTATGTGATGCTGCGTGAGGGCACGTGCAGCCACGACCTGGCCAATTTGTCCCCGATGCTGCTGGAGAATCCAGCGCGCGCCCGCCGCTGCTGCTTTGCGACTGACGACCGTGCCCCTTCCGATGCGCTTGCAACCGGCATGATCGACAATGCCTGCCGCGTGGCGATTGAGGCCGGTATCGACCCGGTGGTCGCCATCTCCATGGCGTCCCTCTCCACGGCCGAGGCGTTTGGCCTGGATCACGGCTGCCGCGACCCGCACGAGCTCCGCGGTGCGATTGCCCCGGGCAAGCGTGCCGACCTGCTGGTGCTCAATGACCTGACGTTTGCCACGGCTCCGCATCGCGTATATGCCGCCGGTGCCCTGGTGGCGCAGGACGGCACCTTTGTGGGCGAGATCGCACCCGAGACGGCCGAGGTCGCAGCCCTTGCCGATGAGCTGCGCGCTTCCGTTAAGCTGCCGAAGCTTTCGCTCGACGTGTTTGACTATGCCTTTAAGCCGGGCGAGGCCGTTATCGATGTCATCCCGGGTATGGCTATCACGGGTATGGCCCGCCCCGAGAGCGCCGAGGACTTGCGCCGCATTATGCTGATCGAGCGCCATGGCCGTGGCGTGTCGCTGCAGGCCGAGGGCGCCGATGGCGACGGCCCCGCTGGCCTGGGCCTGGTCGGCAAGCATATCGGTCGCGGCTGGGTGCGCGGTTTCACCATCACCGGTGGTGCTATTGCCTCCACGATCGGCCACGACTCGCACAACGTGTGCGTGGTGGGCGACAACGCCGCCGATATGATGGCCGCCGTTGAGGCCGTGGGCCAAGGTGGTCACGTGCTGGTGCGCAACGGCGAGGTCGTGGCGCGCATTCCGCTGGCGCTCGGTGGCCTTATGAGCGAAGGCACGGCCGAGGACGTTGCTGCGCAGCACGACGACTTTATGGTCAAGGCGCGCGCCATGGGTATTGAGCCGCCGCTCGACCCCATCATGGGCATCATCTTCCTGCCCCTGCCGGTCATCCCGACGCTCCGCATCCGCCCCGAGGGCATGTTCGACGTCACGACCTTCACCTACGCCGACTAGTCATCGGGGACGTTTTTAAACGACTGGCCGTCGGGGTGGCGTGTCGCCTGACGCCGCGACCGTAGGACCTCTGGCATGTGTGAGCTATTTGCCAGGTCCTTGTAACGTTTACGCCCGCGGAGTCTTATTTGAGCTCCCTTCGGGCTTGTTGGAATCGGATACACGTTCGATTCCAACAAGCCCGAAGGGAGCTTTTCTATGTTTAAACTGATTGCATCCGATATGGACGGCACACTGCTTGACGAAAACGGCCAGGTGCCTCCCGAGACCTACGAACTGATTTTGGCGCTACACGAGCATGGTGTGCATTTCGCCGCATCGTCAGGTCGTCGCTACGATCGCCTGTGCGAGTTCTTTGCGCCCGTTCGCGACAAGATGGACTTTGTCGCCGCTAACGGCGCCCAGGTCTTCGCCGACGGCAAAATGGTAGACCGCGAGGTATATTCGCACCTGGCGATTCGAAAGCTCGCCCAGGCCGTCGCGACGTTTCCCAATCTGCATCTTGCACTCTTCGACCGAACCAAGTCCTTTTTGCTCGATGACGAGTGCAAGTTCGTGCGCGAGGTCGATAAGGACCTTCCCAATGCCGAGCGCATTTGGGAGCTGCCCGATCCCAGCGTAAATATCATCAAAGCGAGTATCTTTTGCGACGACGGTGCCGTTATGGACAGTGCGTACGTGCTGCAGCGCGAACTCGGTCAGCTCTTTACTTTTGCGCCTTCGGGTAACGCGTGGATCGATGCTATGCAGCCCGGCGTGTCGAAGGCTTCGGGTATCGCACAGCTCGCGGAGCATTATGGCATTGGGCGCGATGAGGTTATGGCGTTTGGCGACTCGATGAACGACTACGAGATTATTCGCTTTGTCGGCACGGGCTGCGCGATGGAAAATGCACGTCCCGCGCTCAAGGCCGTTGCCGATCGCGTGGTGGGGCGCAACCGCGACCACGCCGTCCAGCAGGAGCTCCGCCACGTTTTGGAGAGCCTCGCCTAATACGGCAGTTAGGGACGTTCCTTTTCTGCCGGCAGTGGGGGGACAGTCCTTGTAACTTTTTCGCGAAGAGTGTCCCCAACGACTAGTCATTTAAGAACGTCCCCAATGACTGGCCAATGACTAGGCGAGGGCGGCCATGATGGTGCGGGCGACGCCGTCGTGGTCGTTGTCGTATTCGGTGATGGCGTCGGCGGCCTCGCGGTCCTCGGGCTCGGCGTTGATCATGGCCATGCCGTGGCCCGCTGCCTGCAGCATGGGGATGTCGTTGATGTTGTCGCCGAACGCCCAGGCGTCGGCGAGACGCTCGCCCAGGTGCTCGCATAGCCACGTGAGGGCCGTTCCCTTGGTGGCGCCCTCGCCCATGACCTCGATATTCATGGCGTACGAACGCGTGACCTCGATGCCTCCGAGCGTATCGAGCGCTGCCGCGATAGCGTCGCGATCGGCCGGGTCGTGCCAGTACATGGCGATGCGTTCGAGTGTCTCGACCTCGTCGATCTTGCTGTCGATATCCATGTCGATCGGCGTTCGTGTGCGCTTGAGCGAAGCCGCGATGTGGGGGTCGCCGCCACAGAATTCGTCCAGGCGCGTGTAGAGCGAGCGGGGGAGGAAGCACTGTCCATCGGCGAAGATGTCGAAGGTGATGTCGTGGCTGGCGGCGATGCGATAGATGCGGTGGGCGATGCCGCGATCGAGCGGACGGCTCAAAATGCACGTGGCGCGCGAGGCGTCGGTGGGCACATCGTCGTCGAGTTGCTAGATACTGGCGCCATTGGCGCAGACCGCGTAGTGCACGGCAGGATGGGCGAGGATGGGCTCAAAGATGCCCGACAGCGGACGTCCCGTGCAGGGTACAAACTCAATGCCGCGACATGCGAGCTCGTCGAGCATCGCCCAGGTGGCGTCGCTCATCTGCTTGTCGCTCGTCAACAGCGTTCCATCCATATCGGAAAAAACAATCATTCGATGCAGTCCTTTCTGCTGGCATAAAAAGCGTGGCCGAGGGCGGTGATGCCCTGGCCACGCTCAAGATCTATGGTGGTCCGCTTTCTATCGGTCGGCGAGCGGCTTGTACTCAAGCGGCTCGATAACCGGACGGTAGGCGGGCCGGATGATGCGGTGCGCGCAGAAGAGCTCTTCCATGCGGTGCGCCGACCAGCCTGCCATGCGGGCGACGGCGAACAGCGGCGTAAAGAGCGTCTCGGGTACGCCGAGCATCTTGTAGATAAAGCCCGTGTACAGGTCAATATTGGCGCAGATGGGCTTGGTCATGCCATGGTCGCGCATGACCTGGGGCGCCAGGCGCTCGATGCGCTCGATGAGTGCGAACTCTTCGCCCAAGTCCTTCTTGGCTGCCAGTGAGCGCGCGTAACGGCGGCAGACCTCGGCGCGCGGGTCGCTCAGCGTGTAGACGGCGTGGCCCATGCCGTAGATGAGGCCGGTGCCGTCGAAGGCCTGCTTGTCGAGGATCTTGCCCAGGTAGGCCGCGACCTCGTCCTCGTCCTCCCAGTTGGAAACATGCGCGCGGATGTCCTCGTGCATAGACACGACCTTGGCGTTGGCACCGCCGTGGCGCGGGCCCTTGAGCGAGCCGATAGCCGCGGCGTAGGCGGAATACGGGTCGGTGGCCGAGGAGGACAGCACGCGGCAAGCGAAGGTGGAGTTGTTGCCGCCGCCGTGCTCGGCATGCAGCATGAGCATAACGTCGAGCAGCATCGCCTCATCGCGGGTGAACGCCATGCCGCCGCGTAGGACCTGCAGAATGGTCTCGGCGGTGGAGAGGCCGGGCGTGGGGTGCGGCACGTGAACCTCGGAGCCGCGAAGCTTGGCGATCGAGGCCATGTGGGCGAAGGCGGCGATGCGCGGGAGACGAGCGAGCATGGAAATGGCGACGTCGATTTCGTGCTCGGGCGTGATCACGTCTGGTTCGGCATCGAAGGCGTAGAGCAGCAGCACGGCGCGCTGGAGCACGTTCATGATGCTCGACGACACCGTGGTCATGGGGAACTCTTTGACGTACTCGTCGCTCAGATGTCTAAAGGCGCCCAGGCGCTCGCAAAAGCCGTCGAGCTCTTCCTTGTTGGGCAGCGAACCCGTGATAAGCAGATAGGCGACTTCCTCGTAGCCGTAGCGATTCTCGGCCTGGGCATTGTTGACCAGATCCTCGATGCTGTAGCCGCGAAGCGTGAGCTTGCCCTGATCGGGCACGACCTTTCCGTCGACCTTGTTGTAGCCGTGCACATCCGAGATGCGAGTGAGGCCCGCGACCACGCCCGAGCCGTCGGCATTGCGCAGGCCGCGCTTGACATTGTGCTCGACAAACAGGTCCTCGTCGTACGGGGCGGTCGGCAGACCGTGGTAGAGGCTTTCGCTCTCAGGCGAAATCTGGCGGCTTGCTTCGTAATCCAGAACCAGGCGGCTCAAGTGGTCATCGAAGCGGTAATAGATTTTCTTGGCGTCGTAGGCCATGCGCGCTCCTCTCCGGGCCGCATCGGGGTGGCTTGCATGGGCATGCGCGCGTCAGGCTATCCCCAGCGGCTTGCTCGCTACAGGCGGTACATAAAGTTGAAGACGTCCTCGCGCTGGATGGACACGTTGACGCCCGAAAGCTCGCCGGCCTCGGCCAGCGCCTTCTGCAGCTCGGCGAAGTCGAGCTTGGACTCGGCGGTATCGGCCAGCATGGTCATGGTGAAGATGTCCTCGATAATGGACTGCGTGATGTCGCGGATGTCGACGTTGGCCTCGCCTAGGACACGGGTGACGCCGGCGACGATGCCGGGGCGGTTCTTGCCAAGGACGGTGATGACGATACGGGAGGACGAGATCTCGGCCATGGGAAACCCTTTCGCGTGATTGCGGCGCGCGCGGGGCGCTCCGCTACGGTACAGTGTTCATCATTGTACCTGTCTGGCGCAAAAAAGGCGCGCTCGCTGCGGCGTTACATGCCTGCAACATGAGCGTGAAGGGGCAGGCCACACGGGGGAGAGCCGTCTGACGCGTGTCCGGCTCGGGGTCGTACAACGTCGTATTAGTGTCCGCACCCTCTGGTAGAATTGCAGCCATATGCTCTAAGCTGCTTATTCTCAATTCTGCAGCATGATTCTTGCGAGGGAGGTCAGTCGAAGGATATGAGCGCGTTCAGCTTCGGGAGCGCCAATGAGGATCAGCGGCGCGCTATCACCACAACCGAGGGGCCCTTGCTCATTACGGCCGGGCCTGGCACCGGGAAGACCTTCACGCTCGTCAAGCGCGTGTCGTATCTCATTCAAGAGAAGGGCGTCGAACCGAGCAGCATCCTCGTTGCTACGTTCACCGAGAAGGCAGCCAAGGAGCTTGTGACGCGCATCTCGAACGAGCTCGCCGAGTGCGGGTTCGAGTTCGACACGAGCGAGGTGTACGTCGGCACCTTCCACTCCATCTGCCTGCGCCTCATCAAGGAGCACATCGAGTTCGCTCACGTGCGGCGCAACCACCGCATCGCCGACGCTTTCGACCAGCAGTATCTCGTGTTCCAGAAGTACTACCGCTTCAAGCAGCTTGAGCACTTCGACTACTTCCCAACGGGCGGCGGGGCGTGGGCCACTGCCGAGCGCGTCTGCACCGTTGCGAACACGCTCGCCGAGGAGCTCATTGACCTCGACGCGATGCTTGCAGACGACGAACCCGAGGTCGTCGCCTACGCTGAGGTCTCGAAGCTCTACCGCGAGATCTTGGAGGAGAGCAACTGGCTCGACTTCGCGACCATCCAGACCGAGACGTACCGCCTCCTCACGGACAACCCCTCTGTCCTCGTCGCGCTCCACGACCAGATCCGTTACGTCATGATCGATGAGTACCAGGACACGAACTACATCCAGGAGCAGCTTACGCTGCTCTTCGGTGGCGAGTCCTCCAACGTCTGCGTCGTCGGCGACGACGACCAGGGCCTCTACCGCTTCAGGGGCGCGACGATCCGAAACATCCTGGAGTTCCCCGAGAAGTTCGGCGACGTTCCGTGCGAGCGAATCCACCTCTCGAAGAACTATCGCTCAGACCCCGACATCGTGAGGTTCTGCCACGACTGGATGGAGCGGACGGCAGGCCCGCGCTTCCGGTTCGACTGGGGCGGCTACCGCTTCGAGAAGGCCATCGAGCCCGTCCGCGAGAAGGAGGGGGCGGCACCGGCCGTCGTCAAGGTCTCGGCCGAGGACGAGGACTGGTGCGACGCGGTTGCTGACTTCGTGGAGCGCCTGCGCAACTCAGGCTGCATCGACGACTACAACCAAATCGCCTTCCTGTTCCGGTCGGTGAAGCACCGCAACGCCCGCGACCTCGCCGAGAGGCTCGAGGAGCGCGGCATCAACGTCTACTCCCCACGCTCGAACTCGTTCTTCGGCCGCGACGAGATCCGGCTCTCCGTCGGCATTCTGCTCCTGCTGTTCCCGCGTTACGTGCGCCGCATCGAGCGGCTCGACTTCGACTTCGTAGACAAGGAGCTGCTTGGGTACTACGTGAGGTGCATCCAGTACGCGAACTCCTACCTCGCCAAAGAGGACGCAAAACCCCTGCGGCGCTGGATCAGGGCGACCGGTCAAGCGCACGCGAGCCTCGCCGAACCGACCGACTACGCATTCTCGGGGCTCATCTACCAACTCTTCGAGTTCGAGCCGTACCACTCGATCCTCGACACCCCGCTCGACGGAGGCGTCCACGACCAGCGCGCCGTCCGTAACCTCTCGACGCTCATCGGCGTGACGGGCAAGTTCGAGTACCTGCAGAGGGTGGACATCTTCACGCCCGCCCGCATCGACCAGACGCTCGAGCGGTTCTTCAACTCGTATCTAAGGTTCCTGAGGCAGGGCGGCATCAACGAGTACGAGGACGAGACCGAGTACGTGCCGAGCGGCTGCGTGCCGTTCCTCACCATCCACCAGTCGAAGGGGATGGAGTTCCCCATCGTGGTGGTGGACTCGCTCTACGCCACGCCCACCAAGTCCGACGACGAGACGATGCTCGCCGTGAAGGACAAATACGGGGCGCGCCCGGCCTTCGAGCCGGTGGACACCATCAAGTACTTCGACTTCTGGCGGCTCTACTACACCGCGTTCTCGCGGGCGCAGGACCTCCTCGTGCTCACGCACCGCGAGGGCACCCGGAAGATCGGTAAGGCCTTCGAGGCGCCCTACGAGGAGCTGGCCGAGGCGAATCCCGCTACCTTCCCGTTCGGGGAGTTCAGGTTCCACCGCGTGAAGGATGCCGACCTCAAGCCGACGTTCTCGTTCACGTCGGACGTGTCGCTCTACGAGGGATGCTCGCTGCAGTACAAGTTCTTCCGGGAGCTTGAGTTCTCGCCGGTGCGCGTGGGCGCCACGATGTTCGGCAAGCTCGTGCACCAGACCATCGAGGACGTCCACCGGGCAGCGCTGCGGGGCGAGACGGAGACGATTACGGCCGAGAACGTGGAGGGATGGTTCACCTCGAACTACGAGGCGCTGTCGCAGAGCGAGCACAACTACTTGAGCGAGGTCGTCAAGAAAGCGGCGCTCCGGCAGGTGAAGAACTACATGGAGCGCAGGCACGGCCGGTGGAACGACATCGTGGAGGCGGAGGTCGAGATCGGCATCGCCAAGCCGGATTACATCATCCACGGCGTCGTGGACCTCGTCGAGGGCGACGGCGACACCGTGGACATCGTGGACTTCAAGTCCGAGAAGAAACCCGACGTGAACCGCGACTACGAGCTTATGGAGACGTACCGCAAGCAGCTTTTGCTTTACGCGCACCTCATCGAGGAGAAGACGGGACACCGCGTGGGGAAGATGAAGCTTTACTACACCGGCGAGGAGTCGGGGAATCCCGAGGTAACGTTTTTGTGGACGAAGGACTCTGTTGACGCTATTGCGGTCGAGTTTGACTCCACGGCGCAGCACATACTCGCCAAGGACTATTCGTGCCGGTCGAAGAACGCGAAGCTCTGCGAGAACTGCGACTTCAGGCACTATTGCAAGAACTAGGTTAGGGAGAGAAAGGACAAACGAGGATGGCATCTGGAGATCAGGAGCTCTTCGAGTTCGCGGCCGAGCCCGTCATCAAGGGGTACCCGGAGCTGAGGTGGACGGGGAAGCGCCCCTACCGCTCGACGCAGTACTACCCCGCCCAGCTGAAGGAGAGCTTCGGCGAGCCCAAGGACGGATGGATGAACAAGATCTTCTGGGGCGACAACCTACAGGTGATGAGCCACCTGCTCAAGGAGTATCGCGGCAAGGTTGACCTCATCTACATCGACCCGCCTTTCGACTCGAAGGCCGACTACAAGAAGAAGATTAAGCTCCGGGGAAAGAACGTTACCGGCGATGCGATGGCTTTCGAGGAGAAGCAGTATGGTGACATCTGGAGCAGCGATGAGTACCTTCAGTTCATGTACGAGCGACTTGTACTTCTGAGGGAGCTGTTGACAGATTCGGGTTGCATCTATCTCCCATTGCGACCACAGAAAAGTGAGTCATCTTAAATGCTTGATGGATGAGGTCTTTGGTCCCTCAAACATGCTCAATATGATTGCGTGGCGCAGGCAGATACCTCGAGGTCGAAAAGTCGACGCCGTCTATTATCCCTTTTCTGCTGACTACATCCTGATTTATAAGAAAAGCTTGAATCCCATTTGGTACAAGCAGGAACGTGAAACCTTAATCACGGTCGAGGAAGCCGAGAAGAAATACAACAAGGACGGTGGAGGTTACTTTAGAACCTCAGACCCCGGTTCTTATACCTTCGAAAGCCTATGCGAGCTGCATAGGCAGGGAAGGCTGTACGCCCCTCATGGAGGAGAGGTTATCATCGACTCAGACAAGCGAACTGTGACAGGGAGCAAAGGTGGGACGGTATCTGTCAAGTACTACCGTGAACAACGAGGCGACAAGGTTGTAGAGAAGCGTGTTGTAGACAACATCTGGGATGACATACCCGGTATGGGCGTCGTCTCTTCAGAGTTCCTTGGTTATCCCACGCAAAAGCCAGAAGGCTTGTTGCGACGCGTTATTGAGGCATCCACCAATCCTGGCGACCTCGTCTTCGACTGCTTCATGGGTAGCGGCACCACGCAGGCTGTAGCTATGAAGCTCGGGCGGCGCTTTATCGGTGCCGACATTAACCTCGGCTCGGTGCAGACCACGACGAAACGTCTTCTTGGCATTGCTGAGGAGCTCGGAAGCCAGCTCGACTCCTCCGATAAATACCTCGGCTTCGAGGTCTACAACGTGAACAACTACGACTTCTTCCGCAATCCGGTCGAGGCAAAGGAGCTCCTTATCAAGGCGCTCGACATCCAGCCCTTCGAGGGCAGCTCGAACGTCTTCGACGGCGAGTTGGACGGGCGCATGGTGAAGATCCTGCCCACGAACCGCATTGCCACCAAGGCCGATCTCGAAGGGTTCGTCTCGGGACTTCCCTATGCGGACTATGACGCACGCAAGCAGGAGAGCCCCAACACGCCCGTGGACCACATCACCCTCGTATGCATGGGCCACGAGCCCGACCTCAAGGCGGCTTTCGAGCAGGAGCTCGGCGAGTACGTCGTGGACGTGGAGATCGTGGACATCCTGCGCGACAAGCGCGAGCTCGAGTTCAAGCGCGAAGCGGAGGCCAGGGTCGTCGTGGAGGACGGCAAGCTCGTCATCAAGTCGTTCTATCCGCTCAACCTCCTTAACAAGCTGAGTCTCCAGAAGGAGTCCGTCGAGGACTGGCGCGAGCTCGTGGAGACCGTGATGATCGACTGGAACTACGACGGGGCCGTCATGGAGCCCGCCATCATCGACATCCCCGGGAAGGGCGAGGTCGTGGCGGGCGCCTACGACGTGCCGGAGGACGCCGGCACCATCTGCGTGAAGATTACCGATGTGCTGTCCGAGTCGCTCGAGGTCGAGGTGAGGTAGCCCCATGGCCAAGAAGCAACAGCAGTACAGCGAGGCGGACGCCTTCTACAGGCAGCTCTGGCACTTCTACCAACAGAACAAGGGGTCCATCCGCAAGGGCTACAAGCAGATCACCAAGAAGCTGCTTGACTACAACGACCGCAAGGTGAACCCCGAGGCGTTCCTGCGGCCGCCGCAGTTCGAGGCCTTCGAGATGTACGTCTTCGTGAAGGAGTACCTGGGCAACGAGCCGATGCACCGCGCCTTCGATGAGTGGCGGCACCGCGAGGGCAAGTTCACGGGCGCACGGCGCTATGTGCCCGGGCAGGGCACTCTCTTCGATGTGGACGAGGTCTCGATCAAGCAGACCTCCATCCTCTTCAAGCAGATGAAGGAGGTCTCGGAGAACTACCCCAACTACATCTTCGCGCTCACCATGGGCCTGGGGAAGACCATCCTCATGGCGACGTGCATCTTCTACGAGTTCCTGCTCGCGAACAAGTTCCCCAAGGATTCGCGCTTCTGCCACAACGCCCTCGTGTTCGCCCCGGACAGGACGGTCTTGCAGTCGCTGCGCGAGATCGAGACCTTCGACAAGGCCAAGGTGGTGCCGCCGGAGTACGTGGCCGTCATCGACCAGAACTTGAGGATCCACTTCCTGGAGGACACGGCGACGACGCTTCACGCCATCGACAACTCCGACTTTAACCTCATCATCTCGAACGACCAGAAGATCATCACCAAGCGCCGCCACACCGCACCCACGGCCGCCGACGAGCTGTTCGCGATGCCGTCGGGGCTGCTCTCCACCGTCTACGGCGAGGAGGAGGACGACGCGGCCGACGCCCTGGAGGAGGGAGACCTCATCATCAACCAGCGCTTCGCGAAGCTCTGCCGCCTGCGCCAGATCGGCGTGTACGTGGACGAGGCGCATCACCTCTTCGGCAACGCCCTCAAGAAGGAGCTCACCGACAAGAAGAACGAGAACGGGCTCAGGCGCACCATCAACCTGCTCGACGAGACCCTCCGAGCCAAGGGGTCGTCGGTCGTGGGATGCTACAACTTCACCGGCACGCCGTACGTGAAGAACCAGGTGCTCCCCGACGTGCTCTACGCCTACGGCCTCGCGGACTCCATCAACATGGGGTACCTCAAGCGCTGCCGCGTCCTCGCCTACGAGAACGTGAAGTGCGAGGGCTTCCTGCGCCAGGCCATCACAGAGTTCTGGGAGGCCTACGGCGAGGAGAAGCGCGAGGGGCTGCTGCCGAAGCTCGCCATCTTCGCGAGCCGCATCGACGAGGTCGAGAGCGAGGTGCGGCCGTCCGTCGAGAAGGTGCTCGCCGAGCTAGGCATCGACGCAGACAAGGTCCTCGTGAACACCGGCGACCCGAAGCAGACCAAGGCCGAGGACATCCACCTCTTCAACAACCTGGACAACCCTGCGTCCGAGGGCAACTCCAAGCAGTTCGTCATCCTCGTCGGCAAGGGTCGCGAGGGATGGAACTGCCGGTCGCTCTTCGGCGTGGCGCTCTACCGCGAGCCGAAGTCGAAGATCTTCGTGCTCCAGGCGACGATGCGATGCCTGCGCCAGATCGGCCGCGGCACGCAGCGGGCGACCGTGTTCCTCTCGAAGGAGAACTACGACACGCTTGACAGCGAGCTCAACAAGAACTTCAACATGAAGGTGAAGGATCTCTCGGGCTCCGAGTCTCGCAGACGTGTGTACCACGTGCGGATGGTGCCACCTGAGAAGAAGATCCGACTCAACCGCATCCGCAGGAGCTACCAGCTCGAGGACGCCGAGCCAGAGGGCGCGCTTCGCTTCGGCCTCGCGGACATCGACATGGAGAAGTACGAGTCCCACGTAATCGAGAAGGCCGACATCGCCTGGGGACTCTCCGCCAAGGAGCAGAAGCTCGAGACCCGCGAGGAGATGGCCTACAACGAGCTCTCGCTCGTCGGCGAGGTTGCGCGGCTCTTGGGCCCCGAGGTCTCATGCCTGACCATCGAGGAACTGATCGAGGGTTCCGAGGAGGGTTTGGACACTGTGCTCGACTACGTGAACCGCCGCAACGCCCTCGTCGCCGACCGCATTGCGCCCACGATATTCCGGCACCTCTTCCGCGTGAAGGTGACCGAGGTCGTCGAGGAGGGCGTGGCGAGCCTGCTGCGTCAGCCGAAGGACTCCGAGTACTATGAGTTCTCGGCGCTTCCCGAGCTCGTGGCGCTGCGTGACGACCCCGAGTACGAGTTCGAGAGCCAGAAGAGCTTCCACGCCGACACCTACTGCTTCGACTCGAAACCCGAGAAAGAGCTTTTCAACCAGCTCATCCACTCAGACGACGTGGAGGAGGTTTACTTTACGGGCATGTTCACAGCCGGCCAGTCCGACCTCGCGATTCAGTACGTTGACCCCGACTCCTACCGCATCCGCAACTACTACCCGGACTTCTACGTGAAGAACGACGACGGCTCGGTGGAGCTTGTGGAGGTCAAGGGCGACAACAAGGTGGATGACGCCACGGTGAAGGCGAAGGAGCTCGCGGCCCGCAGTATCGCGGCCGCCTCACACTACGAGTATGCCCTCATCGGCGGCAACTTCATCATGGAGAACGACGTCACGCAGATGAGCTTCGCCGAGGCGCAAAAGCGCTCGCTCGATCTAGCGCATGGGTTTGTGGTGGATCCGCAGCGCTCGCTCTCGGTGGAGTTCGACTCGAACGAGGGACATGAGGAATGAGGGTTGAGTTTCTGGTAAGGGGAAAGAAGGCCAAGGCGGCGTTCGAGGATGTCGCTTTGCCCGAGGGCGTGACACGTAAGCCCGGAACTTACAAGGCGAAGGGCGGTGAGCTCTATTTCTTTACCTTTGGGGCCGAGGGCAATACCCTCGATGCCGCCGAGCGGCTCGCCCGCGTCCGCGACTCCCTTCCTAGCGACCAGAACGTGAAGCTTCTTGAGGATGGTGCCTCGGCGAAGTTCGGCGAGAATCTGTACCCGCTCTTCAGCGATTTTGAGCGCGGGCTGCGGGAGGCCTTCGTTATCGCCACCTGCGCGGTCAAGGGCAACTTCGACGCCAGCTTCGTCAAAGACGTTGAGAGCAACGAACTCAGCAAGCTTGAGAAAAAGCTCTTCCTCGACCATGAGTTTAGGGATAAGGTCGCAGCAATCGGCACTGACAACCTCTTGAGCAAAGACGACATCGTCGAGCAGGTTGCAGCCCTGGTGGAGAACACGCCTTGGGACGCCCTCTTCGACGAGGGTGACATGCCCTCCCTCCGGACGAACTTCAGGGAAATCCGCGACCGCAGGAATGACGTCATGCACTTCCATCGCATGCGCCTCGAGACGTTCCGAAGTACAAAATCTCTCCTGAAGAAGGTTAACGCCGAGATTGACGCCTGTATCGAGCGGATGCACACCGACGTGGACTACCCGAAGAAGCGGGCCGAGAACGCACGCGAGGCCGTCCGCATCATCGATGCCAACGAGGCAGCTGGCAGCGTAAGTGTTCGTAGCCTTGCCGAAGCCATGAACGCCATGACGGAGCGGTATGCGAGCCTTTCCGGCGTCACCGGGCTGAACGCGGCAATTGCTGAGATGGCTAATGTTAATGGCCTGAGCACATCGATTACAGGTGCCGTGGACATCGGCGGCGTCAACAAAGTCCTGACCGACGCCGTGAACACCGGTGCCATAGCGATGCTCTCCTCGAATTCCGCCTCCCTAGAGGCTGCTAACAAGGTCCTTGACGAACAGCGGACTATGTATTCAGGGATCCTTTCAAGCATGCCGATGCTCAAAATGAACCATGTGTTCGACCACATGGAGGAACCGAGCGCCCTGCAGGAGACCCGCAGCAAGCTGCTTGAATCCATGGAGCCATCGCTCAAGCAGATTCAGGCAGCCTCCGCCTCGTTGATTGAGATGACAAACAGCAGCTTTGTTGCGGGCATGAACTATGGAGCGCTCTTTGGCGCTGTTGAGAACGACGGATTAGACGACCCCGCCGATAATGATGATTCTGGATTGGATGAGCCGGACTCCTCCCTTTCGGATGACTCCGACGCGAGCGGGGAGTAGTAGACCATGTGCGACGACGAGAAGACGCGGGCCATCACCAAGGCGATGATGAACGTCGAGATCATCCCGGCGTTCCCGAAGGAGGAGGCACCGCAGCGCGGACTCATGAAGGTCCCTCTTGCCGACCTCGCGGCGGGGAGCATGGGGCTCACTTCGCTCGCTGAGGCCCTCGGCGCGCTCGCGCAGGCAGCGCCCGCGGCCGAGGCGGCCGAGCAGCTCTACAAAATCGACTGGCACGGATACACCGGCTCACTCGCGGAGTTGAAGGCACACCCCGGCGAGTACATCACGACGGTCATCGGCAACAAGGGGATAAAGGGTCAGGCGGGGCTCGTTTCCGTAGACGCCACCCAGACCGTGCGGGCCGCGAGCGCCATCGACCCCTACATGCTCATGATGAGCGCGGCAATCGCGGGCGTTGAGGCCGAGCTCAAGGACATCAAGGAGACCGCGCGGCACATCCTCGACTTCTTGGAGGAGGACAAGCGCGCCTCCATGCGGGGCAACATGAACGTGCTTGCCGAAGTCCTGAACAACTACCGGCACAACGTCGGCAATGAGCGCTACCGCGAGTCGCGTGAGAAGGAGGCACTCGCCATACGCCGCGCCGCCGAGACCGACATCGAGTTCTATCGCGGCCGCATCGAGAAAACGCTTGACGACAAGAAGTTTCTCCACGTGAGTGGCGAGGTCGCCGGCAAGCTCGGGCAGCTCGATGCCGACCTTGGGAACTACCAAGCCGCGCTCTACCTTTATGGCTTCTCGACCTTCCTCGAGGTGATGCTGCTGGAGAACTTCGAAGAGGACTACCTGGGGAGCGTGGGCGGCAAGCTCGAGCAGTACTCACTTGCCTACCGTCAGACCTACACGGACGCCTCGTTCTTCATCGAGGAGCAGTCCAAGACCTCCGTGCGGGCCGGCCTGCTCGGCGGGGTGGCTGCCGCCGGCAAGGGACTAGGCCAGCTCATCGGATCGGTGCCGCTCATCAAGGAGGGGCCCGTGGACGAGCTTCTGACCGACGGCGGCGAGGCGCTCGAAGGGTTCCGCGACGATCTCACGCGCAGCGACGTGGCGACGCTCACAGAGCGTAGGGACAGCTGCGTGGAGCCGTTCAAGAAGAGCATCGACACCGTTCGGTGTGCGTACCACGAGCCCATCGAGGCAATCACTGACGGCGAGAACGTGTGGCTGAGACTTGGAGCGTAAGGTAGCTTTTGCGATGTTCGGACAGAAGAAGGACAAGCCGGGCGTGCAGGCGTTCTTCGGGGCGGGCGCCCATGGCGACGCGGCAACGGTCTTCAACTCGGGGTCGAACATGTTCTTGGTGACGGGCTCTGGCGACCACGACGGGGTCTACTTCTGGAGCAGGAACATGGTCTCAGGGCCGGACGGGATCCACGCCGTGATCGGCTCGGGGCCCGTGAAGACGGTGCTGGGACCGAACGGAGAGTCGCACACCGTGATCGAGAACGGGTTCGGAGGGACGGTGTTCTAGGACAATGGCGAGCAGATTCTAGCAAGCAAGGATAAAACGACCCAGGAGCAGTTCCACATAACCAAGGGCCTGCTCCGAGAATTCATCCACTCCTGCGAGGAGCTGGAGGACCTTCTCGAACGGTTTCGGCAACAGCATTGGGTGGGAGCGAGCGGCCGACCGCGGCCTGTACGTGAGCACGGCGGCTTCACCCGCGAGGCCCGATACGAGGCCGACCGCTCCAACGTGCCGGTGAGGCTGCTCGACCTGGACGGGTTCGTGCGCCTCTACGTGGAATCCTACGAGAAGGCCGACGAGGACACCCGGGCGTTGCTGCCGCTCGTGAGAATCTGGTGGCCGGCGTAGCGACGGTCTTATACGCTCGTGTCCAGCTCGTGTTGTGCCGAAAAGACCGTGAACCTTTTGTGGGACGCTCGACGCTGTGGTACCATAGCCGAGTTTGTTGTCTTGGTCGGAAACCAAGACGCCTTATGCGCTGATCGGTAACCAGCGCCTGACTAATAAGGAGTCCTACCATGAAGCAGGGTATCCATCCCCAGTATGTCGAGTGCACGGTGACGTGCTCCTGCGGCAACACCTTCAAGACGCACGCTACCGTGTCCGAGATGAAGGTCGAGCTTTGCAACGAGTGCCACCCGTTCTACACCGGCCAGCAGAAGTTCGTCGACACCGGTGGACGCGTCCAGCGCTTCGCCGACAAGTTCGGTGGCGCCGCTGCCGCCCAGCTCAAGAAGGCTGAGGAGGCCAAGGCTGCCAAGGCCGCCAAGGCTGCTGAGGCCGAGGCCGCTCGCAAGGCCGCCGCTGAGGCTAAGGCCGCCGAGAAGGCTAAGCGTGCTGCTAAGTTTGCCGAGGAGGCTGCCAAGCAGGCCGCCGAGGCTCCCGCAGAGGCTCCCGTCGAGGAGGCCGCTGCCGAGGCCGAGACCACCGAGGCTGCTGAGTAAATAGCTCGCCGCGGAATCGCTCGCATTCATGGCATAAGGGTCGTGCATCCGTTTGGGTGCGCGGCCCTTTTCTTTTTATTGGTGCAAACCAACCTGTCCCCATTGCACCAGATTGGTGCGAAGGGGACAGGTTGGTTTGCACCAAATGACAGAGAGGCGGCGTTTGCCCAGATAAAACCTGCCAAAATAAACCTGTCCCTTTTTGGCAGGTTGGTCGTAGTTATTACGTGGCGGTCGAGGTCGACCGTATGGGGCGCGCCTTGTTTGGCTAAAGTACAATTATCTGTGTTTAACTCGCCCGCAGCTGCACGGCGTGGGCGATGGCCAAAAAGGAAAACCACATGGGATTCATGTCAAAGCTGCTGTCCTTTGGATCCGATAAGGACCTTAAGCGCTACTACAAGATCGTCGACCAGATCAACGGTCTTGAGCCCCAGTTTGAGAAGATGACCGAGGAGGAACTCCGCGGCCAGACCGATAAGTTCCGCGAGCGTTACGCCAACGGCGAGTCGCTCGACGACATGCTCCCCGAGGCCTTTGCCACCGTGCGTGAGGCTTCCAAGCGCACCATGGGTATGCGCCACTTTGACGTGCAGCTCATTGGCGCCATGGCGCTGCACGAGGGCCACATCGCCGAGATGAAGACCGGCGAAGGCAAGACCCTCGTCTCCACGTTGGCCGGCTATCTCAACGCTATTGCCGGCAAGGGCGTGCACGTCGTTACTGTCAACGATTACCTTGCCAAGCGCGACTCCGAGTGGATGGGCCGCATCTATAAGTACCTGGGCATGACCGTCGGTCTGCTCCAGAACAACATGCCGCTCGAGCTCAAGCGCCCGGCCTACCAGGCCGACGTCACCTACGGCACCAACTCCGAGTTCGGCTTTGATTACCTGCGCGACAACATGGTTACCCGTCCCGAGCAGCGCGTGCAGCGCGGTCACAACTACGCCATCGTCGACGAGGTTGACTCCATCCTGATCGATGAGGCCCGCACCCCGCTGATCATCTCGGGCGCTGGCACCAAGTCCGCCAGTACCTACAAGGACTTCGCGCGTGCCGTGCGTGGCCTTGAGCGCGGCGAGGACGTGTCGCACGACATGCTCACCGCCACCGAGGACGTCGAGCCCACGGGCGACTATGTCATGGACGAGGCCAAGCACACCATTGCCGCCACCGAGCGCGGCCTTAAGAAGATCGAGCGCCGCCTGGGTATCGATGACATCTATGCCGATCTCTCCGGCCAGCTTGTCAACCACCTGCAGCAGGCGCTGAAGGCCCAGTACATGTTCCACCGCGACAAGCAGTACGTGGTCACCAACGGCGAGGTTAAGATCGTCGATGAGTTCACCGGTCGTATCATGGAAGGCCGCCGCTACTCCGAGGGCCTGCATCAGGCCATCGAGGCCAAAGAGGGCGTGCTCGTGCGCGAGGAGAACCAGACGCTGGCAACCATCACCCTGCAGAACTACTTCCGTCTGTACGACAAGCTCTCCGGCATGACCGGCACGGCACTTACCGAGGATGCCGAGTTCCGCGAGATCTACAAGCTGCCCGTCGAGGTCATCCCCTCCAACAAGCCCGTGCAGCGCGTGGACCACGAGGACCTGGTGTACCGCACCATTCAGGCCAAGTACAACGCCGTTGCCGACGACGTCGAGCGTCGTCACGCCAAGGGCCAGCCGGTCCTGGTGGGCACCGTCTCCATCGAGAGCTCCGAGAAGCTGTCCGCCGCCCTTACCAAGCGCGGCATCGCACACGAGGTCCTCAACGCCAAGCACCATGAACGCGAGGCCCACATCGTGGCCCAGGCCGGACGCTACGGCGCCGTGACCATCGCCACCAACATGGCCGGTCGTGGTACCGACATCCTGCTGGGCGGCAACCCCGACGAGTTGGTGCGCGAGCGCCTGGAGTACGAGGGCCTGACCATGGAGGACGTGACGCCCGAGCAGCTCGAGCAGTTTAACGCCGAGGCCAAGGAGACTTGCAAGGCCGAGCGCGAGCGCGTGCTTGCCGCCGGTGGCCTGACCGTTATCGGCACCGAGCGCCACGAGTCCCGCCGTATCGACAACCAGCTGCGCGGCCGCTCCGGCCGTCAGGGCGATCCGGGCGAGACCCAGTTCTACCTGTCGCTCGAGGACGACCTCATGCGCCTGTTCGGCGGCGACAAGATGGACCGCGTCTCCAAGATGATGGTCACGGCCGACATGGGCGACGACATGCCCATCCAGCATAAGATCATCTCCAAGGCCGTCGAGAGCGCCCAGCACAAGGTCGAGAGCATCAACTTCTCCATGCGTAAGAGCGTCCTTGAGTACGACGACGTCATGAACAAGCAGCGCCAGGTCATCTACGCCGAGCGCAATAAGATTCTGGACGGCAAGGACCTGACCGACCACATCACCGAGGTCATGCACGACACCGTGTACCGCTGCGTGCAGGAGTTCTGCACCAAGGACAGTCACGATGGCGAGCGCGACCTGGAGGGCCTGCGCAAGTGGGTTGTGGAGCTCACCGGCCACATCGATACGCCGAAGTTCCCTGACGAGGATTATGAGGCCCTGGCTGCCGATGTCCTGGCTTACGTGGAGAAGTGCTACAACATGAAGGCCGAGCGCTTGGGTGAGGACCTGATGCGCGAGCTCAACACCCAGGTCATGCTGCGCGTCATCGATACCCGCTGGATGAACTACCTGCAGGAGATGGACTACCTCAAGACCGGCATCGGCCTGCGCGGCTTTGGCCAGCGCGACCCGCTGGTTGAGTACAAGACCGAGGCCTACGGCGCGTTCCAGATACTCGTCGATACCATGTATGAGGATTACCTGCGCACGGTTCTGCGCATCGAGATCAAGGCTGCCCCGCGTGCCGTGGAGCACAAGGAGGGGCCCGCGCTCGAGGGCGCGCACTTCTCCGGTCCTGCCGAGGTCGATGGTGACAACGGCGACTCGGTGCTGCGCAAGCAGGCGCAGGTGCAGGCCCGCACGGCTGTCCAAGGCGGACCGGCTGCCGTCAACAACGGTGGCAAGGTGACCACCTATCGCAAGTCCGAGAGCGACGATCCGTACGTCAACGTGGGCCGCAACGACCCGTGCCCCTGCGGTAGCGGCAAGAAGTTTAAGTACTGCCACGGCAGGAATCGTTAATGGCTGAGGCTTTAGAGGTAACGCCCGCCGAGCTGGACGCGTTTGCGGACCGGCTCGGCGAGGTCGAGTCGTATCTCCATTTGGACGAAAAGCGCACGCGCGTGACCGAGCTCGAGGCTAAAAGCGTGGCCCCCGGCTTTTGGGATGACGCCGACGCCGCCCGTGCCACCATGGAGGAGATCGCGCGCACCAAGGAAGATATCGCTGCCGTGGATACCGCGCGCGGCGAGCTTTCCGATGCCCGCGCCGCGCTGGAGCTTGCCGAGGAGATGGGGGATGACCCCGACGCCGCCGCCCTTCGCGAGGAGGCTGCAGTCACGGCTGAGCGCTTGGCCCGTGCCATCGATGAGCTTGAGCTTTCGAGCTGGTTTACCGGTGAGTTCGATCACGGCGATGCCATTGTGACCATCAAGCCCGGACAGGGTGGTCTGGAGGCCCAGGACTGGACCTTCATGCTCTTTAAGATGTACATGAAGTACTGCCAGAGTCGCGGCTGGAAGGTCACCATCAACGACTGTCCCGCGGCCGAGGTCATCGGCATCGACCGCGCGACCTTTACCGTCGAGGGCAAGGACGCATTTGGCATGCTGCGCGCCGAGGCCGGCGTCCATCGCTTGGTTCGCATTAGCCCCACCGACGACAAGAAGCGCCGCCAGACCACGTTTGCCGGCGTCGAGGTCATCCCCGTGCTACCCGATGATATCGACATCGAGATCAGTCCCGATGACATCCGCGTGGACGTGTACCACGCGAGCGGCCCGGGCGGCCAGGGCGTCAACACCACCGACTCCGCCGTGCGCGTGACGCATTTCCCCAGCGGCATTGTGGTCACCTGCCAAAACGAGCGCAGCCAGATCCAGAACAAGGCCGCGTGCATGCAGATCCTCAAGGCTCGCCTGTACGAGATCGAGCTCGAGAAGCGCGCCGAGGCCCTGGATGAGATCCGCGGACCCAAGACCACGATCGGTTTTGGCAACCAGATTCGCAGCTACGTGCTCTACCCGTACCAGATGGTCAAGGATCTGCGCTCGGGCGTGGAGACCAGCAATGTCGAGGCCGTTCTTGACGATGGCGACTTGGACCCGTTTGTTATTGGCTACCATCGCTGGGCCACCGGCAACGCCGATGCAGAAGGCTCGGAGGTCTAAAACATCGGGTGGCTTCAAGCCGATGCCAAGCCCAACGGTTGGACGGGTTTGTATCCAGAGCAAACCCTGCGCAGGGGTGGTTTTTGTCCGGCGAATCGGTAGAATCGAATACAAGAAGAAGTTCAAAGCGCATCCGATGGGGTGCGCTTTTTTGAGGGAGGCAGCATGGCATATCGTCTGGACATCAAGCGCATTCTTTCGATGAACTTCTTTCACGATCTGCCCCAGATTATGTTGGGGTGCGCTCTGGCCGCTATTGCGACCGACCTGTTTTTGATTCCCAACGGCCTTGCTGCCGGTGGCGTTACGGGCCTTGCCACCATTATCCAGGCGGTCGGCGCATCGCGTGGCCTATCGCTTCCCGTCGGTATCCAGACCATCGTGATGAATGCCTTGCTGTTGCTGGTCGTTATGCGCGAAGGTGGCATGTTCTACGTGGTGCAGACCGCGACGGGCTTTGTGCTGCTGGGCTTCTTTACCGATCTGTTCGCCCCGTTTGTAGCACCTCTGGCGGATGCTGACCTGATGCTTCCCGCTATGTGGGGCGGCATTATTACGGGCATCGGTTACGGCATGGTGTTGCGCGCCGGCGCCAACACCGGCGGCTCGGACACGATTGGCCAAATCATCTCGCGTAATACCTCACTGCCCGTGGGCTCGACCGTCATGGCGATCGATGTTGCCGTATGCGCGCTGTCGGCTCCGGTCTTTTCAATCGAAAACGCACTATATGCAGGCCTTTCGATGGTCATTAGCGGCTACGTGATCGATGCCGTGGTCGATGGTGGCAACAAACGCCGTATGGTACTCATCATCTCGGACAAGTTCCCTGATATCGCTGCCGATATTATGTATGGCCTGGGTCGTGGTTGTACCAAGTTTAAGGCGACTGGCATGTATTCGGGTGCCGAGAAGCCGGTGATTATGGTCATCGTGAGCCGTCGAGAGCTCAATACCCTCAAGACGATCGTGCGCGAGCGCGATCCTCACGCCATTGTGACGGTCGCTGACGTTACGGAAGCCTTCGGCGAGGGATTCAAGGACATTAGCGCGTAGGGCGACCGCGTTCCATCCAAAAGACGTTCACATTGATAAACCGTTTCATCAGCGGTTCTGCCTGCTAAATTGTTCAAATAATGATAAATACTCTGGTAAAGCTTCCAGTTTCCAGCATAATGAATGGCGTACGTGCATCGCGGCTGGGTTGGGACGACCTTCTGTGCCGTGCGCATTTTGCCTAAAGAGGATGAAAGGAAGGCACAATGAGCGACGAAGAGCTCAAAAAGGTTGCCAACGAGGTAAGGAAGGGCATCGTCACCGGCGTGCACGCTGCCAAGTCCGGCCATCCGGGCGGTTCGCTCGGCGCTGCCGACATCATGACCTATCTGTACTTTGAGGAAATGAACGTCGACCCAGCCGACCCCCGTAAGGCCGACCGCGATCGCTTCGTGCTTTCCAAGGGTCACTGCGCGCCTGGTCTGTACGCCGTGCTCGCCGAGCGCGGATTCTTCCCCAAGGAGGATCTCGAGACGCTGCGCCACATTGGCAGCCACCTGCAGGGCCATCCCAACATGAACGACACCCCGGGCGTCGACATGTCCACTGGCTCGCTCGGCCAGGGCATCTCCGCCGCCGTGGGCATGGCCGTTGCCGCCAAGCATTGGGGCGACAACTATCGCACCTACGCCCTGCTGGGCGATGGCGAGAGCGAGGAGGGCCAGGTCTGGGAGGCCGCCATGTTTGCCGGCAACCAGCAGCTCGACAACCTCTGCGTGATCGTCGACCACAACGGCCTGCAGATCGACGGCCCCGTCGAGGAGGTCAACGACCCCATGCCGCTCGCCGACAAGTTCCGCGCCTTCAAGTTCCATGTGGTGGAGCTCGCCGACGGCAACGACTTCGATCAGATTCGCGCCGCCTTTGCCGAGGCCCGCGCTACCAAGGGTCAGCCGACCGCCATCATCGCCGAGACCACGAAGGGCAAGGGCGTCTCCTTTATGGAGAACCAGGTGGGCTGGCACGGTAAGGCCCCCAACGATGAACAGTTTGAGCAGGCCATGGCAGAGCTCACGGCCGCCGGAGAGGAGCTCTAGGATGGCAGACGTCAAGAAAATCGCCACGCGCGTAAGCTACGGCGAGGCCCTCGTCGAGCTCGCCAACGAGCACGATGACTTTGTGGTCCTCGACGCCGACCTGGCCGCCGCCACGCAGACCGGCAAGTTTAAGGCCGCTTGCCCCGACCGCTTCTTCGATGTGGGCATCGCCGAGAGCAACCTGATGGGTGTCGCCGCCGGTATCGCGACCACCGGCCGCGTCGCCTTCGCGAGCAGCTTTGCCATGTTTGCCGCCGGCCGCGCCTTTGAGCAGGTCCGCAACTCCATCGGCTATCCGCACCTTAACGTTAAGATCGGTGCCACGCACGCCGGTATTTCGGTGGGCGAGGACGGTGCCACGCACCAGTGCTGCGAGGATATCGCCCTCATGCGCGTCATCCCCGGCATGACCGTTATCGTTCCCGCCGACGATGTGGAGGCCCGTGCCGTGACGCGCGCCGCCTACGAGTGCGACGGCCCCGTGTACATGCGCTTCGCCCGTCTGGCCTCGCCGGTTATCAACGACCCCGAGACCTACAAGTTCGAGTTGGGTAAGGGCATCGTCATGCGCGAGGGCGCCGATGTGACCATCATCGCCTGCGGCCTGATGGTCGGCGAGGCTCTCGAAGCCGCCGAGCAGCTCGCTGCCGAGGGCATCGACGCCGAGGTCATTAACATGCACACCATCAAGCCCATCGATGCCGACCTGATCGTCAAGAGCGCCACCAAGACCGGCCACGTCGTGACCGTCGAGGAGCACTCCGTGATCGGTGGCCTGGGCAGCGCCGTCGCCGACGTCCTGTGCGAGCAGTGCCCGACGCCGCTCAAGAAGATCGGCGTCAACGACACCTTCGGTGAGTCTGGCCCGGGTGCCGAGCTCCTGCACAAGTACGGCCTGGACGCCGCCAACATCGTGGCGACCACCAAGGAGTTCTTGGCATAAGGCAAGGCGGATCTCAAGGACTGCTTCGCCAGAACTATAAAACTGTTTCGCCAGAACTATGGAAACCCGGCAGGGGCGCTCTCTTGGAGTGCGCCCCTGTTTCAGTTGCGGTGAAATAAGGACTGTTTTGCCAGCTTAAAGGCTCAACAGTCCCTATTTCACCGCAACTTATGAAGACGCCCCTCAAGCACGGTCCCATCAGGGAAAAGGGCATATATCGACAAAGCGCAATTCAGACCCTTCCAGCTTTGTATATGCAGCACCCCAAGATAAACGCAGCGACCCCTTAGTTATCGCAGGCCGGGCACAGGGTTACTCTCCAAATCTTTCCGCAGGACGGAGGAGCCCCCGCCGCGCGAAGCGCGCAGCGGGGGCTCCGACATGTCCGAGGACGATTTGGAGAGTAACCCTGTGTCCGGCCGACGGGATCCCTAAGCACGCCATGCTTCTTATGTGCAGCAAAGCTAATGCTGCTAAAATACAAAGCGCTCATGTAGTTTAAACGCACGACGATAAGGAGCACCAGTGGGTAACCACTTCCGTACCTCCGGTGCGGGCGATGATGCCCCCAAGACGCAGGCAGGCGTCCAGGGCAGTCGTTTCGCCACTCCGGATTCAGAGGGCCAGCCTGTTGCTCAGGCCCCCGCTCAGCCGGCAGATCAGGCACAGCCGGCATCCGATCCCTTTGCCTACAATCCAACCAGCGATGTCGCGCTTTCCGGCACGGCGGGTTTTGAGCCCGTTCAGGCCGTGACCGCTCGCGTGGAGCAGCCTCAGGCTGGTGCCGCCACGCCGCAGCCTACCATGGCCGGCATTCCCGACCCCTTGGCCCCTGCGACGCCGGCTCCTCAGCCTGCGCAGTCCGGTCTCTTTGCCGCTATTCCCGACCCCACGCAGCCTGCTGCCCCGGTGGTCGAGAGCGATCAGGCAGCCGAGGTCGCAAGCCTCGATAACGCGCTCAACAACCCCGATTTTACGTCGGTGTTTGCGCCCATCGATCCGCAGGCCAGCCGCAAGAAGATGGCCAAGCAGGCCGGTGTCGAGCCCGTCATCCTTATGGAGCATGTCACCAAGATCTATCCGGCACAGCCTAACAAGCCTGCACTCGACGACATCAACATCGAGATCTATCCGGGCGAGTTCGTCTTCCTGGTCGGTCACTCCGGCTCGGGTAAGACCACGCTGCTGTCGACGCTCAACCGCGACGTCAAGCCGACGAGCGGCCGCATCCTGGTTGCCGGTCAGGACCTCATGAAGATCAAGAACCGCAAGGTTCCGTTCCTGCGCCGCCAGATTGGCGCCGTGTTCCAGGACTTTAAGCTTCTGCCGCAAAAGACCGCCTACGAAAACGTGGCGTTTGCCCTGCAGTGCATCGGTAAGCCCAAGGGCGTCATTCGCAGTCAGGTGCCCGAGGTACTGCGTCTGGTCGGTCTGGCCGACCAGATGGACTCGCTGCCCGACCAGCTTTCCGGTGGCGAGCAGCAGCGCGTTGCCGTCGCCCGCGCTATGGTCAACCGTCCGCCGCTGCTGATCTGCGACGAGCCCACGGGTAACCTCGACCCGGCGATCTCGCTGGGCATCATGAAGCTGCTCGAGCGTATTAACCGCACCGGCACCACCGTGATCGTCGCCACGCACGACCGCGAGATGGTCGATAGCATGCACCGTCGCGTGATCGCCCTCGAGGGCGGCCACGTTATCCGCGACCAGGAGAGGGGAGGTTACGGTAACTATGGCACCAACTAACGTGGGCTACTCCTTCAAAGAGGCAATCAGCCACTTCTTCCGTAACTGGACTACCTCGCTCGGCGCCGTCATCACGATCTTCCTTTCGCTGTTTATCATCGGCCTGTTCATCATGGGCTCCGCGATGCTGAACTCCGTGATCGGCACCGTCGAGGATCAGGTTGTCATCAACGCGTTCATTAGTGATGACGCCGATCAGGCCGATGTTCAGGCTTTTGAGGCCGAACTTAAGACGTGGAATAACGTCAAGTCCGTGACCTATAAGGATAAGGACGACGCGCTGGCCGAGTATACGAGCAAGATGTCGGGCAACGCCGACGCCACCATGAGCGCGCTCGATGGCCAGAACCCGCTGCCGGCTTCCTTTGCTATTGAGATGGACGATCCGTCCAAGGTCGAGAGCACGGCAGAGAAGCTCAAGAAGGATGACGATTTCCAGAAGATCGCGGATGACGGCGACGTCAACGCGAGCGTGCTGTACGGCCAGGAGGAAGTGAGCCGCCTGTTCCAGGTGACCAACTACATCCGCATTGCCGCCGTGGTGCTCGTTGGCCTTCTGACCTTTATCGCATTCATCTTCATCAACAACACGATTCGCCTGTCCATCACGGCGCGTCGTCGTGAGATTGCGATTATGCGTCTGGTCGGCGCCAGCAACGGCTTCATTCGTGGCCCGTTTATCACCGAGGGCGTGCTGCAGGCCATTTTGGGCTCGCTGCTTTCCATCGGCGTTCTGGAGCTGCTGCGCAATCTGATGATTCCGCGTCTGCAGGAGAGCATCGGCTGGATGTCGTTTGCCCTGCCGATGCAGTACTACCTGGTGACCTATGCTGCGCTGATTCTGGTCGGCGTGATTATCGGTCTCTTTGGTTCTGCCATAGCCATGCGCCGCTACCTGCGCGTGTAGGCATGCCTGGAATTCATCCCTTCCAACGGGTCGTCTCTTATGGGGCGGCCCGTTTTTTGATTCCTAGGGGACGAAGGAAACGGATCATCGTGGCGCTGGTCTATCTATGTGATCCGTTTTCCTTCGTCCCCTAGGGATCATTTGGGTAGACTCTTGGGATGTAAACGGCAATCGATAGTTAGGAGGCGCCATGGGGCGCAATAACAAGCATAAGCGTGGAGCTCGCAATAAGCGCGGGCCGGTGCGCAGCGAACGCCGTCCGAGCCTGACCGGGCGCGTGCAGCTCCATGAGCACAGTGCCTATGTCATAACCGAGAATGGCGACTACAAGGTCATGGGCCGCGGCAAGCGCGAGATTATGGATGGCGATACCGTTGCCGTGAGCATTAAGAACAGCCCGCACGGTGAGCGGCGCGCCGTGATCGAAGGCGTGGTTGAGCGCGCAGCCATAAGCGTGGTGGGTACGTACCAGACCGCCGGTCCGCTTGGTGTGATTGAGCCGCTCGATTCGCGCCTGAAGGCCGACTTCTTCATTTTGCCCGAGGATACCTCGGCGGATCGTCTGGGTGTCCACCCGGGTGATGCCGTTGTCGCGCGCATTTTGACCTACCCGACGCGCCTGGAATCGGGCACTGTGACGATCGAACGCCGCATTGGCGGAGATGACGCGCCCGATTTGGGCGTTCAATATGTGATGGCGCGTTACGGCTATACCGATAGCTATCCCGAAGCCGCGCTAGACGAGGCCGAGGGGCTTTCGCTCGATGTGTCCGCGGCGCTTAAGGACCCGCTCCGCCGCGATCTGCGCGACCGCTTTGTCATCACGATCGACCCGGTCGACGCGCGCGACTTTGACGATGCCATTTCGCTGGAGCGCACGCCCGAGGGTGGCTACAAGCTGGGTGTGCATATCGCCGACGTTTCACACTATGTGGCTTGGGACGGGCATATCGATCTTGAGGCTCGCCATCGCACGACATCGGTGTATCTGGCCGATCGCGTGCTTCCCATGCTGCCCGAACGCCTGTCCTGTGACCTGTGCTCGCTTCGCCCTGACGAGGACCGTCTTGCGTTTACCGTCGATATCGAGCTCGATGCACAGGGTCGCGTGCGGCATTACGATCCGTACCCCAGTGTGATTCGCTCGCGTGTGCGTATGGACTATGACGGCGCCGAGGCGCTGCTGGTGCGTGCCGGCGCGGTTGAGTATTCGGTGCTGGAGGGTGCAGCCGAGGATGTTGCGGCTGCCGAGACCTCGCGCGAGGAAGCGCTTGAGCGCGGCCTTGCGTGCGAGGAGGCCGCCCGCGGCTACAACATCGACCTCGGCGATTTCCTTGTCGCCGCTAACGAACTCGCCGAACTTCGCCGTCGTATTCGTCGCGCCCGCGGCTCAGTCGATTTTGACACGGCCGAGATTCGCGCTCTATTGGATGAGGACGGAGTGCCCGTGCAGATTGTGGCGCGTGAGCGTTCGTGTGCCACGTCGCTTATCGAGGAAGCCATGCTGCTCGCCAACGAGTGCGTTGCAGAGTGGCTGGCAGACCGTGATATCGAGGCCTGCTATCGCGTGCATGAGGATCCGAGCCCCGATAGCCTGCACGGTGCCGCCGTTGCGCTGGCGCAGCTGGGCATCATCGACGATCGCCGTGCTGCCGGTATTGCCCTGGGGAGCCCCGATGAGCTGCAGGCTGCAGTTGATGCTGCCGCCGGTACGGCAAACGCACCGCTCGTCAACACGCTGCTTCTGCGCAGCATGCAGCGCGCGCTGTACAAGCCGCGCAACGAGGGCCACTTTGCGCTCGCCGCGCCGTGCTACTGCCACTTTACGAGCCCCATCCGTCGCTACCCCGATCTGGTGGTGCACCGCGTACTCAAGCTACAGTTGGCCTATGAGCAGCTCGGCGGCAAGGACGCCTTGGTCCGTACGTCGCGGCTGATCGGCAAGGGACGCGAGTCGCTGCCGCGCATTCTGCCGCAGATCTGCCGCGCATGCAGCGATGCCGAGCGCGCGGCAGATGCCGCCAGCCATGCGACGCAAAAGATCAAGATTGCCCAGTACTATGAGGACCGTCTAGGCGAGCGCTATGCCGGAACCGTCTCGTGGGTTAGCAGCATGGGCCTCTTTGTGCGCTTGGATCTAACGCAGGTCGAAGGCTTGGTTTCGATCAAGAGCCTGGGCAACGAGTGGTTCGAGTTCGACGAGGACGCGCTAACGCTCACGGGTGCCGACACGGGCACCCGTTACGAGCTGGGGCAGCGCGTGATCATCGAGGTCTCGCGCGTCAATACCACGCGTGGGCACTTGGACTTCAAGCTTATCCATTAGCCAAATCCCGACTGATGGTGGGGAGCGGAGGGCGGCCTTTCGGGGCCGCCCTCCGCATTTGAATCGTGGCTACCTTGCCGTCTGCTCGGCCGCCCGCTTACCTGCTATTTGAGAGGTAAAACCTACCAAAATAAACCTGTCCCTTTTTGGCAGGTTTACAAGAAAGCGGGGATGAGATGGCGACGGTGTACGGTTATGCGCGGGTGAGTTCGCGCGATCAGAATCTGAATCGGCAGCTGGATGCGCTGGGCGCCTATGGCGTGGGCTCAGCGAATATTTATGCCGACCATGCGAGCGGCAAGGACTTCGATCGACCGCGTTATCGCGAGCTGCTGCACGTCCTGGGAGACGGGGACGTGCTGGTGGTGCTTTCTATTGACCGACTTGGTCGTAATTACTCCGAGATTCTTGAGGAATGGCGGCGCATTACCAAAGAGCTCGGGGTTGCCATTGTGGTGTTGGACATGCCATTGCTTGACACGCGTGTCAGGGCCAGCGACGCGCCGGATGTGACCAACACCCTGATTGCCGATATTGTGCTGCAACTGCTGAGCTACGTGGCGCAGGTGGAGCGCGAGAATATCCATCGGCGCCAGGCGGAGGGAATTGCAGCGGCGCGGGCGCGAGGGGTCCGTTTCGGTCGACCTCGCAAGCCGTGCCCTCCTCAGTTTGAGCTGGTGCGCGATAGCTATGAGGCGGGCGATATTACCCGCAGCCAGGCAGCAAAGTGCCTGGGCGTGTGCGTGGGGACGTTCGATCGCTGGATGCGCGAGGCGGGGTAGGGGTTTGCGTCGCTTTGTCGCTTCCTGTTGCGATTCAAATTTTGATACGGTGACGATGCCATTTGGGGCTACACTCGCTGATATTCAAAAAAGGAGGTTGGCCCTTGGCGCGCGTAAAACAAATAATCGGATGGACCGCGATCGTTCTGTTCGCTGCAACGCTGGCGGGCATCTGGGTGCTGACGGAGCAAAATGCGGTGGAGACGTCGTTGCTGAGCGAGTCCACCGCGCGTGTGGTGGAGGGCCGGGCTACGGGCGTTCAGGCTGCCGATGCCACGGGTGAAGCCCAGACGGAGAGCGGAATGACCGGGGGCACCGATTTGGCTGCCTCGAATGTCCGGTCTGGCCGACTTGCTTCCATTCGCATGTGGGCGGGCACAAACGTCCGTCGCGTTGCCCATACCGTAGAGTTTTTCTTCGTCGGATTGTTCGCCTCGGTGGTCGTGGTTTGCTTTTCCAGGCGTCCGTGGAGCGTATGCTCCCGTTGCGTGCCCGTGTTTCTCTTTTGCGCTGCCTGCTCCGTTGGCGACCAGGTGCATAAGATCTTTGTTCCCGGCAGGCATTTCGACGTTATCGATTTAGGATTCGATGCTGCGGGCTATGTCACCGCCATGCTGTTGGTATTGCTGGCAGCGGCGTTGGTGCGCCATGCGACTCGGCCGATCGGCGCCCATGCGAGGCGCTAGCCTTAAGGCGAGACATCGCGACTGCCTATGCTTCGACATTGACTACAATAACGGCTGCAATCGCGAGTGGTCGTCGATGTGCAGTTTTCCAGACACCTGTTTTCTCTAAGAAAGGAAATCCCATGGCGGTATTGTTTGTTGAATATCCCAAGTGCTCGACCTGTAAGAAGGCCAAGGCATGGCTGGACGGACATGGGGTAGAGTATATCGACCGCGATATCGTTTTGGACAATCCCACAGCTGATGAGCTTGCGACCTGGATTGCTCGTTCGGGGCTGCCGGTGCGGCGCTTCTTTAATTCGTCGGGCATGAAATATCGAGAGCTGGGCCTGAAGGCGCGTCTGGATGCGGGCATGACGGATCGGGAGTGCTACGAGCTGCTGGCGACCGACGGCATGCTGGTCAAGCGTCCGCTGCTGGTGGGCGATGACTTTGCGATTCCCGGCTTTAGGGAAGCGGTTTGGGCCGAGGCGTTACTGTAGCGGCTGCGGAAAGTGCGTCCCGTTTTGAGTGCTCGGGTTGGGACGTGTTTTCCATTGGCGGGCTCGCTCGGCTCAATCCTCGAGCTGTGCCCATTCGTGCGGATCGTAGACCTTTACGTGCTTGTTGGGCTTGCCGCTCCAGTACTCCTCGTCCATAAAGGGCAGATATGCCTGAACGCCGGGGCAGATAAAGGGAATCCGCTGCTGTTGCAGTCGCTCGCGCTGGCGCTGCTCCAGGTGCGCCTCGGATATGACGGTCGGCATGCCGGACAGCTCGACGAGGCTTGCCTGGATTCGCTTAAGGTCGGGGAGTCCCGCGTGCCATGACACCCGCATGATCAAAAAGGATGCACGGCGGTATTTTGCCTGCATCACCGTGATGGCGGGGCGCAGTGTGGGATGGATTTTGTCCCGTTCGGGCCAAAGGTCAGCAGTGATCTCGAGGCCCAGGGTCTCCCATAGGTAATCAAGCTCTTCGTCCATGGCGCCTCGATATCTACGCGATCATTGATACCTCGATTGTGTTGCCTGGTGCTATCGTTTTCGCGGTAGAATCTGCCAACGGTTGACGGCTACCGCTCGCGGCGTTTTGTCCTTCGTGTACAGCGGTCGGCTTCACAGGTCCTTCACGGGTTGGACTAAATTAGGCCAATTTGACTGAATTTCAAAAAAGTCAAAATTGGGGCTTGCGTCACGGCGGGACTTCCCGTATATTTCTTTCTTGCGCAAAGGCACAGCCGAGCGCAGCGATGCAGTCATTGGGATGTCGTCTAATGGCAGGACAGCGGATTCTGGTTCCGTCAATGGGGGTTCGACTCCCTCCATCCCAGCCATTGCATTTGCTACATATGGCCCGTTCGTCTAGCGGTTTAGGACGCCGCCCTCTCAAGGCGGAGATCACCAGTTCGAATCTGGTACGGGCTACCAAAATTGAACGCCCGGGCCTCGTAAGAGACCCGGGTTTTGTGTATTGACCGTATATACGGCGCCTGCCGTGTTTCGCTCAGATCGAGGAGTAGCCATGGACCTGCCCATCAGCTTGCAAGACATCACGTATGCCGAGAACTATCTGGCGCAGGGCGACCTGGCTACGGCGACGCCGCTGCTGGAGCGCCTGGTGGAGCTCGCCGAGGAGTATATCGACGCCGAGTGCAAGACGGAGGAGAAGCGCCAATACTTTAGCTTCGATAGCAAGTTTGAGCGCTTGGCCTATCGCCGCGTGGAGAAGGATCCGCGCGAGCTCGTGCAGGTCGAGGTGCCGTTTGACCGCCTGTACTCTGACATGGCGTTTGCCTACATTCGCCAGCAGGATTATGTGAGCGCTCGCAATGCCCTGATGCAGGCTGTGCGTTGGGATCCCATGAACTGCAACTATCGCTTGGATTTGGCCGAGCTGTTCCGCGCACTCGAAGACAAGCAGGAATGGGCATCGCTCTCGTTTTCGGTGCTGGAGCGTGCAAGCGATGGCAAGTGCGCCGCCCGCGCTTACGCCAATCTGGGTCAGTACTTCTTGGAGCCCGAGACCGAGAACATTTCGGCTGCCGTGGGCTGCGCGCGTCTGGCGCTGCGCCTGGCGCCCAACGATGCGCATACGACGCGCCTGCTCAACAAGATCCATATCACCTATCCGGATGCCGCCGAGGAGAGCGACGAGCACGTGATGGGTGAACTGGCCCTGCAGGGCGTTCCGACCTCACCTTCGGCCGAGATTGCCATCTGCCTGATTATGTGCGCGACCGATGCTGCAAGCGACGGCGACAAGCAGGAGGCGACGCGCCTGACGGTGCGTGCTCGCGACTTGGTGGGCGAGGAAGCCTGCGCGGCGATTATCAAACTGGTGCGCGAGAGCGATGCTGAGCTCAATGCCGAGCGCAAGGCTAAGCGCGAAGCTACGGGCAAGGGTTCCGATGGCGCCAAGGAGGCCGGCGATGCCCAGTAAGCGCGAGTGCAAGCTCATTTCCAAGAATCGCTCGGCACATCACGAGTACTTTATCGATGAGACGTTTGAGTGCGGCATTGAACTGAGCGGCACCGAGGTCAAGTCGATTCGCGAGCGCGCCTGCCAGATCACCGATACCTTCGCGCTGATTCGCGGCGGGGAGTGCTGGCTCGTCGGCCTGCATATCCACCCTTATAGCCATGGAGGCGTGTGGAATCGCGATCCCGACCGTCGGCGTCGTCTGCTGCTGCACCGCAAGGAGATTGACTTTCTTGACGGCAAACTTCGCAACCGTGGTTATGCGCTGGTTCCGTTGGAACTCTACTTTAATACCGACGGCCGCGTAAAGCTGCTGCTGGGTCTGGGTCGCGGCAAGAAGCTCTACGACAAGCGCGAGGACATGGCCAAGCGCGACGTTCAGCGCGAAATCGATCGTGCGCTCAAGGAACGCAACCGCTAGGCACTCTGTATAAGTTGCGGTGGAATACGGACTGTTTTGCCTGTTTGAGGGGCTATTCAGTCCCTATTTCACCGCAACTGCGGACGTCTCATCTTTCTTACTGTTCTGACACATATGTCTCAAAGGCGGCGTCCGTTATGGGTGCCGCCTTTTTTGTGGGTACATACATCCATGAGGTTCCAACCCGAGCTAGGGGAGTGATCGTTATGGACAAAACTGCGTTCTTTACCATGCCGAGTGGCCTGTACGTGGTGAGCGCCGCGGCGGACGGGCTGCGTGCCGGCTGCGTTATCAACACAGCAGTGCAGGTGACATCCGCCCCGCCGCGCATCTCGATTGCCGTGAACAAGGAAAATGTCACGTCCGGCGTAATCGCATCGGCTAAGGCCTTTGCGCTGACCGTGATCGATCAGACGGCCGATATGCTCTACATTGGCAACTTTGGCTTCCGCACCAGCAGCGATTACGACAAGTTTGCCAAGTACGAGACTCACGAGACCACTCTGGGCATGCCCTATGTGCCCGAGCACGCGGCGGCGCTGTTCAGCTGCCGTCTGATTGATACCGTGGATGTGGGCACGCACCTGCTCTTTATCGGCGAGGTGGAGGACACCGAGCGCTTGAGCGGCGAGGCCCCGCTGACCTATGACTACTACCACAAGGTGTTAAAGGGCAAGACGCCGCCCAAGGCTTCGTCGTATCAAGGCTAGAAATGTTCTAAAAATACTTGCATTATATTATTGAGAATATATACTAATAAGCAAGTACACCAGCAGTCACGTTCGAGAGGAGAACATCATGGCTGAGGAGAAGAAGACGTATAAGTTCGTGTGCACCGTTTGCGGTTACGAGGTTGAGGTCGACACGCCCGAGCTGCCCGAGGATTACGTATGTCCGGTCTGCGGCGTCGGCCCCGATCAGTTTGAGCTCGTCGAGGAGTAACTCGCAGGCACACGGCGAAAGCCGAACATAGCTCTGTCCAAGGGCCCCGGTCGGATATCCGGCCGGGGCCCTTTTCCTCCGTCCTCAAGGGATCACGGCTGCTGTTAGCCGATCCAGTCTGTTGTGAGTCCGGCCGACCGTTTGTCTTAATCTGTAACATCTAACAGTGAAAACGGGGTCTACGTGTTACAGATTGAGACAAACGGAGCTATCCCTCGGAATGATCTCGATCTGTAACATCTAGACATCAAAAGCGGGTCTAGATGTTACAGATCGAGACGTTTGCCTGGGTAGGTGCCCCGTCCCATTACATCCCTGTCAACAACACGACATCGAGAATCGTCACGATGACGCCGATCCCTACGAGCAGCGCGTTGAGCGGGCGCGAGTTGGCGTATTTGCCCATAACGCGGGGCGAACTGGTGAGTCGCATGAGCACAAAGACCGTAATCGGCAGCTGAAGCGACAGCAGTGCCTGACTCCAGATGAGACCTTCAAAAGGATTTGGGACGACCAGACACGCCGCCACTGCGCCGGCGAAACAGGCCGCCACCCCGATCGAGGAATGTCGGTCGTGGATGTCGTATTCCTCGTCGAACATGCCCGCGGTGATGGTGCCTGCCGCCATGCCTGCCGTCACACTACTCGAGAGGCCCGCAAACAGCAGCGCCACCGCAAAGATGGTCGAGCTTGCCGGGCCCAAGATGGGGGAGAGCGTGGCCGCTGCGACGGCGAGGTCGTCTACGACCATGCCGTGCGCAAAGAAGGTCGTTGCGGCCAGGACGACCATGGCCGAGTTGATTGCCCAGCCCACGCCCATCGAAAAGAGCGTGTCGAAGAGCTCGTAGCGCAGACGTTCTTCGATAACTTGCTCGCCTTGGCCTTCGAAGTGCATGGATTGGATGACCTCGGAGTGTAGAAAGAGGTTATGGGGCATAACGACCGCACCCAGGACACTAACGATAATCGCGGCCGAGCCAGTGGGCATACTGGGCGTGATCCAGCTTATGGCGGCTTGCGGCCAGTCGACCTTGACCAGCGCGAGCTCGGCCAAAAACGAGAGTCCTACCACGCTTACGAAGGCGATAATCCAGCGCTCGGCACGCTTGTAGGAGCTCGTCATGAGCATCGCCATCGATACTGCTGCCACGATGATGCAGCCGGCACGCACGGGCAGTCCAAAGAGCATCTGGAGCGCAATCGCGCCGCCCAGGATCTCGGCCATGGCGGTGGCGATGGTCGCGAGGTAGGCACTGGCGAGCACCGTGCGCCCAACGAAGCGGGGGAGAAAGCGGGTCGTGGCCTCGGCAAGGCAGGCGCCCGTGGCGATGCCCAAGTGCGCCGCGTTGTGCTGCAGCACGATGAGCATGATCGTGGACAGCGTGACGATCCACAGCAGCGCGTAGCCAAACTGCGAGCCGGCGGCCATGTTGGAGGCCCAGTTGCCCGGATCGATAAAGCCGACGGTCACGAGAAGCCCGGGGCCGATGTGCCGCGCAATGTCTAGGCCTCCGTGACCACCGGTGCGTCTGGAGCCAAAGTGTTGTTTGAGATGGTTGAGCATGGTGCGCTCCTGTGTGCCGTTTGCTTGACGCCGCAAAGGATACCCGTTTTAGGCTCAAAAGTTAACCAAGACTAACAAAATTGTTGTATTTGAATGGGACGGTGAAGGGGGATTGCCGAAATGTCTTGATCTGTAACAACTAGGGATGGAAATTGGGTCTAGGTGTTACAGATCAAGACAGGAAGAAATGGTCCTATGGAAAAACTCGATCTGTAACAGTTAGCTGCAAAAACTGGCCCTTCGTGTTACAGATTGAGACATTCGGAACCGTCTCTCGAAAACATCTCAATCTGTAACAGTTAGTCGTCGAAATTGGGTCTTACTGTTACAGATTGAGATGTTTGAAGCGGTGAGCATACGGGCCGAACTTGGGGCCCTTGTCGTCGTCCTTGAGGTCGGCGGTGTCCACTCGTAAGGCGCGCGTTACGCGATTGTTTCGAAACGGGTGGGAAACACAACGGGCCGGCGATGCTCCTAGTATCCCTATTCAACTGACTGTCTAAATATCTAGGGGAGGATCGCGATGCAGGCAGATTTCGCTCAGCAGCGGGGCCTTTATCGCCCCGAATTCGACCACGATGCATGTGGCATCGGCGCGCTCGCCGATATCAACGGTGAGCGCCATCACCAGATTCTGGACGATGCACTGTCCATTCTGGTCAACTTGGAGCACCGCGGCGGCACGGGACTCGAGAAGAACACCGGCGACGGCGCTGGCATCCTGTTCCAGGTTCCGCATCACTTTTTCCGTAAAGAGGCTCAAAAGTGCGGCCAGATTCTGCCGGCAGAGGGCGACTATGGCGTGGCCATGCTGTTCTTCCCGCAGGACGACAAGGGCGTAGAGGATGCCCGTCGCGTGTTTGAGGAGGGCTGCGCCGAGGCCGGCGTGCCGCTGCTCTTTTGGCGCGAGGTGCCCGTCGACCCGCACGACCTGGGTGAGACGGCCCGCGCCTGCATGCCTACTATCCTGCAGGCTTTCCTGGGCCGTCCGGACGATACGCCCGCCGGCGACGCCTTCGAGCGCCGTCTGTACGTGTGCCGCCGCACCATCGAAAAGAAGGCCGACGCCGAGTTCGCCCTGCGCGACAAGATCTTCTATGTGTGCTCCATGAGTTCGCGCACCATCGTGTACAAGGGCATGCTGGTCGCCACGCAGATGCGCCGCTTCTTCATCGATCTCAACGACGCCGCCGTCAAGACGGCCGTGGCGCTCGTCCACTCGCGCTACTCCACCAACACCACGCCCAGTTGGGAGCGCGCGCACCCCAACCGCTTTATCATCCACAACGGCGAGATCAACACCCTCAAGGGCAACGTCAACTGGATTCGCGCCCGCGAACCCAACCTGTACAGCCCCGTGCTGCAGCACGATCTTGAGCGCGTGATGCCCATCATTAACCGCGAGGGTTCCGACTCCGCGATTCTGGACAACGTGCTCGAATTCTTGGTCATGAACGGTCGCCCGCTCACGCGTGCCGCGTCCATGTTGCTGCCCGAGCCGTGGGACCACAACGACAGCCTGAGTGAGGAGCGCCGCGCCTACGACGCTTACCAGTCCATGCTCATGGAGCCGTGGGACGGTCCTGCCGCTATCGCCTTTACCGACGGCCGTACCCTGGGTGCCGCCCTCGACCGTAACGGCCTGCGTCCGGCTCGCTACTACGTGACGCGTGACGGCCGCTTTATGCTGGCAAGCGAGGTGGGCACCATCGAGGTGAGCCCCGAGAACATCCTGACGAGCGGCTGCCTGGGACCGGGCCAGATGCTCGAGGTCGACTTTGCCCGCGGCCGCGTCATCTACAACGACGAGCTGCGCGCCCGTTACGCCAAGGAAAAGCCCTATCGCGACTGGATCGCCGAGGAGACGCTGACCGTCGACGCGCTCGACAAGCCCGTCGCGCCCACGCCCGCCGAGGATACCGAGGTGCCCGCCGCCGTGCGCATGGCCAAGCTCGGGTATCACTGGGATGATGTTGACGAAGTCGTGCGTCCCATGGCCCAGCAGGGCAAGGCGCCGCTCGCCTCGATGGGTATCGATGCGCCGCTGGCCTGCCTGTCCAAGAAGACGCGCTCGTTCTTCGACTACTTCTATCAGCTGTTCGCCCAGGTCACGAACCCGCCGATCGATGCCCTGCGCGAGCATATGGTCACCTCGACCACGCTCTACCTGGGCAACCACGGCAATCTGCTCGAGGATTCCCGCACGGCCTGCCAGCTGGTGCGCTTGGAGCGTCCGCTGCTGAGCGAGGAGGAGTTCGAGCGTATCTGCGCCATCGACCGCGTGGGCTTTAAGACCCGCCGTTTCCGTGCCGTGTACCGCCGCGACGCCGGCGAGGGCGCGCTGCAGGCTGCGCTCAAGCAGCTTGCAGAGGATGTTGAGGCTGCGGTCCGCGACGGCGTGAACATCGTGGTGTTGAGCGATCGCGCCGCTGCGGGTGAGGTGCCCGTGCCGTCGCTGCTCGCCGTGGGCTGCGTGCACAACCACCTGATCCGCGCCGGCGTGCGTACCTTTGCCGACATCGTGGTGGAGTGCGGCGACGCCGTGTCTCCGCACGACTTTGCGGCACTGGTGGGCTACTCCGCGAGCGGCATCTATCCGTACAACGCACATGCGTGCATCCGCGATCTGGCGGCACGCGGCGACCTGGACGTGACGGCCGAGCAGGGCATCGCCAACTACAACAAGGCTGCGACCGCCGGCATCGTCTCCATCATGTCCAAGATGGGCATCTCCACGGTGCAGAGCTACCACTCCGCGCAGATCTTCGAGGCCGTGGGCTTTACGCCGGAGTTTGTCAACGCGTACTTCGCCGGCACGGTGAGCCGTGTGGGCGGTATGGGTGTCGAGGACGTCGAGCGCGAGCAGAATGAGCGCTACGACGCCGCGCTCGCTATCCTTAAGAGCCCGGCTCCCGATCAGCTGCCCACGTTGGGTCTGACCAAGTGGCGCCCGCTCGGCGGCGAGGATCACCTCATCGATCCGCAGACTGTCTACTTGCTGCGGACCGCCTGCCGTGAGGACAGCTACGACACCTTTAAGGAGTACAGCGCCCGCCTGCACCGCACCGGCCGTGCCGTGCGCCTGCGCGACCTGCTGGACTTTGATGCCGGCGGCCGCACCCCGGTGGCACTCGACGAGGTCGAGCCCGCGCTCAACATCGTTCGCCGCTTTAACACCGGCGCCATGTCGTACGGTTCCATCAGCAAGGAAGCACACGAGTGCATGGCCATCGCCATGAACCGCCTGCACGGCCGTTCCAACTCGGGCGAGGGCGGCGAGGATCCGCGCCGTGAGACCCCGCTGGCTAACGGTGACTCCAAGAATTCCGCCATCAAGCAGGTGGCAAGCGCGCGCTTTGGCGTGACGAGCCGCTACCTGTGCAGCGCCTTTGAGATTCAGATCAAGATGGCCCAGGGCGCCAAGCCCGGCGAGGGCGGCCACCTGCCCGGCAAGAAGGTCTACCCCTGGATCGCCGAGGTCCGTCAGTCCACGCCCGGCATCGGCCTGATCTCGCCTCCGCCGCACCACGACATCTACTCCATCGAGGACCTGGCGGAGCTTATCTTCGATCTTAAGAACGCCAACCCCGGCGCACGCGTGTCGGTCAAGCTGGTCAGCGAGGCCGGCGTCGGCACCATCGCCACCGGTGTGGCCAAGGGTGCCGCCGACAAGATCTTGATCAGCGGCCACAACGGCGGCTCCGGTGCTGCGGCGCGCGATTCGATCTGGCACGCCGGTCTGCCGCTGGAGCTTGGCCTTGCCGAGGCCCAGCAGACGCTGCTGCAAAACGGCCTGCGCTCACGCGTGGTGCTCGAAGCCGACGGCAAGCTCATGGACGGCACCGATGTCGCCGTCGCCTGCCTGCTGGGTGCCGAGGAGTTTGGCTTTGCGACCATGCCGCTCATCTCCATGGGCTGCCTTATGCAGCGCGACTGCCAGCAGGATACCTGCCCGGCCGGCATCGCCACGCAAAACTGTCGCCTGCGTCGCGGCTTCCGCGGCAAGCCCGAGCACGTCGAGCACTTTATGCTCTTTGTTGCCGAGCAGCTGCGCGAGGTCATGGCGAGCCTGGGCTTCCGCACCGTCGACGAGATGGTCGGCCATCCCGAGTGCTTGCGCCAGATTGAGGTCCCGGGCAACCGCAAGGCCAACCTGCTCGATCTGTCGCCCGTGCTGGCGAGCGCGACCTGCGAGTTCGGTGCCCACATCCCGGGTGCCGACGGTCGTCACTTCCTGCCGCAGATGGCTGCGGACAGCGAGCTCGAAAAGACGCTCGACTCCACGTTGTTTGTGCCCTATACGGCCGATGCCCGTGCGCACCTGCGTCCGATTCGCTTCCGCGCCGATATCGCCAACGTCAACCGCTGCGTGGGCACCATCTTGGGCAACGCGGTGACCAAGGCGCATCCCGAGGGCCTGCCCGCCGGCTCCATCACCATCGATTGCGATGGTTCGGCCGGTCAGAGCTTTGGCGCCTTCCTGCCGCGCGGCATTACGCTCAACGTGTGCGGCGACGCCAACGACTACTTTGGCAAGGGCCTTTCGGGCGGCGAGGTGTCGGTGCGCCCCAACCCGCATGCGACCTACAAGTTCGACGAGAACATCATCGTGGGCAACGTTGCGTTCTTTGGCGCTACGAGTGGCCGCGGCTTCATTAACGGCCTGGCCGGCCAGCGCTTTGGCGTACGCAACTCCGGTGCCACGGTGGTGGTCGAGGGCTGCGGCAACCATGGCTGCGAGTACATGACGGGAGGTCTGGCGCTCATCCTGGGCGAGGTCGGGCAGAACTTCGCCGCCGGCATGACGGGCGGCGTGGCTTACGTCTTTGACCAGTACGGCACCCTCGATGCCCGTGTGAACCACGAGAGCGTTGAGCTCAAGGCCCCGACGGCCGGTGAGCTGGCACAGATTCGCGAGCTCATCCAGGAGCACGTGGACGCGACGCAGAGCCCGCGCGGCATTAAGCTGCTCTACAGCTTTGAGACGATGAGCAAGCACTTTGTGAAGGTCATTCCGACCGAGTACGAGCGCGTGCTGGCGATTGTCGCCGCCGCCGAGGCCGTCGGCAAGACGCATGCGCAGGCCGAGGAGCTGGCGTTTGACATTGTGACCGGTCGCGCCGACGCCGCTGATGTCGCTCGCTTTGATGTGGCGGGTGGTGTCGCTGGCGCTGTGCCCGCCGCCGCCAGCTCTGTTGCTTCGACCAAGAAGGAGGCGTAAGTGCCATGGGTAAGCCCGGTGCTTTTCTTGATATCGATCGCGTGACCCACGAGCTGCGCCCCGTGGAGGAGCGCAGCCGCGATTTCGATCCGCTGTACGTGGAGCTCGACGACGATGCGCGCCGTGCCCAGGCGAGCCGCTGCATGATGTGCGGTGTGGCGTTTTGCCAAATGGGCGCGAGCTTTGGCAAGGCGCGTCCGAGTGGCTGCCCACTGCACAATCTGATTCCCGAGTGGAACGAGCTAGTGTATCGCGGCCGCTGGGACGAGGCTGCCGAGCGTCTGTCACTCACCTCGCCTATGCCCGAGTTTACGAGCCGTGTGTGCCCGGCGCTGTGCGAGGCCGCGTGCAACCTGGGCTCGGTCGACGGTCAGCCCACGACGATTCACGACAACGAGCGCGCGATCAGCGACCATGAGTGGGCAAATGGCGGTCCGCGCCGCTTTGAGCCGGCGGGGGAGGGCGCACCCACGGTTGCCGTGGTGGGCTCCGGTCCTGCTGGTCTGGTGGCAGCATGGGAGCTTGCACGTCGCGGTGCCTGTGTGACGGTATTTGAGCGTGATGACCGCCCGGGCGGCCTGCTCATGTACGGCATTCCCAACATGAAGCTCGAGAAGTCCGTTGTCGAGCGTCGCGTGGCACTTATGCGCGAGCTGGGTATCGTCTTTGAGCTGGGCGCTGACGTTACGAACCCTGCGGTGGCGGCCAAGCTCAATGGCTTTGACGCCGTCGTGGTGGCTGCCGGTGCTCGCGCCCCGCGTGGACTGGCTGCTGAGAATATTGACGCACCCGGCGTGGTGTATGCCGTGGACTACCTGACGGCCTCGACCGTCTCGATACTCGATGGCGGCGAGCCTGTCGTCGATGCATGCGGCCTGGACGTCGTGGTCATTGGCGGCGGCGATACCGGTAACGACTGCGTGGGCACCGCGGTACGTCAGGGTGCGCGCAGCGTGCGCCAGTTTGAGTTCTTGCCGGCGGCGCCTGATGCGCGCGCGGCGAGCAACCCCTGGCCGCAGTGGCCCAACGTGAAGAAGACCGATTACGGCCAGCAGGAGGCCATCGCTGCCATGGGCGGCGAGATGCGCGCTTGGGGCGTGGATACGCTCGAGGTGCTGCTGGATAAGAAGGGCGCTGCCGCGGGCCTGCGCGTGGTCGATCTGGACTGGTCGGCGGGAAAGCCCGAGCGCATCGCGGGCTCCGAGCACGAGGTGCCGACGCAGCTGGTGCTCATCGCCTGCGGCTTCACGGGCCCGGAGCACAGTGTGTTCGACGCCGTTGGCGTGCCCGTTGCCACCGCTGGTCGTCCGCTGCCTGTGATGGCCGCCGAGGGCTCGCATCTTGCGGCGCGTGGCGAGGGCGTCGCCGCGGATGCCGCGCCGGTGTATGTTGCCGGTGACGCTCGCAACGGCAGCTCGCTCGTGGTGAGCGCCATGGCCGACGCCCTGGCCTGCGCTGCCGAAGTCGCCGAGGCGCTGGAGCTGTAAGGCGGCTGTCCACAGCTGAATCGTCAAGGGCTGTCCCCAACGGCCGGCCCAAAAGGAACGTCCCCAAGTGCCGGCAGCTGGGGACGTTCCTTATGTGCCGGCATTCGGGGACACTCCTTGCGGGTTTGCGACCGATTTGTTCGTTTGTCGACGCGCGAGTGTCCATTCGGCGTCTTCTTGAGCTGTGGTGCTCTGCTGTTTCTGTGGTGGCCGGGGGCGCTTGGCTCAAAAGGGCGGGTTGGCCGTCTATGTTTATCTGCGGTTTTGTTGCGGTGCGCATTTTCGGTCAAGCATCCCGTCAAGTGTTTGGTCAGCAGTTGGTTTGCAGCCGGAGGCCTATTTTGTCCGTGCTGACAGTGGCTGCCCACCCTCCCCGTAAGCTCAAATTGAGGTTCATCAGTTTGAGGAGGATGCCGTGACTGACCACGTTTTAGACCGAGCTCATCTGGCCGAAGCCGTCGGCAACGATATTGCCGACATGGCCCATTTTTGGATGCTGCGGAAGTTTCAGTTTTTGGAGCCGGCGCGCGAGCAGTTTGAGATTATTGTCGACCCGTGGCTCAGCTATCGCACCGAGCCTTCCCAAAACGAAATCATGGCCTACAACATGGCGTTTACCGATTGGCTGCTCTTCGAGCGCCCCTATCGCCATGGCAAGACGCTGCTCGAGCTGTATGTTGATGAGCCGCCGGCATCGCTTTCGCCTGCCTCGCTTAAGCGGCTCGAGCAGGTGCGCGACACACAGTATTTCTCGCGCTTTGGCATTTTGGACAAGGATCCTGCGAACGGCATGGTTGCGCTGAAGGATACGCGCGCCGACCTTCGCTTTGATGTCTACGACCCGCATATCGTGAAAAAGGAGCATTGGAGCGACGGCGCGATCGCGGTGCGCCTCGCCTGCGTCGACGATGTCTGGCTGACGGCGGGACAGCTCTATCTGTATGACATCGCGCGCCTGAGTGACACGGCGGTCGATGGACCGGGTGCGGTGCATCCCGAGGATCTGCAGGACGGCTTTGACACCTCGTGCGTCAGCTTCTTTTTGCGCCTGGTCCGCGACATCATGGGCGCCCAGGGGCGGTACGTGAAGTCCCTCAACATCTACGAACAAGAATGGGAGTAGGGGATGTGACTGGTGCCGCCCTACAGCCCTGACTTTGTCTCAATCTGTAACGTTTGGCGGCTGTTTGGGCCCGTAACTGTTGCAGATTGAGACGGAAGGTTGGCGGCTGCCGAAAGATCTTGTTCTGTAACAACTAGAGGCTTAAAGACTGTCTTCCTGTTACAGATCAAGACATTTGCCAGCGGAGGCAACGGTGACGATGGTCCATTTGTCTGACGTGGTGGTGATGAAAGTGTCTAATACCGTTCTCAAACACAAACATGCGACTCGCAACACGTTGGCGCGGAATAGGATGCTCGCGCGGCTCACGGAGACGGCCAAGCAAGGTGCGCTGCTCGCAACGCATGACAATACCGAGCTCATGTGGCTGCGACGCCATGTTGGAACCGACGATATCGCGGAGCCCGAGCCGTACCTGTTCTGTTTTCAGCATGATTGGGATGCATTGACGCCGGCGGAGCGAGCGCTGAGGACTATCAAAGGGCTTGCGGAATTTCATCCCGATTGGGCGTTTTGGGGTTATGACGCGGCACTTTTGTGGGGCCTGGAGGTGCCGAATGATCTGCTCGGGCCGCGTTTTCTTGTTAAGACGGGTTGTTCGGTGACGTTGAGCAGCGGGTGCAGGTTGTTGCGTCCTCAGATGGCGGGAGCGCTTGAGCGCGTCGACGGCGTGCGGGTGACGTCGTTTTGGCGCACGGTGGAGGATTGTCTGCTGCGTGCGCCGTTTTCGTATGGTCTGGCGATCGCCGATTCTGCATTGCGGGCGAAGGGCGTATCACGTGGGGATTTGTGCGAGCGCCTCCGCGCCGATTGCGAGGGCAGGCGAGGGTATCGCAGGGCACAGGCGATTGCGTCGTATGCGGACGGGCTGTCCGAAAACGGCGGCGAGTCTCGGTTCCGAGCGTTCTTTATTGCGTACGGCTTTCCGGTTCCGGAGCTGCAGGCGGAGTTTCGCGACCCGCTCGATCCGAGCCAGGTGTTTCGCGTCGACTATTTTTGGCGGCTCGAGGACGGGACGTGTGTCATCGGCGAGCTCGACGGAAAGGGGAAGTACACCTTGCAGAACGGTGAGGGCCGGGAGTCGGTCGACCCATTCGTGGCAGAGCGTCAGCGGGAATCTCATCTGACAATGCTCGGGCATAAGGTGCTTCGGTTTACGTTTAACGAACTCAAAGACCCGGGGAAGCTGGTCGAGAAAATGAGGTTGGCGGGTATTCCTCGGCAGGCTGAATTGGCTGAGGAGTGGAGACGCCAGTGGTATGGGCGCTGAGAGGTTTTGTCTCGATCTGTAACGTTTAGAAGTTGTTTGAGTTCGTAATTGTTACAGATCGAGACAAACCGGTGAAACGTCGACCGAATGTCTCGATCTGTAACATCAAGGGGCCCAATAACCCTGTACCTGTTACAGATCGAGACATTCCCCTGATGTTGCTGGGGTGGGGCTGCAACGTATTCCGTCCCCCACATCCCCTCTTCCCTCCGTTAACCGATATGCTCGACTTTAGGTCGCTGCATTAGGTGATAATGGACAAATGTTCATGTTAATCGTGAGGGAGGAGCTCGATATGGCGTCTGCCGATCGTCCCACGTTGTTTATCAATGCGACCGTCTTGGATGGCTCGGAGCATATGGAGCCGCAGCCCGATATGGCCGTGGCCGTTGAGCGCGGTGTCATCACATGGATGGGGCCGAGTGCTGTGGCGCAGGCGCCGGCGGGCGCCGAGGTCATCGACCTGGCAGGGGCGTATTTCATGCCGGGCCTCATCAATATGCATGTGCATCTGTGCGGTTCGGGCAAACCGGTTTCGGCGGGCGATGCGGGCGCGCTGATGAAGAAGCTCGATAATCCCGTGGGGCGCGCCATCGTGCGCCATATCCTCAAGGGCAGCGCTCAGCAGCAGCTGGCAAGCGGCGTGACCAACGGTGCGCGGCGCGGGCGACCCGCTGTTTGCCGATCTTGCCGTGCGCGATGCTATCGATGCCGGCAAGTATCAAGGTCCTCGCCTGGTGGCGCCGGGAACGGGTGTCACGGTGCCGGGCGGCCATGGTGCGGGTTTGTTCGCCCAGGTGGCCAACAGTCCCGCCGAGGCAGCCGAACAGGTGCGCGACCTGTATGCGCGCGGTGCCGACGTCATCAAGCTGTTCGTGACGGGCGGCGTGTTCGACGCTACCGAGGTGGGCGAGCCGGGTGTGCTGCGTATGCCGGTCGAGGTTGCCGCGGCGGCGTGCAAGGCGGCGCACGAGGTGGGCCTGCCGGTTATGGCTCATGTCGAGAGCACCGAAGGCGTGAAGGCCGCGCTTGAGGCCGGCGTCGATACGATCGAGCACGGTGCCCCGATGACTCCCGAGATCTTGGAACTGTACCGCGGCGCCGCGGGCACGCAGCTCGAGGGGCGTGCGCCCAGCGTTACCTGCACTATCAGCCCGGCGCTGCCGTTTGTATTGCTCGACCCGGAAAAGACCCATTCGACCGATACACAAAAGAAGAACGGTGACATCGTGTGCTCGGGCATCATCGAGAGCGCCCGTGCCGCACTGGAAGCTGGCGTTAAGGTGGGCCTTGGCACGGACTCGAGCTGCCCGTTCGTGACGCAGTACGACATGTGGCGTGAGGTGGCCTATTTTGCCAAGTATGTCGGCGTGGGCAACGCTTTCGCGCTGCATACGGCCACGCAGGTCAATGCCGAGCTGCTGGGGCTGGGCGGCGAGACCGGCACAATCGAGTGCGGCAAGGCCGCCGATATTCTGGTGACGCGCGAGAACCCGCTCGATGACCTGTGCGCACTGCGTGATCCGACGCACGTGATGTGTCGCGGTGATCTGGTGCGCAAGCTCAAGGTGAAGCGTATTCCCGAGGTGGACGCCGAGCTCGACGCGATTATGGCCATGCCTGCCGAGGCGTTGGCCGAGGAGCTTGCCCGCGATGACGTGGCGTAAGCGCGCGATATGGCGATGCGACAAAGGGACAATCCTTTTGTCATAATCAGAAAAAGCCGAGGTCCCAGTGCGAGGCCTCGGCTTTTATTTGTCCCATAGTATGGCAGCTATGAGCGCGTCTCCATCTTGGCATGGCACTTGGGGCAGGTGACGCGGATCTTGCCTTTGCCCTTGGGAACGGAGAGCATCTGGCCGCAGTTGGGGCACTTAAGATAGGCCGTGGTCTTGCGGCCCTTCCACATCTTCTTGGCTGTGCGCTTGGCACGTTCAAAGTCTTCCTTGCTAGTACCGGCTGCGCGCGAGGCGTTGGCCGCTGCAGCTCCGCCGCCCAAGCTAGCTACAAACTTGCCCAAGCCGGGTACGTTTGCAGTCGCGGCGACAAAGGCCTCGTTCTCCTTGTGACGTGCGTCGATATTTTTGGACAGGCCGCGCAGCACGCCAATCACGATTACGGCGATGGCAATCCAGCTGAGCCACTGGATGCGGGCTATCGATCCGATCATCGCGATGACGATGCCGGCAAAACCCATCACGATGGTGAGTTCATCGGCACCATTGCGACCCTTCATAAAGTCATTCATGCAAATTGCCTTTCATTCGATATGCCGCACGCCTTTATACCCGATTTAGAGCAAGGGGGACAGGTTAATCTGTACCAATGTGGTGCAAACGTACCTGTCCCCAATGCCCCAATTACTTGGAGAGCTTGTCGACGACGCGTTCGATCTCGGCGAGCTTGGCGGCTTTGAGGTCTTCGTCGCCCGATTCGATCGCCGAAGTCACACAGCCCTCGATATGCGCCTTGAGCACGTCGGCGTTGATGCGGGCGATGAGCGCCTGCGTTGCCATGAGCTGCGTGGAAATATCGACGCAGTAACGGTCCTCCTCGACCATCCGCAAGATGCCGTCGATCTGTCCGCGTGCCGTCTTGAGCATACGGGTCACCGATTTATGGTCTGCCATCATGGCGGGTCCTCGTTTCTGGTCGATCTTCCGGATGCCCCCGTCAGTTGCGGTGAAATACGGACTGTTTAAAGGCCTAGGGCGGCTTAACAGTCCGTATTTCACCGCAACTTCTGAGGATTGAGTAGGCGGCGTCTGCTACGCGGCGGTCACGGATAGGGCGTGGAACTTCTCGCCCGCAGCCTCGACAGCGGCGGCGAGCTGCTCGGCGGTCACGGTGTCGGCACACTCCACCTGGACGGTCTGGGTCTCGTGATCGGCGCCGGCGTCGGTCACGCCGGCAACGTTGAGCAACGCCGTCTCGACGGTGGCGTCGCAGTGGCCGCACATAAGTCCGGAAGTCTTGATTGTGTAACGCATGGATATTCCTCTCTGTTGTGTCGGCTTTCCCAGGCACCCGACCTTGACCTTCAAGCCGTCGCTCGCGTACCAAAGTACGCGTCGCTCCTCTTTCAGGTCAATCTCGGGCACCTGGAAAACCCGTTCTAAATGGACTTAATGGTGAGCTTATTTTGCCACTTTGGGTTTAAAGGATTTCAGGCGCAGGGCATTGGACACGACACATACGCTCGACAGGCTCATCGCCGCGGCGCCAAACATCGGCGAGAGTTGCCAACCGGTGAGGGGGAAGAACACGCCCGCGGCGAGCGGAATGCCGATGCCGTTGTAGAACAGTGCCCAGAACAAGTCCTGTTTGATGTTGCGGATCGTGGCGCGCGAAAGCTCGATGGCGCGGGCGACGTCCATGAGATCGCTGCGCATGAGTACCACATCTGCCCCCTCCTTGGCGATGTCGGCGCCGGTGCCGATAGCAAGGCCCACGTCGGCGCGCGCCAAGGCGGGGGAGTCGTTGATGCCGTCGCCCACCATGGCGACCTTGCCGCCCGCGTCCTGTAGCTCGCGCACATGGCGCTCCTTGTCGGCGGGGAGGACGTCGGCGATGACCTGCGCACGGTTGAGGCCCACGCGGCGGGCGATAGCCTCGGCCGTCACGCGGTTGTCGCCGGTGAGCATGCGCACGTCGACGCCAAGCGAGCGCAATGCGGCGATGGCCCCGGCGCTCGTCTCCTTGACCTCGTCAGCCACGGCGATGGTACCGACAAGCTCGCTGTTCTTGGCAAAGAACAGCGGTGTCTTGCCTTCGGCAGCGAACTGCTCGGCAAGGCCGGCGGGCACCTTCGCGTCCAGCTCGTCCATCAGACGTGCGTTGCCGGCTGCAATGGCGTTTTGCCCCTCGCGTGCCATAACGCCTCGACCGGGCACGGCGGCAAAGTCCTCGACCATGCGCGCGACGATTCCGCGCGCCTCGCACTCGGCCATAATCGCCTCGGCCAGCGGGTGCTCGCTCGAGCGCTCCAGCGCGGCGGCCAGCTTGAGTAGCGCCTTTTCGCTCATGGCGGGCGAGCCGTCAGTGCACGTGGCTACCACGATATCGGTTACGGCAGGCTTGCCGCGGGTGACCGTGCCCGTCTTATCGAGCACCACGGTGCCCACGCTGCGCAGGTTCTCCAGCGCCTCGGCGCTCTTAAACAGAATGCCCATCTCGGCGCCCTTGCCGGTGCCTACCATAATGGCGACGGGCGTGGCCAGGCCGAGCGCGCACGGACAACTGATCACCAGCACGGCCACGGCAGAAGTGAGCGCCTCGTTCACGCTGCCGGTCAGTGCCATCCACACCACAAAGGCCACGGCCGAGATCGCGAACACCACGGGCACGAATACGCCGGCGACCTTGTCGGCCATGCGGGCGATGGGCGCCTTGGTGGCATTGGCGTCCTCGACGAGCTGGATGATCTTGGCAAGCGACGTGTCGGCGCCCACGCGTGTGGCGCGGAAGGTAAACGAGCCGGTGCGGTTGACGGTGGCGGCGTTAACGGTGTCGCCGGCGGTCTTTTCCACGGGGATGGACTCGCCGGTGAGCGCACTCTCGTCCACGGCCGAGGCGCCCTCGAGCACCACGCCATCGACGGGGATGGACTCGCCGGGGCGCACGCGCAGGACCTGGCCGGGAAGGACGCTGTCGACGTCGAGGGTGGTCTCGCTGCCGTCCTCTGCCACGACGGTCGCGGTCTTGGGCGCCAGGTCGATCAGCGCCTCGATGGCGCCGCCGGTTTTGGACTTGCTGCGCGTCTCGAGGTATTTGCCCACGGTGACGAGCGACAGGATCGTGCCCGCGCTCTCAAAATACAGATTGTCCATGCCTGTCATCATGGCTTCGTGGACCTGACCCGCGGCTAATTGGTCGGCCATGATGAACATGGCGTAGATCGACCAGGCGATGGAGGCGGTGGCGCCCACGGCAATAAGAGCGTCCATGGTGGGCGCGCCGTGCGCGAGCGATTTAAACCCATTGATAAAGTACGCGTCGTTGACATAGACGATGGGGATGAGCAGGACGAGCTCGGTGAGCGCGAGCGTCATGCTGTGGGTGTGGTCGGTGAAGACGCCGGGCAGTGGCCAACCGAGCATGTGCCCCATGCCTATGTAGAACAGCGGGATGAGGAAGATGATCGAGATGATGAGGCGGGTGCGCATGGCGGAGGCGGCGGCCTCCAGCTTTTTGGTGGGCGACTCCATATGGGCGGCGCGGGAGCTGGCTTGCGCGCCGCCGTTTGAGCCGGCGGCACCGGTGCCCGCATCGACGGGCGAGGCCGAGTAGCCGGCACGGTCGACGGCGGTGCAGATATCGTCGGGGGAGACCTGCGCGGGGTCGTAGTCGACCATCATGGAACCGGCGAGCAGGTTGACCGCGACGCTTTGGACGCCGTCGAGTTTGCTTACGGCGCGGTCCACGTGCGCCTGGCAGGCGGCGCATGTCATGCCGCCCACGTCGAACTTATCTTGAGCCATGGCTCCTCCTTTCTGTGACGTAGTGTCGGAAATGTTAACCATCCGATACTATACACCCATACCCCCTGGGGGTGTTCAGTACAGAAATAATATATGAGATTTCGTTACAGATGAGGATGGATGGTTGGCCGATGGACCGTCCCAACCAATCATCTCAATCTGTAACAACTAGACCCGTTTTTGTCGAGTAACTGTTACAGATCTAGACATTACATCGAGTCACAACTTAACGTCTCGTTCTGTAGCATCTAGACCTGTATCTGCCGAGCTAGTGTTACAGATCGAGACAATTGCCGGGGAGGGGTCCCGTTGCGGCAAGACGCCCGCCGCCTAGATACAGAACCCGGGGATCACACAGGTTAGCTTGTTTGGCTTTTCCGCAGGCGTTGCGTACGTAAAGACGTCGCCGTCGTGCCCCACGCGGTTCATATAGAGCGTGCCTTCGCTCTCCGATGTGTCGGGGCTCACCGTGCGTTCCCACCAACAGGTGTCCTTGCCCTTCCACTGGCGGACCATCGTCTCGTTCGTGGAATACGGGCTCACCTTGAGCTCGCGGAAGAGCTGATACTCCTTGCCCTCGCCGTTGTAGATGTCTGCCAGGTAGTGATAGTCCTCGGCAAACGAATCGGGCGGTTGCGTACCGCACAGCTCGACCATGGCGGGCAGCCAAAGGGTTGCGGGCAACTCGCTCAGGCACGATGCGCTGTTGGCGGCGCCCACATTGTTCGAGACCTTCTTGACCCCTTTAATGAGTGCGCGCAACTCGTTGGGCAGCAGCTTAAGGCCGTCGCCGTTGAGCCATTCCCGCAGCTCGCAATCTGCCCAGCCGGCGCTCGGCGGTTCAGCCGCAGCGTTGCGCTCGGCAATACCCGCATCGAACATAAACGTCAGTCCGGCCTTGCCCGTCCCGTCCAGAAGCTCATCGTGGCGGATGCCCACAAGCTGCGCGCCAACCTGCAGCCCGTTGGTGAGCGTGACACGCTTGGTACACGGATAGGGGATATGCCCATCGGCATCGAGCAGATGATAGCGCTTGGCAATCTCGCGTGCCTCGCTACGGGTCTCGGCGGCCTTAATCTTGAGCGAAATCTCCTGCAGCTGATCCCAGGTGTAGTCGTCAAGTGAACCGCGGATGCCGTCAAGGTAGTCGGGGATGCCAAAGCCATGGGTTGCCGCCCCGATAACACTGAGCCCCGCAACGGCTGCGATAGCGCCGCCGATAATAAAGCGGCGGCGGGTCATGGCGTCGTGGCGGGCCTGATTCAGGATCTCTCGTGCGCGCTCGCCGGCGACGTCGACCTTAAGGTGCGTGCCAGAATCGATATCAATCGCGGCCTCGTCTCCTGTGCCTTCGCGGCCCTCGGATTCGGCATCGGTGAGGTATGCCGAGAGCACCTCGAGCATCTGCTGCTCGGTGGGACGATCGCACTGCTCGACTGAGAGACCCTTCATGATGATTTGGACGAGCGCTTCATCGCCCTCGCAGCGCGGCTCGAGCGGTGCCGGCTTGGTCTTGGTCTTTACGAGATAGAACGAGCCGGTTGCAGCGGCGTCCGTCGACTCAAAGTCAAACGGTTTGCGACCGCTGTAGAGCTGGTACAGAATGCTCGAAAGCGCATAGACGTCGATTGCCGGCGAACGGCGAAGGGCCGCGATGCCTTCGATATCCTGCGTGAGCATCTCGGGCGCGGCGTATGCGGGCGTGGCAAAACGCCAGATGTCGGCGCGCCGGGTGATCGTGTCGTCGCCGAGAGCCATGGTCGCGGAGCCCATGTCGATGAGGCAGGGGTCAAAGGAACAATCAGCAATCTGCTGCTCGAGCGTTCGGCTAGTGGTGCGGAACATGATATTGGCAGGCGACAGGTCGCGATGGATGACCGGATTCACGAGGCCTTGGGTCATCAAGAGCGCACGAAGCACGGCGTTTCCGACGGCGGCGACCATCTGGGTGGTCAGCCCGCCCGAGGCGTCGTGCGGAAGCAGGGGCAGCGCCTGCTTGAGCGAGGTGCCCTCGACCCACTCCATGAGGATGAGAGGGTCATCCTCGCACGATCCGTAGCCATAGACGCGCGGAAATCCGCGCAGGTGCGAGACGGTACACAGATGACGGTACTCCTCGAACAGCGCGGCGGTGCTGGCCAGGTGCGCTGCCGATTGCTCGGCGGAGCGGTCGGGGGCTTGGCCGGAAAGGATGGCGTTGTCCTTGAGTAGCTTGACGGCAAAGACCTCGCCGCTCGTGTTGGTCGCGCGCAGCACGTGTCCGATGTTGCCGTTGTTGCGGTGGGCCGTCTGGAGAATAAGCGTCATAAACCGACGCTTGGCGTCGTCCTCGGCGCTGGGGTCGACCGCCACGGCGGTGTCGAACGTGTCAAGACGGATGAGTTTGTCGCCATAGGCGCTATTGGTAGTATCCATGGCGTTCCTTTGTCTGGCATGGGTTGCCGCGCGTATACGTGAGCAGTGCGGATATCGGTAAAGAACCATGATAGCCGCACTGCCCACGCATACCGCTGAGTATTGTCGTTTACGACGCAGAAGGTAGAAGACGAAAGACGGACGGCGACCGTCTTCCGATCGCCGTCCGCGCTAGTCCACAATGACAAGGAATGTCGTATAGAGACCCAAATGAAGTCTGTCGCTGTTGGCGATTTCCACGGGGGGATAGATCTTGCCGGGCTCGCGTTGGTCGCGCGGCGGCTCAATCACAATATCGCCGTCGCGCGCGCCCGATTCGAGCACCGTGCCGTTGGTCGATCCAAGGCCCTGGGCGTACCAGTGCTCACCCTCGAGCCAAATACGAAGATGCTCGCGCGATGCGTCGGCGCCCACATCGGTGATGCTGGGCGAGGTTTTGGGCAGAGAACCAATCACGGTGCCGTGCGGATCGCGTGTGAGGGGATGGATTTGCATGTCGGCGCAGTTGTCGGCATGGGTTCTGAGCAGACCGAGGTTGGGGGCGACGGTGCGCGGCTGCTCCAGGCTGCTCATAAAGCCACGTCCGACGGTAGTTTCGGTGGTGCCAAAGTGCTCGCCCGTCTTGCTGTCGCAAAAGCGCTCGACGGTGGCCACGCCCTGAACGGGATCGGCGAGCGCCCCCGTTGCCACAAAGAGCATCAGGAAGAGCGTGCTCTTTTCGCGCACGGCATTGCCGTCAAAGTTGTCGATGCGATTGAGGGCATTTGCATATAGGCGGCTGTCCAGCTTGTAGCTAGCGAGAGCCGACATCATTTCGTTGGCGGCCGGACCGCGATAGTGCTCGGCGATTGCCCGATAGGCGGACTCGCCGCCGCCGAGCTTGTTGCAGATTGCCGCGGAAAGGTTGAGCGTGGTGACGGTAAAGTCGCTGTAGATGGCGGGCGCGCACTGGTCAGGCTTGCGATGGACGATGTAACGGGTGAGATACGAGCGGTTGGAAGAGCATTTCTCGAGCAGGGTACTGCCGAGATAAGAGTTTCCATTGATGAGCATTCGGGCGATCTCGAGATGTTTAAGACCGCCGAACGAGCGAATATCGTTATAGAGGACCGAGCAAGGCGTCTCTGCTGCCACGGATACCTCCTTTGATTGCTTCCAAGCCAATATGGCGATAGGAATTAATGGCCCCCGGTGGGCGACGTATTAAATGGCTGCGCAATAAATAGTGTAACCAAAGCAACATTATAGGCCACATGTTCGAAATTGCAGGAAGACTGAGAGATTTGGTTTGGACTTGACGGAAATCCCCCTCTGTCTTGATCTATAACAATTAGGGCCGATTTTACTCGGTAACTGTTACAGATTGAGACGTTTGTGAACTGTGTCGACCGTTTGTCTCGATCTGTAACACGTAGAGGAAGATTTGCCCTGTAGATGTTACAGATTGAGACAATCAGCCGGGCCCACCTCGTCCGCCTCGTCATCTGTGGTTTACGTGGGGGCATGCGAAGCACGGGTATACTAACCGGCGGCGAATCTGCTCCATCGCTTAGAGCTGCTGCGTCTGGACGGCGCGTGATAGGGCTGCCAAAGCGATCGCCAGCGTGCTGAGCAACGTCCTCTCTGTGCGCACCCGTTTTTGTATGTATTAGCGCACTACAAAGCACGCCCGCGCGGCCGCATGCCGTGCCCATTGCGCGTGCAGATAAGGAACAACAACATATGCGTAATTCTGTATCCGACGTCACGGACGCCGAGATCCTGGACGAGACCCGTGAGGCCATGACCCAGGCTGCCTTCGATGCCGCCGATGAGGCAAATGCCGCCCAGGCCGTCGAGTCCGCTACCGATAGTCTGCCCGCCTTTGACGAGCTGGGACTTTCGGACGAGATGCTTCGTGCTATCGAGAACCTGGGCTACACGGCGCCGACGCCTGTCCAGGCTGGCTCGATCCCCGTGGTGCTCGAGGGCCGCGACTTGCTTGCCGCCGCCCAGACCGGCACCGGCAAGACGGCCGCCTTTTTGCTGCCGACTATGAACAATCTGGAGCACATCGCTCCTCCCAAACCCGTGCGCGAGCGTGGCGGCCGCAACCGCCGTCGCGGTGCTAAAAAGCCCGAGGGCAACGGCCGTGGCCCCGTGATGCTCGTCATCACCCCCACGCGCGAGCTTGCCCAGCAGATCGACGAGGTCGCAAGCAAAATCGCCGACGTCACGGGCCACGTTGCCGTGACCGTCGTGGGCGGCGTGAGCTACAAGCCGCAGACCGCGGCACTCAAGTACGGTTGCGATATCCTAGTTGCCACGCCGGGTCGTCTGGTCGATCTGATCGAGCAGGGTGCCTGCCATCTGGACGAGGTCAAGGTGCTGGTGCTCGACGAGGCCGACCGTATGCTCGACATGGGCTTTTTGCCTGCCGTCCGCCGCATTGTGCGCGAGACGCCGGCCGAGCGCCAGACGCTGCTGTTCTCGGCGACGCTCGACGAGGAAGCCGTGGGCGAGATCACCGACCTGGTGAGCGACCCGGCGCGCGTGGAGATCGCGCCCGCCACGTCGACCGCCGACACCGTCGACCAGTTTGTGTTCCCGGTGTCCATCGAGGCCAAGAACAACCTGCTGCCCGAGTTCCTCAAAAAGGAGGGCCCGGAGCGCACTATCGTCTTTATGCGCACCAAGCACCGCGCCGACAGCTGCTGCCGTCGTCTGGAGCGCAAGGGCATCAAGGCCGCCGCGATTCACGGCAACCGCAGCCAGGCCCAGCGCGAGCGCGCGCTTTCTGCCTTTCGCGACGGCACCGTCGACGTACTGGTGGCAACCGATGTTCTCGCCCGCGGCATCGACATTAGCGACGTGCGCTACGTCGTGAACTTTGACGTGCCGGCCGAGCCGACCGACTATATCCACCGCATTGGCCGTACGGGCCGCGCCGGCGAGCTGGGCTGGGCCATTACGTTTGTGACTGAGCAGGACGTGGACGAGTTCTACGAGATCGAGAAGCTCATGGACAAGACGGCCGATATTTACGAAGCCGGCGACCTGCACGTGGGCCCCAACCCGCCCGCCGTTGACCCCGAGCGCGATCCTGCCGCCTTTAAGGTGAAGAAGAAGACCAAGCGCGGCAAGTCCAAGAGCAAGAAGAAGCTTGAGCAGGCACGTCGCGACGGCAAGCGCAACGGAGATGACTACGGCGATGTGGCCGGTCGTTCCAACCGCGGTCGCGACGAGCGTCGCGGCGACGGCGAGCGCCCGAGCCGTCCTAAGCGCGGCGGCAAGACCCGCGTGCGCGAGGGCGTTCAGGCTCGCGTGGACGAGGCCGTGGAGAGCGTGGCTCGCGAGGTGGCTGCCGAGGAGCGCGCTGGTGCTGGTGCCGCTGAGCAGCCTGCGCGCGGCAACCGTGCCGAGCGTCGTGCCAAGCAGTTCCAGGGCGAGGCACACCGCCGTCGTCGTGAGGACGAGGACCGTGGCGGCCGTCGTCGTGTCGAGCGCGAGGACGAGGGCCGCGGTTCGCGCGGTGGCAAGCGCGGTTCGGGCGACCGCCGTCGTTCCGGTCGTGATGACGAGCGCGGTGGCCGTGATGAGCGTCGCGGCGGCGAGCGTCGCGAGGGCGCTCGCGGCAATGGCGGCCGCGGCGGCGCTGGTCGTTCGAATGAGTCGCGCGATCGTCGTGACCCGCGTGCCAGCCGCGATCGTCGCGATGACTGGCGCAACTACGACGATACCCGCGAGGAGCGTCGTGGCGGCTATCGTGGCGGGCGTGGCGGCAACCAGGCCGGCTCCCGTGGCGGCCGTGCCGGCGGTCGCGATAACCGTGGCAGCTATGGCAATAGTCGTGGTGGCAAGCGTGGCGGCAGCTCCCGTCGTCCCGGTGACGGCGGCGGCAAGCGCAAATAACACACGCATCGCCCGCTAGAGCGAGGTGAACCAAGGGCCCCGAGCAACTACGCTCGGGGCCCTTTTTGTTTGCCGTATCCGATCGCTAGTTCAAATGTGATTTCCTCGGGAATGCGTCTAGAGGATGCCGTGGGCCTGTTTCCTACCATGCGGCAATGGGTCCCATGGGGTGCGCCGTGCATTTTTTGGAGTATTCTGCAGTTCGAGTTGTCTGCATATGATTTGACGTCGCCAACGGTGGCTTTCGGATATCCCTAGCGAGCGTTCTGAGTCAGATTTCGTCGTTTTCCGGAGCAGGGGCGCGTCATTCTCGCCATGTCGGAACCCAAAATGACGCAGCGCCCTAAAGGTTTGCCCGCTCGGGGTATTGCTGACGCGGTCACGTTGCAGAATACTCCGTTTTTTGCACGGGCCAGGATGGGGTACCTCGGGAGAACACGGCGGTATCCCGTAAATATATACAATCTGTACCGTAATTTATACAAAACGAAGAGGCAGACAGCGTAGGGTTGGTGCATTGGGGTGCTTGATGCACCAAAATGGGGATCCCACGTGCCGTATACTCTGGCTGGATGTGAAAACGGCTTGACGCGTTGCCAGACGTAGGGGGAGGGCGTCTCGATGAGCGTATTCGAAATTGTGTTTAGTCCGACGGGTGGAACGCAGAAGGTGTCTGGCCTTGTGGCCGGGGCACTGGACAAGAATACCGTTACCGTCGATCTGACCGATAGCGGGCTAGATTTCAGCGCTGTCTCGATGACTGAGGACGACGTGGCCGTAATCTCTGTGCCGGCGTATGCCGGTAGAATCCCGGCTGTGGTGGCTGACCGGTTGGGCATGGTTCACGGCAACGGAGCGCGGGCCGTTCTGGTGTGCGTCTACGGAAACCGCGCGTTTGAGGACACGCTCGTAGAGCTGGAGGACGTTGCGAAGCATGCGGGATTCCGGGTGATCGCGGCAGTTGCGGCCATTGCAGAACATTCCATTGCGCGACAGTTTGCTGCCGGTCGTCCGGATGCGCAGGATGCGGCGCAGCTCGCAGAGTTTGCGCAGCAAATTCAGCAAAAGCTGTTGGCCGAGGATACATCCGAGCCCTCTATTCCCGGCAATCGTCCTTATAAACAAGCCGGAGGTCACCGCATGGCACCCGAGGCAACAGGGGATTGTGTCTCCTGCGGTGCATGCGCCGCGGCGTGCCCCGTTTGCGCTATCGACAAGAGTGACCCCAAACGAGCAGCTGGCGAGGCGTGCATCTCCTGCATGCGCTGCATCGCCGTATGTCCGCGAGGTGCTCGCAAGCTTGATTCCAACAAACTATCCGCTGTTTCCCAGATGCTGAGCAAGGTTTGCGTCGCGCGGAAGGAATGCGAGCTCTTCATCTAGCGCAAGTGAGATTGGTGCAAACAAACCTGGCCCTTTTGCACCAAAAACGATCCGTTTTCCTCCGTTCCCAAGGGATCATGTGATCCGAAGGGGACGGAGGAAAACGGATCAAAAAGGAAAAATAGTAAGGCGCTCTTTTTCACATTGAATATTGCAATTTGGTAACGCGTTTTATCAAATATGGCATTTATCTGCGGTAATGTTCTATTTCACCGCTGAGGGTGACATTTTATACCGCCTGCCGAACCGTATGGAGACCTCACAACTTTCTAGGTCAGTGTTGTGCGTGTAGCAATTTCGCCCGGCCTCGCCTCCGGGCTGCCATGTGAGAGGGGATCTTATGGCTCGACTGCACGTAATGGAACGCAGCCACGCTCAGGCCGTCATGGACGACCTGCACGATGCGCTCGGACGTCGTCTGGCGGTGAGTTCGCTCGCCCCGTGTCCCGTTGAGTTTACGGCAGCGCTCGTCAACCTGTGCTCCACCCAGAGCTGCGGCAAGTGCACGCCCTGCCGCGTGGGCCTGAGCGCGCTGAGCGATCTGCTCGCCGATGTGCTCGAGGGCCGCGCCGACGAGTCCACGCTCAATCTGATCGAGCGCACCGCCCGCACCATCTATCTTTCGAGCGATTGCGCCATCGGTTACGAGGCCGGCGCCATGGCGCTTACGGCTATCCGCGGTTTCCGTGACGATTTTGAGCATCACATTAGCGAGCACTCCTGCGGCTTTGATCGTGAGGCCCGCGTCCCGTGTGTCTCGGGCTGTCCGGCGCACGTCGACATTCCCGGTTACATTTCGCTCGTCGAGGCCGGCCGCTATGCCGATGCCGTCAAGGTCATCCGCAAGAATAACCCGCTGCCGCTCGTTTGCGGCCTGGTGTGCGAGCATCCCTGCGAGATGCATTGCCGCCGTGGCATGGTCGACGACCCCATGAACATCCTCGCCCTCAAGCGTTTTGCCGTTGAGCACAGTGACCTCAACGACCACAAGCCGCATGTAGTGGACAACACCGGTAAGCGCGTCGCCGTGATCGGCGGCGGCCCGGCCGGCCTTTCCTGCGCCTACTACCTGGCCGTGATGGGCCATAAGGTGACCATCTTTGAGCAGCGCCACCACCTGGGCGGCATGCTGCGCTACGGCATCCCCAGCTATCGTCTGCCGCGCGAGCGCTTGCAGGCCGAGACCGACTGGATCTTGAGCGCCGGCATCGATGTGGAGCTCGACCACTCCGTGAACGGCGAGGAGCTCGCTCGCCTGCGCGACGAGTTCGATGCCGCCTACCTGGCCATCGGTGCCCATAGCGACAAGAAGCTCGGCCTTCCGGGTGAAGAGGCACCCGGCGTGGAGTCGGCCGTCAAGATGCTGCGCGCCATCGGTGACGACGAGCTGCCCGACCTGAGCGGTCAGCGCGTGTGCGTCATCGGCGGCGGCAACGTGGCCATGGACGTGGCTCGCTCTGCCGTGCGCTGCGGTGCCGAAAAGGTGAGCATCGTCTACCGCCGTCGCATCTGCGATATGACGGCCCAGGACGCCGAGATCGCCGGTGCCCAGGCCGAAGGCTGCGAGGTGCTGGAGCTGACGGCCCCGCTCGCCATCGAGATGGGCGAGGACGGTCGCGTGAGCGGCCTGCGCGTGCAGCCGCAGATTATCGGCGAGCCCCGCCGCGGGCGCCCGGCCCCGCGTGCCGCCGCCACGCCCGAGCGCGTCATCCCCTGCGAGCGCGTGTTTGTCGCCATTGGCCAGGACATCGATTCCAAGCCGTTTGAGAAGATGGGCATTGCCTGCAAGTGGGGCTGCATCGTCACCGATTCGGACGGCGCCGTGCCCAACTTCGATGGCCTCTTTAGCGGCGGCGACTGCCAGACCGGCCCCGCCACCGTCATCCGAGCCATCAATGCCGGCCGCGTGGCTGCGGCAAACATCGACCGCTACCTTGGTTTCGACCACAAGATCAAGCTCGAGGTCGAGCTGCCGACCGTCCAGTTTAAAGGCAAGCATGAGTGCGGCCGCTGCGAGCTGGGTGAGCGCGAGGCCGGCGAGCGTATTCACGATTGGAATCTGGTCGAGCAGGGCCTTACCGAGGAGGAGGCTCGCCAGGAGGCAGGCCGCTGCCTGCGTTGCGACCACTTTGGCTTTGGTGCGTTCCGCGGAGGGAGGAACCTGGAATGGTAGAGCCCAACAAAACCACCGTCAGCGACAACACCGAAAACGGAGCGCACAATATGGTCAAGCTCACTATCGATAATTGCGAGGTCGTGGTGCCCGAGCACACCACGATCCTGGATGCGGCCAAGTCGGTCGGTATCCAGATTCCCACCCTGTGCTACCTGCGCGATCTAAACGAGATCGGCGGCTGCCGCGTGTGCGTGGTCGAGGTTGAGGGCTGCGACCAGCTGGTTGCCGCCTGCAACAACTACGTGCTCGACGGCATGGTGGTCCACACCAACAGCCCCAAGGCCCGCGAGGCGCGTCGCACCAACGTGCAGCTGCTACTGTCCCAACACGACTCGCGCTGTACGAGCTGCGTGCGCAGTGGTAACTGCAACCTGCAGACCATCGCCAACGACCTGGGCATCTTCTATCTGCCGTACGAGCAGCACCTGGCGCGCGAGGGCTGGGACTTCGATTTCCCCATCATCCGCGATAACGACAAGTGCATTAAATGCATGCGCTGCATCAAGGTGTGCGAGAGCGTGCAGGGCTTAGGGATTTGGGACCTGACCAACCGCGCCACGCATACCGCCGTGGGCACCCGCGGGCGTGCGCCGATCGGCAAGACCGATTGCGTCGCGTGTGGTCAGTGCATCACGCATTGTCCGACGGGCGCCCTGCGCGAGCGTGACGATACCGAGACCGTGTTCGACGCCATCGCCGATCCCGACAAGATCGTGCTGGCGCAGATTGCGCCGGCCGTGCGTAGCGCCTGGGGCGAGGAGCTCGGCATTCCGCGCGATGAGGCCACCGTCGAGCGCCTGGCCTGTGCGCTGCGCCGCGTGGGCTTTGAGTACGTGTTCGACACCGATTTCTCGGCCGACCTCACCATTATGGAGGAGGGCTCCGAGCTGCTCGAGCGCCTGGGTAAGGCCGCCAAGGGCGAGGGCGACAGCCGCAGCTGGCCCATGTTCACGAGCTGCTGCCCGGGCTGGGTACGCTTTGTGAAGGCACGTTACCCCGAGTTTGTCGACAGCCTGTCCACGTCCAAGTCGCCGCAGCAGATGTTCGGCGCCATCGCCAAGACCTACTACGCCAAGGTGCTGGGCGTGGAGCCCGAGCGCCTGTTTGTGGTGTCCGTGATGCCGTGCACGGCCAAGAAGGCCGAGTGCGCGCTGCCGAGCATGGTGGGCGAGGACGGCACGCCCGACGTGGACGTTGCACTGACGGTGCGCGAGATGGTGCGCATGGTCCGCGCGAGCCACGTGAGCGTGGATACGCTGGTTGAGGAGCCGCTCGACACGCCGCTGGGCTTTGGCACGGGCGCAGGTGTGATCTTTGGCGCCACGGGCGGCGTGATGGAGGCCGCCGTGCGCTCGGCCTATTACCTGGTGACGGGCAAGAACCCCGACGCCGACTTCTTTACCGATGTGCGCGGCCTGGACGGCTGGAAGGAGGCCGTGGCCGATATCGATGGCACCAAGGTACGCGTCGCCGTGGCGCACGGGCTGGGCAACGCCGCCCGCCTGCTCGACGCGATTCGCGACGGCCGCGTGAGCTATGACTTCGTTGAGGTCATGGCGTGCCCGGGCGGCTGTGTCGGTGGCGGCGGTCAGCCCATCCATGACGGCTGTGAGCTGGCAGCCGAGCGCGGCCAGGTGCTGTGGGGCTTGGATGCTGCTGCGGATATTCGCTTCTCGCACGAGAATCCCGATATCCAGGCATGCTACCGCGAGTTCTTGGGCGAGCCGCTCTCGCCGCTGGCCGAGGAGCTGCTGCATACCGACCATCACGCATGGACGATGCCTAACGAGGGGACGTGCTAGCGATGCGCGCGTTTAATGTTGAGATGTCGCGCCGGGGGTTTGCCTCGGCGATCGCTGCGGGCGCCCTGTCGCTTGCGCTCGCGGGCTGTGGCGGCGGGGCTGCCGGTGCCGGGTCCGCCGCGGGCTCGGCTGCCACAGACGGCGCCGGTGCTGCTGCAGAGCCGGTCGAGGTGCACGTCGCCTCGCTCAAGGGGCCGACCTCGATTGGTCTGGTGCAGTTTATGGACCGGGCGGCCGATGGCGAGACGGACAATGAGTTCGACTTTGCGATCAACACCGCCGCCGACGAGATTGTGCCCAAGGTCATTCAGGGCGATATCGACATTGCCCTGGTGCCGGCCAACGTGGCGAGCGTGCTCTACAACAAGACCGAGGGCGCGGTGCAGGTCATCGACATCAACACGCTGGGCGTGCTGAACGTGGTGACGGGCGACGCGAGTGTGACCTCGTTTGGCGATCTGGCGGGTCGCACCGTCTACATGACGGGCAAGGGCACCACGCCAGAGTACGTCATGAACTACCTGCTGGAGCGCGCGGGCCTGACCGGCCAGGTGGCGCTCGAGTTTAAGAGCGAGCCCACCGAGGTGCTGTCGGCCCTGCTTGCCGACCCGTCCGCCGTGGGCGTGCTGCCGGAGCCGTTCAAGACCGCTGCCATCGCCAAGAGCGAGGGCAAGCTGTCGGCACCGGTGAGCCTGACTGATGTGTGGGACGAACTGGCGGGTGACACGGGCTCCCGTTTGCTGACGGGCGTGACCGTGGTGCGCCGTGCCTTTGCCGAGGAGCATCCCGAGGCCGTGACGGAATTCTTGAGCTGCCATGCGGCGAGCGTGAAGGCCGTGAACGCGGCGCCGGCGGACTGGGCGCAGGCCGTGGTCGATGCAGGCATCGTGGATAACGCCACGATTGCCGAAAAGGCGATTCCCGGGTGCATGCTCGTGCGCCAGACGGGGAAGGATATGAAGGCGGCACTTAGCGGGTATCTGCAGGTGCTGTCCGACGCGGACGCGAGCGCCGTGGGTGGTAAACTTCCGGCTGACGATTTCTACTACATGGAGTAGCCCGTGCGTGCGTTTGCTCGACAAATGACAGAGCGTATGAAGGCGGTGGCGGCAGCAGGTGCCGTCGCCGCCTTTTGGCTTACCGTGTGGGTCTTCGCGGCGGTGCTGGTGGCGCAGCCACTGATCTTGCCGGGGCCGGGTGCTGTTGCCTTGGCGCTGCTGCGCCTGGTGTGCGATGGCGGTACCTGGGCGATTTTGGTGGGCTCGGGCGCGCGGATACTGGGCGGGCTGGCGCTTGCCGCGGTGTGTGGTGGCGTGCTTGCCGGGATTTCGTCACGGTTGCGGGCGTTTGCGCGCCTGGTGGCTCCGGCACTTTCGTTTGTTAAGGCGACGCCGGTTGCCTGCGTGGTGGTCCTGCTGCTTATTTGGTTGGGATCGGCGCGCGTGAGCATCGCCGCGGTCTTTTTGATGGCGCTGCCGGGCGTGTATTTTTCGCTGGCCGAGGGCTTGGCACAGGTGAATAAACCGCTGGAGCAGATGTTCCGTCTGCATGGCGTGCGCGGCTGGCGCCTGTTTTGCGCCCATACCTGGCGCGAAGTCCTGCCGTTTGTGCTTTCGTGCGCCCGCGCCGTGATCGGCATGAGCTGGAAGGCCGGTGTGGCAGCCGAGCTGATCGGCATGGCGGTGGGCACCGTGGGTGAGCGCATCTATCAGGCAAAGCTTTTGATTGAGACGGCTGACCTGCTGGCGTGGACCGTGCTGGTCGTTGCCGCCTCGTGGGCATGTGAGCGCGTGCTGGTGTGGCTGCTGCGGGTTTCGGGACCCGTGGCGTGGCACGCGGCCGTGCGGGCGCATGGGCATGGACTGCGCGGGCGTGTGGGGGCTGCGAGCGATGGCGCTGCAGCGGAGCTTGCGCTTGCCGTGGGCGATCGCGCGCCCTGGGCGCCGGCGCTGGACGGTCTGGTGCTCAATGTGCCCGCGGGTGGGCGCATCTGTGTGATGGGTGCTTCGGGCATGGGCAAGTCGACGCTGCTTTCGTTGGCAGCGGGGGAGTGCTCGCCGTGCTCGATGGTGTTTCAGGATGCACGCTTGGCCGAGTCCGCCTCGGCGCTGGATAACGTGCTGGTGTGCGCCGATGCGCGTGTGGATGCTTCGAGCGCCGCGGCATTGCTGCGCCTACTGGTGCCGGGAATCGATGTGCATGCGCGCGTGGTCGAGCTTTCGGGCGGGCAGCGCCACCGTGTCGAGATTGCCCGCGCCCTGCTGTGCCCGGGCGGCGCGGTGATTCTTGACGAGCCCTTTACCGGTTTAGATACCGCTGCGCGCGACGCATGCGCCGAGGTCGTGCTCGACCTGCTCGACGGCCGCATGCTCCTGCTTGCCACACACGACGCCTCCGACGTTCAAGCCCTCGATATCTCGGACATCATCACGCTCTAAATACTAACTCAGCAACAAAATGATTCGTTTTCCTCCGTCCCCATGGGGTCGGGTGTGGTATTCTATCTGCAGGGTAATACTTAGGAATACCAAGTAATACCAACGCCGCAGAAACAAACTCCGGATGCGGGCCAATCGGGTTGCCTTCACAGCCCGTCGCCCAGCCGCGTGGCCCGCATCTATCCGCACTACCGTCGTTTCAAAAAGGAAGCGCCATGGCAGAACACATGACCCCCGTAGTCGCGAAGGTCTTGCCCGAGGAGAAGGCAGCCTTCGCGGCGGCAACCCAGCTCGTGGGCACCACGCCGTCCAACGCCATCCGCATGTTTATCGCCGCGTTCAATCGCTGCGGCACCTTCCCGTTCGACATCTCGCCCAGCGGGGCCTTTGGCAAAGAGTGTCCCCAACAGCTAGTCGTTGAAGAACGTCCCCAATGACTAGTCGTCGGGAGGAGGTTGGCATGCTCAATGCGATGATTTGGGCGCTTGCCTGTTTTGGCGTCGTCGCTGCCGATATTGCCCTGAGCGTCGTTTTGTTTTCCGCTCTTGGCGTCGCATCGGTGTTCATGGGTTTTTCGATCGATGACCTCGACATTCAATTGCTTCAGGCCGTCGCGCAGACGGCATCGTTTTTGATGGCGCTGCTGTGGTGGCGTTATCTGTGGCCGCGCTCGTTTATGGCGCGCTGGCAAGGCGAGCGCCCGCTTGGCGGGGGGGCAGGCAAAGCGTGGAGGCGCATCGCCTGCGTTATCGTGATCGGCCTTGCCCTGCAGGTGGTCGTTGGCTACGTGACCGACGCTGTGCTGTCGCTGTTGCCCGAGGCGGCGGCCGATTACAGCGAACTTGTCGAGGAAACAGGCATGGGCGACACCAGCTATCTCGCCGTCCTGACTTCGGTGCTCGGTGCCCCATTTTGTGAAGAGCTGCTGGTGCGCGGCATTATTTTTGAGTTTTCGCTCCGAGCGTTTAATCCGCAGTGCCGCCCACTTTGGAAGCGCCGGCGTCGTGCGAGCGCGCAGGACGGCGCCATGGTGCCCTGGGCGGCCCCAAGCATGTGGGGTATCGCCGCGGCGATTGTGCTGCAGGCGGCAATCTTCGGTTTTATGCACATGAATTGGGTGCAGGGTTGCTACGCGGGTGCTGCCGGCCTCATCTTTGGTTGGGTGCTCGTGACCACTGGAAAGCTCCGCTACACGATCCTGCTGCACTTTGCCTTTAATGCCGGGTCGTATCTCATGACGTTGCTCTGGTTTGTGAACACGCCGTTCGACGTGGCAATTACGGTCGCTATCGCCGGCGTCATCCTCGTTGAGGCAATGCGGTCGCTGCGCCACGCGTGTGGGATGGACGCAGCGAGCGCACCGCTTCCCTAGTTGCGACGTCCGCCTCCGTTGGCGCCCTGACGCCCCTGGGCCGCGCGATTGCGCCCTGCGGTGTTCTGTGCACGCGACATGCCGCCGTGGCCCTTGCTGCCCTTGGGCCCCTTGCCAGCGCCGCCGCCATGCGGTTTGCCGCCCTTCTTGCCGGCGCCATGCCCACCGCCGGCCGATGTCTCGCCCGGGCGTGGCGGTACGGGACGAATCAGACAATGCTTGGTGTAGCCGATCAGATCGCGGCGGCCGGCTTTTTCCAGCGCCTCGCGCACAAGCTTGTAGTTCTCGGGCTTGCGATACTGGATGAGCGCACGCTGCATGGCCTTCTCGTGCGGGTCGCGCGCCACGTAGATCGGCTGCATGGTGCGCGGGTCCACGCCGGTGTAGTACATGCAGGTCGACATGGTGGACGGCGTGGGGTAGAAGTCCTGCACCTGCTCGGGCATGTAGCCCATGTCGCGCACGGCTTCGGCAAGGTCCACGGCTTCCTTCATCGTCGAGCCGGGATGGCTCGAGATCAGATACGGCACCACATACTGCTTGAGTCCGTATTCGCGGTTCAGGCGTTCAAATTTACGGCAGAACGCATCGTAGACGGCGCGGCTCGGCTTGCCCATCACGGACAGCACCGCGTCGCTCACGTGCTCGGGCGCTACGCGCAGCTGGCCCGAGACATGGTGCTCCAGCAGCTCGCGCAAAAACTCGTCCGAGGCGTCGGCCATGGTGTAGTCAAAGCGGATGCCGCTGCGGACGAAGACCTTCTTGACGCCCGGCAGCTGGCGCAGGTCGCGCAGCAGCTGTGTGTAGCCGCTCTCGTCGACCACCATGTTCTTGCACACACTCGGCCACAGGCAGCGCTTGTTCTTGCACACGCCGTGCTTGAGCTGCTTGTCGCAGGCGGGACGGCTAAAGTTGGCCGTCGGTCCGCCCACGTCGTTGATATAGCCCTTAAACTCGGGATCGCGCGTGAGCAGCTCGGCCTCGCGCATGATCGAGTCGTGGCTGCGCATCTGCAACACGCGGCCCTGGTGGAAGGTGAGGGCGCAAAACGAGCACTCACCAAAACAGCCGCGGTTGGAGCTTATGGAAAACTTGATCTCAGCAAAGGCCGGCACGCCGCCCGCCGCGTCGTAATCGGGATGCCAGTCGCGTGCGTAGGGGAGTTCGGCCACCTCGTCCATCTCATCGGTAGTGAGCGTCGCCGACGGCGGGTTTTGCACCACATAGACGCTGTTGGGGTAGGGCTCTACCAGGCGATGCCCGGTGATGGGGTCCATATTCTGTTGCTGCACGTTAAAGCTGCGCGCGTAGTTGAGCTTGTCGGCGGTAAGGTCGTCCCAGCTGGGCAGCAGATCGTAGTCGTAGACCTCGTCGAGCGAGCCTGTGCGGTAGACGGTGCCGTTGATATAGGTGATCTGATCGACGGGCAGTCCCGCGTCGAGCGCGTCGGCGATCTCGACGATCGCGTGCTCGCCCATGCCGTAGATGAGGATGTCGGCGCCCGAGTCGAGCAGTACCGAGCGCTTGAGCTTGTCCTGCCAGTAGTCGTAGTGGGCCAGGCGGCGCAGGCTCGCCTCGATGCCGCCGATGATGATGGGGGCGTCCTTGAACGTCTGGCGGATGAGGTTGCCGTAGACCGTGACAGCTCGGTTGGGACGGTGCCCCTCCTCGCCACCGGGAGTGTAGGCGTCGGTGTGGCGGCGGTGCTTGGTCACCGAATAGTGGTTGACCATGGAGTCCATGTTGCCGGCACTGACGAGAAAGCCCAGGCGCGGCTCGCCGAGCACGGTGATGCTGGCGGGGTCGGTCCAATCGGGCTGGCAGATGATGCCCACCTTGTAGCCGTGTGCGTCGAGTACGCGGCTGACGATGGCCATACCAAAGCTGGGATGGTCCACGTAGGCGTCGCCGCAGATGTAGACAAAGTCGCACTGGTCCCAGCCGCGCGCATCCATGTCGGCGCGGCTGACGGGGAGGAACTTATCGCGGCCCGGTCGCCAGGGGCGGGCGGGCGTCGCTTGGGAATGCTTGGTGCGGGCGACCGTGGCCTGCGCCTTACCGCCACGCTTTTGCTGCTGGCCCTGTTTGCCCTGTTGACTGCGCTGGTTGTTCTGAGCGTGCTGAGGCTTTTTTGCCACGATCCCTCCCGGTGTCTGTATGCTGCACGTAATTGTAACCAGTCTTTTTGGGACGGCGCTAAAAAGACTGGTGGAGTACACGAGGCGTCGGGTGTCGGCGCCGCGCCCGCTGTTTGTTTCCAGACTGTGTATCTGCGCGTTGGAGAACCCGTCTCGCGCGCACGCCATGTTGTCAATGGGTTACAGTATGAACGGCGGCTATGTTTCCGCCAACGCACGAGAGAGTCGTCAACAAGGAGGATGCACGACGATGCAGCGTGCCAAACAGATATCGGAGTCCATCGAGCTGGGCATTATCTTGGCGCTCGCCGGTGGCTTTATGGACGTCTATTCGTACATTGGGCGCGATCATGTTTTCGCCAACGCGCAGACAGGCAACATCCTGCTCGTGGGCGTGAGCATCTCGGAGGGCAACTGGGCACTTGCGGGACGCTATTTCTTCCCCGTGGTGTCGTTTGCCGTGGGCATTATGCTTGCCGATCTGGTACACGAGCGGTTTGGCAGCGTGATTCACTGGCGCCAAGTGACGGTGTTCTTTGAAGCCGTTATCTTGCTGGGCGTGAGCTTTATCCCCGGCGGCAATTTCAACCTGCTCGCCAACTGCCTCACCTCGTTTGCCTGCGGTATGCAAGTTGAGAGCTTCCGCAAGATCCACGGTCACGGCATCGCTACGACCATGTGCATCGGCAACTTGCGCAACGCGCTGCAAAACGTGGACGATTACATCATCACCCACAGGCGCGGCTTTTTGGAAAACGGCCTGCTGTACTTTGGCGTGATCTTTACCTTTGTGTTTGGCGCCGTGTTGGGCAACTGGTGTATTGAGCGCATGGGCCTGCACGCCATCGTCGTGGCGAGCTTGCTGCTGTTTGTCGCGTTTGCCATCATGTTCATCGACCGCGAGCGCGATTTGCGCTTACGCTGGAAGGTTGCGGCCGAGGCTTGGAAAGAGGGCTGCCGAAAGTAACCGAATGCGGCAAAGGGGCTGTCCCTTTGCCGCAATATTTTTCATCATCTGTTGAAACGCTTTAACACTTTTGATGTTCTCACGCGTTTTTTGTTTCAAAAGCGTTAGGATGGGACTCATAGCGTGGGGCGTAATGGATGCCCCGCACACGATGGGAGGCTATCAATGGCTAATCGTTTCGTTCTCAATACCATCTCTTATCATGGTTCCGGCGCCATCAAGGAGATCCCCGGCGAGCTCCAGCGTCGCGGCTACAAGAAGATCTTCGTCTGCTCCGACCCCGATTTGGTTAAGTTTGGCGTTACCGCTAAGGTGACCGACGAGCTCGACGCCGCCGGCATCGCTTGGAGCCTCTACTCCGAGATTAAGCCCAACCCCACTATCCAGAACGTCAAGGACGGCGTCGAGGCCTTCAAGGCCGCCGAGGCTGACGCTATCGTGACCATCGGTGGTGGCTCCTCCATGGACACCGCCAAGGCCATCGGCATCATCATCAACAACCCCGAGTTCGCCGATGTCCGCAGCCTCGAGGGCGTTGCTCCCACCAAGAACCATGCCGTGTTCACCATCGCCGTGCCGACGACCGCCGGTACCGCTGCCGAGGTGACCATCAACTACGTCATCACAGACCCCGAGAAGGTCCGCAAGTTCGTGTGCGTCGACACCAACGACGCCCCCGAGGTCGCCGTCGTCGACCCCGATATGATGGCTTCCATGCCCGCCGGCCTGACCGCTTCCACCGGCATGGACGCTCTGACCCACGCCATCGAGGGCTATACCACCAAGGGCGCTTGGGAGCTCTCCGACATGTTCCACTTTGAGGCTATTAAGCTGATCAGCGAGAACCTGCGCGACTCCGTCGCCGAGGCCAAGTCCGGTCAGCCCGGCTCCGGCCGCGAGGGCATGGCCCTTGGCCAGTATGTCGCCGGCATGGGCTTCTCCAACGTTGGCCTGGGCATCGACCACGCCATGGCTCACACCCTGTCCGCTCACTACGACACCCCGCACGGCGTCGCTTGCGCCATGCTGCTGCCGATCGCCATGGAGTTCAACAAGCCGGTTTGCGCTGAGCGCCTGGCCAAGGTTGCCGTCGCCATGGGCGTTGACACCACGGGCATGAGCACCGCCGAGGCCGCCGATGCCGCCATCGCCGCCGTCAAGCAGCTTTCCGCCGACGTGAACATCCCGCACGTCTGTGAGGCCATGAAGGCTGACGAGATCGAGGTCCTGGCCAAGGACGCCATGGCCGACGCCTGCTTCCCGGGTAACCCGCGCGAGGCAACGCTCGACGACGTCATCGAGCTCTTCAAGAAGATCTGCCCGGCTGCCTAACTTGGTTCGGCGGGCCTCTGCCCGTTAGCCCCACAATCGTCCTCGGACATGTCGGAAGCCCCCGCTGCGCACTTCGTGCGGCGGGGGCTTCCTCCGTCCTGCGGGAAGATTGTGGGCTAACGGGCAGGGGCCCGCCGGCTCGTTATCGTGGCGGGCGCAGTTCTGAGGAGCTCAATGGGTTATCTCGCTAAGTAAAAAGATGGTTCGCGGTGGTATTGTTGCTGTGGGTTTAATTCGATATGAAAGGGTGACTTTGGTGTCCAAGATGGATTCTACGCTCTCCTATATTACTGACCAGCTGAAGGCGCTTACCTCGATTGCCTCCCCTACCGGCTATACCCGTGCGGCGACTGATTATCTGATGGAGACCCTGCGCGATATGGGGTTTGGGCCTGAGCGTTCTAATAAGGGTAACGTGCTCGTTGAGCTTGGCGGCGAGGGCGAGCCGCTCGTACTGGCGAGCCATGTCGATACCCTAGGCGCCATGGTGCGTTCCATTAAGGACAATGGCCGCCTGCGCCCCACGACGCTCGGTGGGCATCAGTGGTCTACGGCCGATGGCGAGAACTGCACCGTCTACACGCGTGACGGCAATGTGTACACGGGTGTGGTTCTTAACACCGAGCCTTCGGCGCACGTGGCCGACGAGCCGGTCAAGACCATCGAGAAGAACATGGAAATCCTGCTCGATGAGAATGTCGACAGCAAGGACGATGTGCTTGAGCTGGGCATTCAGACCGGCGACATCATCGCTATGGATCCGCGTACCACGGTGACGGAGAGCGGCTACATCAAGAGCCGCTTCCTGGATGACAAGCTGTCGGCCGCCATTTTGTTGGGCTTGGCGCGTGTCGTCGCCGCTGGCGAGGTGACGCTTTCGCGTAAGGTTTCGCTGCTCTTTACCGTGTACGAGGAGGTGGGCCACGGCGGCGCCTTCGTGCCGGCCGACACGCGCGAGATGATCAGCGTTGACATGGGCTGCGTGGGCGACGACCTAGGCTGCACCGAGCACATGGTGTCGATCTGCGCCAAGGATTCGGGCGGTCCGTACAACTACGACCTGGTGACGGCGCTGTCCAATATCGCGCGCGAGCTTGAGCTCGATTACGCTATCGACGTGTATCCGCATTACGGTTCGGACGTCGAAGCCACGCTCTCTGCCGGCTACGACATTCGCCATGGTCTGATCGGCCCCGGCGTGTATGCGAGCCACAACTACGAGCGTAGCCACATGGACGGCGTGCGCAACACCTTCGAGCTCGTCCGCGCCTACGTACAGCGCTAGCGATGCAGCGGCCTCGGCTGATACGGCAGTACCGACCGAGGCCGTCCTCTCTAAGTTGCGGTGAAATAGGGACTGTTTGGCGGTTTTAAACGCTTAAACAGTCCCTATTTCACCGCAATTTATGAAGGGGATGGGGCTACTTAAGTGCGCCGGTCACCGTGCCCCCGCCGAAGACGATGTCGCCGCGGTAGACCACAACGGCCTGTCCGGGGGCGATGGCTCGTTGCGGCTCGTCAAAAGTTAGCAGCATTTGCCCGTCTTCGTCACGCGTAAGGGTCGCTGCCTGGTCTTTCTGACGGTAGCGGTATTTGGCGCCTACGCGAATGCCGCCGGCATCCAGCTCGGCCTCCATGCGCTCTGCCGGCGCGCTCCAGATCCAGTCGTCGGCCGTGAGTGCTGTGGCCGTTAGGTCCTCGGCCTCGCCCAGATGCACGGTGTTGTTGGCGGCATCGACGCCCGTCACATACACGGGATGCGCCATCGCGACGCCCAAGCCCTTGCGCTGGCCGATGGTATAGCGCAACGCGCCGTTATGGCGTCCGACCACGCTGCCGTCGCGCCACACAATGTCGCCCGGTGCAGCGGGATGTCCGCAGCGGCGCTCGATATAGCCCGCGTAGTCACCGTCTGGAATAAAGCAGATGTCCTCGCTTTCGGCCTTCTGGGCGTTGGTAAAGCCTTGCTCGGCGGCTATGCGGCGCACGTCGCGCTCTTTGTCTAGGCCTGCCAGCGGAAAGATCGTGTGCGCCAGGCGCTCCTGCGTAAGCGAATATAAAAAGTAGCTCTGGTCCTTTTTGGGATCTTCGCCGCGATGCAGCTGCCAGGTGCCGTCTACTGTCTGGCTTGTTTTGGCGTAATGACCCGTTGCGATGTAGTCGCAGCCCATATCCAGCGCCGCATCCAGCAATGCGCCAAACTTAATGTGGCGGTTGCAGATGATGCATGGGTTGGGCGTCAGCCCCTCCTGATAGGCGGTCACGAAGCGCTCGATAACGTTGCGGTCGAAGGCCTGCTGCAGGTCGAGCACATGGTGGGGCATCCCCAGGCACTCGGCGACAGCCTTTGCATCGGCGATGTCGCGGTCGACCTTACTCATGCCCGTGACGGGATCGGGCGCGGGGCAGGTGAGGCGCATGGTGGCGCCGACGCATTCGTAGCCCTGGCTTTTGAGCAGGTACGCGGTCACGCTAGAATCGACGCCGCCGCTCATGGCGACGAGCACGCGCTTGTTGTGCATGGGGAGGTTCTCCTTGGTGGCATGTGGCCAAAAAAGAAAAGCGGCGCGGGAGGCTGGTTCCGCGCCGCAGACATTGTAGCAAGTTCGGACGTCTCGTGGGACACCCTAACGAGATGAGCTCAGGCAGCCAGAAGAGAGGATAGGCCGGCATGCCATGGGCCTATCGACAAGTGACGGGCCCTTAGTCCTGGAACAGTGCCGTGGACAGGTAGCGCTCGCCGGTGTCGGCAAGCAGGGCCACGATGGTCTTGCCCTCGTTTTCGGGGCGCTTGGCCAGCTGCAGCGCGGCCCACACGGCGGCACCGGACGAAATGCCCACGAGCACACCCTCCTTGTGGCCCACGGCGCGGCCGGTGGCAAAGGCGTCGTCGTTCTCGACGGGGATGATCTCGTCGTAGACCCGGGTGTCGAGGACGTCGGGCACAAAGCCGGCGCCGATGCCCTGGATCTTGTGCGGGCCGGCCTGGCCCTTGGAGAGCACCGGGGAGGTGGCGGGCTCGACGGCGACGACCTTAATCTCGGGGTTCTGCTCCTTGAGGAACTCGCCCACGCCGGTCACGGTACCACCGGTGCCGACGCCGGCGACGAAGATGTCGACCTTGCCGTCGGTGTCGTCCCAGATCTCGGGGCCGGTCGTGGCCTTGTGGATGGCGGGGTTGGCGGGGTTCACAAACTGGCCGGCGATGATGCTGTTGGGAGTCTCCTTCTGCAGTTCCTCTGCCTTGGCGATAGCGCCCTTCATGCCCTTGGAGCCGTCGGTGAGCACGAGCTGCGCACCGTATGCCTGCATCAGCTTGCGGCGCTCGACGGACATGGTCTCGGGCATGGTGATGATCACCTTGTAGCCGCGGGCGGCCGCCACCGAGGCGATGCCGACGCCGGTGTTGCCGCTCGTGGGCTCGATGATGGTGTAGTCGCCGCCGCGCACGAGCTTGCCTGCCTTCTCGGCCTCGTCAATCATGTTCTTGGCGACGCGGTCTTTAACTGACCCGGCGGGGTTGAAGTATTCGAGTTTGACGAGCACACGAGCCTTGAGGTCCTCGTCGGCCTCAAAGTGAGTGAGCTCCAGGAGCGGGGTGTGGCCGATAAGCTGATCGATGGACGTGTAAACCTTGCTCATGGTGAACCTCCAAAGTGTTCAAGTTGCTGGTTGCCGTGTGGTTTCACGGTGCGTGTAGCAGCTAAACCCATAAACCTTATAGGTTGTTCGTTTAGCTGTTGGGAAGCATAGTAGACACTAAAGCCTAGTAATGCAATAGGAAATAGAAGATTATTACGATCTGATTAACCATCTTGACCGGAACGGGTATTTTCAAAACCAATTTTTCGGCTAGAATTTCTACGGACTAAATGACCGAAAGGCAGCACTATACATGTTGGTTTCTACAAAGGGCAGATATGCCCTGCGCGTTATGGTCGATCTGGCCGAGCACCAGGCGGCCGGTCGCATCCCGCTCAAAGAGATCGCGGCGCGACAGGGGATTTCCGAGAAATATCTCGAGAACATCTTGGCTACGCTCGTGCGCGCCAACATGCTTTCGGGCATGCGCGGCAAGGGCGGCGGCTACGTGCTCACGCGCCCGCCCGAGCAGTACACGGTGGGCGAGATCCTGCGCCTGACCGAGGGCAGTCTGGCACCGGTTGCATGCCTGGATGGCGACTGCAAGGGCTGCTCACGCTCGGATGAGTGCCCCACGCTCGACGTGTGGAAGAACCTGGACAAGCTCATCAACGACTACCTCGACGGTGTGACACTCGATCAACTTGTCGCTCCCAACCATGGCTACGACTACGTCATCTAACCCACACCTGCCATTTGGGGACGGGGTAGAAATGGTAGATTCTCTCGCCCTTTGAGACTTGACAAATAAGAAGGCCGCCCATTTTTGCGATGGGCGGCCTTCGTTTTGGGCTGTTGAGACGGGCACGGCCGGAATGGCCGTTTTAGTCCTCGGCGATGCTGTCGAGGATGCTGCGCGTGATGGATACCAGGATACTGCCCATAAAGGCCGATCCAAAGCTGGCGATGGAGATGCCCGCGCCCAGCAGATTGACCGACAGGTAGCTGGCCAGCTCGAGCATAAAGCTGTTGACTACGAGCTGAAAAACACCAAGCGTAATAATAGTGAGCGGCAGTGAGATGACGGTCAGGAACGGTTTGACGAACGAATCGACAATGTTCAGGAACAGTCCCACAAAGGCAAAGCAGACCCAGGTCTCGGCAAAGCCGAAGGGTTGGATACCGGGGACGAGGAACGTGGCGATCGCGATGGCGATCGAGGTGAAGAGCCAGTTAAGCATAAAGCGCATGGCGTGAATCCTTTCTTGCGCCGGGATTGCTGGCGTCGCGTGAAGCGGCTTACGGCGGCGACCTGGATGGTTGCGCGGGCGCGCCGCGGTGTTTGGGCGCCCATTGTCTCAAATATTCGTGGAGCTTACGTGCGCATATGGTTTCTAAACGGCGTTCGTCCTGAAAAACGCGCCGCTGGCAGAGAGTCTTGTCGCTTTAGTTTGGTGGTGTGCTACACTGCTACGGGCAAAAGCCACAGGCGTTGCCCTATTGCATAGAACGGGTGAACGATGCCCGATGTCAGTATCAACTTCGATGCCTTTTGGCGGGTTTGGCGGTGATCGATGAATATCGAGAACATGTTTGACAAGCCTGATGTCAAGCAGCTGGTCCACGCATTTAGCCTTTTGGACGACGAGAAGGATATCCAAGCGTTTTTGACCGATATCTGCACGCCGCGCGAGATTTGCGACCTTTCTCAGCGTTTGCAGGTTGCGCGCTATTTGGACAAGGGCGAGCCTTATGTTGAGGTTCAGGCCCGTACCGGCGCTTCGTCCACCACGGTGAGCCGCGTTTCAAAGGCGCTGAACGGCGAGTACGGTGGCTACCGCAAGATCCTCATTAAGTTGGAGGATGGCGAGTAGGCCGGCGACAAAAACGAATTGTGCAAAACCGCTCCTCCGGGGGCGGTTTTTATATGCCCGCAATCGGCTGGTTCGTTGGGGTCAGGTTGCTTTGTACCAAAAGATGGAGCTGTGGTGGCAATGTGTCCGCGTGGGCGGGTAGGATGGATGCATTGATTATTGCGAACAGTTTGAGCGGAGGACCATGCCTGTTCGAATCTATACCACCAATGCCGGCACGGATTTGAGCGATGCCGAGTCGGCGCTGCTTGCCGACCTTATTGCCCGCCACGGGCGTGCCGTGTTGCTGGCACCTACGTTTGCCGAGCTCGACCTGTGCCGTCATGATGCGGCGGAAGCCGGCGTTTCGCTGGGTATCGACTACAAGACGCCTACATCGTGGCTTCGCTCGCTTTGGGAGCTTTTGGGCGACGGGCGCGGTTTCGTCGACAACCTGCAGCGCCAGATGCTGTTCTCGGACATGGTCACGCGTCTCGACGATGCCGACCTGCAGCCGCTTTCGCGCAGCCAGGGCACAGTGCGCATGCTCGCGCGCATGGCCCGCGACGTGTTGCCGGGCGTTGCGGGGACGGGTGCCGAACGATGCCGTGGCGACAACTGCCAGCCTGAGCCAAAAAGCGATGCCGAGGCTCGTGTGTTCGAGCTTTTGCGTGTCTATGCGGGCGGTTTGGACCGTCGAGATATGGTCGAGCCCTGCGAGGCAGCTGACATTATGACCAGTGTCCTGGCCGATAGCCTGCCGGCGTGCACTCGCGCCGTATGCGTGCGCGGTATCACGTCGTTTACGCACGGTCTGCTCGAGCTGCTGTCTGCCGTGGCGAACAATGGGGGAGAGGTCGTCGTGCTGCTTGCCCGCGAACAGGCGGCGATGCGCGAGGAGCTTGCCGCGGCATTTGATGCCCGCGATGTGTTGTTTGAGATCGCGCCGCTAGGGGAGGGTGTCGGCGCGTCTGATGCCGCTTGCGGGACCGCCGCTCAGCCTGCCTTTATTGAGGTCGCTGGCCCCCATGCCCGTGCTCATGCTTATGCGGACGCAATTGATGATCTGGTAAAAACGTGCCGGGGTTCCGAGGTCGACGGCGCCTCTGCCGACCCCGTGCGCGTGCTCGTTGTTTCTGCCCGGGCACCCCAGCTGTTCGGCGAACTCGCCTCTCGTCTGGCGGCGCGTCACATTGCGGCCGAGACGACTGAGTTCACGGCGTTTTCCCAGTCCATCGCGGGCAGGCAGTTTACGGCGCTCGCCAACCTGATCGAGCGTATGAAAGCCGCCGACGAGGGCACCGCTTCCAAGACCGAGTGGTGGCCCGCTTCAGAGCTTACCGACTGGATTTATAGCCCGCTTTCGGGTGCCGACGCCGCGAGCGCCCGCGGCTTCGACAAGAACATGCGCCTGTCGCGCAACAAAACCACTGCGGGCGTCAAGAGCCTGCTGCAGAGCGTGCAGGGCCAGGTGAGGGGCGCCCGCAAGGCCGCTAGCGAAGATAACTGGTTTAAGAACGTGCCATGCGTGGTCTCGGACGTGTTTCAGGCGCTGTGGCGCGACAAACCCGTGACGGCGCTCAAGGCCATGCTCGCCGTTGCCGAGGCGCTGCCCGATCGCGCCCTAGGCGGCCTTGACGGCCAGGCCCGTCGCCAGGCAGAGACGGCTCTGCTGCGTCATGTCATCGACATCCTTATGAACGATGCTCGCGCACTCGACGTGTCGCAGGCCGCGACCGTGCCGGTTCTCGACGGCGTTCGAACCAAGGTGGACAAGCGCAGTACCGCTTACGATTACGCGACCTACGAGGTCGATCGCACGCCACGGGCACAAGTGCGCTTCGTGTCGCTTGCCGATGCGTCGGTTTTGCGTCCTGGCGGCTACGATGCCGTGCTGTTTGCCGAAGTCGACCTGGACAGCTATCCGCTTTCGCACGAAGAGGGCCCGCTTGCCACATTGACGGCCGAGCTGCGCCGCGACGGCGTGTCTTTGGAGCCCGCCGCCCTGTTGCGCGTGCGCTTTGGCCGTGCGATGCAGGCGGCGAGCGGTCCGGTCGCGCTCGCCCGCGTGACGCACGATCGCCAGGCGCGCGAGTGCTACCCGGCAGCCGTATGGACCGAGCTGCGGGCACATGCCGAGGCCGCTGGCGCTGCCAAGCCCACGTGCGTGGGCGAGGGCGATATCATCGCCGACTTTGATCCCGCGGCAGGTGAAGGCCTCAAGCGCGAGCGCGTGACCTGCGAAGCCCCTCAGCACCTGAGCGATGAAGCCATTCCGTATCTGGTTCTGCGCCGTCGCGATGGCGAGGGCGAGGATGCGCCGCTGGTGCCGCGCCTGACGTCCGCTTCGCAGATCGAGGCCTATTCGACCTGTCCACTATGCTGGTTCGTCTCGTACCGCGTGAAGCCCCAGTCGATCGACGCCGGCTTTGGCAATATGGAGAAGGGCAACTTTGTCCACGACGTGCTGGAACACCTGCACGCCCGTCTGCCCCAGGAGGGCATGGAGCGCGTGACGCCCGAGAACCTGCCGCGCGCACAGGAGCTGCTGCGCGAGGTCTTTGACGAGACCTTGGCCGAGCACGCCGGCAAGCGCGGTGCCGAGGGTCCGCTCGTGCCGCTCTCTCCGGTAGAGGAACGTCAGGTGGCCGAGATTCTGCCGCAGCTGGAAGGCGTGCTCGCCTACGAGTCCGAGGCACTTGCCCCCTTTGCGCCACGCTACCTTGAGTTCGCCTTTAATGAGCTTAAGGTCGAGTATGCCGGTTGGCCGCTCGGCGGGCGCATCGACCGCGTGGATGTGGACGCCGAGAACCGCGCCGTGGTAATCGACTACAAGCATCGTTCGGGCGTTGAGGAGTTTAAGCTTGCCGACCCCACGGTACGTGACGAGGAGACGGGCGAGGCTCCCATCGACGACCCGCGCTGGCTGCCGCCCCATACCCAAACGCTCATCTACGCGCAGGCCATGCGTCGGGCACTGGGCTTGGATACCCGTGCAGCGCTCTATTTTTCGACCAAGGGCGGCAAGCCCGCGCTGCGCGGTGCGGCGAGCGCCGAGTTGCTCGAGGAAGAGCGCGGTGACGGTCGCATCCCGGGCCTCAAGAAGGGCTTTCCCGGCGAGGGCGGCAGCATGGACTTCGACGCCCTGCTCGATCGCGTGGAGGCCGGCATCGCCGAGCGCTTGCGCGAACTCGAGGCGGGCAACGTCGCTGCTGTCGACCCGGCGTCGACGCAGGCCGCGCATGCCCGCTGCTCGTATAACCACGAAGGAACGTTTGTAAGGAGGGACGTGTAGACCATGGATCTTTCGACTTTGATGCCGCAACAGCTGCAGATCGTCAAAACGCTCGACCGCCCGCTGTTTGTCTCGGCGGGCGCCGGTTCGGGCAAGACCTTTACCCTCACGCGCCGCATCGTCTACGCGCTCTCGCCCGAATCCGGTCCGTTCGTCGAGCATCTGGACCAGGTGCTCGCCATCACCTTTACCAAGGACGCCGCGGCCGAGATTCGCGACCGCGTGCGCCGTGCGCTTATCGACGAGGGCATGGACGAGGAAGCACTGACCGTCGACGACGCGTGGATCTCGACCATTCACGGCATGTGCTCGCGTATTCTGCGCGCGCACGCGCTGGAGCTGGGCATCGACCCCGAGTTCACGGTGCTCACCGATACCGACGAGCTCATGGACCAGGCTGTTGAGCATGTGCTGGCCCGCGCGACGGCACCCGATGCCGCCCCCGAGCTCGCCGCATCGCTCAAGGCCCTCTACGCCTGGTATCCCATGGCGGGCGAGGGCGGGCCGTTTGGTGCCGGCACCACCATCAAGGGTCTGGTGCGCGAGCTGCTGGAGCTCTCGAGCCAGTTGCCGGGCGGCATGGACGACGTGCGCGTGGCGCGCGGCCAGGCCGATACCTCGGCGCTTGCCGATGCCTATCGCGCGTCGCTGGGCGCAAGCAAGGCCGCGACCGAGAAAGCGCAGGTGGCGCTCGACGCCATCGATGCATTCGAGGCCAGCGGCAAGACCATGGCCGATGCGGCGCGACTCATGATGTCGTGCACCATGCCGCGTGCGAGCAAGGCATTTCCTAAGGAGCAGGTCGAGCTGCTCAAGGCCGAGGCTGCCGATGCATTTATCAATATCGTGCTTGCCTGCGGTGGCCCGGCACTCGATGCGCTGGTGGGCCTGGCCCGTTCCGTGGAGGCTGAGTATCGCGCGCTGAAGGCTGCCCAGTCCGCCCTCGACAACAACGACTTGCTGCGTATGGCCTACGAGGCCCTGCGCGATTACCCGGCCATCCGAGCGGCATACGAGGGCCGCTTTAAGATGGTCATGATCGACGAGTTCCAGGATACCGACCAGATGCAGGTCGATCTGATCCGATACCTGACCGGCGCGGGGGAGCGCGCGCTGTGCACCGTGGGCGATGCACAGCAGTCCATCTATCGCTTCCGCGGCGCCGAGGTCGAGGTCTTCCGCCGCCAGGAGCGCAAGGTAGGATCGGCGGCATCCGAGACGGTCGCCACGCCGGATGTCCCCGCCGGCGAGCTCGTTAAACTCGTGCGCAACTTCCGCAGCCACGACGAGGTGCTGCGTTACGTGGCACGCGTCTTCGACGGCGATGACGGCGGCCTGATGCAGGGATTTTTGGATCTTGAGGCGAGCGACGGCCGCAAGGACACGCTGGTGGCAGACGCCTCGCGTCGCCAGGCCCTCTTTGTTGCCGGCGGCAGTACGCAGGAACGCACACAGGCAAAGGCCCGTGCGATCGCCGAGCGGTTCCGCTCGCTTGCCGATGCCGGCCAGCCCCAGGGCGGCATGGTGCTGCTGCTGGGCCGCATGACCAACGCAGACGTCTACGCACAGGCCTTCCGTGACCAGGGGCTCGACTGTGTCATCGCGGGCGGCTCGGTCTTTGCGCAGGCTGCCGAGGTGCAGACGGTGCGCGCCCTGGTTTGTGCGCTCGCCAATCCGGCCGATACGGCGCAGGGCCTTATGCCGTTGCTCGCCTCGCCGATGTTTGCACTCGGCGCCCAGGAGTTCCTGGCGCTGGCGACCAAGCTCGATAGCGAGACGGGGGAGACCTCGCGTCGCAACATCGATGCGGGCATCATGAACGATTCCGATGTGCCGGGCTTGCAGGGCTTGCCGCTCGTAACGCGTGCCCGCGAGGTGCTGCGCTACGCGCTTCGTCGCGTGGGCCGCGATTCGTTTGCCTCCATCGCGCGCGATGTGGTCAACGCCTCCGGCTGGTTTGTGCGTCTGGCGCAGCGTGGTCCCGAGGGCAAGGCCATTGCCGCCAACGTGCTCAAGGCGCTCGACGCCGTGGCCGAGGCGGAGGCCGAGTTCGGCAACTCGCCGCGTTCCATCGCGCTGGCCTTCGACCGCTTCTTGGCGGGCAAGGAGGCCCCGGGTGCCCTCAACGAGGAAGGCGACGGCGCGGTGCGCATCATGACGGTGCATGCCTCCAAGGGTCTGGAATACCCGGTCGTGGCGGTCGCCGAGTGCTTTGGCGTGCGTAAGTCCTCGGGTGCGGCACAGATGGGTCGCGTCGAGGGCGGAGCGCAGGTCGTGGCACTGCCGGCACGCTTCGACGGCGTTAAGCTTGCCGACGGTACCTTTGTGAAGGGCGACGACGTCAAAAAGCAGTTTGAGCACGCGTTTAAGGGCAAGGGCACGTCGCTGTGGCTGCCGCCGGAGCTCATGGAGGATGTCTGCGCGACAGGTTCTCCCGCCGAGGCATTCGTTCGCCTGCGCAACGACGACCTGCAGCTTTCGCTCGAGGAGCGGGCTCGTCTGCTCTATGTCGCCATGACGCGAGCGCGTGAGCTGGTCATTCTGGCGATGGATGCCGGCGTGAGCCGCGGCAAGGTGACGGCGCCGACCTTCGATGCCGAGACCGATCTGACCTACGACGTGCTGCGCCGTATTTTGCCGACCGACGCTCTGGACATGCCGCAGCTCGATGCCGACCGCCTGGTGTTCGACAACTCCCAGTCGGGCGACTACGAGCTCATTTCGCTTTCTGACTTTACCTTTGGCGAGCAAGCGTTTGAGGCCAACGCTTCGCTGGATGCCGAGGGCGGGCTTGTTCGTGGCGATGCCGATGTCGCCGATAATGCTGCGCATTCAGCTGTGCCCGGTCCTGCTGACCCCAAGCCCGATTCGTTTGAGCTTGTGTATCCCCAGGCAGTAGGTGTGCGCATGGGCACTTGTCCGTTCCCGGCGCGTGACTCGTATAGCTACTCGTCAATCGCCGCGGCACTTCATGCCGAGACGGAAGATCGTGCCACCGAGGCGCGTGTTCCCATGGACGAGGCAGGCGATGATGCCGAGTCGGATGGCTCAGAGATGACCGATGCAGAGGTGGCTGCTGTCGAGCCTGTCGGCAATCCCATGGCCTTGGGCTCGGCCTTCCATGCCGCCTGCCAGTGGCTCATCGAGATGGATGCCGATGAGCTGCCCACCGCGCGCGTCGATGCCCTGGCGCGTCTGTGGCGCCTGACGCCGGAGCAGCGCGAGCGTTTTGACATCGCCCTGAATCGCTGGCTTAGGTCGGCGGTCCGTGCCGAGCTGCTTGCCTGGCCGTGCGTCCGCGCCGAGGTGCCCTTCTTTTCGCTGGGCTGCGAGGACGAGGACATTGCCTGCTACGGCGCATATGCCGAGGGCGCCATCGATGCCTTGGCAACCGACCCGGCCGATCCGTCGCGCGCACTGGTCATCGATTACAAGACAGGTGGCTCGCCGGACGAGGTGCCCGAGCAGCTGGTCGAGAAGCACGCCTTGCAGGCGCGCGTCTACGCTGATGTTCTGCACAAGGCGGGCTTTGAGGCCGTGACCGTCAAGTTCGTTCGCGTGGAGCAGGCGAATCCAGCCATCTTCGTCGAACCCGCCGAGCCCCAAGTAGTCACCTACAATCTCTAGCCCTCAGATAACTTGCGGTGGAATGCGGACTGTTTTGGCCAAAAAAGCCGCCAAACAGTCCGCATTTCACCGCAACTGCAAGAGGAGCCGTGTGGGTTTGGGCTAGGTTCGGGTGCCGTCCGCGCTGTGCGGTAGAATCGTAACCCTAAGATCACGAACCCGCATCGGAGCTCATTACATGGCATTCGTCCATCTGCACAATCACACTGTTTTCTCCATGCTCGACGGCGCAACCCGTATCCAGGATATGGTCAACCGTGCCGTTGAGCTTGGCATGCCCGCCGTTGCCATTACCGACCACGGCTACATGTATGGCGTGCCCGACCTGGCGCTGGCCTGCGACGCCGTTAACCACAACACGCCCGAGTACAAAACCTGGAGTCACGACAAGGCCTTCTTGGAAAAGGACCGCCGCGACGAGCTGGTGGAGCCCGACCCCGAGGCAAACCCGCGCGAGCATGCCCAGTACGTCAAGGACATGGCCATGTGGGACGAGAAGGGCAACATCGACGAGCTCAAGCCGCCCCTGGTCATTAAACCCATCTTTGGCTGCGAGGTCTACTTTACGCCGGACGAGACCCTTGCCCGCGACCACAAGCCCGAGCTCTACCATATGATCCTCCTGGCCAAAGACCAGGAAGGCTACGTCAACCTGATGCAGACGGTCTCCGAGGCCGCCGTGCAGGGCTTTTACTACAAGCCGCGTGTGACGCTCGACAACCTGCGCCGCCATGCCAAGGGCATGATCTGCACGAGCGCCTGTATCGCGGGCATCATCCCCAAATACATCGACCGCGGCGACATGGAAGGCGCCATCAAGTGGGCCGAGACCTTCCGTGATACCTTCGAGCCCGGCGACTTCTACATCGAGATCCAGGAACACGGCATCACCACCGACAACGGCCTGACCGACGAGCAGATGGACCGCACGCTCATCGATATCGCCAAGCAGGTGGGCGTCAAGGTCATCGCCACCAACGATTTCCACTACCTGCGCCGCGAGGACGCGCCGGTGCAGGACGTCATCATGTGCATTGGCATGAACGCCAAGGTCGACGACCCCAACCGCATGCGCATGACCGGCTCGGAGTTTTATATGAAGACCGAGGAGGAGATGCGGGCGATGTTCCCGTATTGCCCCGAGGCCTGCGACAACACACTCGAGATCGCCGACAAGTGCTACGTGGAGCTGGACTGGGATTCCATCATCCTGCCGCGCTTCCCGCTGCTCGATCCCGGCGAGACGCACGAGAGCCAGTTCCGCCGCGAGTGTGAGAAGGGCCTGCGCCAGCACTATGGTGACGACTGGGCCACGCGCGAGATCGGTGGCGTCAACATCAAAGAGCGCTTTGAGTACGAATACAAGGTCATCTGCGACAAGGGCTTTGCCGCCTACTTTTTGATCGTCGCCGAGTACGTGCAATGGGCCAAGGACAACGGCATCGGCGTCGGCCCCGGCCGTGGCTCGGCCGCCGGCGCTATCGTCGCCTACGCCATGAACATCACCGCGTTCGACCCGCTCGAGAACGGCCTGATGTTCGAGAGGTTCCTGTCCCCGCAGCGTACCGAGATGCCCGATATCGATATGGACTTCGACGATGAGCGGCGCCTCGAGGTCGTGGAGCACGTTCGCCAGCTCTATGGCCCCGAGAAGGTCACCCACGTCATCACCTACTCGACCATCAAGGCTAAGCAGGCCATCAACGACGCCGCGCGCGTTCTGGATTACCCGGTCTACATGGGCCAGCGCCTGTCCAAGATGGTCTCGAGCGACCCCAAGGTCAAGCTCAAGCAGGTGCTCGAAAAGCAACCCGGCAAAGAGGATCTGTTTAACCCCGACTTTGCCGAGGCCTATAAAAAGGATGACGACGCCCGCCGCATCATCGACACGGCGCTCTCGATTGAGGGCCTCACCCGTGGCGAGGGCGTGCACGCGTGCGCCGTTCTGATCTGCCGCGACCCCGTCAACGAGCACGTACCCACCAAGCTCGATACCAAGGGCGGCGTCGAGATTACCCAGTACGAGGGTCATACCGTTGCCGACATGGGCCTGCTCAAGATGGACTTCCTGGGCCTGCGCACGCTGACGGTTATCTCTAAGGCCAAGGCCAACATCAAAAAGAACTTCGGCATCGACATCAAAGAGGAAGAGATTCCCTTTGACGATCCCGAGATCTTTAAGCTCATGGGCTCCGGCCACACCGCCGGCGTCTTCCAGGTCGAGTCCGCCGGCATGACGGCCACGATCAAGAACATGAAGCCCACCGAGTACAAGCACGTCGTGGCATTGATCGCCCTGTACCGCCCGGGCCCGCTGGGCGCCGGCATGGTTTCGTCCTACATCAACCGTATGAACGGCAAGGAGCCGGCCGTCTCCTATGACGACCGTCTGGACGACATCCTGGGCGAAACCTACGGCACCATGGTCTACCAGGAGCAGGTTATGCTCATCTCCGTCGAGATGTGCGGCTTCTCCAAGGGCGAATCGGACTCGCGTATCCGTAAGCCCGTGGCTAAGAAGAAGATCAAGCTGCTCACGTCGACGGTGCTCCACTGGGAGGATGGCTCGGACGAGACCACCTACGACCACTGGATGAACGGCGCCATCAAGAACAACTACACGCGCGAGGTCGCCCAGAAGATTTGGGACGATGTTCTCGAGTTCGCGTCCTACGCCTTTAACAAGTCGCACTCCGCCGGCTACGCCATCCTGGTTATGCAGACGGCATGGCTCAAGGCGCACTATCCGCACGAGTACATGGCGGCCGTTCTGACGTCCTACACGGGCAAGACCGACAAGATCGTTCACTACGTCTCGGCGTGCCGTCACGACGGCATCCCCGTGCTGTCGCCAGATGTCAACGAGTCCGGTACCGAGTTCACGGCTACCAAGGAAGGCGTGCGCTTTGGTTTGGCCGGCATCCGCGGCGTGGGCACCGGCGTGGCGCAGGCGATTATCGCCGAGCGCGAGGCGGGCGGCCCGTTTAAGACGCTGCACGACTTTGTCGAGCGCGTGGACTCGAGCCAGGCTAACCGTCGCGTGATCGAATCGCTCATCAAGGCAGGCGCCTTCGACTCCACGGGGTATCCGCGGCGCCAGATGATGCACTTTGTGGATAAGAACAACCCCGAGAACATCATCGATGCAGCCGTGAAGCGCCAGAAGGATCGTGCGAGCGGCCAGACGTCGTTCTTCGACATGTTCGGCGACGTTGAGGGCTCGGGCTTTGAGGTGAGCGTGCCCGATCCGGATGGCCAGGAGTGGGACCGCCACCTTAAGCTGAGCCAGGAGAAGGAGGTTCTGGGCATCTATGTCTCGGACCATCCGCTGCGCCCGTTTGAGTATGCGCTAGCCAAGGCGCGCGACTTCTCGTTCTCGCAGATCGACACCGGCTACGAGGTGCAAAACCCCACGGGCGGTACCATCAACCAGGAGATTCCCGAGGGTAAGGCGCTGTGGTGGGCCGGTATGGTCTCGAGCGTGTCCAAGCGTGTGACCAAAAACGGCGACCCCATGGGCATCGTGCAGCTCGAGGACATGGAAGGCGAGGCCACCGTCGTCGTGTTCCCCAAGACCTATAAAGAGGCCGAGGGGTACCTGTACGGCGAGGTCGATCCCGAGACCGGTGCGCAGCTGTCCGATGCGTTTGTTCGCATTAAGGGCAAGCTCGAGCGTTCGGACCGCGGCGACCAGATCATCGCGCAGGAGATCGTGCCGCTTGAGCTTAACGAGGAGAACAACAAGCCCAAGGTGTTTGAGGTCATGGTGCCCAACAGCCGCTTTAGCCAGGGCAATATGGCGCGTCTTGCCACGGTGCTTACCGCCAACCCGGGCGGCGACCGCGTGGAGATCTTTATCGAGCAGGTGGACGGGCGCGTACTGCGTGCCGAGGTGCCGGCCAAGGTCAATGCGCGCTCGATTCCACTGCTGGCCGAGGCCAAGGCCATTGTGGGCAACCAGGGCCGCGTGACGGTTATCTAAAATGATTTTGCTGGGGTAGCTAATTTGGGACGGGGCTATTTTAGCTACCCTTTGACTGACGGCGAATGAGCCAGGGTCGGAATACATCTCAACCGACATATGGGGGTAGCTAAAATAGCCCCGTCCCAAATTAGCTACCCTGTGTGGATTGGAGGAAGTGATGGCGCAGGGGACGTTTGTGCAGGCGCTTCGCAAAGAGGCGGCGTTGAGCGGCACCTTTATGAAGGGGCGTTCGCTCATGCTCAACGGCGCCGTGCTGTCGATTGAGGACAGCGGCTCGCGCTTCTCCAAAAACGTGACGGTTGAGGGCTCGGTGCGCGGTTCGCGCGGCGACCTGTACAAGACGCATGTGGCGCTCGACATGGACGAGCACGAGGTGATCGACTACGACTGCGATTGCCCCGCCGCCTATCGTTACCCCGGTATGTGCAAACACGCCATCGCCACAGCGCTGGCATACCTGGACGCCAGCGGCATTGAGCCTGTTGAGGGGCTGCGCACACCGGTTCGCACGTTTACGGCGCAGCCGAAACAGCCCGTTCGCACCGCGCCCAAAGCGCCGGCCGTCAACCCCAACTTTCCCTTTCCGGCGCCCGTCCCCACGAGCCCCAGCCTCATGGCGGCACTCTCCGATCTTTCGGACGCGCGCATGGATGAGCTGGCGAGCATGCGCCGCAAGCTTGCCGGTGCCGTTGATCCCGACGCCCCCAAAGCGGCGTTGGAGCCCTCGCTGGTGCCGTACTACAATCCACTGTTTGCCGACCGCTTTAGCTGGGCGCTCGAGTTCCGCATTCGCTGCGGTTCGGTGTCCTACGTGGTCAAGGATATCGACGGCATGGCCGACGCCTATGTCCGAGGCGGCACCTTCTCGTACGGCAAGAAGCTCACGTTTGTCCATACGCCCGAAGCCTTCGAAGACGTGTCGACAAAGCTGCTCAACCTTGTCGTGACGACAGTTGCCTATCTCGATGACATCACAAGCTCGCGTTCGGCGTCGTACGACTTTGCCCGCAGTGGTTTTGTCGCCGAGCGTCAGTTGCCGCTGTCCGAGCATAGCATCGTATATGTGCTGGACCTGTTGCGCGGCCAGACCATCTCTTTTGAGCCCGCCTGGTCGCGGGGGACGACGATGCATCGCACCTATGACGTGGCGGTTGAGATGCCTCCGGAAGGGGAGGACGAGGCGCTGTCTGAGCGCCCACCGCTCCTTGCCGCCAAAATCGCGCCGGCGGCTGGTGGCAGCTACGATCTACGCCTGCCGGCCGATGCATACTGCTTTGCTTCGGGCGACGTTGCCTATCTGGTCGACACCCGCCGTGCGCGCCGCGCCGATGTAGCGTTTGCCCAGCATGCGGCGCCGTTCCTATCGCGCTTACTGCCCTGTCGCACGCCGATCCATATCGCTGTCGACCAGGTGGGGGAGTTCTGTCGTATGGCGCTGCCCATTTTGCGCGACTATACCGACCTTACCGCGCCCGCCGCGCTCGATACCGTGGCGCCCGAGCCGAGCTTTGCTATGGCGATCGGCGTCGACGATGGGCTTGTGACCTGCAAAATTACGGTTGCCTACGGCGACTGGTCGGCAGATCTCTTTAGCCTGGGCGCTCCGGGCAGCCCCTTCGAAGAGCAACGCCCCGGCGTGCCGCCCCGCGACGAGGTGGCAGAGTTTCGTGTTATGGACACGGCGGCCCTGTACTTCGATTTCTACGAGGGCGGTCTGGCGTTTGAGGAGCGCGATGACGAGAGCTTGTTCTGCCTGCTGACCGAGGGCCTGTCCGCCCTGTCCGAGCTGGGTGAGGTCATGCTCAGCGACCGTCTGCGCCAGATTTCGGTGCGACCCGCGCCCAAGCTCTCGGTTCGTGCGACCGTCAAGAGCAATCTGCTCGACGTCGAACTGGGCGCGAGCGGCCTTTCGGCGTCAGACCTTGCCATCTACCTCGACTCCTACAAGCGTCACCAGACGTTTGCGCGCCTTACGTCCGGCGACATCATTCGTTTGGACGAGGGTGCCCGAGCCGCGTTTGGCCTTGCCGAGGATCTGGGGGTCGATGCTGTTGACCTGCTCGACGGCGTGTCGCTTCCCGCGTCGAGCACCCTGTTCGTCGATAGCATGCTCGCGCGCACGCCCGCGCTCGAGGCCGATCGCGACGCTGCGTTCCGCCGTACCGTCGAGCGTCTGGACACGCTCGGCAAGATGGACTTTACGGTGCCGGCATCGCTCAAGGCAACGATGCGCGGCTACCAGGTCGACGGATACCAGTGGCTCGGCTCGCTCGAACACCTGGGCCTTGGCGGCATCTTGGCCGACGACATGGGCCTGGGCAAAACGCTGCAGATGATCGCGCATATCCTGGCGCGCGTGGAAGCGGGGGACATTAAGCCCACGCTTGTGGTGTGCCCTGCGTCGCTCGTGTACAACTGGACTGCCGAGCTGGAGCGCTTCGCCCCGTCGCTCGATGTGTGCGCCATCGTGGGCGCCAAGGCCCAGCGTCGCGTGCAAATCGCCGGCGTGGCCGAGCATAACGTGGTCGTGACGTCGTATGACCTTATGCGGCGCGATATCGACGAGTACGTCGAGCAGGACTTTGCCCGCGTGGTACTCGATGAGGCCCAGTACATTAAAAACCCGCTCACCCAGGTGGCGCGTGCCACCAAGCGCCTGCCGGCCGGCGTGCGCTTTGCCCTGACGGGCACGCCCATCGAAAACCGCCTATCCGAGCTCTGGAGCATCTTCGACTTTTTGATGCCGGGCCTACTTGGCACGCGCGAGTCGTTTGCCAAGCGCTTCGAAAGCCCGGTCGAGCATGCCGAGGGCGACAGTGCCGCTCGCCTGCAAGCGCTCGTGTCGCCGTTTGTGCTGCGCCGTGTCAAGGAAGACGTGGTGGCCGACCTGCCCGAGAAGATCGAGGATACGGTCATGGCGCAGCTCACCGGCGAGCAGCGCAAGCTCTACCTGGCCAACCAGGACCGTATCGCCCAACAGGTGCAGCACCGCGAGTCATCCGAGTTTAAGAAAGACAAGCTCAAGGTGCTCGCCGAGCTCACCAAGCTGCGCCAGATCTGCTGCGACCCGCGTCTATACTACGAGGATTACAAGGCGGGGAGCGCCAAGCTCGATACGTGCATGGAGCTCGTGCACGGCGCACTCGACGGCGGACATCGCATCCTATTGTTCAGCCAGTTTACGGGTATGCTCGATATTATCGGTAAGCGCTTGGCCAAGGAGGACATCGCCTTCCTTAAGCTCACGGGCGCTTCGTCTAAGGAGAGCCGCGCCAAGATGGTCGCGCAGTTCCAAGCGGGCGAGGTTCCGGTCTTTTTGATTTCGCTCAAGGCGGGCGGCGTGGGCCTTAACCTGACGGCGGCCGATGTGGTCATTCACTACGACCCGTGGTGGAACGTGGCCGCGCAGGACCAGGCGACCGACCGCGCGCATCGTATTGGTCAGCAGCATACCGTGACCGTGTACAAGCTCATCGCCAAGGACACGATCGAGGAGCGCATTATGCAGATGCAGGAGTCCAAGCGCGACCTGGTCAACAGCGTGCTCGGCGGCGACGGCATCTCGTCGGCGTTGTTTACCCGCGAAGATGTTCTGGCGCTGCTGGGCGGCGACGGGCGCTAGCCGCGCGCGGGGTGGGACTGCTGGAGTGGGCAGGACGGTCGACGCATTTTGGCCCGACCGCTTGCCTGATCCGTTATGTGTTCATTTGCGATGCCGTGGATGGTTCGCCTGCCTTTGGGCATAAGAAGCATCGAGAACATCGGCACATCAGCAAAGGAGAACATCATGGCGAAATTCTTTAAGGACCCCGACGGCAAGCTCATTGCTGCCCTTGGCAACGACGTTGCAACCCCTGCCGGCTGCACGGAGCTGACCGCGAACACCGAGGACGCGGCGCACGAGAAGCACGTGCCCGTCGTCGAGAGCGAGCGCGACGGTCACGTGATCCGTGCGCGCGTGGGCTCGGTCGAGCACCCCAGCCTGCCCGAGCACTACATTGAATGGATCGCCCTTGAGGCCGAGGGCCGCTTAGAGGTTCATTACCTTGAGCCCGGCATGAAACCCGCGACGTTTTTCGCGGGCGGCTCCAAGACCGGTACCGTCTATGCCTACTGCAACCTGCACGGGCTGTGGTCCGCGACATTCTAGGAGCGCGCCCCCGCTCGGGGTATCATAGCTAGCATATGCACATGCAAGCGCCGGCTGCATTATGCGGCCGGCGCTTTTACTACGATTTCGATGGTTTACGACGGAAAGGGCTGGGCCATGAAGCTCGCGCTTGCACAGATCGATATGCGCCTGGGTGATATTGAGGGTATTTGCGGCCGCATCGAGGACCAGGCTCGTCTGGCCCACGAGCGCGGGGCGCGCGTGCTGTGCGTTCCGGCTCCGCTCTTTATGGGCGCCATGCCCGGTGGCCTGGTGGGCGCTGCCGACTTTGAGCACGACGTGCTTGCCGGTTTGACTGGTGTCGCCGAGCGTATCCAGGAGCTTGACATGATCTGCATCGTGCCCGCGGCGGTTTCGTTTGAGGGTCAGCCGCTGCTTGACTACATGATGCTCAAGGACGGTCATGTGGTGCCGGCGCGTTCGAGCATTGCCCTGCAGCGTGGCGAGAACAACGATACGCGTTGGGCGCCGCCGGTGTTCGACGTGGACGGCGTGCGCATCGCCGTGATTTTTGACTTGGACCGCGAACTCGAGATGTTGCCGACCGGTGTTGACCTCATTGCGTATTTCCAATTCAACGCGTTTGACATGACCGACCGTGAGACTGCCGCCATTGCCGCCGTTCGCAGCGGCGCCTACCGCAAGATCGCATCCAAGCGCAGCGTGTGGTTTGCCTGCATGGCGCCGGTCGGTGCCTATGACGAGTCGGTGTATACCGGCGGTTCGTTTGTGCTCGACGACTGCGGTCGCGTGGTGGCCCAGGCGCCGTGTTTTGAGGAGAGCCTGCTGGTTCAGGAGATTCAGCGCGGCGTGATGCTCGATGCTTTGGAGGACCACGAGCTGCCCGAGTTTCGTTCCGAGGAGTGGCTGTGGCAGGCGCTGGTGCTCGCCGTGCGCGACAACGCCCGAGCCCACGGTGCGTCGCGTGCTGTGGTGGCACTCGAGGGTGACTTGCCGTCGTCTTTGCTGACGGCGCTGGCCGTCGACGCTCTGGGCCCGCGTAATGTGATTGGCCTGGTGCTGGGGCGCAACCGTATCTTTACGCCGGCGCAGGAGGAGGCCGAGGCTGCCCGCTGTGCCGCCGTCCGTGCCATCGCCGAGCGTCTGCACATTCGCACCGTCGAGCGCGATGCACCGGATGCGGCGCGCGTGCTCGATCGCGACGTGTCGGCGGGCGATGCCGAGCGCCTGCGCTCGCGCACGCTGGGCCTGATGCTGGAGGATACGGCGCTCGAGCTGGGTGCGATGGCGCTGAGCCCGCTGTCCAAAACCGAGTACGCGCTGGCGGCGCCGGCGCTTTGCGGCGGCTACCAGGGCGACTTTGCGCCCTTTGGCGATGTGTACCTGTCGACGCTTGAGTTTGTGGCGCGTGTGCGCAACCGCACGTCTGCCGTGGTGCCCCAAGAGCTCGTGACGCTCAACGCAGTGGAAGATTGTATGGAGCGCGTGCTGGCGCAGGCGCTCTCGACGCTCGACGGTCCGGTCGATATGCTCGACCGTGCGGCACAGCTGCTCGGCGGGCTTGAGCCGGGTGAGGTCGATGGCGCGCTCGAGGCGCACGTGGACCGCAATCGATCTTTCGACGACATCCCGATGGCCGCTGGCAAGCCTGAGGCCTGCTCGCTGCTGCTGATGCTCGTTCGACAGGGTGAGGCTGCCCGCCGCATGTTGCCGATGGCGCCGATCGTCTCGGCCCGTTCGTTTGCCGAGCGTGCCTGGCCGTATATGCTCGCGTGGTCCGACCTGGGGCTTAACGGCAAGGAGCGTATGACGGTCGATTCGCTGGCGCGCGCCGAGGTGCGCCGTTTTGCTGACGAGGATACGAGCGAGCGCGTGCGAAACGAGATGATGGGCGTGCTGGGCGAGCTACTGGGTATTTCGCCCGAGCAAATGGAGGAGCTGCGCTCTGAGGACGGTCAGCGTCGTTTACACGAGGGAATGAAAAAGTTCGAGGGCGAGGTTCAGGACGCCATCGATAAGATGATGGGCGGCCAGGGTGGCCCGCAGGGTGGGCCCCAGGGTGGCCCGATGCCGCATCCGCCGGTTGATCCCCGACAATTTCCGTTCTTCTCTCAGAACTAGGTCGCTGCGCGCCCGCCAGAGCGGCAATCTGCCTTTCAATCGTCGGACATGACCGCCAGGTCAATGCCCTCCTCTTTCAAGGCACCTTGCTCGCTCTGGCGGGCGCTCGCTTGCGTATACTCAACCTACAATTCGATCTCGGCTGACTTATAGGGCTAGCGTTGTGTTATTCTAGAACAGACGTTCGTGAATGATGCGCGGGGCCTTGTCTTGCGCTGTGCTTGTGGCGAGGGGAGGTCGGCTTGGTTATCTTGGGCATTGACCCCGGTTTGGCTCATACGGGTTGGGGGATTATCGAGGAGCGGCGTGGCGAGGTTCGCTGCCGTGCCTATGGCTGCATCGAGACCAGTGCCGGAAGTCCGCTCGCGGTGCGCCTGTCGCATATCGCCCATGACCTTAAGGATGTCGTTGAGCGTTATCGACCCGACACGGCTGCTGTCGAGAGCATCTACTTTGGCGCCAACGTTCGTTCGGCCATCCCCACGGCGCATGCCCGCGGTGCTGCACTCGTCGCACTTTCGGAATGCGCGCTCGAGATTGGCGAGTACACGCCCATGCAGATCAAACAGGCTGTGGTGGGCACTGGCGCCGCGGACAAGCGGCAGGTCGCCTACATGGTACGCACACTCACACAGCTCGATCACGACCCGCATCCCGACCATGCCGCCGATGCCCTGGCCTGCGCCATCTGCCACGTAAACCTCAGCCGCACCCGCGCCCTCACCGGTGGCGAGTTCTATCAACAGAGAGGAACCGGATACTGATGATTTCCCAGCTCCACGGAACGCTTGTCGAGGCCACGATGAGCTCTGCTGTCGTCGATGTGTCGGGCGTTGGCTTTGAGCTCGGCATCTCGGGCAGCACTGCGGCCACGTTGCCGACGCCCGGCGGCGAGGTCCGCCTCTACACGCGTATGCAGGTGCGCGAGGACGCCATGACACTTTTCGGTTTTTCCTCAAAGGATGAGCGCACGATGTTCGACCGGCTCGTGTCCGTTTCGGGCGTTGGCCCGCGCCTGGCGCTCGCCGTGCTTTCCACCTATACCGTGGGGCAGCTGTATTCGCTGGTGATGGCCGAGGACGACAAGGGCATGGCCAAGGTACCCGGTGTGGGCAAAAAGACAGCTCAGCGCCTGATCCTGGAACTCAAGAGCACCTTTGCCAAGGATAAGGGCTTTGTGCCGGTCGACGTGATTCCCGGCCAGGTTGCGATGCCGGTTCCCGCCGCCGCTCCTTCGGCGATCGATGATGCCCGTGCGGCGCTCCTTTCCATGGGCTTTAGCCTGCAGGAGACCGATGTTGCCCTGAGCGGGTATGATGGGCAGAATATGCGTGTCGAGGATCTGCTCGGCGCGGCGCTTAAGCGACTCGGAATGGATGCGTGATGTGGGAAGCCGATGACTCTCAGGACCTGTGGGCGACGCCCGGCAACTCGCCGGCGGCATCCATGGCGCACGGCGAGCGCATGGTGGGCTCGGAGCTGACGGCCGAGGACCTCGATGTCGACCGCACTTTGCGCCCCCAGCGCCTGGACGATTACTGTGGTCAGGAGCACATCAAGCAGAGCCTGCGCGTGTTGATCGAAGCGGCGCAGAGCCGTGGCGAGACGCTCGACCACGTGATCTTCTCGGGTCCTCCGGGCCTGGGCAAGACCACGCTGGCCACCGTTATCGCCAACGAGCTGGGCGCTCAGATCAAGACCACGAGTGGCCCTGCCATCGCGCGCACGGGCGACCTGGCGGCCATCCTTACTAACTTGCAGCCGGGTGATGTGCTGTTTATCGACGAGATCCACCGCCTCAACCGTTCGGTCGAGGAGGTCCTGTACCCCGCGATGGAGGACTTTGCCCTCGATATCGTGATTGGCAAGGGTCCGGCGGCGCGCTCGATTCGCCTGGATATTCCCAAGTTTACGCTGGTAGCGGCAACGACCCGCTCAGGCATGTTGACCGGCCCGTTGCGCGACCGCTTTGGCATTTCGTATCGCCTGGATTACTACACGGTCGAGGAGCTCGCGCAGATTGTGACGCGCTCGGCGACTATCCTGGGCGTGACGATCGACCATCCCAGTGCACTCGAGATCGGCTCGCGTTCGCGCGGCACGCCACGTCTTGCCAACCGCCTTCTCAAGCGCGTGCGCGATTACGCACAGGTGCGTGGCAGCGGCCCTATCGAGCTCGATATCTGCCGCCAGGCGCTCGAGTTCTTCGAGATCGACGAGCTCGGTCTGGACTGGATGGATATTCGTATCTTGGAGACGCTTGCCAAGACGTTCTCCGGCCGTGCTGTAGGCCTGACGACCCTTGCCAGTGCGGTGGGCGAGGACCCGGGCACGCTCGAGGATGTCTATGAGCCCTATTTGCTGCAGTGCGGGTTGATGATTCGTACGCCGCAGGGCCGTCAGGCAACCCTTCGCACCTTTGAGCACCTGGGGATTGAACCTACCGTTTAGGGCGCTTTGTTTTGGCGGGCTGTTGGGCTATCGCTGGGCATCGGGTAAACATATCGCCGTTCATCGGTTATGGGCGTTTTACTATTGCGCGCCCGTGCTATGCTGAATTGGTCTTTTTCTCATTCGGTAACGAAAGGACCGCCCATGCCTACTGACATCGAAATCGCACGTTCTGTCACGACACTGCCTATTACCGAGGTGGCCAAGAACGCCGGCGTCGACGTTAAGCACCTTATTCCGTACGGCTTCGACAAGGCTAAGGTCGACTATTCACTGCTCAACGAGCCGACTGATCACCAGGCCAAGCTCGTCCTCGTGACCGCTATCAACCCAACGCCCGCGGGCGAGGGCAAGACCACCACGACCATCGGTCTGGCCGACGGCCTGCGTCGTCGCGGCGTCAAGAGTGCCGTTGCCCTGCGCGAGCCTTCGCTCGGCCCCGTCTTTGGCGTTAAGGGCGGTGCTGCCGGCGGCGGCTGGGCTCAGGTCATCCCCATGGAGGATATCAACCTGCACTTTACCGGCGACTTCCACGCTATCGGTGCCGCCAATAACCTGCTGGCCGCCATGCTTGATAACCACATCCAGCAGGGCAATCAGCTCGGTATTGACGTTAAACGCATCACTTGGAAGCGCGTCGTCGATATGAACGACCGTCAGCTGCGCCACGTCATCGACGGCATTGGCGGTAAGGCCCAGGGCGTGCCGCGCGAGGACGGCTTCGATATCACCGTCGCCTCCGAGGTCATGGCAATCCTGTGCCTGTCCACGAGCATCAACGATCTTAAGGAGCGCTTGGGCGAGATCGTTGTCGGCTACAGCTATGCCGGCGAGCCCGTCCGTGCCCGCGACCTCAAGGCCCAGGGTGCCATGGCCGCGTTGCTTAAAGACGCGCTCAAGCCCAATCTGGTGCAAACGCTCGAGGGCACGCCCGCGTTTGTCCACGGCGGTCCCTTCGCCAACATTGCTCACGGCTGCAACTCTATCATGGCCACGCGTATGGCGATGCGCTTTGGCGATGTTGCCATTACCGAGGCCGGCTTTGGCGCCGACCTGGGTGCCGAGAAGTTCCTCGATATCAAGTGCCGCATGACGGGCGTTCGCCCCAGCGCCGTCGTGATCGTCGCTACCGCTCGTGCGCTTAAGTACAACGGTGGCGTCGCCAAGGCCGATCTCAACGAGGAGAACCTCGAGGCACTCAAGGCTGGCATGCCCAACCTGTTGCGTCACGTCGACAACATCCAGAACGTATATGGTCTGCCCTGCGTGGTCGCCATCAATCGCTTCCCGACGGACACCGAGGCCGAGCTTGCTCTCATCGAGTCCGAGTGCCAGAAGCTCGGCGTCAACGTTAAGCTTTCCGAGGTCTGGGCCAAGGGCGGCGAGGGCGCGCTCGAGCTTGCCGATGAGGTCATGCGTCTGATTGAGCAGCCGAGCGAGCTCAAGTTTGCCTATGAGGACGGCGCTGATGTCGCTGATGCCCTCGAGGCCGTTGCCACCAAGGTCTACCGCGCCGACGGCGTTGACTTTACGCCGGCCGCCAAGCGCCAGCTCGCCGAGCTGCGCGAGAATGGCTTTGGCAACCTGCCGGTGTGCGTCGCCAAGACGCAGTACAGCTTTAGCGACAACGCCAAGGCCCTGGGCGCTCCCGAGAACTTCCGCATCACCGTGCGTGAGCTCAAGGTTTCTGCCGGCGCCCACTTTGTGGTCGCGCTGACCGGCAGTGTTCTGACCATGCCTGGTCTGCCCAAGGTGCCCGCGGCCGAAAACATCGACGTCGACAACGACGGCGACATCACCGGCCTGTTCTAAGCCTGCTGTCCATAGCTGCTAGCCCGCCCCGTCGCGCCTACCAAGGCTCGGCGGGGCTTTTTGATCCTTAGGCACGCGCATGTCTTGTAGATACCGGCGGGCTTTGCCCATCATAGGCTTTTGCGCGGGTAGAATGCATGGATAACTTGATGCTTGCAGGCGACGGAAAGGAAACGTTGCATGGACCAGGACAAGACGACCGTGATGGGCGGCTACGGTTCCGCGCAGGCTGGCGATAGCGCCGATGCGACTCGCGTTGTTTCCAACCCCGGTTATACCGACCCCGCCGCGACGCAGACGTCTGCCGAACCCACACGGGTTATAGGCTACGGCGATACACCACGGGATCCGTTTGATTATGCACCGCAGGACCCGTATGACAATGCGGCGCCGGACCCGTATGGCAATGCGGCGCCGGACCCGTATGGCAATGCGGCGACAGATGCTTATAACAACCTGCCGCATAATCCCATTCCGCAGCCTCAGCAGACGACGTATATGCCGCGTACGGCGCAGCCTCGCTACGAGTCGCGCGAGCCGTATCGCGAGTACCCCAAGTCGATTCCGCAATATGGCGAGGACGAGGAGAAGAAGCCATCGCGTTCGTCGAGCGTGATCAAGAAGATCATCATCGTGCTGGCGATCTTCTTTGCGCTGTCGGTTGTGTTTGCCATCGTGTCGGGCATGCTCAACAAGCGGGGCGCCACGACCGATGCCACGACCGAGCAGGCCGAGACCACCCAGTCTGCTGCCGTCGACCTGAGCGATATCCCGGGACAGTACTGGTCCAACGCCAAGAAGCTCCTCAAGTCGCGCGGAGCCGACCTTTCGAACGCCGTGATTCTGACCGACGATGGCTCAACGCCCGTCATCGATTCCAACTGGGTTGTTACGAATGCCTACTATAACGACAACGGCAACCTGGAGATTCAGCTCACGCACAAGAACAGCTATGGCAACTCGTCCGGCGGCCAAAGCGGTACCGACAGCTCGAGCTCCAATACGCTGGAGGACTTGAGCAACAAGGCGCAGGAGTTGGGAGATAAGGCGCAAGAGCTGGGCGATACGGCACAAAACCTGGGTGATACTGCTCAGAATCTGGGCGATATGGCTACCAATGCCTGGGACGCTCTGCAAAACGGCATTTCGGGCGCACAGGGTAACTAGCTGTTAAGCGGGCTACAGCTGCTCTGCCGGACGGTCGGGCGAGCTAAAGCCCGAGTCAAACGTAACGACGCATGATGCATCGGGCCGGCGCTCGTGCACGATGCGCGTGACGAGCTCCAGTAGCTCTTCGTCGGATATGTCAAAGCCGTCGGGACGCACCAGGTCAAACGAAACAAAGCCGTCGTGCTCGTGCAGGTCGTGGATGGAAAGCGCAGGGTCGATCTGCGCTACGCCGCGCTTTACCCAGCCGCGCAGGTCGTCACCGGTTGTTGCAATGGGGTCGCAGTGCAGCGTAATGCCAATGCCCATCTGGCGTTTGATGTCGTGTTCGATGGTGTCCAGAATCTCGTGGTGCTCAAAGGCATCGCCCTCGCCGGGCATTTCCACGTGTGCGCTGGCAAACTGACGGCCGGGGCCGTAGTCATGCACCATGAGGTCGTGCGTGCCTAGAACCTGGGGGTATGACATGATCCTGTCGCGGATTTCCTGGACGAGCTTGGGGTCGGGCGCTTGCCCCAACAGCGGGCTGATGGCGTCGCGCACCAGGCCCATGCCGCTGATGCAAATGAAGATGCCCACGCCCAGGCCTGCCCAGCCGTCGAGATCAAAGCCGGTCGCTTGCGAAATAAGCGCCGCCGCCAAGACCGAGCCCGAGGTGATGACGTCATTCTTGGAGTCCTGTGCCGTGGCGATGAGCGTCTCGGAATCGATGCGGTTGCCCAGCGTGCGGTTGAATGCCGCCATCCAGAGCTTAACGAGCATGGACAAGACGAGGGCGGCTAAGGAGAGCACCGAATATGCAGTGGGGGAAGGCTTGATGATCTTAGTGACCGACTCGAGAATCAGGTTGATGCCGACGGCGCAAACCAGGACGGCGACAAACAGACCGGCCAGGTACTCGTAGCGGCCGTGGCCATAAGGGTGGCCCTCGTCTGCCGGGCGGCTGGCAAGGCGGAACCCGAGCAGACTCACGATGTTGCTCGAGGCATCGGAGAGGTTGTTGAAAGCGTCGGCGATGAGGGAGACGGAGCCGGCGAGCAGACCCGCGATGCCCTTGGCCAGGCACAGGGTGATGTTGAGGCCAATGCAGACGAGGCTTGCGGAAAAGCCCGCGTTGGTGCGGCAAGATGCATCGACCGGCTCGCCCTCGCTGCCGGGAACAAGCGTATGTACCAGCCGATTTACAAATAGCATAGCGGTCGTCCTCACAATCATGTTTAAGGGGATAGTGTAGCTCGCACGGGGGCGCCGTGCGCCGATGCTCAGAAAATGCAGCAATAGTCTGCCGGTGCTAACGAGCGAGACTTCTCGTCTGCCTGGGTGGTCCATTTTGGGCCACATGGGTATGGGCATGTGCCTGCTTGCTCGACATACTTAATGTCGACAGCCCCTGTGCAAAGGAGGACGTTTCCATGGACGAGATGTTTGCCATTAAATGTCAAAACTGCGGCGGCCCTATGTACTCGCACCAGGCTAAGCGCAGCTTTGAGTGCGCCTATTGCGGCACGGTGGTTCCGTGGCAGGCGGACGCCGGAGAGCCCAAGAGCGCTTTGGGTATTCGCCATACGCCGTTGACGGTGGTGGATGGACTGCTCAAACTCACGCATGTGTCGCAACTCGAGCGCCCGCAGGACCCGGACTGGTATTTCTTCAATGCGCACTGGCGCAATCAGTCGGTCCTGGAACATCTGCTGTGGGAGGATCGCGGCACGGCGCAGGAGTTCCAAGAGGCCACGCATGTGAGCATTCCTTGCCCCTTCTGCGGAGCGTCCTTTGAGGGCGAGTCAACGCAGCGTGTGTTTGAGTGCCCGTCCTGCGGCAACAAGATCGGCATTGCCGACCTGCTCAAGCCCGGTACCTTCAGCAAGCGCCTGACCATGGGCGTTGGTGCGGAGTATGTGCCCGAGCAGGGTATTCCCTGCGAAATCTCGCCGCAGCAGGCACGTGCCAACGCGCTGCAGCTGGTGCGCCAGTATCCGGATGCCTTTGCCGGGCACGACGTGGAAGACGCGATCCAAAACGACATGATGCTCTTCTATTTCCCCATGGCGCTGGCGGACTTGCGCATGATGGCGAGCTTCCCGGGCAAGGGCCTGAGCAAGGAGGCCTTGGTGTACTACGAGGTGCTCGACTGGGCATACCCCAGGGCAAACTACCTGGACGTTCGCCTCATGGGCATTTTGGAGCCGTGGGACTTTGCCAAGGTCGGTCCGTTCGATCCCGCCATGCAGGAAGGTGACTTTCGCGTTGTCTCAGTCGATGCGTCTACCAAGGACCAGGTGGTCATTGATAAGTTGGCGCTCGACGTTGCGGGCAACGACGCCGAGGCTGTACTGGGGCTCAATAAAAAGAGCATTCGCATGTGGGCGCGCAAGGCCCGCAAACATAAGGACGGCCTGGTGATGGTGCCGGTCTACTTTGTCGATCGTCCGGCGACAGACGGCCGCGATGGCGAGCAGGTGCGCATTGCCGTAAACGGCCAGACGGGCCGCGCGGCCGCGGTGGTGTTTAGCGACAAGCGCGAAACGCATATCGTGGCGTCGCTCAGCCCGAGCCTGCATCTGTCCGGCGAGAGCACCGTGCACGCCACGCCCGTCGAGGTCAAATACGTTAAATCGCCCTTCCTGTACCAGATCGTGCGCCGTGGAGGCGGCGAGCAACCGCGCCAGGTTGCAGCCGCCGTCGAGGGTTCCTACCGAGAGGAGAAGCCCAAACGCCGCGGTCTGCTGGGTGCGCTATTTGGGAAGTAGGGGAGTAGCACCGGTTGTTGCCGTAAGGTGATGGCCGGGGGTGCGGGGCAGCTCTCAGGAGTGCGGGCTGCCGTCTGATTGTTTGAGGGTGCCAGATGTAAATAAACAGTGGAGCGGCTGCAAAAGAGCCTCCTCACTGGGTAAAATCAGATTGTGCCGCGGAACCCGCTCTTCAGCTAGTCACACTTCGGAAGCGCGGGCAACGCAGGTATTATCGTCTAGGGCCGGCTGCAACCGGCCCTTTTCTGTGGCAGCCAATGGGCCCACATCAGACGAAGGCCGCGTCTTTGCCTGTCAGGTCACGCTCGCCAGCCACGGCTAGAATGTCGTTGCCGGCGTCCATGACCGGTATTGTTTCGTAGCGTGCGTCGCAACCGCGAGTGCGCCTGCGACGGCTGCGGTGGCTTCGGTCGCAACGTGCTGCTACTCTTGCGTTTCGCCATTAGTCGCTTCGTTGATGGCGCGGTACTCGGCGCTTAGTTCGCGCGCCAGCTCTTCCTTGCTTGGAAGATACGGCAGGTATTTGGCGGCAAACACTTGGTCGTTGTCTTCGGGCAGCGTGTACTCGACAATCGAATCGCTTTTGTCCGCGCAGAGCACGATGCCTATGGGCGGATTGTCGCCTTCGTTCATGAGCTCGCGCGTGTAGTAGTTCACATACATTTGCATCTGGCCCAGGTCCTGATGCGTAAGGTCGTCCGTCTTAAGGTCGATGAGCACGAAGCAGCGCATCAGATAGTTGTAAAAAACAAGGTCAATATAGAAATGGCGCCCATCAAAGGTGATGCGCTTTTGGCGCGCCTCGAAAGCGAAACCACGGCCAAGCTCCAGCAGGAACTTCTGAAGATGCGTGATGAGCGCCTGCTCTAGATCGCTCTCGCGAAACGCAGTATCGTCCGAGAAACCTAAAAACTCCAGTACATATGGATCGCGGATGATATCCTCGGGGCGACGAGCTGGGGCGCTCTTTTGGATTTCTTGGGTGACAGCCTCCTTGTCTTTGCTGGCAAGTAGGCGCTCGCGGAACATGGTGTTGATCTGGCGTTCGAGCTGGCGCGTGCTCCAGCGAGAGTCGGCGCATTCGTTCATGTACCAGGTGCGAGCATCAGGGTCGGAAATGCGCATCAACCTGCGGTAATGAGTCCAGCTCAATTCGCTACGCAGTGCGTCGCGAATTGGAAACGCAAGAAAGAACTGACGCATATTGCGAAGGTTTGCGATGCCAAAGCCTCTTCCGAAATCCGCGGTAAGCCTTCTGGAGAGGCCTGCAATCAATGCCTCTCCATATGCTGCGCGCTCCTCTCCGCCCTGTTCATCAACAATACTCTTGCCGATCTCCCAATATGCCTCAACCATCGCAAAGTTAACAGCGGTATAGGCCTTGTCGCGAGCGGCGTTGAGAATCGAGGAGACCTGCTTGTAAAAACCTTCGGGCACGATTGTCGATTCTCCACGGTTTACCAGTTCGCCCATCACTGTCGCCCCGCTTTCCTCTTGTGGAATGCATCTTTATCGAATTTAGTTTAAAGCCTCGCGCGGACACGAATTGCTGTGCTGTCTGACATCATCGCATGGGGCCTTGCGGTGACTAAAATGTGGCCATAGAGACAGTTTTAGCGAACCCCACGGGAGTGACGTGTATGGACAACAACACGCTGCTATTCCAGGACAAAGGTTCGGGTAGGTATAAAGACGTCAAGATCTACCCTAACCGCATTGAGGTACTCAAGAAGGGCACTTTTGGCGGCAAGCACACCGAGATTGTTTATCTTAAGGACATTACGGGCGTCAATAGAATCAAAGGCCGCGATGTTTTTCTGCGCAATCGTCTGTTGACCGCTTGCGTCTTTAGCCTGAACAGCCGTGCGAAGGCCCAGGAGTTTGTTAACGCGCTGAACATGGTGATGTAGCCGATAGCGGCGTTCGGGCCAAGGTAAAAATCGGGGGCACAGAACGGTGTTCTGCGCCCCCGATTGAGTCGATGTGTCTAAAAGGCCGGTTTGCCTATTCGACAACGTCCTCGTTGTTTTCACCGTCACTGGCAAGCATCGCCGCGCCGGCGACCGTTGTCGCCACGGCGGCGGCAGCGAGCCCGGCGGCAACGCCAGAGCTGTCGCCCGTGTCGGCGAGCTTTCCGCCCGAGCCCTTGCCCTTGTTGCCCTTACCGTTCTTATCAGCGCTGCCTGCGTTGGAACCCGTGCCGCTGCCGGTGCCGGCGCCGGCAGCACTGTCCGAGGCCGCTACGGTAAAGCTTGCGGCTCCGTCGCTGGCGAGCGTGTAGTTCTGCGCCGCGTTGCCCAAGAGACCGTTCACGCGCACCCAGTACGTTCCTGCGGCAAATGTTTCGCCCTCGGCCATTGCTGTGCCCGGAGCGCCGTTCGCGTCGTGCACAAACTCGAGCTGGGCCGTGCAGGCATCGGTTTCGAGCTTGCCCTCGAGTGATGCCGCAATCTTGGCGCGCACGTCTTCGCCGGCCTTAAGGCCTTCGAGTCCCTCAAAATGGGGCGTCAGCGCGCGTGGATCGATATCGATGGGCACAGAGCCCTGCAGCCCCGTAACGGTCTCGTTGCCCAGGGCGTCGACATCCACGTATTCAATGGCAAACGCATGGCCCGAAGCTGTCGCGTTGAGCGCGTTGCTGCTGTCGGCAAGGCGGAAATGACCCTCGCCAACGGTCTTGCCATCCTGGAATGAGGCATCGCTCAGCGAGTCGCCGTACGTCATGCGCATGCGGGTCGGGAGATAGTACGGGAGATAGTACGAAGCCGTCTGCTTGTGCTCCGTATCGTAATTGCGCTGATAGATGCTCCGGGCCAGCGCCGCATCAACAAAGTCGGATGCGATGATGCCAATGTGCTTGAGGTAATCTGACTTTGTATCCTCGATGCCGCTGGGATTGATGTACGGGCTCTTATACAGATGCTCGTTGACTACTCGTGCCGAGGTAAAAGGATTGCCTCCGTGCGACAAGCCCGTGCAGCTGGTGTAGTTGATAGACCAGCAACGCTCCAGGACTTTCTCCTTGGCCCCGTTATCGTCCTCGACATCTACCTCGTTGCGCGTGCGCCCGGTCGTTTCCTTCAGCGCATTATCGACCCAGCTGAGCTTGTCGGTTCCCGTGAGTTTGTACTTGTCCTGGGCGTATACCTTGGTGCAATAGGGCTCTTTGTCGCCTGTTTCCCCCGCGGCTTCAAAGCCCCGCGCGTCTTGGACGAGACACATAGTGGCGCTGTCGGAGTGAGCCTTGATCTTGTCATCCCATTCGGTAAGGTCGAGGCCCCACGTGTGGCCGCTTACACTGTTGCCGGCGAGCCTAAATCGACGCAGCAGAACGATCTTTCCGCGCACCTCGTGTAGCGTGGGGATTCGGCTCGACGTATAGAACAGTTTGGGGTTGTCGTCCAAAACCTTGGCGAAAGCCGTCGTAACACTTTCGTCGGTAGCCTCGTCGTTGCCTCGTGATACAAGCATGATGAGCGCTTCTGTCGGGTTTTCGTTCAAAAACGTTTTGAAGTAGCCTATGACATCGGAAAGATGCATAAAGTACGCGTCTTTTTTGAGCAGGTAGTAATCCCCGTGGTCGATACCGGGGTTGTCGCCCTTTCCGAGCCGGATATCAAAATAGCGAATGCCTTCGAGCAACTGCGTGGGAATGTAATCCTGCTGGCATTTTACTTGCGAGGATTGGGGCTCGGTGTCGTTGTCCACACTGCAAGTGCTCGAATCGTGCGTGCCCGGGATGCTCAGCTCGTCGAGGAACTTGTTGTCGTCGACGTATTTCATCCAACATGGCCCATCGACGTAGCTGCTGTACGTGATCCAGTCGAGGCTGCTAACCGTGGCATCGTTCTTTTTCATGTCGTAACCGATAAGTTCGAGCTCCCACGGAATGCTCTTACTCTTATGGCAGATCTTATTGTTGTCCTGGTCTTCGCCGTTCGATTCTATTGCCAGGTACTTAATGTCTTTTTTCTCGGTTTCTTTCTCGACCGTGCGGTCTCGGATGATATAGGTTCCGTTTGATTGACGCTCGAACGCAAAAGAGCGGCTGGGCTTGCCGTCATGCTCGCCACTCCATACGTGGATGACCTTTCCGTCTTTGTCCGAGTCGCCATCGACCGACCAAATGCTGTAGCCCGTCTTTTTATGCTCTTCGAAATTGAGCAAGGTGCGGATAGCATACCAGTTTGTATCGTCATTCTTGGTCGTTACGTTCTCAAGGATGAGCTTGCTGGACGTGCCGTCATTAAACAGATGGCAGACGTTGCCGATGACGTTGCCGTCTTCGTTAACGCTTGCGGTACGAAAATAGCCCGCGGGGCGAAGGCGAATGACGAAATTGTCGAGGCTGACTGCTGGCCCGGCCGTGCCGTCCGCAAAGGCTGCCCGCGGGCTAATGCCCAGCATGGCGGTTTCGGGCAGGCTTGCAAGTGGCGACAACGCCGCGAGTCCAAGGCCCAACGTAAATGCTCGGCGGCTGATGGCGTGATGTTCGGTCATAACTTCTCCATTCGCAGAGTGCGGTTATGCGATAGTTTTGGTCACTATACTGCTCAGATGTTTAAAGATGCTGGTTTAATTGTCTGCGCGGCACAATAAATCGGCGGGCGGACGTGTTGGGGCGTTTGTCGTTTTCGTACTGTTGCCACATTTGGGGCGGTTCCGACGTCCGGCATCCTCGCGTTCGTCGGCTACAGGCATAAGAAAGGGAGGGTCGGTTTACCGGCCCTCCCTGGGTACGAAGCGCTGGGGTACCGTCGCTTGTTTGCACTGCGACCGTGTTTTCCGTTGCGCTCGCCAGTCGCTTAGCGCTTGATCTCGATATCGTCGAGCTTGACGTCCATGGCCTCGGTCTTGGCCTCGGCGATGTCGTCGGCAAACTCCAGAGACTTCATCATGGTCTCGACGGCGTCCTTGTGTTCCTCGACGTTGTCGATGCGCACGTACACGCTGCCGCCGTCAACGTCGGTGAAGTACTCGGTCGTCACGCCGCCCGAGTGCGTAAAGTAGGCGCTGCGCCAGGTCTTGCCGTTGTACTTAACGGGATCGCTCTCGGTCCATCCGGAGTTGGCCTTCCACTTTGCCTCGTAGTCGAACAGTTCATCGGCGTTCTTGTCAGGATCGAAGACGGGGATGAAGCGGTCGCTGGCATGCTCGCTCTCGGTGAACTTAAACTGGGCCCTGTCGGCGGTATCGCCTGCGACGTCCGTGATTTCGACGCCCTCGGGCACCTCGACTTTAAACCAAATGAAGTCAGTCCTCATATCCATGGCTGGCTTTTCCGCTCCACCGCCACCACTGCTGCCGGTAGCGCCGTCGCTGCCACCGCAACCCACCAAGGCAACTGCGGCAAAGAGACTGATGCAGAGGGTGAGAATCGCAAAGGCCTTCTTTTTCATGGTCGTGTCCTCCTCGATCTGTAACCGCCCATGGATTACCTGCCTTTACTGTACGCGCGAGCGGCTCGCTCGGGTGGGCCATGTGTCCCATTCTGAGGGCTGGAATTGCGCCGACAAGTGGCAATATGCGCGGGTCCAAAAGAGGGGAGAGCCGATGCTGTCGGCCCTCACCGGGGTTGGGCGCCCAGTGCTTTAAAGGGGCGCGTGTACGCGGGCATTGCCCCAATAGGTTCCTTGTTTATAGATATGTCCCAGTTGTGACGTCCGGAAGTCCCGAAAGTTGAGCCATGTGCCCCATGTTTGCGTTGGCATGGTCTATCGTGTGCCATAGAAATCCGCGATGGCCAGGTGCGCTGACGCTTGAGTACTTATGGGCTAGACTTAGCACCATTATGTGATCGATGCGGTCGGTCGGTGGTTGCCACCCGACCGATGTATATGACTTGAAGGTGCGTGCGTATGAGCCAAGAGATGATGGACAAGACCTGCCGCGGGTTTGCCGAGGCGCTTGCCGCGCGCGAGCCGGTTCCCGGCGGTGGCAGCGCGAGCGCCTTTGTGGGCGCGCTGGGCGCCTCGCTGTGCGGAATGGTTGCCCGCTACGGTGCGACCAATCCCGCGCTTGCTGATCGTGCGGATGACCTGACGCGTGCGTTTGCCCAGGCGGATGAGCTGGCCCAGGAGCTTGTCGAGTTGGTTGCCGAGGACGTTCGTGCCTACGGGCGGGTGTCCGCGGCGTACGGTATTCCGCGTGACGATCCGGCTCGAGCGACCGCGATTCAGGATGCTCTGCATGTGGCCGCTATGCCGCCGTATCGCATTATGGATGCCTGCGGGCGTGCGCTGGCGCTGCTCGAGGACATGGCCGACAAGGGTTCGCGTCAGCTGCTGTCCGATGTGGCGTGCGGCGCCGTGTTCTGCCGTGCTGCTATGCAGGGCGCGAGCTTGACGCTCTTTGCGAACACCACGTCTATGAAGGATCGCGTTCGTGCTAAGGAGCTCGAGACCGCGTGTGATGAGTTGCTCGACACATGGTTGCCGCGCGCCGATGCGCTGGCGCGCCGCGCCTCCGACGCTGCAAGGAAGAGAGGATAGCTATGGTTGAACTGCTGAAGGGTGCTCCCGTTGCCCGTGCTTTGACTGAGGAGCTTGCCGCTCGCTGCGCAGCGCTGCGCGAGCGGGGCGTTGTTCCGACGTTGGCTATCGTGCGTGTGGGTGAGCGCGAGGACGACCTATCCTACGAGCGCGGCGCTCTCAAGCGCTGCGAGAAGGTTGGCATTGAGGCGCGCCGCGTTTTGCTTCCTGCCGATGTTTCGCAGGACGAGCTGCTGGCGGCCATCGAGGACATCAATACTGATTCGGCTGTTCATGGCTGTCTGATGTTCCGCCCGCTGCCCGCCGGCCTTGACGAGAACGCCGTCGCCGCAGCGCTCGATCCCGCCAAGGACGTTGACTCCATGACGCCGTCTTCGCTGCTTACCACGCTTTCGGGGCGCGGCGAGGGTTTTGCTCCCTGCACGGCCGAGGCAGTGTTAGCGTTGCTGGACCATTACGGTGTTGAGCTGGATGGAGCTAAGGTTGCTGTGGCCGGGCGTTCGCTGGTGATCGGGCGTCCTGTTGCCGCCATGCTTACGGCGCGCAATGCGACCGTGACGACGTGCCATACGCATACGCGCGACCTTGCTGCCGAGTGCCGTGCTGCCGACATTGTGGTTGCCGCCGTTGGACGCGCGCGTACGATTGGCGTGGATGCCGTTCGCGAGGACCAGACGATCATTGATGTGGGCATTAACTGGGATGAGGACGCTGGCAAGCTGGTGGGTGACGTCGATTTTGTTGCCGCGGCGCCGGTTGTTGGTGCCATCACCCCCGTGCCGGGCGGCGTGGGGGCTGTGACCACCGCGATTCTCGCCAAACACGTGATTGAGGCGGCGGAGCGCGCATCGAAATAGGCGTTTTGGGCTGTTTGAGGGGGTTAGCTATATACCACGTGGTCAAACAATGCCAAATATGAGTACTATTGCCAAGATAGTCACATATGTCTTACGTCTTTTTGGCTTCCTAACGGTATCCATTATCGTTAGGAAGCCTATTTTATTGAACTTATGGGGAATAACGTTGTCTTGCTTTTGGGCAAATGGGGATTTTCGGCACTCGTTACAGGGAAATTTGCTGCCACTAAATTGGTGACAGTACTCATATTTGGCATTTTTTGACCACGGGGGCTGCCGAGGCCGTGGTTTCGCCCTTTTTGCGTCGAAGCGATACACTGTTGCCGTTTGATTTCTTCGCTCAAGGAGGATGCGCATGCCGTGCACAACGATTTTGGTTGGTAAGAACGCGAGCTACGACGGGTCGACGCTTGTCGCGCGTAACGAGGACTCGTCCAACGGGGTGTTTGAGCCCAAGCGCATGCGCGTAGTGCATCCCGACGAGCAGCCGCGCGTCTACACGAGCGTCCTGAGTCACCTGACCGTTGAGCTGCCCGATAACCCCATGCGCTACACGAGCGTCCCCGATGTTGTCCCGGGCCACGGCATCTGGGCCGAGGCCGGTTTCAACGAGCTCAATGTGGGCATGTCCGCAACCGAGACGCTCACCACCAACGAGCGCGTCCGCGGTGCCGACCCGCTTGTGGACTACGTGCCCGTCAAGGGCAACGAGGGCGAGGACGGATACGTTCCGGCGCAGCCTGGTGGCCTGGGCGAGGAGGACATGGTTACCCTAGTCCTGCCGTACGCCAAGTCCGCCCGCGACGGCGTTCGTATCCTGGGCGACCTGCTCGAGCGCTACGGCACCTACGAGAACAACGGCATCGCCTTTAGCGACGTGGACGAGATCTGGTGGCTTGAGACCATCGGCGGCCATCATTGGATTGCCAAGCGTGTGCCCGATGACGCCTATGTGACCATGCCCAACCAATTGGGTATCGACAGCTTTGACCTGGATGACGCCGAGGGCGCCCAGGCCGACCACATGTGCTCCGCCGACCTGCGCGCCTGGATGGCCGAGTGGCATCTGGACCTGACGCTGGGCGTCGAGAGCGACGGCCCGGCTGCCGTCTTTAACCCGCGCGAGGCCTTTGGCTCGCACAGCGACAGCGACCATGTCTACAACACGCCGCGCGCCTGGTACATGCAGCGCTGCCTCAACCCCAGCGACGTGTGGGATGGCCCCGACGCCGACTTCACGCCCGAGAGCGACGACATCCCTTGGAGCCGCGTGCCCGAGCGCAAGGTGACCATCGAGGACATTAAGTACGTGCTTTCGAGCCACTACCAGGGCACGGAGTACGACTGCTACGGCAGCAAGGGCACGCCCGCCACGCGCGGCGCCTATCGCCCCATCGGCATCAACCGCAACAGCCAGCTCGCCGTGTTGCAGCTGCGTCCCTATGCGCAGCCGGCCTATCGCGCCGTGCAGTGGATGGCCTTTGGCTCCAACTCGTTTAACGCGCTGGTTCCGCTGTACGCCAACGTCGAGACCATGCCCGAGTACTATGCCGACACGCAGGCTCGCGTGACGTCCGAAAACTTCTACTGGGCCAACCGCCTGATCGGCGCCCTGGCCGACGTCCGCTTCCATGAGTGCGGCCGCGCTGTGGAGGACTATCAGGAGAAGGTCGGTGGCATGGGCCACAAGCAGATCCATGACGTCGACGCTGCCGTAGCCGCTCTGCCCGAGGTCGAGGTGCCTGCCGAGCTTGCACGCGCCAACGAGGCCTTTGCCGAGCGTGTTCGCGTGGAGACCGATGCCCTACTGGGCAAGGTGCTCTACACCACGAGCTGCGCCATGAAGAACTCTTTCGCGATGAACGACAACGTGAGGTAGGGATTTCCCGTCGATCGAATAGCGCTAAAACGCTTTGTCGCTTTCGCTCAATCTTGGGTACAAGAACGCCAATGCAGTTGTTTGTGATTGGAGACAACCATGGTTATGAAACTCGATCAGCTTGTTAACGGCGCCATTAACGTGGGCTTTGGCGCTGCCGCCGTTGCTGTCGAAGGCGGCAAGAAGGTCCTCGACGACCTTAACACCAAAGGCGAGCAGGTCCGCAAGGACACCGCCACCCCCGATATCGCCCGCAGCGTGTCCGACATGTTCGAGCAGGCCGGTGGCACCATCTCCGATCTGACCGAGCGCTTGGGCATACAGGGCGAGACTGCGGCCCAGCGCGTGCTCGACGAGCTCATCCTTGCCCGCGTCCGCGTTATGACCGCCCCTGAGCGCACGGCCTTCCTAGCCCATGTGCGCGACATCGTCGATTCGGTCGAGGACAACGTGACCTCGGTGCCCGTCGAGTCCGTTGAGCCCGACGATGCGAAGGATACCGAAGAGGCCGAGTAGCAGCGCAGATGGCAGATTCCACCACCGATTACAACAATCTAGATCCTTTGGGTGACGAGGCGGCGGTTGTCGATGAGGTCGATGCCGCCGTCTCGGGCGCTCGCAAAAAGCCGCGCGCTGTCGATATGGTGCCCGAAGAGCCCGACGCGATGGCGCCGGACGAGGAATACCAGCTCACGCCGGCGGGTCGTCGCGAACGCATCGGGCAGATTGTTCGCTTGGTCAAAAAGTACCGTGTGTGGGATAACCTCACGCCGGTTCGCTTGCGCCGCCTGCTCGAGGAGCTCGGCCCCATGTTCGTCAAGATGGGGCAGATTCTGGCCAACCGGTCCGAGATTCTGCCGCAGCGCTTTTGCGATGAGCTGCGCCGTCTGCGTTCCGACGTGGAGCCGGTGCCGTACGAGGTAGTGCTCCGCTGCTTGGAAGAGGAATACGGCCTGCGCCTGGGGGAGATGTTCGATGCGATCGACCCCAATCCGCTTGGTAGCGCATCGCTCGCGCAGGTGCACCGCGCTCGTCTGGTGACGGGCGAGGACGTGGCCGTTAAGGTGCAGCGCCCCGGTGCGCAGCAGGTTATGGCACAGGACATCGATATCATCCGCTCGGTGGTGCGTATCGTTTCCAAGTTCGTCAACACCGATCAATTCGTTGATCTGCACGGCGTAGTCGAGGAGTTGTGGACCTCGTTTCGCGAGGAGACCAACTTTTTGGCCGAGGCCAAAAACCTCAACGACTTCTACGAGTTCCATAAGAGCGTTCATGGCGTGACGTGCCCTAAATCCTATCTGGACCTGTGCACCGAGCACGTGGTGGTTATGGACTACGTCGACGGCATTTCGATCGCCGATCCCGAACGCTTGGTGGCCGAGGGCTATGACTTGGAAAAGATCGGTGCCGCGATTGTCGAGGACTACTCGACGCAGGTGCTCGATGACGGTTTTTTCCATGCCGACCCGCATGCGGGAAACATCATTCTCAAGGACGGCATCGTCTACTTTATCGACTTGGGCATGGTCGGACGCATGTCGAGTCACGATCGCGGTATCGTCAAGGATATGATTTTCGCCGTGGCCGAGGGTGACGTGCCCAAGCTCAAGGATTCGCTCATGCGCTTCGCCGTAACGCGTGGCGACTCGGCCGAGCTTGACCATTCGGCCTTTTTGTCCGATTTGGACTTTATCGTCGCCGACTTTGCGGGCCTTGACCTGAAGGATCTTGATATCGGCGAGTTTTTGACCTCGTTGTTAAACCTCGCGCGTAAGAATGATGTTGAGCTGCCGAGCGTGGTAACGATGTTCGCGCGCGGCATGGTGACGCTCGAGGGTTTGCTGACCGAGTATATGCCCAACGTCAACATGATCCAGATTATCCAGACGCACATCAAAAACGAGAAGAGCGCCTATGCGCGCGCGCGTGATATGGGACGCGATCTTGCCGCGAGCAGCTATCGCGCGGCAAAAGGCTCGCTTGAGGCAGCCGAGTATCTGGGCTTGGCTTCGCGCATGCTTACGCGCGGCCAGCTTAAGGTGAACACGCAGATCATGAGCAGCGATAAGGCACTGCGACAGCTGGGCGGAATTATCGACCGCATGTCGATGGCTATCGTTATCGCCGGCCTGTTTATCGGTTCGTCGGTGGTGTACTACGCACGCATCGAGCCGGTTGTGTTTGGTATCCCGGTCATTGGCTTTATGGGCTACGTGAGCGCGCTGGTGCTGGCGCTTATGCTTGGCCGCAATATCTGGCTCAACAGCCACGGCGGCAAACATTAGAGGCTGCGACCGTCACCGCATTTTCCTATCGCAAACAATAGCTTTTACCTTGGGCTTCGCCCGTGTGCGGGGCCCTTTTGCGTGATACCATTTTGACGGTAATAATCGATGGCCTAGATGGTGGTGCGGAGACGCACGAACGCGCGGTTTTCCTGCGCGTTTGGGAGAATCGGGGTGCAAGTCCCCGGCTGTACCAGTAACCGTAATTCCTCTTGGCTCGGGATGTTCGCGTCGCAGATCGGACGACGCGCCTGAGCCGTTAAGGTTAAGTCGGATCGCCTCCCATCTTGCATGCGGCTGCGGCGTATGCCGCCGGTGTGCATAGGGCTCTGGAGGGAAGGGGGACCCCGATGGGGGAACTCGAGCGTAACATGCGCGATGACGTGGGGCAGCCGCTGGGCAATGCTCCAAGTACAGACAATGGGGGACAAATGGATATGTTTGAGGACGAGCGCGAGCGCGCCTCGCTGCATCGCCGTGGCGCGATTGCACGCGGCGTAGCCAAGCGCGGCCTGGTGACATTCCTGGCCTTCGCGATGGCCTTTGGCACCACGCCGGCTCAGCTGTGGGCCGAGGGCGCCGAGGGCATTGCCGAGGCTGTGGCTCAGGCTACGACGCCGGGCGAGGACGCAGCGCTTGCGGGCGGTGCCGCTGAGCAGAGCGGCGACGAGGTTTCGGATTCTGGGAGCGCGCCTGCAGCTAGTGCCGCCGCAACAAAGGCAGCAACTGGCGACGAAGGCTCGGCGACGGGGGAGAGCCCTGCCGCGAGCGAGCAGTCTTCAGCGGCATCCGCTGGCCAAGCAGGATCTGCCGCCGCGGCTGCCGTTCAGACAGAGAACCCGACAGAAACCGGCGATGTCGCCAAGAAGCAAGTCGAGGTCTCGTTCTCGATTATCGGCACCGATGCCGACGGCAAGGCTCAGACCTGGGTGGCACCTACGCAGCTCAAGCTCGACGAGGGCGCGACGGCTGCGGATGCCTTCGTTAAGCTGCAGCAGAAGACGGGCTTTAAAGCGGATTACGAACCGAACACGGCATACGGCTTCTACCTCAAAAGCATCACGTCCCCGACAGATGGCCGCACGCTTGCCTACGATCCGACGACTAATGCCTTCTGGCAGCTGTTCGTCGACGGCGCGTCTTCCTCGGTTGGCGCGAGCAGCGTTAAGCTCGCCCCGGGGCAGAAGATTGAGTTTGCCTTTACGGGTGGTAGCGCATCCCCTGTCGTTAAGGACCAGCTTGCTGCGAATGTGACCGTCATTGGTCGCGATGCCCAGGGCAAGACTCAGACTTGGGTCGATAACGCGCAGTATGTGGTGACGTCCGGTTCGAGCGCACTTGACCTTACGAAGGTCGCGCTTGAGGCGAATGACATCGACGCCGTTGCTGCTGGCTCCTTCATTCTGAGCCTTAAGTACAACGGTGTTGAGCTGGGTACGCCCCAAGATTATTCGACCTATTGGCAGCTGTTCATCAACGGCAAGTCGAGCGACTACACGGCAGACAATGTCACCATTCATGCTGGCGATACCGTTACGTGGTTCTACGGTGGCTGGGGCGACAAGTTGCCGTCCGATTCCGTCCATGCTTCCGTTCAGGTCCTTGGTAAGGACAAGGACGGCAAGCAGCAGGTTTGGGCTTCGACGGGCCAGACGAGTCTCAAGGCGGGCTCTACTGCCAAGGATCTCCTTGAGCAGACCGGTCTTACTCTCGATGCTGGCGAATCGTCTTGGGGCTGGTTCCTCAACGGCATTACTTCGCCGTTCGATAGTAAGTCCTATGGCTGGGATGCTGCGACTAATAGCTATTGGCGCTTCTATGTAAATGGCAAGTTCGCCGACGTTGGCGCCGGTGCCTATGAGCTCCAAGAGGGCGATGCCGTCACCTTTATGTATGGTGCTGACGCCGATGCCCTTCCTGGCCAGGTTCTTGGGTCTGTCGATGTTATCGGTCCCGATGTCAACGGCAACAATACTCGCTGGGGCTCGGCAAGCAACGTTTCTCTGCCCGAAGGCTCTACGGCTCAGGATTTCATCGAGACGGTTCTGAAGGCAAAGCGCGTTGATTACAAAGCCTCCCAGAGTGGTGCATACTGGTTCCTCAATTCCGTTACTTCGCCGTTCGATCACAAGCCGTATGTCTGGGATGCTGCGACCAATAAATATTGGCACCTGTATATCAATGGAGAGCCCTCCTTACTCTGCGCCAATCAGATTACGCTCAAGAGCGGCGATAAGGTTACGCTTGCCTATACCACCGACGATTCGGCCATGCCCGATCCCGACAAGATTGTCGTGGACCCGAGTGCGACGACTCCTGATTGGGATGCCGAGTGGGCTGGCTACGGCAACAGTGGCAACGGTTCGACCGTAACGGATGCCAAGACGCCTGCGCAGGCCGCCGGTCTTAAGTGGGCCTTCGATTGGAAGGCCGAGTCTGGCCAGCAGTATGCCAACTGCAGCGAGCCTGTCATCGCTAACGGTTTTGTGTACATCGCGACCGAGAACGAGCTCATTAAGATCGATTCGTCCACGGGCAAAAAGGTTGCCTCTGCGCCGCTTGCCTCCAAGGTGAGCTATACCTCTCGTCCGATCTATACCAATGGCCTTATCATCGTTCCGCTCAACGGCGGTGCGGTCCAGGCGATTACTGCAGACAAGCTGATCTGCAAGTGGCTGACGCCTGGTTTGACGGACTTGACGCAGAGCTCCTGCACCGTCGTTTCGGACGGCGAGTACGTCTATGTAGGCTCGGTCGATATTTCGTATGACGAGAATTACAACGCGACCTACGGCAACGGCTCCTTTGCGCGCATTAAGATTGCCACGGGCGAAGTTTCTTGGCAGAACATCGACCCTGCCGAGGGCTATTACTGGACTGGTGCGGCTTTGACGGATAAGTATGCCATCGTTCCTACGAGCGCGGGTACGCTTAAGTGCATTGATGAGACGACGGGCGACGTCGTTTCGACCATGAAGCTCGGCGCTCTCGCGAACGCCGACTGTGTCGCCGATCCGTCCAATGGTTCGACCTTCTATCAGATGACGCACGATGGAAAGCTCCATGTGATTTCGCTTTCGGCGAAGGGCGTACTGAGCGAGCAGAAGACGGTCGACCTGGGTCTTACTAATAACATGAGCGCACCGGCGGTGGCTGGCGAAAACTTGATTGTCGGCGGACAGACGGCTACTGGCTCTGCTCTGGCTCTCTATAATCTGAAGACCGGTAAGACCACGATGGTCACCGCTGCTGACGGCAAGGCGCTGCCGGCTGGCTTCAACGGTATTGCTGCTACTCCGCTGGTGAGTGTTCAGGGTGGAAAGACCCATGTGTACTTCACCGTTAACAGCTCGGATAGCAAGGATTACGTCAACTACTCTGCTGGTGGTGGCGTGTATCGCTATACGCTCGGCGATGCAGAGGCGACGCAGATTTATGATGCGGCTGGCCATTACCAGCACTGCGACTCTCCGGTCATTGCCGATGCTTCTGGCAATCTCTACTACATCAATGACTCGGGCACGCTGTTCAAGCTTGGGGCCGTTGAGTCTTGGACGGTTGCTTTTAATTCCAACGGCGGGTCTGCTTGCGACACTAAGTTTGTTGCTACGGCCGATGGCAAGCTGGTCAAGCCGGCCGATCCGACGCGCGATGGCTACGCTTTCGGCGGTTGGTATACCGATGAGGCTTGCACGCAGGCGTATGACTTCAGTACGCCGGTGACGGCCGATCTGACGCTGTATGCCAAGTGGACCAAGAATGCCGTTAACCCTGGCGGCAATGGCGGTTCTGGCTCCAATGGCGGCAATGGTGGCGCTGGTAACGGTTCCGGTGCTGGCGCTGGCACGGGTTCCGGCTCCGGCACGAAGGGCCAGCAGGCTGGCGGCGCTGTCGCCCCGGGTCATAAGCCGACGACCAAGACGACGGTGTCGACCAAGACTGAGACCAAGGACAACAAGTCCGACAAGAAGGACTCCGATAAGTCCGACAAGAAGGACGAGAAGAAGTCTGACAAGAAGTCTGACAAGAAGGACAGCAAGTCCGACAAGAAGTCCGATTCCAAGTCCGATACGGGTGCTGCTTCCACGACCACTGCTAAGAAGTCCTCTAGTGCTGCCGAGCAGGAGACTGGCACCAATCCGCTCGCCATTGTTGGCATCGCCGCCGGCGTGATTGGCCTTGCGCTCATCGCCGTCTTCGTGCTGACCAAGCGCGACAAGGGTGACGGTAATGCCCGATAAGCTCAAGGAGACCAACGGGCAACAGCCCGACTCCTCGTTTATCCAGCTCGATGATCCAAAGCAAAAGGGCGCCGCTTCGGCGGCGTCCGCCCCTCGTCGCAAGGCACTCCTTGGCGTTCTGACTGCCGCTTGCACCATTCTGATCGTCGTCTCGCTGGGTTTCGTCCACCCTTCCACAAGCGGTGCCTGGTCCATCGACTGGATCATTCAGACCGTGACGGGGGAGAGCATCGTCACCAAGGATACCAAGGCGTCTGGCTCGACTACTACTTCGGGCGAGGCCAGTTCCAAGGATTCCAAGTCATCGAATGACGCAAAAGATGAGTCCAAGGATTCTGATGAGTCCAAGTCCAAGGACGATTCCGGGTCTTCAAACAAGGAATCGGACAAAAAATCGGATAGCAAGAAGTCCGATGGTCAGGACGGCAAGAAGTCTGGCGATAAATCTGCTGCCCAAAATACGGGAGCCGGTGATACTTCCAATGTGTCTGGCGGTGCTTCTTCGGGCGGTGGCCAGTCGTCTAATGGAGCCTCATCCTCTAATGGTGGAAACGCCTCCTCGGGCGGCCAGAGCGGCTCACAGGAGTCCAACTACGTTACGGTGACGGTTTCGGTCACATCGAGCGCTGTGGGCAATCCTGTGTCCTCTGGTGGCACCTTTACCTTTAACGAAGGTGCTACCGTCTACGATGCCCTGTGCGCGCTGGGCCTTTCTGTCAACGCACACGGCTCATCGTACGGCACGTATGTTTCTGCGATTGGTGGTTTGGCCGAGAAACAGTACGGCGGCACGAGCGGCTGGATGTATTCCGTCAACGGCACAACGCCCATGACGGCCTGCAGTAACTACGTTCTCTCCAATGGCGACAACGTAGTCTGGTATTACGTTACAGGCTAGAGACCTCGACATATCGCACCAAACGGGCGGTTCGGACAAACATCCGGGCTGCCCGTTTTTCATGCGTAGAGGACTGGGTCGCCGGGTCTCTCGGCAAACAAAAAACCGGTTGGAATGGGAATTCCAACCGGTTATACATTCAAGCAAATAGTGAATCGACTACGACCGTGCGCCTTCGAGGAAGAAGCGGCGGCTGAAGTAGTTGTACCAGGTGACGAGGAACGTTGCGATGGCCTTCATGGCCTGGTAGCCGATGCTCAAAAACGTGACGCCCACAAACATGTACAGGTCGTTGAGACCCAGACCAATCACCGACAGGATGGTGAAGATCGTGAACTCGCGCTTGCGGCTCATGCCCTCGCGATGGTCGAACACGTACTTCATGCTGAGCCAGTAGTTAACCACAACGGACGTGGTAAACGAGACCGTGGTGCTCATCAAAAAGTCGAGGTGGAACAGCTCGACGAGCGCAATAAGCATGCCCCAGTCGATGCCAAAGGAGATAAGACCCACGACAGCGAACTTGAGGAACTGCTTGGTATGAGGTTGTGCCAGTGCCTTGCGCACGTAATCACATCCAATGCGTTGATGAATCGAGCAGAGGATACTTTAGAGCTTTTGCAAGGGAAACGTAAGGTCTTTGCCAAGAACTATACGAACTCGCCAAATTTTCAAGAGGTAATCCGCAAACGTTGAAAATTTGCCCGTAAACGAACGATGCCCGCGGGCGATACTGTGCTGAGCGCGCATTGTCCGTGGGCATCGTAAGGCTGTAAGGTTGCGAGTTACTTGGTCTCGTCGCCCTCTAGGAAGATCTTTCGGGTCACAAAGTTGTAGACCATGACAAGCGCGGTGGCGCAGATCTTGGCGATATTGGCCTCGAGCCCCAGACCGGCGTTGAGTGTCAGCACGATACCGTCGTTGAGTGCCAGGCCGATCACGGACAGCACGACAAAGATAATGAACTCGCGGCGGCGGCTCATGCCTTCCTTGTGCGCAAACACGTACTTCATGCTTGCGAGGTAGTTAAAGATAAGCGAGACGATAAAGCCGCTGGTGTTGGCGATTAGGATGTTGAGGCCCAGACCGTAGTGGAGCAGATTCATAATGCCAAAGTCGATAACCGTGGCAATGACACCGACGACGCCAAATTTCATGATCTGCGCAAGGAGCTTTTGCATGGTACCTGCCTTAAGCTGGCGCCGAAGCGCCGCGGGGATGACAAACTCAGCAAGTTTAGCCAATCCCCGCAGGTGGTGCTAGGTGCGCTCCTCGATAGCACCGTTTCTATATGCATCGAGCAGCTGGCGCAGGTCCTGGATCTGGCCGCGGATCTTGGCTCCGGAATCGGTGTCGCTCACCATGCGGCGACGGTCTGCTTGGTCAAAACGGTTGGTCTCGCTTTCGATGTCCACGTTGCGCGTGAGCGCCTCGGCAACTGTCGTAAAGGCCTGGTGCGACTTGAGGCGGCAGCCGCGTGAGCTCGAGATAAGCGTGTAGCCGGCGATACCCGTCTTGGGATGGTAAGCGCGGCAGAAGCCGCCATCGATGACCAGCAGCTTGCCCTCGGCGCGGATGGGTTGCTCGCCCTTGGTGGTTTTAACGGGCGTGTGGCCGTTGATGATGTGGCCGGTCGGTGAACATGCCATGGGCGCGACGCCAAACTCGCGCATGATGTCATCGCAGACCGAGGGCGACTTGGTAAGCGTAAAGTACGGATCCATCGGCTCGACCCAGGTGCTCTTATCGGCGATATAGGCGCGCTCAAAGGTACGCACCAGGCGTCCACTGGCGGGCGAGTTAAAGCCAATCCACAGGTACCACATCCAGTCGAGGGCGTCGCGGTCGCCCACGCGCCAGGCGCGGCGGGCGATGTGGTCGCAAAAATCGAGATAATCGCGGCCAGCGTGCCAGGTGCCCAAGCAGTTCATGCTGCTAAAGGTGCCGTCTTCGTTGAGCGGCACGCAGCCATGGAACAGCAGGTTGCCGTTGGTGACCTTGTACATCGAGCCGTGGGAATAGAGGAAATCGATATGGCGATGCAGGTGATCGGCGGTGACAAACTCGGACACGAGCTTGTCGATGATGTGCTGCTCCTGGGGCGTGAGCGTATAGGGGTCCGCCGGGTCGACGGTGGGGAAGTCGCTGGTCGTGAGCGGCCACATGCTGCCATCGGCGAGCGTGACCGTGCCGGCGTCGTGATTGATCTTGTCGAGTAACAGGCGGTCGGTCATATCGAACTCGGGGTGGCGCTGGATAATCTGGCCCTCGAGCTTAAAGAGCAGCACGTTGATAGCCTTGATCAGCGGGGTGATGGACTCACCGGCGGTGTAGGTGGCATCGGCAAAGGCGACAAGTTCACGCAGCGAGATACCGTAGTCATTCTCCAGGATCTCGTAGTTGTCGTAGCGTAGGTTGTTGCGCAACACCGTGGCGATGCAGGCGGGCTCACCGGCCGCAGCACCCATCCACAGCAGGTCGTGGTTGCCCCACTGGATGTCCAGTGAATGGTAGGTGAGCAGACGGTCCATAATCTTGGCCGCGCCGCCGCCGCGGTCGAAGATGTCGCCCACCAGGTGCAGGTGGTCGACGGCCAGGCGCTTAATGAGCGAAGCGAGCGACTCGATAAAGTCGTCGGCACTGGCGGTCTCCAGGATGGACTCCACGATGCGCTCGTGATAGCGCACGCGATAGTTGTTCTCGTCCGGGTGCGTGTGCAACAACTCGTCGATGATGTAGGCGTAATCGCGCGGGATGGCCTTACGCACCTTGGAGCGCGTGTAGCGGCTTGAAAGCGAGCGTGCGACCATGATGAGCTGGTCAAGCATCGTCTTGTACCAGGTTGGCGAGTCCTCGCGCTGGCTGCGAACCAGCTCGATCTTCTCGCGCGGGTAGTAGATGAGCGTGCACAGCTCGCCCTTTTCGTCAAAGGAGAGCGTGTCGCCAAAGATCTCGTCGACATGTTCGCGCACGACGCCCGAGCAGTTGTTGAGGATGTGCATAAAGGCTTCGTACTCGCCGTGCACGTCGCTCATAAAATGCTCGGTGCCCTTGGGTAGGTTGAGGATGGCCGAGAGGTTGATAATTTCGGTAAACGCGGATTGTTCGGTGGGGAACTGTCTCGACAGCAGGCGCAGATACTTGAAGTCTTGCGGGTTGCGATCGAATGCGACCATGAAACACCTTCCGATGGAGCTGGTAAAACTGATAAACAGCGTCAAACGTTTATCAGTATGCGCCGCTTTTGTTTCGATTTTGCGCCAGCGGCTGAATTGTCGGCTGAACGGTTTGGTAAATCGATTTAGTTGAGGTAGATATGGCGGTTGAGTGGAGACGACAGAGGGTGTTTTCTCAGATATTTATGCGTGGGGTCGGTGGAGACGATGGTGGTAAAGATGTTCGCTATTTTTGGTTCGATTTGGTAAATAGTGGACATATGTACCGTATGTAGGCTCACTGTGCGATAATTTGCGCAGCAATACGTAAGGAGCCTCATATGAGTGATTTTGTCCTGACCTGTGAATCTGCCGCCGACCGAACTCGGGAGTTCTTTGACTCGCGCAATATTCCTGTCGCGTTTTTTCATTACGAGATCGACGATGTTGTCCATACGGACGATCTGTATCAGTCGATTACGCCGGACAAGTTTTTTGCCCAGATTGCCGCGGGCGCCATGCCCAAGACGTCTCAGGTGAGCGTGGGTGAGTACGAGGAGTTTTGGGAGCCGTTTGTTGCCGAGGGTAAAGACGTGCTGCACCTGACGTTGTCGTCGGGTATTTCGGGCACGTATGGATCGGCCTGCGTTGCGGCGCAGATGCTCGCGGATCGCTATCCCCAGGGCGGCAAGGTGCGCGTCATCGATTCGCTGGCGGCGTCTTCGGGCTTTGGCCTGTTGCTGGAATATGCCGCCGACGTGCGCGATAGCGGGGCCTCACTCGACGAGACGGCTGCCTGGATCGAGGAGCACAAACTCAACCTGCACCACTGGTTCTTCTCGACCGATCTGTCGAGCTACCTACGAGGCGGTCGCATTTCGGCTGCGAGTGCGATCATCGGCACGGCGCTTAAGATTTGCCCGCTTATGACGGTCGATTGCGATGGCAAGCTGTCGCCACGTGAGAAGATTCGCACTAAGAAGCGCGCGATTTCCGAGATGGCCAAGACCATGATGGCACACGTGCAGGACGGTGTGGATTATTCGGGTAAGTGCATCATGTCGCACTCGGCGTGCCGTGAGGATGCCGAGGCAGTTGCGGCGCTGATTGAGGAACAGGTTCCGCAGCTTAAAGGCAAGATTGAGATCAATGATATCGGTACTCTGATTGGCTCGCATACCGGACCTGGTACGGTGGCGCTCTTCTTTATGGGCGACAAGCGCGTGGATTAACTTGGCTCATCACGTCGCTGCGTGATTGCTCAAACGAAAACGGCCCGCCTCACGTTTGTGGGGCGGGCCTTGCTGTTGCGGCTAACGTTTCTTTCCGCGGAAGAAGAAGCCGTGCAGTGACGGCTTAAGGCCGCGGTTGGCGCGATGCTCCTCGACACGCTCGTGGATCGAAGCGACGCGCTCGATGACTTCGTCGGGAATCGGCACGTCGGGATTCATGTTCTCGACCTGGCTGACCTCGGCGGCGGCGACTTGGTCGATAATAGGCACATCGTCGCGCGAGATGACGGGTGTGGCGTCTTCCTTCATCTTGCGATAACGCTGCATCATGTCGGTCTGTAGCTGCTGGGCCGAAGGCGGCGTCCAGATGATGGCGTTGGCGCCGGCGGCGATGGTTTCGCGGATGCTCTCGGGCGTCTTGCCGCCCGGTGCGATGAGCGGCAGGTTGGGATAGTGCTCGCGCAGCTCGCGCAGGACCTGGGGCGTGTTTTTGCCGGCGGCGATGTTGAGAATCTTGGCTCCGGCGCGCACCTTGGCGTGAACATCGTCGTCGCAGCGAACGACCGTGGCGATGACGGGGATGTCGGCGATATTGGTGATGTGCTCGACCATCTCGGCAGTGGCGGGGGAGTTGACCACGCAGCCCGCTGCGCCCTGCATCTCGGAGACAGCTGCCATCTGCACGGAGCGCTTACCGGTCGTAGTTCCGCCGCCTACGCCCACAAAGACCGGGCACTCGGCGACGGTCAACAGCGCCTGCGTAATGGCCGGCTGCGGCGTGAAGGGGTAAACGGCAAAGACAGCATCGGCATTGGAGTTGCGGATGACGGCCACGTCGGTGGTGTAAATGAGCGACTTGATGCGTCGACCGAAGAGCGTAAAGCCGCTGGCCTCCTCGATCTCGTCGGGCATGCGAAGGGCCGCCTTGCGCAAACGCCCGTCGATGGGCAGCGGTTCCATGGGGAGCAGTCCGTTGGGGGTCACGGCTACCTGGGGCTCGGTGAACTCGTCTGCGAGCTCGACCTCGGAGAAATCGACCGAGGCGACGATGTCCTCGTGAACCTCGGCGGGCACATCGATGGGAGCTTGGTCGTTTGCCGCGGCAGGCGTGTCGAAGGAGCTGGTGCCGACGAAGGCGTCGACGCGCTCATTTAGATCGTTGAGGGTATCCATGGAGGCTCGATTCTATGTGATGACGGCCGGCGCTATGCAGCCGGAATAGCGAATGCTAAATCGTTTGACGAGTTGATTTTTCCCCGCCGTGCCATCCGTTAGACCGAAGGGCCGGCGAACGTGAAGGAGCTGTGGTGGCGGGTATCGAGGTGCTATCTTGAAAGTCCCGTTTAAAAGAGAGGTGGCGCGGTATGGATTTCACAGCAATGTTGGGCTCGATTGGCCTATGCGTGGGCGCAATCGTAGCCGCCGCGGTCATCTACTTTGTGGTTACGGCCATTAAGGGCAAAAGGGCCGAGCGCAAGGAACGCGAGGCACTTAAGCAACACCGTGACCAGCAGGACAAGCGCGCACGGGAATAGCTTGTTGAGTTTTGAATCCGTGCGCTAGCTGCGTTTTCGGACCAGGGCGATGTAGAAGCCCTCAAAGTCGCGGCTGGGCGGGATAGTGAGCGTGCCGGGCATGCCGTTGGTGACGGCCGATACCTGGCCCGCGGTGATTGCCTCGGTGAGAGCGTTGGACTCGACGCGCGGTTCCTCACCGGCTTCCTGGGCGCGGCGTGCTTCGCTTTCGCTCGGCGTGCCGTCGAGGGGGATGAGCTCGCAGTCCATGTGCTTGTCGAGGGCCTCTTGCAGGGCGTCCTCGTTTTCCTGCGGCATAATCGAACAGGTGGAATAGACGAGCGTGCCGCCCGGTTTGAGGGCTCCCATGGCACGGTCCAGAAGCGCGCGCTGTGAGCGGGCGCACTTGCTCAGCAGCTGCTCGGTCAGGCCGCGCAGGCTTTTCTCGTTGCCGCTGATGACGGTGCCCGTGCCGGTGCAGGGGGCGTCGAGCAGGATGCGGTCGAAGCGGAAGAACTCGTCGAGCTCGCGTGCGTCGATGCGCATGACGGGCACGTTTTTGGCACCCTGGCGATGGAGGTTTGACTCGAGCTTTTCGGCGCGGGGAATGCTCATCTCGCAGGCTGTGAGGTGCGCCTGGCCCTGGGTGAGGGCGGCAATCTGCGTCGTCTTGCCGCCAGGGGCTGCGCACATGTCCAGGATGTCCTCGCCTGTCTGGGCGCCCAACACCAAAGGCGGCATCATGGACGACAGGCTCTGTAGGTAGATCTTGCCGTCGCGGTAGATGTCGAGATCCCACAGATCGGAAACCTGGGCCTCGGGCAGGATAAAGGCGTCTGGGTACCAGGCGACGGGGTAGTGGGCGATGCCGGCGGCATCGAGCGCCGCAGCGATGTCCTCGGCGCTCGCCTTGAGCGTGTTGGCGCGCAGCGTGACCGGGCGTGTGACCGCGGCGCCAAAGCCCTCGATCATGAGCTCGGCATCGGCGGGGGCATAGGCGCCGGCGACCGTATCGACCATAAAGCGCGGCAGGTCGGCGGCGCAGGGAAGGGCGGCAAGCTGGTCGGAAAGCTCGGTGGCAGCAAACTGCCTAAGCTTGAGCTCGGGCTTAACCTGCTTTTTCTGCTTACGACGACGCGGCTTGGACATCCGTCTTTCCTTCCCGTTCCAAATTGACTACTTTCCGGGCACGCCGCTGCTGGCGTGCTTTAGTACTGGCTCTCGTGCTTGCTGAAGAAGTCGAAGCGCGGGGGCAGCGGCTTCACGCGGTGCTCGCCGGGCTTCTCGCCCAGGCTCTCCACAAACTCATCCGTGGAGGCAAAGATGTTATCCCAGCTAAAGAAGGCGACCGGGTCAACGTCGAAGTACTCGCAGATGAGCTCGCAGCCGGCCGGCACGATGCCGTGCATGAGCACGGTCGCTACGCGCAGCTCGGTAAAGGCGTCGACGAGGGCCTGCGTCATGGCGGCGTTGGCCGGCTCGCCCTCGAGCTTGTTGGCGGCCTTGGAGGCATCGCTCCAGCGCTTGTTGGCGGCGCGCAGGTAGTCGTCGCACACAGCGAGCGCTCGGTGCGTCTCGAACTTGTACATGGCCTGCTCAAAGGCGAGGGCTGCCTGCTGGGCGGCTTCGACCACGGTGTCAGAAGCGGCACCGGCGGGGATGCAACCGTTGCGATAGGGACTCTCGTCGCCCTCCTTGACGGCGACGCCGTAGAAGCAGCTGCGGGCCAGGCGGTTGAACACGCCGGTCAGCAGCGCGCTCTCCTTAAGGGCGGGGTCGATAACGCGCTTGTCGTCGCAGGCGCGCACCTCGTTGCCGTCCTTGTCCTTGCCGGTCACGCGCGTGTCGTATGCCTTGGGGCTAAAGCTCACCGGCTTCTCGGACAGGCCGAGCGACAGCCAATGCGCGCGCATCTGCTCGCAGGTGTAGTGGTTGAGCAGGTCGTCTGCCGGCGGGGGAGGAGTCTGCGAGGACGAGCTTGCCTTTTTGCCCATGTAGAGCAGGTGGTAGCAGGCGCTGACGGTGCTCTGCGTGAGGTTCCAACCCAGGGCCTCCCACATGGCGGTCTGCGCGATGCAATAGAAGTAGATGTTGTCCTGGCCAATGAACTGGTAGATCTGTGCGTCATCCGAGCACCACCAGTCGCGCCAGTCGAGCGAGCTGTGCTGGTAGGTGGGCGCGGGGACCTGCGTGGAATCGGCGGCGGGCTCGCCCATGAGGGCGGCATCCTGGGCGGCGACGCCCTCGGTCACGCCGGCGGCCTTGGCATCGCGTGCGAGCACGGTGCGCGTATAGCTGATGGGAGCCCACAGGCTCTCGGGCCAGCACCAGCAGGTGACGTCGGAGACGCCATCGACCTCGGGCACCGGAACGCCCCAGTCGATGTTGCCGGTGATGCGGAAGGGTACGAGCGCCTTGCCGCTGCGGAAGCGCACGCCGCCGTTGGCGAGCACCGCGTGGGCATCGTCGCGCTCCTTCCAGCTGGGGAAGGTGACGGTAAAGCTGCTCTTGTTGCCCTCGGGCTCCAGCACGGTGTGCTCGGGAAGCTGATCCTCGACGGCATCGAAGGCCTCGCGGAACTTGTTCTGGATGTAGAGCTGGGCCGGCAGCAGCCACTCTTCCATGGTCTTGGAGACCACGGAGCGAACCTGCGGGTTCTGGGCGAGCTTGGCGGTATAGGTTTTCATAAAGTCGAGGTAGGCCGGCAGGTCGAAGTAGAGGTTGTCGACCGGGCGCAGCTCGGGCACCTCGCCGGTGAGCTGGCTTTTGGGCGCGATGAGCTCCTCGGGCTCAAACTGGTGACCCAGGTCGCACTCGTCGGCATAAGCCTTCTCGGACTTGCAGCCCTGGATGGGGCAGCGGCCGATCACCTGGCGGCCGTTGAGGAACGTGCCGGCCTTGGCGTCGTAGAACTGCAGCGTGGAGCGCTTGGAGATGGTGCCCTGTTCGTGCAGACGCTCGATAATCTCGGCGGTCACCTCGTTGTGAATCTGGGCCGCCGGCTCAAGGCCCGAGCCGCCATAGATATCGCAGCTGATGTTGTAGTTGTTGAGGGTCGCGGCCTGGCGGGAGTGATTGGACTCGACATACTCGGCGATGGACTTGTCGTAGCCCTCGTTCTCCTTGAGCTTGCGGTAGCTCTCCATGATGGGCGAGCCATAGCAGTCGGTGCCCGAGGTGAAGATGACGTTCTCGCGGCCCAGACGGTCGCGCAGGAAGCGGGCGAAGAAGTCGGCCGGGACAAAGACGCCACCGACGTGGCCAAAGTGAAGGCCCTTGTTGCCGTAGGGCTCGCCGGCGGTAACGATGGCGCGGCGAGGCCAGCTGGGACGGTCGTTCATGGAGTATTTGGATGCCATGGGACTCCTTCGCATATGGTGAGAGCGCGGCCGGGCGCAAGGCCTGGCGACGCGGTGGTCAATTCGTGCATATCGTTCGACATTATCGCACATGCGGACGGGTACGTGGCAGGGGCGCTATCCTAAGATGCTATGAATGAGATTTCCAACATACATGCGTTTGAAGACGAGGAATTTCTGCACGCTTGCTTCGTGTGGGGGATGGTCGTAGTCGGCGTGTTTGCCGTGTGCCTGGTGCCGGTGTTTATGCTGCTGGGCGGGCCTGCAGACTTGGATGCGGCTGACGCGGGCGGCTGGATGGCTGTCGTGGGCTGGATAGTCGGCTTGGCTGCGGTTTCTGCGGCGTCATTTGCCGTGCACGAGCTGGTGCACGGTGTGTTTTTTAAGCTGCTGGCGCCTGCGGGCGCGCAGGTGACCTTTGGGGCGAATCGCGAGACGGCGATGATCTATGCCTGCGCCGAGGGCGTTGTGTATTCGCGCCGGCGGTACATGGCGGTTTGCCTGGCACCGACGGCTGTTGTGACGACAACGCTTGCCCTGGGGTTTGCGTTTTCGGGCTATCCGCTGCTGTGCTATCTGGCGGCCGGCTTGCATTTGTCAGGCTGTGTGGGCGACTGGTATTACGTGCGGACCATTTTGCGCGACCGCCGCATTGTCGCCTGCGAGGACACGTCCTTCGGCGTGCGCTTTTTCGGGTGAGGAGATGTCGATGAAGCCGTTGTTGTTGCACGCCTGCTGTGCGCCGTGCTCTCTTGAGCCGGTCCGCCTGCTGCGCGAGGAAGGGTTTGAGCCCACAATCTGCTGGACCAACCCCAATATTCAGCCGCACGATGAATGGCAGCGGCGTTTGGACGAGCTGCGCCGGTGGTGTGCCGATGGCGACATCGAGCTTATCGAGGCGGGGGAGGACCGTGAGCGCTGGGAGGCCGGCGTGGCACCGCTGGGTGCCGATCGGCCCCGTCGCTGTCGTGCGTGCTATGCCCTGCGCTTGGCCGAGGCGTGCCGCGTGGCCCAGGAGCGTGGGTTTGAGTTTGTGGGTACGACGCTCGCCGTCTCGCCGTATCAGTTGTTCGAAACCTGCAATGATGTGTTGGAGCGTCTGGCTGCCGCCCGCGGTCTCACTCCGGTGATTCGCGATTTTCGTCCGTATTACCCCGAGGCGACACGCCGTTCGCGCGAGCTGGGCATGTATCGGCAGAACTACTGTGGTTGCCGCTTCTCGGCTGTCGAGGCGGCCATGGACCGCGCCCGCATCCGCGACGAGCGCAAAGCGTCCAAAAAGTAGTTCATTTGGGACGTCAGCCTGCTAGGATGTAGAGCGGACTTTAGCTATATAAGGAGTATCCGACGTGTCTATGCGTACCGATGATTTTGACTACAACCTTCCTGAGGAACTGATCGCCCAGGCTCCAGCCGAGCCGCGCGACTCCTGCCGCCTGCTGGTGGTGGATCGCAAGGGCTCCCAGGCGGGAACGCCGCTGGAGCACGGCGGTACCGTTGAGCACCGCATCTTCCGCGACATCATCGACTATATCGAGCCTGGCGATGTGCTCGTCATCAACAAGACGCGCGTGATGCCGGCCCGCCTGATCGGTCGCAAGGAGGGCTCGGGCGGCGTGGTCGAGACGCTGCTGCTCAAGCGCCGCGAAGATGTTGACCCGCTGGGCCACGTTTGGGAGTGCCTGGTCAAGCCGGGTAAGCGCCTGAAGCCCGGTGCTCAGATTGAGTATCGTGCGGGCGGCGCCCATGCGCCCGAGGGGGCTCCCGTGGTGCTGACGGCCGAGGTCATCGACTTTGTCACCGATAGCCGCGGCGGCCGCCTGGTGCGTTTTGAGCCGGCCGGTTGCAATGCCGCCGGCGAGCCGCGCACGCTCGACGAGGCCATCCATGCTGCCGGCCACGTGCCGCTGCCGCCCTACATTACCGATTACGAGGGCGATCCCGAGAAGTACCAGACCGTCTACGCCATGAAAGAGGAACACTCGGCTGCAGCTCCCACGGCGGGTCTGCACTTTACTTCCGAGCTCATGGCCGCTATCGAAGCCAAGGGTGCGAAGTTTGCCGCCGTCGAGCTCGAGGTGGGCATCGATACCTTCCGCTTGGTGGAGGAGGACGACCCCACGCAGCACGTCATGCACACCGAGCGCTACCACGTGTCGCAGGAAGTTGTCGACGCCGTGCATAAGGCGAAAGCCGAGGGTCATCGTGTGATCGCCGTCGGCACTACCGCGGTGCGCTCGCTCGAGAGCGCGTTTGACGCAGAAGCCCCGGTGTTCGATCCGGCCGTGACGGCGCGCTATTTTGAAGGCCGCGAGGACGGAGCCGACACGCTTGGCCGCGGTGACATCGTGGTGCGCGAGAACGCCACGACGCAGCTCTACCTCATGCCCGGCTCGACCTATCACGTGGTAGACGCGCTGATCACGAACTTCCACGTGCCGCGCTCCACGCTCATGATGCTCGTGAGCGCACTTGCCACCCGCGACCAGATCATGGATGCCTACGCTGCTGCTATCGAAGAACGTTACCGCTTCTTCAGCTTCGGCGACGCGATGCTCATTCAGTAGGTTACGGCGTTTTACAAACGCCGTAACCGGCCGACGCTGCGCGGGCCGCATTTGGACAATCTGACGTTCAACTTCAAGGGCGCGACCAGAAGGTCAGCGCCCTTTCGTTTCACGTCACCTTGTCTCAAATGCGACCCGCTCGCTGACTCTGCCATTACATCGGTGTTGCCGTGGTTGTTGAGTAGTCATTGGGCACTTGGCACTTGGGGACGTTCCTTTTAATATGAGCAGGACATTGTCAAGAGGCAAAATCGGGCCTGGCCCCAACGATATGGGGTCAGGCCCTCTCCCTATATCAGCCCGTCCGCGGCGACCTCGGCGTGTCTTCCCGACGCTCGTCTTTGCAGTTTAATATCCGCCCGTGGCGATCTCTCGCTGGGCAATCCGTTGCTACGGCTGAGGCTTCTTCGTCGAACCGACAGTCTGTGCACGCGTGTGGCGCCCTGGGCGCTCGCAGAAAAGGGACCTGAGGTTCGCCTCAACGGCTTCGGATCGAACCGCTTCCGGGGTGATCGGCTTATGTGCGGGGGACCGGCCCCCTACGCCTCCTCGGCCATGAGGCCGACCGCCCACACCCAGCAGGCGAGCTCGCGCGCCGTGGCCACGTTCGCCTTGTTGTTGTGGACCCCGCGCGCGAGCAGCGCCTCCCGCCTCTCGACCAGCCTCCGCACGCCCTTGGCGGCATGCCTGCGGGCGACTCGGTCCGGGGCCTGGCCCTTGGCGAGGCCCTTCGGCCGCCCCGAGCACGTCAGGTAGTGCCACGGGCCTCGACCAGCGCCTTCCTCAGGTGTTTGTTGCCTGCCTTGGTGATCGCGCCCCTGCGGTCGCTCTCCCCGCTGGAGTGCTCGGAGGGCGTCAGGCCGACCCATGCGGCGAACGACCGGGCGTTCCTGAACCTCGAGAACTCGCCGGCCTCGAACACGAGGTCGGCGGCGGACGCGGTGTCGACGCCCTTGAGGCAGCGCAGGGAGTCGACCCTCCTCCTCCACCTGGGCTTGCGGGCCTCGGCCTCGACGAGCCCCTCGAGCCGCGCCTTCTCCTCCGCCGCCCGCCTGACCGCGTCGACGTAGTAGGCGAGCACGTCGTTGTCGGCCCCCTCCGCGAACCTAATCGACTCGATCCAGGACCAGTGCGCCCGGGTCCAGTTGCCCTTCCTGCGGCCGGTGGGCGTCCTCTCGTCGAAGGCGAGCCCGTGCCTGAGCAGGAACTTGGAGAGCCGCTGCTTCGCGCGCGAGAGGTCGTCCCTCGCGTCCTCGAGCGCCCTGGTCAGGTCGCGGGCGGCCTCGCACTCGTCGTCGGGGACCCACACCTCGACGACGTTGCCGACCGACAGCATGCGGGCGAGGAACTCGGCGTCGTTGCGGTCGTTCTTCCTGCGCCTGTCCGCGCTGGGCTTGATCATCTTCGAGACGGCGCCGACCACGCAGTCGACCCCGAGGCCGGAGAGCCTCTTCTGCAGGTCGAACCCCGTGACCCCGGATTCGTACACGCACCTGGCCTTTGGGTCCACGGACCGCACCCACTCCGCGACTGCCCCGGCGTCGTAGCCGAAGGTCGCGGCACGTACCTCCCCGGTCATGACGTCGAGGGAGACGGCCTTTATCGAGCGGGCGTGGACGTCGAGGCCGATGAAGGTGGTAGTATCGAGCATGGGAGCCCCTTCCATGAATGCGGCGTGGCCGCCGCGGCTGAATTAGACACTCACCATTGTCGGCCTAATCCGCGGTCTTTCATGCAGCAGGGGCTCTCAATGTTTTTATGTCCTGCTCATATCGTCTGTGCCGGCACCTGGGGACACTCCTTATGTCAAGAGATTGGTGCAAGAGGGATAGATTGCCTTGCATCAATCTAATAAGTTGCGGTGAGCGTTTTTTGGCAGCTGGTTTACTTGCTCGCGAACAGCCAGACTAGGATGATCACCAGGATTGCGGCGACGATGCAGACGATGGCGCCGGTGAATTTGATGCGTGAGTCGCGGGTACGCTCGCGCACCGCGTCCTCGGTGGCCTCGAGCTGGGCGACTTCTCGCTCGGTCTCGGCGTGTTCTGCTTTGTCTCGGGCCAAGGATCCTGCAAGCGACTCAGTGATCTCTGGGTGGTCGTGTACTTCGGTCGCCTGTTCGATAATCGACTGCGCATGCGCGGCATCTGCTTGGGCGTTGGCGATGCTCTGCTCTTGGTCGCGGCGTGCCTTGTCCTCGGCAGCGATCTTCTCGCGCAGTTCGCGCTGGCGCGTTGCAGCGGCGGTTTTTGCGGTCTGCAGCTCGTCGCGCGCGGCATCGGCCTCTGCCGTCACGGCTTGGTGCGCGCGTTTGGCTTCGGCAATGGGGGCCTGCGCCTGTTCGACGGCCTGCTCGGCTGCGGCAAGCGAGTGCTCAAGGTCGGCGGTGATACGCGGGACATCTTCTTCGGCTTTACGCAGGGCATCTGCCGTGTCGGAGATCTGCATCGAGAGCTCGCTGGTGCGCACCGTATAGTTGGCGGGATTTGCCGAGGGATTGCGTTGCAGCTCGGCATACTCATGACGCAGTGTCTCGAGCTGGGCGCGCGTGGCGTCGACGGTTTGTTGTGCGGCGGCAATGCCGGCGTCTCGCTCGGCCTGCACCTTGTCGCGGATGCGCTTGGAATCCTCAAGACGGCGAACGAGGCGGTTGCCGGTCTCGCGCGAGCTCGCCTCGCGGGCCTCCACGGCGTCGAGCGCGGCCTTCAGGCGGAGCTCAGTCGCGTCATCCTCTGTCTTCATTTGTTCGAGCTGACCATTGAGCTCTGTCGCTTTGGCGGCGTGGGCATCACGGTCAATCTCGGCGGTCGCTGCAGTCTTTTGGGCTGTGGCAATCGCCTGGCGCTGGTCGGCGACGATCTGGTCGTAGCGGCCTGCGATATCCTGGCGCGTCTCGAGTTCCTCGGCCTGATCGGCAATGCGCTGCTCAAGTTCGGCCAGGTGGGCGCGGGCATCGGCAAGTGCCTTTTTCGCGGCATTCATCTCGCGCATGGCCGAGGCGCCCTGGGCGATAAAGGTGCCCACGGCGTTCGCAGTGTTCGAGACAGCGGTCCCCAGATCGCGGCTCGCGGCGGGGGAGTGCGGGGCGGTCGGGCGAGCGGTGTCGGCAGCGTCCGCATCGGCAGCCTGCGGCGCGGCGATATTGCCGGTACCGCCCTCGACCACAGAAAAGCCTGCTGCGTGCGGATCGACCGCATCGGCGCCAATCGTGGGGTGCTCGAGCTGCAGAAACGAGGGCATGGTGCTGCCCTGGTCGGCAACCGGAGTCTCGCCGGGCACAAAGGTCGAGGCCGCCTCGGCGGCCTCCTCTTCCTCGGCATCAATATCGGCATCGGCGACGGCGTCTTTCATCGCTTTGACAGCATCCATCATGGAGTCCATGACGGCATCGAGCTCTTCTTCCGAAGACACCTCGATGGGGCCCGCTGCTTGCGGGGCGTCGTCCTGTACGGGGGCGTCGTCCTGAGCGGGCGCATCGTCGTTTTGCTCATCGACGTTTTCTGATTCGGGGGTTTCCGCCGTAGCGCTTTCGTCCAAGATGGGGCCGTCGACGTCGGTACCATCGCAGGTCACAGCGTCAGTATCTGTGGTGACGTCTGCGGGATCATCAATATGCTCTTGAGTCTGGGGGTCCAGCTCGTCTGTCATAGGCATGTGCTCCTCATCGTTGTTTGTCACCCTATGATAAAGTCTCGCGCCGACATCCCGCGCGCCGCAGCAAAGTTTCAAAACGTGTTCGATGGCTCGATCTGATAACAATAACTCGGCCGCTTTATCCAGTTTGTACTTGACAATCCCTTCGCCGAACGACGTGGTGCCGTTCGCCTGCTGCGGTCTTTATTTTTCACTTGAACCCGCTAAAGTTGCATTTCAGCTTTTGGCGCGTTTATTTGGATGCGCGCAGTCGGCGGGTGCGCCCGTCGCGATTTGAAAGGACTTTATATGGGACTTTTCACTGGTAAGACCGTGATCGTCACCGGCGGCGGCAAGGCCACGCTTAAGGACGGCTCCGCTGGCTCCATCGGTTACGGCATCGATATCGCTTTTGCCAAGGAGGGCGCGAACCTCGTTATCACCGGCCGCAACGTCGCCAAGCTCGAGGCCGCCAAGGAGTCCCTCGAGGCCGAGTACGGTGTCAAGGTTCTGCCTGTTCAGGCCGATGTTTCGGCTGGTCAGGACAACGAGGCTGTCGTCCAGAACGTTATCGACAAGACCATTGAGGAGTTCGGCCGCATCGACGCCGTCGTCAACAATGCTCAGGCCAGCGCCTCGGGTGTGACCATCGCCGACCACACCATGGATCAGTTTAACCTGGCCATTTATTCCGGTCTGTATGCCACCTATCTGTACATGCAGAAGGCCTATCCGCACCTGAAGGAGACCAAGGGCTCCGTGGTCAACTTTGCCTCGGGCGCCGGCCTGTTTGGCAACTATGGTCAGTGCAGCTATGCCGCCGCCAAGGAGGGCATCCGTGGTCTGACTCGCGTTGCCGCCAACGAGTGGGGCAAGGACGGTATCAACGTCAATATCGTTTGTCCGCTTGCTTGGACCGCTGCGCTCGAGAACTTCCAAGATGCCTATCCCGAGGCGTTCAAGGCCAACGTCCACATGCCGCCGGCGGGTCACTACGGCGACGTCGAGAAGGAAATCGGCCGCGTTGTCGTTCAGCTCTGCGGTCCCGACTTTAAGTACATGAACGGCGAGACCGTCACCCTCGAGGGTGGAATGGGCCAGCGGCCTTAGGGGTTACGCGGTTTTTCCAAACCGCGTAACGGCTCGACGCTGCGCGGTCACCAGGGCGACAACTTGTCATTCAAAGAGGGCGGCATGACCAGAAGGTCTATGCCGCCCTCTTTTCATGCCAATTTGTTCGCCCTGGCGACCGCTCGCTGACGTCGCCAGAGCATCGGCGTTGCCTTGGCTGTTGGAGATGATCTCGTAGTCGTTGGGGACGTTCTTAAATGACTAGCTATAAGGGACACTCTTGCCGGCACTTGGGGACAGTCCCTAAGTGTCGGCAGATTGGGACATTCCTTTGCAAGATGGCGCTGAAGATTGTCCCCGACGACTAGTCGTTTAAGAACGTCCCCAACGACTGGTCGTTTAATGCACCAGTTTCTGTCGAGTCGGTGCTCTTTGCGGGTTGCCCGTATAATGGTTTGCGTATGAACCGCAACCAAGGAGTTCCAGTTTATGGACCAGAGCCTTTTTAAATTCGACCTGATCGCCGAGGACCCGACGACGCATGCGCGTGCCGGCGTGCTGCACACCCCGCACGGCGACATCGAGACGCCAATCTTTATGCCCGTGGGCACCAAGGCAAACGTCAAGGGTATTCCTACCGAGACCGTCAAGCAGCTCGGCGCCCAGATCGTGCTTGCCAATACCTATCACCTGTCCATGCGTCCCGGCGAGGATACCATCGCCGAGCTGGGCGGCCTGCACAAGTTTATGAACTGGCACGGCCCCATCCTCACCGACTCGGGCGGTTTCCAGGTGTTCAGCCACAACGACGCGGTCAAGCTCACCGATGAGGGCGTGCGCTTTATTGTCAACGATTACGACGGCCGCCACGTGTTCTGGACGCCCGAGGACAACATGGAAATCGCCATGAAACTCGGCTCCGACATCTGCATGCAGCTGGACCAGTGCCCGGGCTATCCCGCCACGCGCGCCTACGTTGAGCGCGCCGTTGAGCTGTCGAGTATGTGGGCCGAGCGCTGCTATAAGGCGCATACCCGCGACGACCAGGCGCTCTTTGGCATTGTTCAGGGCGGCATGCACCTAGATCTGCGCCTGCGCTCGCTGCGCCATTTGGAGGAGTGCGGCGACTTCCCCGGTTACGGCATCGGCGGCTACTCGGTGGGCGAGGACCACGAGACCATGTTCGAGACCCTGGCACCGCTCGTAAGCGAGTACATGCCCAAGCACAAGCCACGCTACCTGATGGGCGTCGGCAACCCCACCACCCTCGTGCGCGGTGTGGGCGTGGGCATCGACATGTTCGACTGCGTGCTGCCGACGCGCACCGGCCGCATGGGCACGGCGTTCTCCAGCGAGGGTCGCCTCAACTTCCGCAACGCGCGTTTTGCGCACGACGACGGCCCCATCGATCCCACCTGCACCTGCCCGGTGTGCACGGGCGGCTACAGCCGCGCGCTCATCCGCCACATGGTCACGCAGAAGGAGATGCTCGGCGGCATTCTGCTGTCGATGCACAACATCTACTACCTGCTCAACCTTATGCAGCGTGCCCGCCAGGCCATTATCGAGGGCCGCTACGGTGCGTTCGTGAGCGACTGGATGAACAGCCCTGCGGCGGTGGATTACTAAGAGCTGCGGACGCGCTTGCGAGGCGTGAGCAACGGTAAAGGCCAAGCGGCGATCGGTCGTCGCGTTCACTAACACCGTCTGCGCGACCGCTGACCGATAGCTTGCAAGCACTTTATGCATCGTGGGTACCATACCGAATAGTTGATGTTCGGGCGGGTGTTTGGCGCATGGCGTCGATCCCGCCCGTTTCTATTTTCGATAGGAGCACCCATGATTAAGAATGAGAACGTCGAGGGCGAGCCCGCCTACGACGAGACGTACCGCCGCGGCCCCGTGGTCATGCGCGGCCCCATGATTCCTAAGGACAACACCTACGCCAACCTGCTGGCGCCCGAAGATTCAACCGACTGGTTGCATGCCGATCCGTGGCGCGTCCTTCGTATTCAGGCAGAATTCGTCGATGGCTTTGGCGCGCTTGCCGAGCTCGGGCCCGCGGTGACCATCTTCGGCAGTGCCCGCACGCCCAAGACCGATCCGCTCTACAAGGCGGCGCGCACGGTCGGCCGCAAGATCGCGCAGCGCGGCGTGGCGGTTATCACCGGCGGCGGCCCCGGCATTATGGAGGCGGCCAACAGGGGGGCGGCGAGTGCCAACGGCAAGTCGGTCGGCTTGGGTATCGAGCTTCCGCACGAGCAGGGGCTCAACAAATACGTGAACCTGGGTATGGACTTCCGCTACTTCTTTGTGCGTAAGACCATGTTCGTTAAGTACAGCTCGGGTGCCATCGTGTTCCCCGGCGGTTTCGGCACGCTCGACGAGATGTTCGAGGTGCTCACGCTGGTGCAGACGCACAAGGTCAAGCGCATGCCGCTCGTACTGGTGGGCAGCGAGTACTGGCAAGGCCTGTTCGACTGGCTCAACGGCCCGGTGATGGATGCCGGCATGATTAGCCCGCTCGATCCAGACCTCGTCCACATCACCGACGACCTCAACGAGGCCGTCGACATCGCCCTGAGCGGGTTGATATAGGGCGAGCGTGCCTGTCGTTGTAGTATTGTGAATGGCAGACTGATGCTATTTAACATCAGTCTGCCATCTAAATTGGGTATACTGATGCAAAAGACGAGGCGAGGAGGTCGCGTATGTCCACTGCAACGGTTAAGCCTACGACGGTTCGCATCGAAGAGGGGCTCAAGGAGCAGGCGACTGAGTTCTTGGATACGGTTGGTCTAAGTCTCAATTCGTATCTCAACCTTGCTGTTCGGCAGCTGGTAAATCAGCGAAAGATTCCTTTTGAGATCGTAGGAAGGGCAGAGGTGCCCAACGAGGCGACGAGACGCGCCATGGTGATCGCCGAGGCTCATGAGTTGGGGATTTTGACGGACGACAGCCCGTCATTCAATAACGCTGATGAGCTTATATCGTTCCTCGATGAGGACTAGCGATGTTTGAGATTAAAGTCGAGGCTCAGTTTAAGGCGGATTACAAACGGACGATGCGCATCCATCCGCAGCTAAAAACCGAGTTTAGGGCGGCGGTCGCAGAGCTTGCAGCTCACGGCTCGCTTCCCGCGGAATATGGCGCCCATGAGCTTTCAAACCCGGGCGGCAACTACAACGGCCACATCGATTTCCATCTATCCGATGGCTTGGTCGACGTGGTCGTTCTCTACTTGCCGCATAAGACTAATCCTGTGATCCGGCTGGTCAGAATGGGCTCTCATGAGGAGCTGTTCCAGGGTCCGCAGGGCTGATTGCCGATTTCTAAGTTGCGGTGGAATAGGGATTGATTGGCGGCTAATAAGCCAAAAACAGTCCCTATTCCACCGCAACTGATGTGGGCGTCCCTAGTGAGTTGGCTGGTAGCGGGGGCAGTAGCTGATGGCGATGGCGTCGACGCCTACGTGGGTGGCGATGGTGCAGCCGATGGGGCCGGTGCCGGCGTCTACGTAATCCTGACCCGCGAGTGCCTCGTTGACAAGCTCCTGCTCCTCGGCGGCGCCGGTCGTGAGCACGCGCACGCTGGAGCCCGGATACTCGGCCAAAAATGCGAGGCAATCGGCCATGGTGTTGGTAACGATGCGCTTGGCACCGCGGCCCTTTTTTATGGCCTTGATCTCGCCCGATTTCCACTCCGGCGAAACGGCCAGGCGAATGTTGAGCATTTGCGTGAGCTGGCCGGCGAGCTTGGGCGCGCGGCCGTTCTTAACGAGATTCTCGAGCGTGCGGGGAATCAGCAGCAGGTGGGCGTCGGGCAGCGTCGCGCGGATCTGCGCCTCGGTCTCGTCCAGGCTGCGGCCGTCCTCGCGCATGGCCAGCGCGTACTCCACCAGCAGGCCCTCGGCGCCCGAGCCGGTGCGCGAGTCGATGCAGCGCACGTCGAGCTCGTGCGTTTCGGCCGTCAGGCTGGCGTTGGCATAGCAGGCGGACCACTCGCTGCACAGCGAGATAAAGATGGCGCTATCGTGGCCGTCGGCGCGCACGCGGTCAAAGAGTGCCTTGAACTCGCCGGCGCTCGGCTGCGAGGTGTGCGGCAACTCCTCGGAGCCAGCCATGCGGGCGACGTATTCCTCGGCGGTAATCTGCACCTGGTCGAGCAGGTCCTCGCCCTCGATAATCACATGTAGCGGAATCACGTAAATGCCGAGCTCTTGGGCGCGGGCGGGGGAGATGTCCGACGTGGAGTCGGTTATGATGGCAAAAGACATAATTGCACCTTTCGTTGGGGCGCGGCAGCGCCGCCTTCTGAGAGCAAAGTGCGACAAGTATAGTGGAGTCGTTCCACATTTATAGGTTCAATTGTTGAATAGTCAACAGTTTGAAGTGTCGGTGTGGAAATCGTCAACTGGGGAAGAGGGATGCCGATGGAGGCGCTGGAGATATGCAAGCGGCCGGTCGTGCTGTTTGATTTCGATGGCACGGTGGCAGATACGGGTCGAGCGGTGATGACCTCGACGCGCAAGACGTTGGCCGCGCGCGGGTTTTCGGAGGCGCAGATGGGTGACCTGCGTCGCATGATCGGGCCTCCGCTGTGGAAGAGCTTCCACGACTTTTACGGCTTTACGCGCGAGGAGTCGCTTGTGGTGGCCGACGAGTACCGTGCCTTTTTTGATGAGCTGGGACCGGAAGAGTATCCCGTGTTCGATGGAATCCCCGAGCTGCTCGATGGCCTTGTCGCGCAGGGGCATCGCTTGGCCGTGGCGACGTCACGCATGGAGGCAAAGTGCATTGACATGGTGGGCGAGCTTGGGCTTTCGCAGTTTGAGGCGGTGGTTGGCATGAATCCGCCGCAGGGACGCGAGACCAAGGCCGATTCGGTTCGCGATGCCCTGGCGGCCCTCGGCGCGACGGCCGACGATGCCGTGATGATCGGCGATCGCTTTAACGATGTGGAGGGCGCGCACGCGATGGGCGTGCCGTGCATCGGCATCTATTCGGGCGCGGCAGCGCCGGGGGAGCACGAGGCCGCGGGCGCCGATGCGGTGGTGCACTCGGTGGCCGAGCTTGCTAAACTTTTCGCTATCTAATAGACATAATGTGAGGGGCGGGCGTACCCGTCGCTCATTGGTAAGGAGGTCGTCCATGAATCAGGTGGAGCAGAGCGTCGCTGAGTATGTCGACGAGGTCTGGGAGGATGTCGTCGCTGATATCGAGCAGCTGGTGAGTTATCCTTCCGTGGCAGTTTCTGCCGATGCGGAGCCCGGCGCGCCGTTTGGCCGCCCGGTCCGTGACGCGCTCGATTGCGCGCTCGGCATTGCGCAGAAGCTCGGCTATCAGACGAGCGACGACGAGGGCTATGCGGGAATCGCCGATATCCCGGGCCGCGGCGACAAGCAGCTCGCGACTATCTGCCACGTGGACGTGGTTCCCGCCGGCCCTGGCTGGAACACCGACCCGTTCGCGATGGAGCGTCGCGAGGGCTGGTTGCTCGGTCGCGGCGTGATCGACGACAAGGGCCCGGCAGTGCTGTCGCTTTATGCCGGCGCGTACCTGCTCAAGCACGGCATTGTGCCGCGCTACACCTTCCGCGCGCTGCTGGGCTGCGATGAGGAAGTGGGCATGTCCGACGTTCACCATTATCTGGAGAACTACCCCAACCCTGACTTTCTGTTTACGCCTGATGCCGAGTTCCCGGTCTGCAATGCCGAGAAGGGCCAGTTTGGGGCGACGTTCGTGAGCCCCAAGATCGACGGCGGGCGCATCGTGTCGTGGAGCGGCTCCGAGGCGAGCAATGCCATTCCGTCGCAGTCCATCTGCGAGCTTGCGATTGCCGCCGATGAGCTGCCGGCGCCCGTTGAGAACGTCGACCGCCTGGAGATCACGGCGCTTGATAACGGGCATGCGCAGATTTTCGCCCACGGTATTGGCGGCCACGCTTCGATGCCTGAGGGCACCATCAACGCCGTCGGCCTGATCGTGACGTACCTGCGCGAGGCCGAGGACGCGTTTGGTGCCCGTGACGAGCGCCTGCTGACGCCTGCCGAGCACGAGTTCGTCAAGTTCCTGGCCTTTGTACATGCAGACGCCTATGGCCGCGGCCTGGGTATCGATGCGACGAGCTCGGCGTTTGGCCCGCTTACCTGCAACGCTGGCGTCATCCGCGTGGCGGATGGCCATATTGAGCAGGTCATCGACGTGCGCTTCCCCGACAGCACGAGCGCCGATACCATCCGCGAGCAGCTCGAGCCGCTTGTGGGGCGCTTTGACGTGACGTGTCGCGTGGGTCATGCAAAGGTGCCGTTCTCGGTCTCTGCCGATGATCCGGCCGTGAAGGCGCTTATTGATACCTATAACGAGTTTACGGGCAAGCATGCTGAGCCCTTTGCCATGGGCGGCGGCACGTACGCGCGCAACTTTGCCCGCGCCGTCTCGTTTGGCCCCGAAGAGACCGGCCTGGAGCTGCCCGCGTGGGGCGGCCAGATGCACGGCCCCAACGAGTGCGCCAACGAGGACCAGCTTAAACAGGCGCTCAAGATCTATATTGTTGCGATCCTCCGTTTGAATGAATTAGAGCTTTAAGGTTACGCGGTTTCCCAATCTTAGTTGCGGTGGAATAGTTCCTAGAATGGGCCATTTGATGGCCGAGCAGGAACTATTTCACCGCAACTTTGTTTTTATTGGTGTAAAAGGTGCGCCATGTTCGGCGCTGGATTGTTATTCGTTTGTAAAGGCCGTGCTGCGCTTGCGGTAAGGGTCTATCAGATGCCCGTAAAAAACCGCAGTTGGCGCGGGCGCTGCCCGGTCGGGGTCGTATCTTTCCAAACAGCAAAGCGGGCAGGGTGCCCGCGAATCGCATGTATGAAAGGAAGATCATGCTCGATCAGGCTTATTCTCGTCGTCAGTTCCTCGGCCTCGCTGGTGGTCTTGCCAGCATCGTCGGTCTCGGTCTCGTTGGGTGCGGCGGCTCCGGCGCATCCGATGCCGCCGACAAGGGTAGCGCCGCTGCTGCCGAGTCCGTCTCCGGCGAGGTGACCTACGACGGTGCCTCTTCGTTCCAGGCTCTCGTCGAGGCCGCTGCCGAGAAGTTCATGGACGCCAACCCCGATGTCTCCGTCTCCGGCTCGGGTAACGGTTCGGGCAAGGGCCTGACCGCTGTCGCCGCCGGCACCGTCACCATCGGCAACTCCGACGTCTTCGCCGAGACCAAGCTTGAGGCCGATCAAGTCAAGAACCTCGTCGACCACGAGGTCGCCGTCGTGGGCATGGGTCCTGTTGTCTCCAAGAACGTCAAGGTCGACGACCTGTCCCTCGAGCAGCTCAAGGGTATCTTCTCCGGTCAGATTACCAACTGGAAGGAGGTCGGCGGCGACGACGCCACCATCGTCGTCCTCAACCGCAAGGCCGGCTCCGGTACCCGCGCCACCTTCGAGGCCGCCGTCTTTGGCGACGAGACCGTCGACTTTAAGGGCGATGCCGAGCTCGACAAGTCCGGCGACGTCCAGACTCAGATGGGCAGCACCGACAACGCCATCTCCTACCTCGATTTCTCGCACTTCGATGACTCCAAGTTCAACGCCATCAAGGTCGAGGGCGTCGAGCCCAAGAGCAAGAATGTCACTGATGACTCCTTCAAGATCTGGGCTACCGAGCACATGTACTGCTCCAAGGACGCCGACGAGGCCACCAAGGCCTTCCTGGAGTTCATGCTTTCCGACGACGTCCAGGGCAAGCTCGTCGAGGAGCAGGGCTTCATCCCCGTCTCTGCCATGAAGGTCGTCAAGGACGCCAGCGGCAAGGTCTCCGCTAAATAAGTAATCGCCCCGGAAAGGTTTGCAATGGCAAAACAGCTGCCAAAGCGCGACCTTGAGAACGTGGGCCTGGGCGTCACGGGCGCGTGCGTAGCGCTCGTGACGCTTGTCGTTGCCGCGCTCATCTTTATGGTCGCCCAAAAGGGCCTCTCGGCTTTTGTCAAGGACGGCGTCTCGGTCGTCGAGTTTTTCACCGGCACCAAGTGGGACCTGGCCAACACAGCCGAAAACGGCCTGCCCTATACCGGCGCCCTGCCCCTGATCGTCACCTCGTTTGCGGTCATGGTGCTCTCCACGCTTATCGCGCTGCCCATCGCCATCGGCTCTGCCATCTTTGCGGTCGAGATTAGCCCTAAGTTGGGCTCTAAGATCTTTCAGCCGCTCATTGAGCTTTTGACCGGCATCCCCTCGGTCGTCTTTGGCCTGATCGGTTTTCACGTGGTCGTCGGTCTTATGAAGAGCGTTTTCCACGTGAGCACGGGCCTGGGCATCTTGCCCGGCGCCATCGTGCTGGCGGTCATGATTCTGCCGACGATGACCACGCTTTCGGTCGATGGCCTGCGCGCCGTGCCCGACGGCTACCGCCAGGGCTCGCTCGCGCTGGGCTACACCCGCTGGCAGACCATCTGGCACGTGGTGCTCAAGTCCGCCATGCCGTCGCTCATGACCGCGGTTATCTTGGGCATGACCCGCGCCTTTGGCGAGACGCTCGCCGTGCGCATGGTCATCGGCGGCATCGAGGCCATGCCGACGTCGCTGCTGTCGCCGGCTTCGACCATCACCACCACGCTCACCACGTCCATGGCAGTCTATGCCGAGGGCTCGGCCCAAGACGATGTTCTGTGGGCGCTCGGCCTGCTGCTGATGGGCATGAGTCTCATCTTCATCCTGATCATCCACCTTATCGGCCGCAAGGGGGCGAAGGCTCGTGGCTAGCACGCGTATCCACATCGACGAGGCGAGGCTCGGGCGTGTCCAAAAGCAGGACCGCTTCGCCACGGGCGTGTTGACGGCGATCGTCGCCATCGTCATGCTCATCGTCGTCTCCATGGTGGCCTATATCCTGTTCGAGGGCATCTCGACGCTGTTCCAGCCGGGCTTTCTCACGGAGCCGTCGCGCGCCAACGGAACGCAGGGCGGCGTGCTCTACCAGCTGTTCGACTCGTTCTACCTGCTGCTGATCACCCTGATCATCTCGGTGCCCATCAGCCTGGGTGGCGCGGTCTTTTTGGTTGAGTACGCACCCGACGGACCCGTCCGCGACATTGCCTCCACCGCCATCGAGACGCTGTCCTCGCTGCCTTCCATCGTTGTCGGCATGTTCGGTTTTCTGGTGTTCTCGGTGCAGCTGGGCTGGAAGTACTCCATCATCTCCGGCGCCGTCGCGCTCACCATGTTCAATATCCCCATTCTGGTGCGCGTGATCCAGCAGGCGCTCGAGGACGTGCCGCAGGCCCAGCGCGATGCGTGCCTGGCCATGGGCCTCACCCGCTGGGAGGCCACGCTGCACATCCTGATCCCCGAGGCCATGCCCGCTATCGTGACCGGCATCGTGCTTTCGGCCGGCCGCGTGTTTGGCGAGGCCGCGGCACTGCTCTTTACCTCAGGCATGAGCTCGCCGGTGCGTCTGAACTTCTTGAGCTTTAACCTGTCGAGCCCCACCTGCGCCTGGAACGTGTTCCGCCCCGGTGAGTCGCTCGCCGTGCACATCTACAAGATCTATGGCGAGGGCAGCCCCGAGGCCCAGCAGATCGTTTGGGGCACCGCGGCGCTGCTGATGATTTGCGTGCTGCTGTTTAACGTAGTCGCCCGTATCGTGGGCAAACAACTGGCAAGGAAGATGACGGCCGAATGAGCGAGATAAATGCAACGCCCGCAACTGAGGCGGCATCGTCCGAGACCCAGGACTTTTTGTCGAGCGTGGGGGAGAGCGAGAAGCGCGTGCGCGTGAGCGGCAAGGCCGTGAGCGACGAGGTCGTGCTCTCCACCAAGGACGTCAACGTGTACTATGGCGACCACCATGCACTGCGCAATACGTCGCTCGACTTTCACAAGGGCGAGATCACGGCGCTCATCGGGCCTTCGGGCTGCGGTAAGTCGACCTTCTTGCGTAGCCTCAACCTCATGAATCGCGAGATTCGCGGCTGCCGCGTGGAGGGCGAGATCAACTATCGCGGGCGCAACGTGAACACCAAGACCGAAAACACCTACGAGCTGCGCCGTTCCATTGGCATGGTGTTCCAGCAGCCCAACCCGTTCCGCAAGTCCATTCGCGACAACATCACGTTTGCGCCCAAGCGCCACGGCATCACCGACCGTGACGAGCTCGACCGCATGGTCGAGGAAAGCTTACGCGGCGCGGCGCTGTGGGACGAGGTCAAAGACAAGCTCGATAAGAGCGCCTATGCGCTTTCGGGCGGTCAGCAGCAGCGTCTGTGCATCGCGCGCACGCTGGCGCTCAACCCCGACGTGATTCTGTTCGACGAGCCCTGCTCGGCGCTCGACCCCATCTCGACGCTGGCGATCGAGGACCTCATGTCATCGATCGTGGCCGACCGCGCCATCGTTATCGTGACGCACAACATGGAGCAGGCGTCGCGCGTGTCCAACCGCACGGCGTTCTTCTACATGGGCGATATGGTCGAGTACGACGAGACTGACGAGATTTTCCAACGGCCCAAGGATAAGCGGCTGAATGATTACCTCACCGGCATGTTCTCCTAGTCCGGGACATGCTTGAGGCCTGCAGCGGCCACGGTTGCCGCAGGACTGATTGGAGAGGCGGGTCATCTCTTGCGGGAGATGGCCCGCCTTTTGCTCTGCGACCGAAACGACCACCACAAAGGGGACAGGCGCCTTCGTGGTGGTTTGGGGTGGGGCTCGCTGCTATCATGGACAACGTTGAATTTCTACGAAGGAGCAGGGCATATGGCGATTCTTTTGGGATGCGATTCCGTCAGCCTAGAGTTTCCCACCAAGCATATTTTCGATAGCGTGACGCTCGGCGTGGGCGAGGGCGACCGCATTGGTATTGTCGGTAAAAACGGCGACGGCAAGTCGACGCTGCTGAGCGTGCTCGCTGGCACGCTGGAGCCCGACGACGGACGCGTGACGCACCGCCGCGGCACGACGATCGGTCTGCTCGGCCAAAAGGACAACTTGGTCGATACTGATACCGTGCATCATGCCGTTGTGGGCGACGCCCCCGAGTACGAGTGGGCGTCGAGCCCCCGCACGCGCCAGATCCTCGCCGGCCTCATCAGCGATGTGTCCTGGGAGGGCACGGTGGGCGAGCTTTCGGGCGGTCAGCGCCGTCGCGTGGACCTCGCGCGCTTGCTGATCGGCGATTACGACGTGCTCATGCTCGACGAGCCCACCAACCACCTGGATATGCGCACCATCAACTGGCTCGCGCGTCACTTAAAGGCCCGCTGGCAGCGCGGCCAGGGTGCCATGCTCGTGGTCACGCACGACCGCTGGTTCTTGGACGAGGTCTGCACCAGCATGTGGGAGGTCCACGACGGCCAGGTCGATCCCTTCGAGGGCGGCTATTCGGCATACATCCTGCAGCGCGTGGAGCGCGACCGCATGGCCGCCGTTACCGAGGAGCGCCGTCGCAACATGGCGCGCAAGGAGCTCGCGTGGCTGAGCCGCGGTGCCCAGGCTCGTTCCACCAAGCCCAAGTTTCGCGTGGATGCCGCTCGTGAGCTGATCGCCGACGTGCCGCCCGTGCGTGACGAGCTGGAGCTCAAGCGCTTGGCCGTGAGCCGCTTGGGCAAGCAGGTTATCGATGTGGTCGACGTGGATGCCGGCTATGCCGATACCGACGGCGCGCCCAAGCAGGTGCTCACCGATGTGACCTGGCTCATTGGTGCGGGCGACCGCTATGGTCTTTTGGGCGAGAACGGCGCCGGCAAGTCCACACTGCTCGACGTGATTCAGGGCAAGATTGAACCCACGCGCGGCCGCGTGAAGATTGGCCAGACAGTGCGCTTTGGCGTGCTGTCGCAGCAGCTCGAGGAACTCAAGCCCTACATGAGCGACACGATCCGCGAGGTGCTCGGCAACTATAAGAAGTACTACGTCATCGACGGCAAGGAGACTTCGCCCGAGAAGCTCTGCGAGCGTCTGGGCTTTACGACGCAGCAGCTCTGGAGCCGCATCGGCGATCTTTCGGGCGGCCAGCGCCGTCGCCTGTCGCTGTTGCTGACGATTCTGGACGAGCCCAACGTGCTCATCCTGGACGAGCCGGGCAACGACCTGGATACCGACATGCTCGCGATTGTCGAGGACCTGCTGGACGGCTGGCCCGGCACGCTGATCCTGGTGACGCACGACCGCTTTTTGATGGAGCGCGTGACCGACCAGCAGTGGGCGCTGCTCGACGGCCACCTGACGCATATGCCCGGTGGCGTGGACCAGTACCTGCGCCTGTGCAACGCTACCGCCGAGGGCGAGCCCGTGGGCGCGCCGAGCGCCAAGACCGGCACGTTCGACACCGGTGCCGCGGCAGCTGCGGCCGAAAAGCCCAAGTCGAGCGGTCAGCCCAACGGCCTGTCCAACGCCGAGCGCCAGAAGCTCCGCCGCGAGGTGAGTTCGCTCGAGCGCAAGATGGAGACGCAGCGCACCCGCGTTGAGGAGGCCGAGGCAGCAATGGCCCAAGTCGATCCCACCAACTACACGGCGCTCGGCGAGCAGCAGGCAAAGATCGACGAGGCTCACGCTGCCATGGACGAGCTGGAGATGGCGTGGCTCGAGGCGAGCGAAAAGCTCGAGGGCGAGGAGTAGGCGAGAATGATCAAAGCCGCGTTTTTCGATATCGACGGCACGCTGCTGAGCTTTAAGACCCACCGGATTCCGGCGTCGGCGCAGCAGGTGCTCGACAGCTTTCACGAGCAGGGGATTGCGTGCGTGATCGCCACGGGCCGTCCGACCTACCAGATGCCGGACTGGCTGTTCGACCTGGGCTGGGATGCGTACATTACGCTTTCGGGCCAGCACTGCTTTGATGCCGAGGGGGTTTACCGCAGCTGCCCGATCGATTCGGACGACGTCGCGGTGATTGTGGACCAGGTGGCGCAGGGGCGCTACGACTCGCTGTGCATGCAGGGCGAGAGCTCGTTTGTGAACCGCCTGTCCGAACGCGTGGTGACGGCTGGCAGCAACGCGGGAATCGTCTACCACGAGGAGCCGTTTGAGCACGCCTTTGACGCACCGGTCTACCAGTTTTGCGCCTTTGTGGACCCGGTCGACGAGCATATCGTGACCGACGCCGTGTCGCATTCGCTCACCACGCGCTGGTGCGACCTGTTCTGCGACATTATTCCCGCTAACGGCGGCAAGGACCTGGGCGTGGCGGCGACGCTCGAGCGGCTTGGTATCGACGCGAGCGAGGCGATTGCCTTTGGCGACGGCGAGAACGACCTGTCGATGTTTGCCGCCGTGGGCACGAGCGTGGCCATGGGCAACGCACAGGACACGGTGAAAGCTGCGGCGACCTATGTGACGACTGCCGTGGACGACGACGGCATCTACAACGCTGCGAAGCACTTTGGACTCGTGTAGCTGCGGGCCGGCACCTGGCACCTGGGGACACTCCTTGCGGGGCGTCCCCATTTTGTTTTCGTCCCGCACGTTTTGTGAAACACGGCTAACTTATAGGCAAAGTAGTAAGACATGGGCAACTTTTGCGGTAAAGTTAGCCGTGGAAAGTATCCAAAGGCTAACTAGCAATCATCGCGAAAGGCGGCCCATGGCCCTACGTGAATCCGGAGAAGACTATCTCGAATCGATCTACGTTCTGTCGGAACGTCAGGGCATCGTGCGCTCGATCGACGTTGCGGAGTACCTCGGCGTAACCAAGGCGAGCGTTTCCAAGGCCATGGCGACGCTGGTAAGCAACGGCTATGTCGAAATGGGCAAGCGCGACGTTCATCTGACGGAGCGTGGTCTGGAGGTCGCTCGCCAAATGTGGGAGCGTCACTGCTTTTTCGTGGGGCTGCTGGAGGATGCGGGTGTTTCGGCTGAGGTCGCGTCGCAAGAGGGCTGCCACATGGAGCACTGCCTGAGCGAGGAGAGCTTTGAGAAGCTACGGGCGATGTTGGGTCGGGAAGATGCAGCGGGTCCAACAACAGAAGCCTAACTGTCCCACAGTAGCGCGGAGTTCACGCAAAGCGCGAACCAGCGACTGGGACCAGCGGCCCTTTCGGCCAAGTCCATTTCAGCAAAGGAACCCTGCCAGCAAGCGATGCCCAAGAACCACCAGCAACGTCACCGTAGGCCGGGGCCGGGCTTGGTTTTGAAAACACTCCGCACTGATATTTTCTGTATTGAAGACGTCGATGATGCACCCGTATACCATTGACGTCGACACCATCAGATGCGGACCGCGCGGTGACCCCACATTCCGCTGGCGCCCACAGGGCTGCCCTCGTTTCCTGACATGTCCC
>DBFBAP010000019.1:0-90754 GCA_048245415.1 Collinsella sp. | reverse complement strand
CCGGATCGAGCTCGTCCCAGCACAGCGAAGGCAGCACGAGCTCCGCATCCTCGATGGCGGACTCCGCGCGGGCCAGATCGGGCGCAAGGAACGGGTTCTCGCCGGCCAGCATCTCGTACGTGACGGAGGCGAGTGCCCACTCGTCGCAACGTGCGTCCAGGCTCACGCCGCGCATCTGCTCGAGCGGCATGTAGCCGATGGTACCGCCGCCCGCCGCGCCGAAGCCGCCGGCATCCGCGAGCGTGGCCAGGCCGAAGTCCGTCACCTTCACCTGTCCCTGGCGGTTGATCAATACGTTGTCCGGCTTGATGTCCAGGTGGAGCACCTGGTTCTCGTGGGCCACCTCCAGCGCGTGGGCGACGGAGCCGAACACGGCGGCCACCATGTCGAGCGTGAGGTAGTCGGCGTAGTCGTGCAGCAGTTCCGTGAGGGTGATGCCCTCGATGTACTCCATAATAAGGTAGGCCGTCTGGCCCTGCACCTCGAAGTCGTACACCGTGACGATGTTCGGGTCGGTGAGCATGGCGGCCGTGCGCGCCTCGTCCAAGCCGGGGATGTGGGAGAGCGAGCGCACCGGCGGCAGGTCGTCGTCCAGGTCGGCCGCGGGGTCGCGGTAGGCTGCGGCAGCCGGGGAACCATGGGGCGCGGCGGATGAGGGGCGCGCGGCTGCGGTCGCGGCAGCCTTGTCCCGCTTACGGAAGGGACTCTCGAAGTCGGGAGGCGGCGGAGGGGCGGCGGGGAGGTCCTCCCAAGGCGGGACGTCGTCGGGATTGCGTCCCGCAGCCACGCCGGATTGGGCCGCGCGCCGTTGCGCGACGGGCGGCTCCTCGCCCGGGAACACATCCTCGCCTTCCCAAGACGGGATATCGTCCCAGTCGACCTCGTCGAAGCGCGGCATCGCGCCGGCACCCGCCTGCTCGGGATAGCCGTGGGCTTCGACAGGCGCAGAGGCGGGGGCGGTCGTCTGCCGCCGCACCGCATCGGCACCCGGCAGCGCCGCACGTGCGGCATCCACCTCGTCGAGCTCGATGCACTTGATGGCCACCTTGCGCTGGATGCGCGTGTCCCACGCAACACGCACCGTGCCGAAGCCGCCCGAGCGCGACTCCCCGATGGGTCGGTACCGATCCAATATGAGCTGGTTGCGTGCCATGCGCCTTCTCTGCGGTCGTTGCGGGTTCGTTTCAGAAAGCGGCAGGCGAGCACCGCGCGCCTGCACCGACCATGATAGCGCAATTCGCCCCTCCACGGCACGCTCCCCACCCGGAAGCGTCGAATGAACGAGCGACGGCGCTCCTCGAAACCAGCAGTCATTCTTCTGGTCCAGCCGGACCTGCTGTCTGGCCGTAGTTACCGGCCTGCCGGCAAAAACGCCTGCTGCTGTCAAAAAAGCGCCGGTTTGGCAACCGCTGCCACTTCGAAGGTGGTGCAGTGTGTAACGCGACCTGGCCTTTTTCTAGTTCCTCGCAGAGAAGACCTTCCAAGGCCGACATCCAGATTGCCAAACCGGCTCTTTTTTGACAGCAGCAGGCGTTTTCGGCGTCAGATGACGAACCGGGCGAACGGGCCGCAAACGCGAGGCTTCAGGAAACAGCGCCGGACGCGCGAATGCGGCGTTGTTCCACAGAGGTTTCAACTTGACGTCCGAAAACGGCTAGTTCCCTCCAGCCTTTCGCGCTAGACTCTTGTCGGAGAGGCAGTTCGGTGCCGCAACTGGCGGCGCGGCGCTGCATGGTACGGCGACTTTAGAGGCGGCTCGGCAGCTGCACCGCCTCTCGCAGTGCGGATCACTCGGAAGGAGGGCGGCACCCCATGGCAGAAGCACAGGAGAGCACCTTGCGGAAGGACCTCAACCATCCTGAATCGCGCAAGCGGGCGCTGTACGCGGCGTTCGCGTCGAAGGACGCGCGATTCGACGGCCAGGCGTTCGTGGGCGTGTCCTCCACGGGCGTGTACTGCCGCCCCGTCTGCCACGTGCACATGCCCAAGTACGAGAACTGCACGTTCTACGAGACAGCGGCCGAGGCGGAGGCTGCCGGATACCGCCCGTGCCTCGTGTGCCGCCCGGAGCTCGCGCCCGGCCACTCCATCGCCGACGCGTCCGCGAACCTCGCGCGGCGGGCGGCCTCGCTGCTGCGCGAGGGCTGCACGAGCGGCGAGAGCCTCGAGCGCATGGCGGAGCGGCTGGGCTACACCGATCGCCACCTGCGGCGGGCCTTCCAACGCGAGTTCGAGGTGACGCCGGTGCAGTACCTGCAAACCTGCCGCCTCCTTCTGGCGAAGAGCCTGCTCACCGACTCGGACCTCCCGGTAAGCCAGGTGGCCGCGGCCGCCGGGTTCAAGAGCGTGCGGCGCTTCAACGACCTGTTCAAGGAACGCTATCGACTCACCCCCACCGCCGTGCGCAAGAGCGCCCGACGGCGCACGCCGTCGGGCGACGGAGTGGCCTTCACGCTGAGCTACCGTCCGCCGTACCGCTTCGCCGAGCTGCTCGCGTTCTTCCGTGCCCGCCAGCTGGAAGGCGTGGAAGCGGTGGACGAGCACGCCTACGCGCGCGTCGTGCGCATGCAGCACGGCAACGAGGAGGTGCTCGGCTGGGTGCGCGTGACCGACAACGAGCGGCGGGGGGCGCTTGCCGTCACGATGAGCGCGTCGCTGTTGCCGGTGACGTCGCAGGTCATCGCCCGGGTGCGCCGCATGTTCGACGTCGATTGCGACCCGCAGGCCGTGCACGAGGGCATCGCCTCGCTGAATGATACGGTTCCGGGCGCGGCGGTCCTGGGAACGCGGGTGCCCGGCTGCTTCGACCCTTTCGAGACGTCCGTGCGGGCCATCCTCGGCCAGCAGGTGACGGTGGTGGCCGCCAACCGGCTGGCGGCGCGCATCGTAGAGCGCTACGGCAAGCCCGTGGACACCGGCATCCCAGGGCTCACGCACGCGTTCCCCACAGCGGCGGAGGTCGCCGCGCTCGAACCCATCGAGGACGCGCTCGGCGTGCTGGGCATTATCAGGACGCGCTCGCGTACCATCGCCGAGATCGCGCGGCTGCTTGAGACCGGCGAGCTGCGCTTCGATACCGGTGCCGTGGTGGCGGAGCAGATGGAACGCCTGCTAGCGGTGAAAGGCATCGGCCCCTGGTCGGCGAACTACCTGGCCATGAGGGTGCTCAACCATCCCGACGCCTTCATGGAGACCGATGCCGGCGTGAAACACGCTCTACCCCACCTGGAACCGAAGGAACGGCTGGCGCTGGCCGAGCAGTGGCGCCCGTGGCGCAGCTACGCGGTGCTGTGCCTGTGGAACTCGCTGGCCGCATAGGAAGGAAGGCACATGGTATATCGGACGAGCTACACCCATCCAGAATTCGGCGAGGTCGCGATAGCAAGCGACGGCCAGAGCATCGTGGGGCTGTGGATGGCCGGGCAGAAGCACTTCGGCGGCACGGTGGACGGCGAGATGGTGCCGGCCGATGACCTGCCCGTTTTCGCGCAGGCGAAAGACTGGCTTGAGCGCTACTTCGCCGGCAAGCGACCAGCGACAGCCGAGCTGCCGCTGGCGCCCAACGGCACCGCATTCCGCCAGCGCGTGTGGCGCAAGCTGGCAGAGATTCCCTACGGTTGCGTGCGCACCTACGGCGACCTGGCCCGGGAAATCGCACAGGAAAACGGCAAGGAGAAAATGTCCTCCCAGGCCGTGGGCGGGGCCGTCGGGCACAATCCCATTTCCATCATCATACCCTGCCACCGCGTGGTGGGCGCGAACGGCAGCCTGACCGGTTACGCCGGCGGCCTGACGCGCAAGATATGGCTGCTGGAGCACGAGGGAGTCAACATGGAGGCCTTTTTCGTTCCCAAGAAGGGCACGGCGCTCTAGCGCATGGAAGAGAGCGGGGACCTCATGCTTTACTCGACCGTGTACCCCCATGCCGAGCTGGGCGACCTCACCATCGCGAGCGACGGCGAGGCAATCGTCGGGCTATGGATCGAGGGTCAGAAGTACTTCGCCGGCAAGGTGGCGGGGAACCTGCAGCGCCGCGACGACCTTCCCGTGTTCGCGCAGGTGCGCGCCTGGCTCGACCGCTACTTCGACGGCGACCCCCTTCCCGTAGCGACGCTGCCCCTCAAGCCGGGCGGCACCCCGTTCCAGCAGCGCGTGTGGAAGCTGCTGGCCGACATCCCTTACGGCGAGCTGCGCACCTACGCCGAGCTCGCCGCGCAGATCGCATGCGATTGCGGTGGTAAGGCCTCGGCGCGCGCCGTTGGCACGGCGAACGGGCGCAACCCCATCTCCATTATCCTGCCCTGCCATCGCGTGATCGGCTCGGACGGCAGCCTGACCGGATACGCCGGCGGCATCGCCCGCAAGGCCTGGCTGCTGGAGCACGAGGGCGCCGACCTGACCGGCCTCTACGTGCCGAAGCGCGGCACCGCCCTGTAAGGAGCCTCCGCAGCACGTACCCGGAGAGCGCAGCGCGGGAGACGCGTGGAAGCTCTCTGCGATTGCTCGTTATAGGCCGTTTTTCTCCGCAGGAGCAAATTTCAGTCTTGCATAGGCGGATGAAGTCCTGTATCATCTGTTCTTGCTTTCGACCGAGGTCGGAGAGCAGATGCGGGTGTGGCGGAATTGGCAGACGCGTACGGTTCAGGTCCGTATGGGGGCAACCCCATGAAGGTTCAAGTCCTTTCACCCGCACCATTTGAACTTGGAAGAGCCCCGGAATCCGGGGCTCTTTTCGTTGTCGGCAAGTGTGGCTTCGTTGGTGCACAGCAATGTGCCGAGCCCTGCGTCGTTTGCGCGAGTGTGGTACAATCCGAATCGAACGGTGCCCCGCCGACTCGGGCAGCACTTGTTCCTTACTTAAGCCGGTTTACTCTTGCACAGGGGTTACCGGCTTTTTCACGCACAAGGCCGTTCGTCACTCCCTTCTGGCCAAACTCACGATTCCGATTGCCACCGTAAGAAGCGCGCATACCGCAATGATCGTTTGGGGATCCATAGGCTTCTCCGATCTTTCGAAGCCGCCCGGGCGACGAAGCACCGAACTTGCTCATTATAGCATGCTACACAGCAGCTACCCGCTCTTGGGCAGAGCACATTACCGCCGACATGCGAAGGCGCCTGAATGCAGAAGGGCCCCGGTCAACGACCAGGGCCCTTCTGATTGCGCGTTGGAGCTTGTTACGCCAGCTCGGTGATCTCGAAAAGGGGGGCGGTGAGGCGGGGGTCGTCGTCGGGGCGGCCTTGCTCGCGGTTGGCGGCCATGCGGTCGGCGAACACCTGCTCGAAGTTCTCGACGGGCATGATGCGGTACCGGCGCATGAGAGTGGTTCCGTCAGTGAACGTGGCGGTGGCCGAAAGCGTTGCCTGGCCGATCTTCTGTGCAGCCTCGCAGGATGCTTCGAAGAAGAGCTCGTCCATGGCGGCGTAGCGCGCATCCTCATCTTGGCCAAGCGCCTCGTACCCACCGTTGATGCTATCTGCCTGCTCCTTGTCGAGCTCGGTCAGCTCATTGTTCAGCGCCTCCTTTTCAGCGGGATCAGTTGCTGCATCCAGGCGTGCGAGCACGTCAGCGACGCGTGCGCTCCAATCGCGCTCTTCCGGCGTGCGCAGATCCACCTTGACCAGTCGGCACAGATCCTCGGGCTGCTGGTCGGCGTAGTCAAGGGTGAATTCCTGCGATGCCGTGTACGTCGACGGCACCAGCGTCCCGTCTTCCAGCGGCTTCATGTCTATCAGCTCGAACGCCACATCCTCGCCGTCGATGGCGTAGATCACGGACTCGATGCCCTCGCCCACGCAGGCGAGGTTCAACTGGTACGAGAGAGCGCTCGGCCGCGGCCCCCCTTCGCCGCCGAACGGCACAATGCCCTCGTCAGCCGTCGCAACGCTCACCGTCTGGCCGCCCTCGTCGGCATCCGCGTAGAGCGCCAAGCCGAACTGCTCGGCCAGCGAGGATGCGGGCGTCCCGGCACCCGCGCCTTCCGAGCCGCCCGGAACGCCGGGCAGCAGCGCGGGCACGGCGATCAGGGCGCCCGCCACAACCGCGGCAGCCAACGCACCGGTCAGCACCTTCGCCGCCCTAGGCACCGCTCGGCGCTTTCCCCCGGCGCGAGCTATGAACGCCTGCGGCCCGCACGTTGCCCCCTCGCGTCCGGCAGCCTTCTCCCCGCGCAGCTCGCCGAGGCGCGCCATCACGTCATCCTGCAGATGGGCAGGTGGCTCCGCTTGGTCCATCATCGCTTTGTACTGGTTCGCACTGGCCATAGTCGACACCTCCCAAAGATGTTCTTAGCTGTGCGCGCGCCCTTTGCAGGCGCGTGCGCACGGTGGACGGCTCGATGCCGAGCACCTCCGCGATCTCTTTTCCGGAATAGCCCTCTTGGTAATACAGATGGATGACGATGCGCATGCTCTCGGACAGCTCCCCCACCGCTTCCCACAGGGCGCGCACCTCGTCGGGCGAGAGCGGGCCCGCATCGGTCGGCTCGAAGGGCATGCTGTCGAGGGGCACCGCCGGACGGCGGCTGCGTAGGCGGGCCACGTCATGGCAGCGGTTGACGGCCACGCGCAGGAGCCAGGCTTTCAGGTGCTCCTGGCCGGAGAACTCTGTCGTGTTCTGGGCGAGCCGCAAGAACACGTCCTGGTAGACGTCCTCAGCATCTTCCTTGGAGCCCGTCTGCGCCAGGGCGAGCCGCCAGACCGAGCCGCCCCAGGCGGCCATGGCCTGCCGGATGAGCGCATCCGACCTGAGGGGGCGCCCGCTGGCACGTTCTTTTTCTCTTCTCACGTATTCACCTCCTGCCCCTAACACGCTCGGGAGCAGGAGGGTGTCTCATGCGGTTTACGGAAACTGACGGAACGGTGAGCAGATCGGGCGCCGCAGCGCCGCACCGTCAGCAAAACGCCTCGATGCGCCGATGCGCAGATCCGACGATATGCCGCGCCGCCAGCCGCCCGCAATCGCGCCCCGCGCTACCGGGCGCCGCCTCCTCCGCCGAAGCCGCCGCCTCCGCCGCCGCCCGAGCTGTCGGAGCTCGACGCCAGCTCACGGATGCTCTCGTGATACACGTCATCGAACGAATCGAGCGGAGACTCGATACCGTAATGATGGTAGTACCACCAGTAGCAGGGATAGTTGTCGTAGAAATCGTCGCTGTTGCGCAGGTCCGCAGGCACGGCCTCGGCCAGCTGTCGCAGCACTTCTTTCGAAACGCCCAGGGCAACGCCCATCACCAGCAGCTTGTTCCACAGCACCAGATCGCCGGGGACGGCTTCCTTTAGACGCGTGAAGTCCTCGAGCCAATGCTTAAGTGCCTTGCAGCGAGCCGCCACCTCGGCGCCCTCCGGCGTAAAGCGGCGGAACGTTCTAGCGAGTTCTGATTTTTGGGATGGATCTTCTCCGGCGACTGCCGACGGATCCATCCCATTTTTATGCGCTACCTACGAAGACTGTCCCCAACGACTAGTCACGGGGAACGTTCCTAAATGACTAGGTATGGCTGCTGGGCCTAGGCTGTTAGGTCGAGTTCGTAGAGAAAGCTTTCGCGCGGCATGGCGTGGCGGCGCTCTTCGCGGTTGGCGCGGTGCGTGGCCGTGCGCTTAAAGCCGTGCAGCTCGTAGAACTTCCACGAGCAGTTGGAGTCGGTGTACAGGTGAGCCCTCGTCGCTCCAAGCGAGGACAGGTGCGAGACGGCGGCATCGAGCAGAACCGTGCCAACGCCCAGGCCATGGACATCGGGATCGACGGCAAGCAGCGTGACCTCGTTGTCGTGCGGCAACGGGCTGCTCTCGAGCAGGCGGTTATTGGTTCGGATGGTTGCGCGCACAAACGAGAGATACTCGGCGCAGGCATCGGGCTCCAGCTCACGCATCTGCGATAGCAGCGCGCGTTCGGTATCCATCCAATGTTCTTTAACGGTGGCGCCGGAGCTCTGTCCCGCGCGTGCGAGCGAAATGCCACGCGCCTGACCGTCGATTACGGCAACCTGCGAAAACGTCGATGATGAAAGGCAATAGGCGAGGTCGCACGCGGCCTCAAGGCGGTTGTACTCATCGTTATCCGAATTGTTATGCCAAAGCTGCTGCAGAATCAGCGCGATGGCGTCGAAGTCTTCGGTATCAAACGGTCGGTAGAGAACCCGCGAGACCATGGTGCCTCTTTCTTTTGCGGATGCATATCGAGCACAGTTCTACCACGCCATTGGCATCTAATTATGGTGCCCCTGTGTTCCATGAACTCACCGTGCCCGGTGCCGGGCCCATCCCCTCTGCTCGCAAACTTTTTCTGCACATGCGCCCGTTGCGGGGTGCATCGATGCGCTCGATGCGCTACATTAAATCAGTATTTTCAATGCCGCTGCGCGAGCGCTGCAGATCGACGTATCACCGACTCACAGAGCACGGCGGCGTACCAGACAGGAGGACTGCATGGGATCTGATGTGAAGATCGCACGCGCGTTGATCTCGGTTACCGATAAGACGGGCGTCGTCGATTTCGCACGGACGCTGGTCGATGACTTTGGCGTCGAGATCATCTCTACGGGCGGCACGGCTCGTGCCATCGAGGACGCGGGCATTCCCGTAACCCCCATCGAGGAGTTCACGGGCTACCCCGAGATGATGGACGGCCGCGTTAAGACCCTGCACCCCAAGGTTCACGGCGCGCTGCTGGCCCGCCGCGATTCCGAGCAGCACATGCAGGAGGCCGCTCAGCACGGCATTAAGCTGATCGACCTGGTAGTCGTCAACCTGTACGAGTTCGAGAAGACCGTCGCCAACCCTGAGGTCACCTTCGCGGACGCCATCGAGCACATCGACATCGGTGGCCCCTCCATGCTGCGCTCTGCCGCCAAGAACGCCACGAGCGTTACCGTCATTTCCGACCCGGCCGACTATGATGCCGTCCTGGCCGAGATGCACGAGACCGGTGGCTGCACCACGCTTTCCACCCGTCGTCGCCTGCAGGTGAAGGTCTACCAGACCACCGCCGCCTACGACACGGCCATCTCCCGCTGGCTCGCCGCCCAGGCAAGCGACGTGGCGGACACCTCTGCCAAGCTCGAGATTTCGCTGGAGAAGGTCGACGACCTGCGCTATGGCGAGAACCCGCAGCAGAAAGCCACAGTCTATCGCTTTGCCGAGGGCTGCGAGAACACCGCGAGCTCGCAGTTCCCGCTCGTGGGCTCCAAGCAGATCCAGGGCAAGCCGCTCAGCTACAACAACTATCTGGATGCCGACGCCGCTTGGAACCTGGTCCGCGAGTTCGACGAGCCAGCCTGCGTAATCCTCAAGCACCAGAACCCCTGCGGTTCCGCCGTTGCCGAGGACATCACGGCTGCCTACGACCGCGCTTTTGCCTGCGATCCCAAGAGCGCCTTCGGCGGCATCATCGCCTGCAACCGCGAGGTTCCCTTTGATCTGGTTGAGCACTTTGCCGATCAGAACAAGCAGTTCGTCGAGGTCATCATCGCCCCGAGCTACACCGCCGAGGCGCTCGAGCGCATGGCCAAGCGCCCCAACCTGCGCGTGTTGGCGACCGGCGGCGTGGACCACGGCGCTCAGGTGGAGCTGCGCTCCGTCGACGGCGGCATGTTGGTGCAGGAGGTCGACCACGTGACCGAGGATCCCGCGACCTTTACGTTCCCCACCGACCGCAAGCCCACCGACGCCGAGATGGCCGAGCTCGAGTTTGCCTGGAAGGTCTGCAAGGGCGTTAAGTCCAACGCCATCCTGGTCTCCAAGGGTAAGGCCGGCATTGGCATGGGCCCGGGTCAGCCTAACCGCGTTGACTCTGCGCTACTTGCCTGCGAGCGCGCCGAGGACTTCTGCGAGCGCGAGGGCGTGGAGAAGGGCGGCTTTGCCTGTGCAAGCGACGCGTTCTTCCCGTTCCGCGACAACGTCGACGTGCTTGCCGCGCACGGCGTGACCTGCATCATCCAGCCCGGCGGCTCCAAGCGCGATGACGAGAGCATTCAGGCCTGCAACGAGCACAATATTGCTATGGTCTTTACCGGCGCCCGCCACTTTAGGCACTAAGTTTCGCCCCGGAACAAAATAATCTCTGCAAAAGACGGCTGCTCCGTTTGGAGGGCCGTCTTTTTGGTATAAGAGGACGGAATGACTAACACGAAAGGTACAACCATGCCCCAGATTGATGATGCCGAGCTGTTTGGCAATGCCGAGGATCAGCGTGCGTACGAGGACTTTTGCGCCAATCAGGAGGCGGTCGAGAAGTTTACGCTCGACAAGCCCGCGCTTGTCTGCCGTTGGCGCATGTCCAATAAAAAGGTGCCCATGCTCAACCGCCACATTCGCGCACTGTCCGAGCGCCTGGTGCAGGGCGAGCCGCTTGCCCATAACATGCTCAGCTGGGCCAAACAGCACGTTGAGTGGTCGCTTGCCGAGGGCGATTACACTGCGCACGACGGCGTACTCATGCTGGTGATCGACATCAACGGCAACGCCGCCATGACGGTGGGGGAGTACGAGCCGCTCGCCGATACGTCGGCCAAGGCGCTGCGTGCCCGCTCCGCCGAGGCCCGCTCCGAGGCCGACGAAACCGGCGTGGCGCCCGAGCTGCTCGCCGCCATCGATAACGGCGAGCTTGCCTTTGTGGCGCCAGCGGACGAGTGCCTGTGCGGCACGGCGACGCTCATCGAGCAGCTGGCCCAGACCAAGGGCATCCCGGTCACGCGCGTAGATATTCCCGCGCAGCTTAAGGGCGCGCTGTTCCTGGTGAGCGACGAGCACGGCGTGGTCCCCGCTGCCGAGACGGACGCCGCCGAGGCGGACGCCGCTACGGTCGCCTTCTTCGCCGAAGGCTACGAAAAGCTCCGTGCCCGCCGCTCCTAACCTCAAGGCGGGGTGGGCTTACTGAAGCGAGCGAGCGCGTTCGATGGCGTAGGCGAGCGACAGCTGCTCCATCTCCGGGGCGCATTTGTAGCTCAGTCCGGTGAGAGCTGTCACCTTATCGAGGCGATATCGAATTGTGTTCGGGTGCTGGCTGGTCTGCTTGGCGGTTTGCTCGATACGTCGGTCGTTCTCGATGAATGCGGCGAGCGTTGATTCCAGTTCGCTGCCATGCTCGCTGTCGTGCTCGCGTATCGGCGAGAGAATCGCCTCCGAGAACGATCGCATCTCCGGGGTTTCCGCAAAAGGCATCACGGTTTTCAGGATGCCGAGCCGCGTATAGCGGACGGGACCCTCGGCTCGTTGGCAAGATAGGCGCTGTGCGTAAATCGCCTGCGAGATCGCCTGCGCCACCGCCTCGTCTCCAAACAGAATATCGCTGATGCCGAGCCCTTCCGCTCCGCCATCGATGTCGCTAGCCTCGATGAGCTCCGTGAGCGCCTGCACGATTCGCTCTACATCGAGCGTCTGTTCCGAGTCACTTGTCGCTACGAATAACAAACCTCCGTCGTAGGGTGCCAGCATGTTGTGGCATCCGGCGAGGGTCGATTTTGCACAGAGACGTTCGATTTGCAAAAACGTACGCGGGTCGAGGGGCTCTGCAAACGATGCGAACAGGGCGACCGCTTCGTCCAGAAATGACGGGTTGAGACCTCGGATGCGTCGGCAGATGGACTCGGGCGATACGTCTGTCCTCAGGGCATCGATCTCGCGCTGCGCGAAGTCGATGGACGCGAGCTGCTCGATATGCCGTTTGACCTCATAGATGATGCTGTCAAAGAACAGTGAGTCGTCGGTCGTGAGAAAGACCGGGTAGTGCCGCGCGTTGGCGTAGCGGATGGCTTGGTCGGGAATCGGGATGTGCAGGACGTTTTTGATGATGAGACCGCTCGTTCCCTTGGCGACGAGGTATTTCACGGCTTCAGTGATGAGGTACGGATCGTCCTTCGCATAGAGGAAAGTGCTGAGGATGATCTCGTCTGAGCTGAAGTTGACGCGCTGGTACTTGTTCTTGAGGCCGGGCATGAGTTCATAATCGAGGATCCCGACGCCAGAGACGGCACGCGAGACGCCATCGCTGCCGGCGATTAGACGGACTGACCCCTCATATTCCCGTGAGAAGTCCGAGATGGTGTATAGCATCAGCATCACCTTGTAAATAGTTACAATAAGTACCTGTACAAATAGGATAATCGCACATCCGTATGCCTTTGATGCGATAAATAGTTCGAATACCTGCTGATAGAACGAAAAATCAGATCGAGAATCGTTGTATATTCCAACAAGAAATGATCCTTGGCGGCATCGTTACTAAACCGTACAGTGAAGCAACGTAAAGCTTTCGCTGAGAGGAGCGATGATGGGGCAGATGGTGGTGCTATCGGCCGAGGAAGTTTCCAAGGTGCTGACGATCGAGGATGCGATCGCTGCCGTGGAGGAGGCATATCGCCAGAAGGCAACGGGCAAGGGTGTTGCGTGGCCGATGGTATATGAGCAGTTCGAGCCCGGTGTGGCCGATATGGATATCCGCTCGGGCGAGTTGGCGGGAAGCGGCCTCTTCGGTCTCAAGCTCACTGCCTGGTTCTCTCAGAATCCCAAAAAGGGGTTGCCCGAAATCTTTGGCACCACGCTGCTGTGCGACAACGCGACGGGAGAGCCGTTGGCGCTGCTCAATGCCTCCGCCGTCACTGGACTTCGCACCGGTGCCGCCTCTGCGCTCGGTGCCAAGTGGCTGGCTCGGGCGGATGCGTCCAAACTGCTTGTTGCGGGTGCCGGCCACATGAGCACCTATATGGTGGCGGGCGTGCTCGCCGCCTGTCCCAAAGTGGGCGAGGTCAAGGTGTGGGAGCCAGTTTCCGATGCCGCGCCCGAGGCCCGCGTCGAGCGCATGCGAGACGAGGTCGCCCATATCTTGGGCGCCTGCGAGCATGCTCGCGAGGCATCCACCTATTCCATCGAGGCGACGGCCGACGGCCAAGGCGCCGCGGCAGAGGCCGACATCATCGTGACGATCACGCCGGCGACCAAGCCCATCATTCCCGATTCATGGGTGCGTCCTGGTACGCATATCTCCTGCGTCGGTGCCGACATGCCCGGGAAGCAGGAGCTCGCCTCGGCACTTGTTGCCCGTGCCGCTGTTTACGTCGACGACCGCGAGCAATCGGTCGCGTCCGGTGAGCTGGAGATTCCGGTTGCCGAGGGTGTCATCACGCCCGAGGACATCAGAGCGGAGCTCGGCGAAGTCATCGCCGGCACGGCTACGGGGCGTTCGGATGACGAGCAGGTGACGGTGTTCGATACGTCGGGCATCGCCGTTCAGGACCTTTCGGCATCGAAAATCGCCTACGACCGCGCCATCGAGGCGGGGCTGGGCACCGTGGTGGAACTGTAAGAAAGTCAAGGAAAGGAAACGACAATGCAGATCAAGGATTTCGCTGTCGAGCAGTGGATGAACGAGTGGGAGACCAAGTGCACCCACAACGTTGCGGAGACGTGCGTCTACTCCCTCACGCTCGACCAGCTGTTCGAGCTTACGAACACCGACAAGAAGGCGTGGCTCGATAGCCTGTGCTCGCGCCGATTCACCTACGGAGACATCGAGGGGCAGCCCGGCTTCCTCGAGGGGGTCGCGCGTCTCTATAAGACGGTCGAGCCTGGGCATATCGTGCCCACGCACGGCGCGACCGGTGCTAACTCCCTGGTTATTTCCACGCTCGTCGAACCGGGCGATCACGTAGTCTCCGTCAAGCCCACCTACCAGCAGCTTTACTCGATTCCCGAGATGTGCGGCGCGAAGGTCGATATCCTTCAGCTCGACCGCAAGAACGGCTACCACGTCGACGTCGACGCGCTCGATGCTCTGGTGACCGACGATACCAAGCTCATCTGCATCAATAACCCTGACAACCCCACGGGCGCCCTGCTCGACACCGATACGCTCAAGGCGATTGTCGAGGTCGCACGCAAACACGACGCGTGGGTGCTCTGCGACGAGGTCTACCGTCTGCTTACTCAGACGGATGAGTACTCCGAGTCCGTGATTGACCTGTACGACAAGGCCATCGTTACCGCATCCATGTCCAAGGTCTGGTCGTTCGCCGGCCTGCGTCTGGGCTGGGCGGTTACCAAGAGCCCGGAGCTCCGTCGCGCGCTGCTCTCGCATCGCGACTACAACCTGATTTCCGCCGGCATATTCAGCGAGTCGGTGGCGGAGCTGATTCTGGGCAACGCTTCCGTGATCCTTGAGCGCAGCCGTCGCATCGTCCGTCAGAACCTTGCTGTTCTGGAGAAGTGGGTCGAGAGCGAGCCGCACCTGTCGTTCGTCAAGCCCGAGGCGGGTACCACCGCGCTCGTGTATTACGACTACGACATCGACTCCAGGACGTTCTGCGTCGACATGATTAAGAAGTCCGGCGCGCTCGTCACCCCGGGCGATTGCTTCGAGGAGCCCAAGAGCATGCGCATCGGCTATGCATATTCCGATAACACCGACGACCTGCAGAAGGGCCTGGATGCCATCTCTGCGTACATGCGTACGCTCGAGTAGAGGCTCGAGGTCGAAGTGATGGGGCCGATCGGTTTAGGACCGGTCGGCCCCTATTTTCTCTCAAGGCTACCGAACACTATTGTCACATTAGATGCCCACGGGGTCGCATCGCTGCGACGCCGTGGGCATAATGGTGTGGAAAGTGCAAGTTACGAGAAACGGGAGGACACATGGCGCTGATCTATGTCGTTGAGGACGACGAGCCCATTCGTCGTGAGCTTGTCGACATCCTTGCCCGCGCCGGTTTTGAGGTTGAGACATGCGGATCGTTTGAGCATGTCTCGCGCGATATTCTCGCCGCCGCGCCCGACCTGGTGCTGCTCGACCTCACGCTTCCCGTCAAGGACGGCCAGCATATCTGCCACGAGGTTCGCCGCGAATCCGAGGTTCCCATCATCGTCCTCACGTCGCGCACGACCGAGATCGACGAGGTCATGGCCATGACGCTCGGCGCGGACGACTTTGTTCCCAAGCCCTACAGCGCCCGTGTGCTCGTGGCGCGCATCAACGCCCTGCTGCGTCGCACCGCGGCGGCGGGCGAGCGCAGCACGCTCGTCCACAAGGGACTGGAGCTCGACCTCGCACGCTCCATGGTCACCAACACGCAAACGGGCACCAGCACCGAGCTCACCAAAAACGAGCTGCGTATCCTCTCGCTGCTTCTGAGCCGCGCGGGCAAGATCGTTTCGCGCTCGGCCATCATGCAGGACCTGTGGGACTCCGACGCCTTTGTGGACGACAATACGCTTACCGTCAACATCAACCGCCTGCGCACCACGCTCGAAAAAATCGGCATCAAGGGGTATTTGACCACGCATCGCGGCCAAGGCTATTCGGTCTAGGGGCCGGCTATGTCGTTTGCCAAGTTCTTTAAAGACGCGCTGCTTCCCGTCGCCGTGTGGACGTGCGGCGTGCTGCTGAGCTGCTTTGTGCTGACGGTCGCCGGTGCACCCGTTTCTATCGTGGTCGTGGCGGTTGGCCTGTCCTTTATCTTTGGCATGCTGGGCATCGTGATCGAGTACGCGCGCCGTCGTCGTTTTCTGCGCCAGCTGGAGCGTGCGGCAGAGGAGCTCGAGAGTCCCGCATGGGTGCAGGAGATGGTGCAATGTCCGACCTATGCCGAGGGCGAGCTCGAGTACGAGGTCTTGCGCCGGGTGGGCAAAGCCGCTTGTGACGAGGTTGCCGAAGGCAGGCGCCAGACCGATGACTATCGCGACTATATCGAGAGCTGGGTCCACGAGGCCAAGCTGCCTCTGGCGGCAGCCCATCTGATTTTGGAAAACCTGGACGGCAGCGAAGATGATCTGTCGCGCGTAGATGACCTCGGTCGCGAGCTTGCCCGCGTGGAGCGCTATATCGACCAGGCGCTCTACTATGCGCGCTCGGAGGTTGTGGAGCGCGATTATCTGATTCGACGTTGGAACCTCAAGGCTCTGGTGACGGGCGCAATCAAGGCCAATGCGCGTGAGCTCATCGCGGCACACGTGGCGCCGGAGTGCGAGAACCTCGACTTTGAGGTATTTACCGACGAGAAGTGGCTCGAGTTTATTCTGGGCCAGCTCATTCAGAACAGCATTAAATATGCGCGTGAGGACGGCGCAAAGATCGTGTTTTCGGGCGCGTTGCTGGACGAGGGCCTGGCGAGCGAGCGCATCGAGCTCACCGTTGCCGATAACGGCTGCGGCGTGTGCGCGGCAGACCTGCCGCGCGTGTTCGAGAAAGGTTTTACCGGCGACAACGGCCGCACCACCAAGCGCGCAACGGGTATTGGCCTCTACCTGGTGGCGCGCCTGTGCTCCAAGATGGGCATCGACGTCACCGCGGCATCCGAGCCCGGCGAAGGCTTCGTCGTCACGTTTGCCTTCTCAACCAACAAGTTCCAATATTTCGAGTAACGCACGCGGCAGACGTCTGCCTAAACAAAAACGTGCCGCCCCAAACAAAACGTGCCGCCCCAATCGGGGCGGCACGCCATCTTTTATCAGCCAACTCGTTGAAGTGCGGTGACGAAGGCGCAAGGCCGGGAGGGGTTATCTAAGCCGACATCCCGCAGCCGCGAAGCGGCGAGGATGTCGGCGTGATAACCCCGCAGGCCTTGCGCCGGCGGGAAGGAACCTACTTCACGACCAGAATGTCGCAGTCCGTATTGCGCAGCAGGAACGTCGAAATCGAACCCAGGAGCGCATACTTGATCGAGGACAGGCCGCGGGCGCCGCAGAGCACCAGGTCGGGCTTAACCACGTCGAGCATCTCGTCCTTGAGCGTCTCGCGAATGCGGCCGGCGCGAATCATGACCTCGACCTCGGGAATGTCGGGATTGGCCTTGGCCTCTTCGAGCTGCTTGGCGATGGAGTTCTTAAATGCTTCCTCTAGGCCGTTGACCAGATCGACCGGATAGGAACCGGCGCTCTCGAGCGCCGTGGAATCGATAACGTGGCCGATGATTAGCTTGGCGCCGTTGTTCGCGGCGACCTTGATGGCGCGTGCGAGCACAAAATCCTGCTGCTCAGTACCGTCGAGTGAAACAAATACCTTGGTGTAGCCCTCGTTCATGGTTTCCTCCTTGGTCTATCGCACGGGCGCGGGGCTCGTGCATCGGGCGGGCGCGGGCGCGTTGGCCGCCGGACACTTTATCTTGTTGCAGTTATACCCAAGGATTTGGGTTTGACCGCTCGCAATTCTGTGAACGGGCGAGTTTTTTGGTAAGGGTAGGCGCAGGCGCGCCGCCAACGGTTGATAATGGGACATCGCCCGCACCGTCCGCAGACAATATCGGCGGGTGTCTAACGAGGGGGTCCCTTTGGATATTATCGAGCTTCTAAAATCTGCCTTCATGGGCCTGGTCGAGGGCATCACCGAATGGCTGCCTGTTTCGTCGACCGGTCACATGATCTTGGTGGACGAGTTCGTCAAGATGAACGTGAGCGAGACGTTCTGGAATATGTTCCTGGTCGTGATTCAGCTCGGCGCCATTCTGGCCGTCTGTGTGCTGTTCTTCCATGAGCTCAATCCGTTCTCGCCCAGCAAGGGCAAGGAGGGCCGTCGCGACACCTGGGTGCTGTGGGGCAAGATTGTGCTCGGTTGCATTCCTGCGGCGGCGATCGGCCTGCCGCTCAACGACTGGATGGAGGAGCATTTCTACAATGCTCCCGTCGTGGCGCTGGCGCTCATTGTGTACGGCGTGCTGTTTATCGTGATCGAGAACTGGCGCGCGAGCAAGCGCGAGGAAATGGCCGTTGCCGGTTCGTTTGGTTCGCGTGCCGTGGTGTCGGGTGGACGTCCCGCCGGTGCGCACTTTGCGGCGCCCGCCGCGGCTACCGCTGAGGATGAGGGCGATGACGAGGATTTGGACTTTGGTTCCATCACCACGCTCGAGGACCTAAGTTGGAAGACCGCACTGGGCATCGGATGCTTCCAGGTGCTCTCGCTGATTCCGGGCACGTCGCGCTCCGGTTCCACCATCATCGGCGGCCTGCTTTTGGGCTGCACGCGTTCGGTGGCGTCCAAGTTTACGTTCTTCCTGGCCATTCCCGTCATGTTTGGCGCGAGTGCACTCAAGCTGGTCAAGTACTTCATCAAGGGCGGTACCTTTGGCGCCAACGAGGTCGCTATCCTGGGCGTGGGCTGCGTTGTGGCCTTTGTGGTTTCGCTTATCGCCATTAAGTGGCTCATGGGCTTCGTCCGCCGTCACGACTTCAAGTGCTTCGGCGTCTACCGCATCATTCTGGGCATCGTGGTGCTTGCGTACTTCTTCGTCCTGGAGCCGATGCTCGGCCTCTAACTTAGTCGACGCTGCGCGGCGGTCAGGGCGACAACTTGTCATTCAAAGGGGGTGGCATGACCAAAAGGTCTATGCCACCCCCTTTTCATGCCAATTTGTTCGCCCTGACCGTCGCTCGCTGCTGCTGCCATGACATCGGCGGTTTCGTGATTGTCAATAGATTGGTGCAAAGTAACCTGACCCCATTGCGCCAGATCCGCTGGGGCGGGCCTGACGGTGACGCACGGAGTCGTGGTGTGATTTGCGTCGGTGTCCGCGCGGCTCGGTATACTGGTACGGCTCAAACTATGGCGCTGCCCGCAGGCGCGCCGTCCGTCAGATGAGGAGTCGCCCATGACCCAGCTCTTGCCCTGGGAAAAGAACGCCGCGGTACCCGTGTCGCCCGCGCCGGAACCCGTGCCACTCGATGCATACACCGCCCCTGCTGCGCCGGAGCCCGAGCTCGTCCCGCTCGACATCTACGACGCTCCCGCGCCGGCAACCAAACCCGCCAAGCCACTCGTCGACATCGACAGCCTTAATCCCGCCCAGCGCGAGGCGGTCCTGACCACCGAGGGTCCGTTGCTGGTCCTTGCCGGCGCCGGCTCGGGCAAGACCCGCGTCTTGACCTTCCGCATCGCACATATGCTCGGCGACCTGGGCGTTAAGCCCTGGCAGATCCTTGCCATCACGTTTACCAACAAGGCCGCGGCTGAGATGCGCGAGCGTCTGGCGGCACTCATCCCCAGCGGTACCCGCGGCATGTGGGTGTGCACCTTCCATGCTATGTGCGTGCGCATGCTGCGCGAGGACGCTGACCTGCTGGGCTACACCGGTCAGTTCACCATCTACGATGATGACGATTCCAAGCGCATGGTGCGCGATATTATGCAGGCGCTCGGTATCGAGCAAAAGCAATTCCCCATCAATATGATCCGCAGCAAGATCAGTTCGGCCAAAAACGCCATGATCGGCCCCGAGGACATGCTCAAATCCGCCGACAGCCCCAACGACAAAAAGGCCGCGCAGGTCTACTTGGAGCTGGAGCGCCGCCTGCGCGCCGCCAACGCGATGGACTTCGACGACCTGCTCGTGCGCACGCTCGAGCTGCTGCGCACCCGCCCCGAGGTGCTCGATAAGTACCAAGAGCGTTTCCGCTACATTAGCGTCGACGAGTATCAGGACACCAACCACGTCCAGTACGAGATCGCCAACCTGCTGGCCGCCAAGTACCAAAACCTCATGGTCGTAGGCGACGATGACCAGTCCATTTATAGCTGGCGCGGCGCCGACATCACCAACATCCTGGACTTTGAGAAGGACTTTAAAAACTGCAAGACCGTTAAGCTGGAGCAGAACTACCGCTCCACGGGCCATATCCTGAGCGCCGCCAACGCCGTGGTGCGTCACAACTCGCAGCGCAAGGACAAGCGCCTGTTTACGGCCGAGGGCGACGGCGAGAAGATCCAGGCCTTCCAGGCAAGCGACGAGCGCGACGAGGGCCGCTGGATTGCCGGCGAGATTGAAAAGCTGCACTCCAAGGGCACGAGTTACGACGATATCGCCGTGTTCTACCGCACCAACGCCCAGTCGCGTATCCTCGAAGATATGTTCCTGCGCGCAGGCGTGCCCTACAAGATTGTGGGCGGCACGCGATTCTTCGATCGTGCCGAGATCCGCGACGTCATGGCCTACCTCAAGATGATCGTGAACCCGGCAGACGAGATGAGCGTCAAGCGCGTCATCAACACGCCGCGCCGCGGCATCGGCTCCACCTCGATCCAAAAGATTGAGCAGCTGGCGCGCGACAACCGTTGCTCGTTCTTCCAGGCTTGCGAGATCGCAACGGCCGAGACGGGCATGTTTAGCGCCAAGGTGCGCAATGGCCTGTCGAGCTTTGTCTCGCTGGTGCGCGAGGGTCGCCGCATGGACGGCGAACTCAAGGACGTCGTCGAGATGATCGTCGATAAGACGGGCCTGCTGCAGGCTTTCCGCGCCGAGGGCACCATGGAGTCCGAGAGCCGCGCCGAGAACATCCAGGAATTCCTGGGTGTCGCTGCCGAATTTGAGGAGACGCACGAGGATATCGAAGGCACGCTCGAGAGCTTGGAAGAGCTGCGCGCGGCTGGTGTTGCCGATGTGCCCGCCGACGTTGAGCCCGAGCCCGTTGTGGTGAGCGCGCCCGCGCCCGAGCCCGGCCTGTCTGCGCCCGCGTCTTCGTTTGAGGCGCTCGTCGGCGCGCGCGATGCCGCAGGTTCCAATCCGCTCGATAGCCTAGCCGCCCCGGCGCTCTCGCCGCAGGATGCCCTGCCCGCCGCCATCGCGGGCAACGCGTATGCCGCGCCGACGGAGATGCCGGCGGGTGCCGTGCATGCCGACGAGATCGAGCGCACCTATGGACCGCTCACCTGCAAGGCGCTGCCTGCACTCATGGAGTGGCTGGCCCTGCGCTCCGACTTGGATTCCCTGGCCGGCGAGACGCATGCCATCACCATGATGACCATCCACTCCGCCAAGGGCCTGGAGTTCCCGGCGGTGTTCGTGGCCGGCATGGAGGAGGGTATCTTCCCGCACGTGCACGACTTTGGCGGTAGTGACGATCCGGGCAAGCTCGAGGAGGAGCGTCGCTTGGCCTACGTCGCCATCACGCGCGCTCGCAAGCGCCTGTTCCTGACCTATGCGGCCACGCGTCGCACCTACGGCTCGACCTCTGCCAACCCGCGCTCGCGCTTCCTCAACGAGATTCCGTTTGAGGACATCGAGTTTAGCGGTATCGGTTCTGCCGGTTTTGAGGGCACGGGCTGGGAGAAGCGCGGCGACCGTCACGGCACGTTTGGCTCGGGTATGGGCTCGGACATGTATGGCGGCAAGGTGTTTGGCTCGCATACGCGCTCGACCGGCGGTTCCGGTTCGCGCGGCGGATCGAGCTTTGACGATTTCTTTGGTGGCAGCACTTATGGCACCGAGCGCCATCGTGGGGTTTCGCCCGACGCCGGCCGTGTTGCCTCGACCTTTGGCTCGGGCGCGCCGCGAGCCAAAAAGCCGTCATCCAAGGTATCCCCGACGGTGGAGCGCAAGGTCGATCGTGCCAGCGCATCGCAAGACTTTGCCGCGGGCGATACCGTGAGTCATAAGACCTTTGGCACGGGCACCGTGATCTCGGTCGCCGGAGACATGATCGAGGTCCAATTCGAAAAGACCGGCCAGACCAAAAAGCTTATGAAAGGTTTTGCACCGATCGTCAAGCTGTCGTGATCCCGGCGGACCTGGGCGGGCGTATGGGGCAACATCGCCTGCTCGGGCAGTCCTGCGCAAGACGGAGGCCACATTAAGTGGCCTCCTTTGCGTGCGGAACTCGCGACCGATGTTGCCCCATACGCCCGCCCAGGTCCTTAGGTAACGGTGCTTGCGAACGTCGCTCTGCTCGTTCGCTTTTTGGTCTGGAGAGCCGGGTGGGCTGATAAATAGATATGGCAAGGGACTCCTCCGTTGAAGAACGGGGGAGCCCCTTGTTGCGTTTTGGGTTGTTTCTGCGGCTTACAGATGGCTGATGATCAGCTCCATGGTGCCCTCGAGTTCAATCTTGTTCACGGTGGACGGCGCCAGTAGGTGACTGCCCTTGTGGACGGAGTCGCCGCAGACGGTGCCTTTGCCGTCGATGACCGAGAGGCACATGAAGGGCCAGCGCTGCTCCAGGGTCTTGCTGCCGTCCACGCGAACGCGGTCGACGGTGTAGCAGGGGTTGGACTCGAGCTCGGTCACGCCATTGACTTCGGGTGCGGTCACGGTGCCGTCGGTCGGGGCCTGCGCGTTAAAGTTGATACAGTCCAGGCTCTGCTCAATGTGCAGCGGGCGCAGTTTGCCGTCGGTGCCCGGGCGGTCGTAGTCGTACAGGCGATACGTCACGTCGCTCGACTGCTGCGTCTCCAAAATGAGCGTGCCGGTCTTGATGGCGTGAACGGTGCCGGAGTCGATTTGGAAAAAGTCGCCCTTGTGGATCGGCAGCACGTTGAGCATGTCGTCCCAGCGACCCTCTTCGATCATCTGCGCGGCCTCGGCACGGTCATGTGCGCGCTGGCCGACGATGATCGTGGCGCCGGGCTCGCAATCCAGCACGTACCAGCACTCGGTCTTGCCCAGGCTACCGTTCTCATGCTCGGCGGCGTACTCGTCGTTGGGGTGGATCTGGATCGACAGGTCGTCCTTGGCGTCCAGAATCTTAATGAGCAGCGGGAACTCCTTGCCCTCGCAGTTGCCAAAGAGCTCGCGATGCTCGGCCCACAGCCACGACAGCGTGTGGCCGGCGTACGGACCCTCGGCAATCTGGCAATCGCCGTTGGGGTGCGCCGAGATGGCCCAGCACTCACCGATGGGACCCTCGGGAATGTCATAGCCAAAGACGGTCTCCAGCTGGCGGCCGCCCCAAATCTTCTCGTGGAAGATCGGCGTGAGTTTAATCAAATCGGACATGTGCATACCCCCATCAGGTTGTGCAGGCACCTCGCGAAAAACGGCTCAAAGCGAGCGCCTGCCGGATTACAAACTTAAGCCAACGTTACGTTGTGCAGCTCAAAGCGGTCGCCCACGTTGCGCGAAATCGAGTACTCAAACGCGGCGCCGCTGTCCAAAAAGCCAATCTGGTTGAGCTCGAGCAGGGGAGAGCCGGGCTTGGTGTTCAGGCGCTTGGCCTCTTCCTCGGTTGCCGCCACGGCACGAATGGTGCGGTGGAAGCTCGAGATCTTAAGCCCGCATTGCTCGCGGATATAGCTGTAGACCGACGCGTACAGGTCCTTTTTCTTCAGGCCCGGGATCAGCTCGAGCGGCATATAGGTGTACTCGATAACGATGGGCAGGCCATCGACCTCGCGTACGCGCACGATGTGATAGGCAAAGTCGTCTTCGGCCATTCCCAGCTGGGAGGCAACCTCTGCCGGCGGATTGACGATCGAGAAATCGTAGACCACCGAGGCAACCTTCTCACCGCGATGCTCGTAGGTAAAGCCCTGCGCGCGGTCGTTTCTGCCTTGGAAAAACGCTTTGCCGGGAAGCCCCGCGGTGTCCTTGACGTAGGTGCCCGATCCGCGACGGCTCGTGACCAAGCCTTCCTCGGTAATTTGCTCAATTGCTCGTTTGACGGTGATCTTGGAAACGCCATACAGCTCGCAGAACTCAACGACAGTGGGTAGCTTGTCGCCGGGCTTAAGGGCGCCATCCTCGATACTGCGACGAATATCCGCAGCTATTGACTCATATTTGGGAATCATGGAACCCCCTTTCTAACATGAATGCCTGTAAAAGAAAGTATACCTACTATAAAAGCATCTATATGGCTTTAATCAAAGAAGTTCGAGAAAGAAAAACAAAAAAGACGCTTTACATAAAAAATTAGAGCGCTATAGTTATAGATAACAAGCGAGATGTATGAGCATCGCCTGTACCGCTTGGAGACGGATTTGCTTTGGTGGGTCGGATATCCGGATAACCGGTGCGCGCCCGCGCCGGATTACCCGCCAAAGCAAACCCGCCTCCAATCGGAGGCTCAAAGACACGAAAGCGAGGACTTCGATGGCACAGTATCAGCTGCCCAGCGACTTTTTCTTTGGCGCGGCCATGTCCGGTCCGCAGACCGAGGGCCAGTGGAACCAGGGCGGCAAGCTCGAGAACCTGTGGGACACCTGGTCCATGCAGGATCTGGGCTCGTTCTATAACCGCGTGGGTTCCTATGCCGGTAACGACTTTATGGCCAAGTACAAGGACGACCTTCGCATCATGAAGGACCTGGGCCTGGATACCTATCGCACCTCCATCCAGTGGAGCCGCCTGCTCGATGCCGACGGCAACCTCAACGAGGAGGGTGCTGCGTGGTACCACGAGCTGTTCCGCGCTTCCCGCGAGGCAGGCCTGGAGCCGTTCGTCAACCTTTACCACTTCGATATGCCCACCTATCTCTTTGACCGTGGCGGTTGGGAGAGCCGCGAGGTCGTCGAGGCCTACGCGCATTACGCCGACGTCGCCTTCCGCGAGTTCGGTCAAGAGATCAAGTACTGGTTTACCTTTAACGAGCCCATCGTCGAGCCCGAGCAGCGCTACCAGGAGGGCGTGTGGTTCCCGCAGCTCCACGACTTCAACCGTGCTCGCACCGTGCAGTACCACATTTCGCTGGCGCACGCGCTGGCTGTTGCCAACTATCGCAAGGCCTATGACAAGGGCGCCGTTCGCGCCGATGCCAAGATCGGCATGATCAACTGCTTCACCCCGGTCTACACCAAGGAGAACCCCAGCGAGGCAGACCTCGAGGCCGTGCGTATGACCAGCGGCATCAACAATCGCTGGTGGCTCGACCTTATCACCAAGGGCGAGCTTCCCGCCGACGTGCTCGACAGCCTGGCCGAGGGCGGCGTCAAGCTTCCGTTCCGCGCCGGTGACCAGGAGATCCTCAAGCAGGGCGTCGTTGACTGGCTTGGCTGCAACTACTACCATCCCACGCGCGTCCAGGCGCCGGCGAGCAAGATCGACCAGTACGGTCTGCCGCACTTTGCCGACGAGTACGTGTGGCCCGATGCCGTCATGAACAAGAGCCGCGGCTGGGAGATTTACCCGAAGGGCCTCTACGACTTTGGCATGGACTGCGCCAAGAACTATCCCGATCTTGAGTGGTTCGTCTCCGAGAACGGCATCGGCATCATGGACGAGTACAAGAATCGTGACGCCGAGGGAACCATTCAGGACGACTATCGCGTCGACTTTGTGCGCCAGCACCTTGAGTGGGTCGCCAAGGCCATTGACGAAGGGGCCAAGTGCCGCGGCTACCACTACTGGGCCGTCATTGACAACTGGTCCTGGGCAAATGCCTTCAAGAACCGTTATGGCTTTGTCGAGGTCGACCTCATGGACGGCTATCAGCGCCGTCTTAAGAAATCGGCAGCTTGGCTCAAGCAGGTCGCCACGACCCACGTGGTGGATTAGCGATCGGGCGCTCAGCCCCAAAACGGGCGCTCAGCCCCTGCGCAAACGCGCAATAACATTGGCACATCTGGTGGCAGAGGGCGACAGACCACCGTGCGCATAGGAAAAGGCCGGATTTGAAAGTTAGGAGCAATCATGGCCAGTGACAACGGAAAGAGCTTCCTCGACAAATTTGCCGAGGTCTCTGCGAAGGTGGGAAACCAGGTTCATCTGCGTTCCCTGCGCGATGCCTTCGCGACCATCACGCCGCTCTATATCCTTGCGGGTATCGCGGTTCTTATCAACAACGTCGTGTTCCCTCTGTTCCCGCTCGATGCGGCGGGCCTCGCCAACCTCCAGACCTGGGGCTCGGCAATCACCCTGGGCACCCTTAACGTGTCCGCCATTATCCTGGCCGGTCTGATTGGCTACAGCCTCGCCAAGAACGAGCGTTTCGATAACCCGCTTGCCTGCGTGGTTGTCGCTATCTCTGCCTTCGTCATCATGATGCCGCAGCAGATCACCGCCACCCTTGCCGCCACGAGCCCGCTTCTCACCGACAAGATCACCTCCGCCGAGGTCACCGGTGCCCTTTCGACCGCCAACACCGGTACCAACGGCCTGTTCTCGGCCATCATCATCGCCCTGCTCTCCACGACGCTCTTCATCAAGATCTCGGGCGTCGAGAAGCTCAAGGTCAAGCTGGGCGAGGGCGTACCTCCTGCGGTCTCCAACTCCTTCAACGTCATGATCCCAATGCTGCTCAACCTCTCGATCTTCGCTATCGCCTCGGCCCTGCTCGCCGTCTGCGCCGGCACCGACCTGTGCACCATCATCTCCACCTGCATCTCCAACCCGCTCAAGAGCATCATGAACGCCGGTCCGTGGGCTGTCATCCTCATCTACACCCTCGCCAACCTGCTGTTCTGCGTTGGTATTCACCAGTCCACCATCTCGGGCGCTACCGTCGAGCCGATCCTGACCATGCTCATCGTCGACAACATGGCTACCTTTGCCGCCGGCGGTACCATCCAGCCCGATCACTACATGAACATGCAGATCGTCAACAGCTTCGCCCTCATCGGCGGCTCGGGCTGCACCCTCATGCTGCTGCTCGACACCTTCCTGTTCTCCAAGAACAAGGCCTCCAAGACCGTTGCCAAGATGGCCATTCTGCCTGGCCTGTTCAACATCAACGAGCCGGTCATCTACGGTTACCCCATCGTGTACAACCTGCCGCTCATGATTCCGTTCGTGCTTCTTCCCGACCTGTTCATCGGTGTCACCTATGGCCTGACCTGCGCTGGCATCATCAGCCCCTGCATCGCTCAGGTGCCTTGGACCATGCCGCCCGTCATCAACGCCCTGCTTGCTACGGGCTTTGACTGGCGCGCCGGCGTGTGGCAGGCTCTGGAGCTGGTCATCGGCATGGCTGTCTACCTGCCCTTTATGAGGATCTCCGAGAAGGCCATCGCCAAGCAGGAGGCCCTCGCCGAGCAGAACGCCTAGCGTTTGTCCATTCCACCCTTGCGGGTACCGATGCTTGGTACCGGTACCCGTATCTCCTTTTTTGCCTAAACGTGCAAAACAGGGGAAAGATAACCACAAGGATTTATCCAGTTTGTCGTCTGCGCGCCGCGCAGTTATAAGGAGGAAACCATGAAGAAGATCATGCTTTGCTGCAATGCCGGCATGTCCACGAGTCTGCTGGTCCAGAAGATGCAGTCCGAGGTCGCGAGCCGTGGTCTGGACATCGAGGTCGAAGCCCGTCCTATGAATGAGGCCCACGATCACCTGGACGAGTGCGACATCCTGCTGCTCGGCCCGCAGATCGGCTACACCAAGGGCGACTTTGAGAAGGAGGCCGCCGGCCGTTTCCCGGTCGAGGTCATCAACATGGTCGACTATGGCCGCATGAACGCCGCCGGCATCATCGACCACTGCGTCAGCGTGATGGGCTAGGTGCAGCGCATGGAGGATATGAACGAACTGCAGATGACCTGCTTCGAGATCATCAGCTACGTCGGTACCGCCAAGAGCATGTACATCAACGCCGTGCAGAAGGCCAAGGAGGGCGATTTCGACGCCGCCGAGGAGCTCATTAAACAGGGCGACGAGGCCTATAACGGCGGCCACGATGTTCACATGGGACTTCTTAAGAAGGAGGCCAATGGCGAGCGCAACGGCGAGGCCCCGCTGATTCTGCTGCACGCCGAGGACCAGATGGCCGGCACCGAGACCATGCGCGTCATGGCCACGGAGCTCATTGAGGTCCACAAACAGCTACAGGCACTCAAGGCCTAGCTGGCGTTTTCGCCGCGACGGATCGTGCGGTTCGCATACAATCCAGTCCCTTTTGCAGGCGCCGGGAGTCTCCCTCTCCCGGCGCTTTTTGTTTGGCGAGTTGCTGAGCGTCATTGCTCGTTGAGCGGGCGGACGTTTCCCCAGATAAAACCTGCCAAAACAAACCTGTCCCTTTTTGGCGGGTTTTTGTCTTGAGAGCGGTACCATACAGGCAATGTTTAAACGAGAAAGGTGGGCTCTCATGGAACCTAAGCAGTACTACATCGGCATTGACGTCGGCGGCACTTCGGTTAAGGAGGGCCTGTTCGACGAGGACGGCAACCTGCTTGCCAAGGCCAGCGTGCCCACGCCTCCCATCGTCGACGCTGCGGGCTTTGCCGCGGTAACCGAGGCTATCGACCAGGTGGTCGCCAAGGCTCAGATTCCGCGCGCCTTTGTGGCGGGCATCGGCCTGGCCGTTCCGTGCCCCATTCCGGCTGCGGGCGATGCCAAGGTCAAGGCGAACATCTCCATCAACCTGCCCGAGCTTAAGATTGCCATTCAGGAGCACTGCCCCGACGCGGTCGTAAAGTACGAGAACGACGCCAACGCCGCCGCCATGGGCGAGGCCTGGCTCGGCTCTGCCAAGGGCGTGCAGAACGTGGTGATGGTCACCATCGGTACCGGCGTGGGCGGCGGCGTCATCATCAACGGCGACGTTGTGTCGGGCGTTGTGGGTGCCGGCGGCGAGATTGGCCACATGTGCCTGAACCCCGACGAGGAGCGTACCTGCGGCTGCGGCGGCCATGGCCACCTGGAGCAGTATTCCAGCGCCACCGGCGTGGTGAGCAATTACCTGGCCGAGTGCAAGGCTGCGGGCGTCGAGCCCATCGAGCTCACCGGTCCTTCCGATTCCAAGGACGTATTCCAAGCCTGCCGCGAGGGCGATAAGCTCGCGCTTGCCGCGGCCGATACCATGGCCGACTACCTCGGCCGTGCCCTGGCGCTTATCGCCAACGTGGTCGACCCTGAGATGTTCCTCATCGGCGGCGGCGCCTCCGCCTCGGCCGATGTCTACCTCGACGCCGTGCGCGAGCACTTTAAGCAGTACGCGTTTTCCGTCTCGCGCGAGACGCCCATCGAGGTCGCCTCGCTCGGCAACGACGCCGGTATCATCGGTGCCGCCTACGTAGCCCTGCGCGCCGCCGGCAAATAGCCGGTGCAAGGGGGTCAGGTTTCTTTGCACCAACATGGTGCAAGGGGGACAGACTTGGCCCCCATGCTTGCCCCAAAATGTGCCGCGACCCTTCCGTCTGCGAAGGCTCGGCATCGGCGTGCTACCATAGCTACGTCCAAGTACACATATCAAGTGGAGGATATCCATGGCAAACGTTCTTGTCTTTGGTCACCAGAACCCCGATAACGACGCCATCATGAGCGCCGTCGTCCTGTCTCAGCTGCTCAACCAGGTTGAGTATGCCGGCAACACCTACGAGGCCTGCGCCCTTGGCCAGCTTCCGGCCGAGTCCGCCAAGCTGCTCGCCGACGCCGGCATCGCCGAGCCCCGCGTGATCGAGTCCGTCGAGGCCGGTCAGCTCGTCGTCCTCACCGACCACAACGAGTCCGCCCAGTCCGTCGCTGGCCTTAAGGACGCCACGGTCTTTGGCGTTGTCGACCATCACCGCATCGGCGACTTCGAGACCGCCGGCCCGCTGCACTACATCTGCCTGCCCTGGGGCTCCAGCTGCACCATCGTCACCAAGCTCGCCGGCGTGCTCGGCGTTGAGCTTTCCGACGTCCAGGCCAAGCTGCTGCTCTCGGCCATGATGACCGACACGCTCATGCTCAAGAGCCCCACCACCACCGATGTCGACCGCGCCGTCGCCGCTAAGCTCGGCGAGCAGGTGGGCGTCGATCCGGTCAAGTTTGGCATGGAGGTCTTCCTCACCCGTCCGTCCGGCTCCTTCACCGCCGCCGAGATGGTCGGCAACGACATCAAGATGTTCGAGCCCGCCGGCAAGAAGCTGCTCATCGGCCAGTACGAGACCGTCGACAAGAGCCGCGCGCTCGGCATGATCGACGAGATTCGCGAGGCCATGCGCGCCTACGCCGCCGAGAAGGGTGCTGACGGCATCGTCCTGTGCATCACCGACATCATGGAGGAGGGCTCGCAGGTCCTGCTCGAGGGCGAGACCGAGGCTGCTCAGAAGGGCCTGGGCATTGCCGACGAGCGCGACGGCGTCTGGATGCCGGGTGTCCTCTCCCGTAAGAAGCAGGTCGCAGCCCCCATCATGGCCGCCTGCTAGGTTTAGTTGACCAAACGCCACGACCGGATCGCGGACGCCCCGCGCTCCGGTCGTTTTTTGTGCACGGCGCCGCGTCGTCTCTTGGACAGGCGAGCCCGCGCCGTTGAACAAATAATGTTCAACCTGTGGTTCCGCTTTTCGGCCATGCCTGCGTGCTTGTCGTGCAGGGTAGGCTAGATGCAAGCGTAATACGTTAGAGCGCGGCGCCGCCACTTGGGCGGGCCGTGCTTTTTTAAGACGGGAGCTTTCCCGTGAAAGGAGCCGCCCATGGCAGCAACTGAGCAGCTGTTTAACGTTCGTGAGCGCAAGCGCTTTGAGCGTCACGACATCTGGGAGCGCATCACCGAGAACGGCACGATTTCCGCCGCCGTCATGGTCTTCGCCGCCATCGCCGCCGTCATTTGCGCCAACACCGATGCCTACGAGGCCATCCATCACTTTTTGGAGACCCCGCTGTATGTGGGTCTGGGCAACCTTACGGCCGGTCTCACCGTTGAGCTTTTCGTCAACGACTTCCTCATGGCGATCTTCTTTTTGTTGGTGGGCATTGAGCTTAAGTACGAGATGACAGTTGGCGAGCTCAAGAACCCGCGCCAGGCTATGCTTCCCATGCTGGCGGCCGTGGGCGGCGTCGTCGTTCCCGCCTGCATCTATCTGATCTTTAACCATGCCGGCGCGCACAACGGCTGGGCCATTCCCATGGCAACCGATATTGCCTTTGCGCTGGGCGTGCTGTCGCTTTTGGGCAACCGCGTGCCCAACGGCGTGCGCGTGTTCTTCTCGACGCTCGCCATCGCCGACGACCTCATCTCCATCGCCGCCATCGCCATCTTCTACGGTCAGAGCCCCAATCCGTTTTGGTTGGGCGCCGCCGCGCTTGTGACCTGTGCGCTCGTGTGGCTCAACAAGACGCAGCATTACCGCCTTGCCCCGTATTCGGTACTGGGCCTGCTGTTGTGGTTCTGCATGTTCAAGAGCGGCGTGCACGCTACGCTTGCTGGCGTCATCCTGGCCTTCACCATCCCGGCCAAGTGCGGTGTTAAGCTTGATAGCCTCACCGATTGGCTGGGCGAGTGCTTGCCGCTGCTCGATGACCGCTACGACGACGAGGCGCACATCCTGGGCCAGCATGACTTTACCGTCTCGACCACCAAAGTCGAGCGCGTCATGCACCGCGTGACCCCGCCGCTCATCCGCATGGAGCGCCTGATCTCCACGCCGGTCAACTTTGTGATCCTGCCGATCTTTGCGTTCGTCAACGCACAGGTTCGCCTAGTGGGCGTGGACATGAGCACGCTGCTCACCGACCCGGTGACGCTCGGCGTGTACTTTGGCATGCTGCTGGGTAAGCCGATCGGTATCTTTGGCATGACGTTCGCCTTGGTCAAGCTCAAGGCCTGCGAGCTGCCGCACAATGTCAACTGGCACATGATTGCCGGTGTGGGCATTCTGGGCGGCATCGGCTTTACGATGTCGATTCTCATCAGCGGTCTTGCTTTCCCGACGGCCCAGTTTGAGGTTCTGGCTGCCAAGGCCGCCATCCTTGCCGGTTCGGTCACCGCGGCCGTGCTTGGCATGATCTACATGAGCGTGGTCTGCAAACACCCCGCGCCCAAGGACGAGTAAGAGCACATACAAGTTTGAAAACGCCGCCTGTGAACACCATCACAAGCGGCGTTTTAGTCATTGGGGACGTTCTTAAATGACTAGGCTTATTCCACGGTGCCGTAGACGGCGCCCCAGCCGTGGGCGGCAAGGGCCGAGTTGAGCTGGTCGCAAAGCGATTGGCGGTCGTAGTAGCCGGGCGGCAAAAGGTTCACGATTTCCATAAGGTCAGGCGCGAGGTCCAAGATCTCGGCCTGCACGATGAGATCCAGGCGGTCGATGGCGTGGCGGTCGTAAAACAGTCCGTCGACCAGGCGCTGCAGGTCGCCGAATTCCTCGGCCTGGAACGATCCATACTCCATAGTGCCTCCTTGGGCGCCCCACGCCGGCATGCGCGGCGATTCGTAATTTATTGCGATGGACTTAATCTATCACGGCTTCATAACGTTGCGGCGGTGGCGGTCTATACTTAGACGAACTGCAACGTCCCGCTTTGCGAAAGGTCGCACCCATGCAGACGATCTACCAGAAGATGGAAACCACCGAACTCGATGCCGCCATCGAGGCGCTCAAAGCCGAGGTCGCCGAGGTCAAGGCCAAGGGCCTGGCGCTCGATATGGCGCGCGGCAAGCCGTCGCCCTCCCAGGTGGACATCTCGCGCCCCATGCTCGACATCCTCAATGCCGACGCCGATTTGCACGACGGCAACGTCGACTGCTCCAATTACGGCTGCTTCGAGGGCATTCCCTCGGCACGCAAGTTGGCAGGGGAGTTCCTGGGCTGCCCCGCCGAGCAGACGCTCGTGCTGGGTTCGTCGAGCCTTTTGATCGAGCATGACATCGCCGGCGTGTTCTGGCGCTGCGGCTCGTGCGGCAGCGATCCTTGGGAGGCTTACGAGGCCGCGCACGACGGCAAGAAGGTTAAGTTCCTGTGCCCGGTGCCCGGCTACGACCGCCACTTTGGCATCACCGCCGACTTGGGCATCGAGAACGTCCCCGTTGCGATGACCGACAACGGCCCCGACATGGACGAGATCGAGCGCCTCGTTGCCGCCGACGATTCCATCAAGGGTATCTGGTGCGTGCCCAAGTATTCAAACCCCACGGGCATCACCTTTAGCGAGGACACTGTGCGCCGCCTGGTCGAGATGCCCACGGCCGCGCCCGATTTCCGCATCTTCTGGGACAACGCCTACTGCGTGCACGACCTGTACGATGAGACCGACGAGCTCGCAAACATCTTTGACCTCGCTCGCGCGGCGGGCACCGAGGACCGCGTGGTGGCCTTTGCCTCGACGTCCAAGATCACCTTCCCGGGCGCCGGCATCGGCTTTATCGGTGCGAGCCCCGCGGTCATCGCCGAGTTCTCCAAGTGCCTGAAGGCCGGCCTCATCAGCGCCGACAAGCTCAACCAGCTGCGTCACGTGCGTTTCCTTCCCACCATCGAGGCAGTCAAGGAGCACATGAAAAAGCATGCCGAGTTCCTGCGTCCGCGCTTTGAGGCCGTCGAGCGCAAGCTCACCGAGGGCTTGGGCGATACGGGCTGTGCCACCTGGACGCACCCCCGCGGCGGCTACTTTGTAAGCTTCGATGGTCCCGAGGGCTCGGCCCAAAAGGTCGCCGCGCTCTGCGCCGACCTGGGCGTCAAGCTCACGCCGGCCGGTGCTACCTGGCCCTATGGCAAGGACCCGCGCGACACCAACATTCGCATCGCGCCGAGCTATCCCACGGTCGAGGACCTGGAGGCCGCGCTCGATGTGCTGGTGCTGGCCGTTAAGCTTGTCGCTGCCGAGCTTGCGCGTGCCGAGCGCGCCTAACGCGCGGCTTCCCGTACTATCCGCACTTTCGATACGTAAAGGAGCGTATACATGGATTTGGGTATTTCCACCAACCCCACGCCAGAGCTCTACACCATTAAGGTAACCGGCGAGATCGATATCTCTAACGCCGATAGCCTGCGCAATGCCATCGACCTGGCGCTCGAGCAGCCCACTGAGGCCGTTGAGCTCGATTTTGCCCAGGTGAGCTACATCGACTCGACGGGCATTGGCGTGCTCGTGGGCGCCGCGCACCACGCGGTCGACGACGGCAAGTGCTTTAGCTGCATTAATGTGCAGCCCCCGGTGATGCGCGTGGTTCAGCTGTTGGGTGTCGACCAGGAGATTTCGATCACTGCTGCATAATCTTCGCCCCCAAAAGGGCGTGCCGTTTGGCATATGTTTGTGATGCGCTCGGACGTTTTGGCGTCCGGGCGCTATACTTGACCGAATGAATAGACGAGTTCCGGCCGAATGGCGCGGTGCGGGCTCGACTCACATCGAGCCTTGGAGGTATGTGTGTTTGGTATTGGAGAGGGTGAGCTCGCGATCATCGTGGTCTTCGGCTTTTTGCTGTTTGGCCCGGATAAGCTCCCGCAGATGGGCCGCACGATCGGCCGTGCCATCCGTCAGTTCCGCGAGACGCAGGAAAAGATGACGGCCGTTGTTCAGTCCGAGATTATCGATCCGGTAAGTGAGGCCGCTTCGGCACCGGTCAAGCCCAAGAAGACTGCCGTCGATGACGATTCCGATGCGGACAAGGATGCCGCCGAGACGGCAGCGCCCGCCAAGAAGGAGACCTTTGCCGAGCGTCGCGCCCGTCTTGCTGCCGAGAAGGCCGCGAGCGAGGCTGCCGCCGAGGGCGAGGGTGCTGCTGAGGAGTCCGAGGCCGAGGGCGCCGAGCCTGCCGCTGCCGCCGAGCCTGCTGCAGAGCCGGAGCCCGAGGCGGCAGAGCCCACGACGGCCGACCTCTATGCCCGTCGTCCCCGCAAGCGCAAGGCCGTCGTCGACCAGCTTGCCCGCGAGCTCGAGGCCGAGGACGATGCCGCTGCCGATGCCCCGAAGGGAGACGATGAGTAATGCCTATCGGACCTGCGCGTATGCCGCTCTTCGATCACCTGGGAGAGCTCCGTCGCCGCCTGACCATCGTGGTCGTCTCGGTGTTTGCCGCAGCCATCGTGCTGTATTTCGCCACGCCCGTGGTGCTCGACATCCTGGAAGATCCCATCCGCTCCTTTGTGCCGGATGGTAAGTTCTACATCACCACCACGCTCGGCGGCTTTGGCCTGCGCTTCTCGCTGGCCATCAAGATGGCCGTGGTCATGTGCACGCCCATGATCATCTGGCAGATTCTGGCGTTTTTCCTGCCGGCGCTTCGCCCCAACGAGCGCAAGTGGGTCGTGCCCACGGTGCTCGCCTCGACGGTGCTGTTCTTCCTGGGCGCAATCTTTTGCTACTTCATCATCATCCCTGCGGGCTTTGAGTGGCTCATCGGCGAGACCTCGGCCGTCGCCACGGCGCTGCCCGATCTGGAGAACTACGTCAACATGGAGCTGCTCTTTATGATCGGCTTTGGTGTGGCGTTTGAGCTGCCGCTCATCATCTTTTACCTGTCCGTCTTCCATATCGTGTCCTACGCGGCCTTCCGCAGCGCCTGGCGTTACGTATACGTTGGCCTGCTTGTGGGCTCGGCTGTGATTACGCCCGACGGCTCGCCCGTTACGCTGGGCCTCATGTATGGCGCCCTACTCTCGCTCTACGAGATTTCGCTCGCCATCGCCCGTGTGGTCATTACCGCGCGCGAGGGCAAGGAGGGCTTGTTCGTGAGTCGTCTGGACCTGTTCTCGGACGATGAGGACGACGAGGAGTAAATCGGTATGCACGAGGTTGGCATTGTCAACGGCATACTCGATACAGTGATTCGTGCGGCGCGTGGGGCGGGGGCCTCGCGCGCCGTTTTGGTAACGCTGCGTATCGGGGATATGACCGAGGTCGTGCGCGAGGCGCTTGACTTTGCGTGGGAGACGTTTCGTGACGAGGACCCGCTCACGCAAGGTTGCGAGCTTGCGGTAGAGGAGGTCCATCCGCAAAGCGAGTGTCTGGACTGCGGTGAGGTTTTCGATCATGATCGCTTCCACTGCCGCTGCCCCCAGTGCGGCGGCGCCAATGTGCGCCTACTGCACGGCCGCGAGCTCGACATCGCAAGTATCGAAATCGAGACCCCCGACGATTAGCCCATCAGCCATCTGGGGACGGGGTATAAAGGGGCAGAAGTAAGGAGTGCCGAATATGGCCGAGAAAACGATTGATATCGCGTCGCCGATCCTGTCGCGCAACGAGCGCCTGGCAGATCAACTACGTCAGCGATTTGATGAGACAGGCACCTATGTGATCAATGTGTTGTCGAGCCCTGGCTCGGGCAAGACCACTACGATTCTGGGCACCAACGAGCGCCTGCGCGACAAGGCCGGCTTGCGCTGCGCCGTCATCGAGGGCGACATCGCCTCGGATGTCGATGCCATTACCATGAAGGAAGCCGGCATGCCCGCCATCCAGATCAACACGGGCGGCCTGTGCCACCTTGAGGGCAATATGATCATGGAGGCCGTTGACGCGTTCGACCAGGCCGTTGGGCTCGATAACATCGATGTCATCTTTATCGAAAACGTGGGTAACCTGGTCTGCCCAGTCGACTTTGACCTGGGTGAGAACCTGTCCATCATGATCCTCTCGGTGCCCGAGGGCGACGACAAGCCCATCAAGTACCCGGGCATCTTCCAGCACGCTGGCGCGCAGCTGCTCAACAAGGTCGACGTGGCTCCGGCTTTCGATTTTGACATGGATAGGTATACTAAGACACTCGATGACCTCAATCCGCAGGCGCCGCGGTTTGCCGTGAGCGCGCGCAAGGGCGAGGGCATGGATGCCTGGTGCGATTGGCTCATCGGGCAGATTGAGCAAGCAAGGGCGTAAGTCGGCCGCCATACGGGCGGGCGTAGCCGCAGAGATACGAGATAGGAGCCTCTTTTGAAGCTCATCATCGCCGAGAAAAACGACGCCGCGCGTCAGATCGCCGAGCGGCTGTCCACGGGTAAGCCTAAAAAGGACAAGGTGTACAACACCGCCATCTACCGTTTTGAGTGGAAGGGCGAGGAGTGCGTGACGATCGGTCTTGCCGGTCACATCCTTGCGCCCGATTTTTGCGACAGTGTGCTGTTCGATAAAAAGCTGGGTTGGTATTCGGTGACCGAGGACGGTGAGATGCTGCCGGCCGATATGCCCGATGGCCTGGCCCGCCCGCCGTACGACACCAAGCGCAAGCCGTTCCTTGCCGACGGCATTTCCATTAAGGGCTGGAAGCTCGAGAGCCTGCCTTATCTCACCTGGGCACCCGTCATTAAGCTACCGGCCGAGAAGGAGCTCATTCGTTCGCTCAAGAACCTGGCTAAGAAGTCCGACAGCGTCATCATCGCCACGGACTTTGACCGCGAGGGCGAGCTGATCGGTTCGGACGCCCTCAACAAGGTGCGTGAGGTGGCGCCCGACTTGCCGGTTGCCCGCGCCCAATACTCTTCGTTTACCAAGGCCGAGATCACGCACGCCTTCGATAATCTCGTCTCACTCGACCAGAACCTGGCCGACGCCGGCGAGAGCCGCCAGCACATCGACCTCATTTGGGGCGCGGTGCTCACGCGCTATCTGACGCTCGCCAAGTTCGGCGGCTTTGGTAACGTGCGCTCTGCCGGCCGCGTGCAGACGCCGACGCTTGCCCTGGTGGTCGAGCGCGAGCGCGAGCGCATGGCGTTTGTGCCCGAGGACTATTGGCAGATTCGCGGCATGGGTGCCGCGCAGGGCGCCGCCGAGGATGACCGCTTTAAGATTGCACACAAGACGGCGCGTTTTACCGACAAGGATGCTGCCGAGACGGCGTACGGCCATGTCGACGGTGTCGCGACGGCGACCGTTGCCGCGGTGACCAAGCGCTCGCGTAAGCAGCAGCCGCCCACGCCGTTTGCGACGACCTCGCTGCAGGCTGCCGCCGCGGCCGAGGGCATCTCGCCTGCGCGTACGATGCGCATCGCCGAGTCCCTCTACATGGCCGGTCTCATCAGCTACCCGCGTGTCGACAATACCGTGTACCCTGCGACGCTCGATCTGGGCGCCGTGGTGAGCGATCTGGCAAAGATCAACCCGGCGCTGGCGCCGGTGTGCAAAAAGGTGCTCGCCGGTCCCATGAAGCCCACGCGCGGCAAGGTCGAGACCACCGATCACCCGCCTATCTATCCCACCGGCGAGGGCGATCCGTCCACGCTCGACGGCGGCCAGCGCAAGCTCTACGACCTCATTACCCGTCGCTTCCTGGCGACGCTCATGGGTCCCGCGACCATCGAGAACACCAAGCTCGAGCTCGACGTGAACGGCGAGCCGTTCGTGGCCTCGGGCGATGTGCTCGTGACCCCGGGTTTCCGCGAGGCCTACCCGTATGGCCTTAAACGCGACGAGCAGATGCCGCCGCTGGAGCAGGGCGATACGGTCGACGTGTTCGACATTAAGCTCGAAGCCAAGCAGACCGAGCCGCCCGCGCGCTACAGCCAGGGCAAGCTCGTGCAGGAGATGGAGAAGCGCGGCCTGGGTACCAAGTCCACGCGTGCGAGCATCATCGAGCGCCTGTATGCCGTGCGCTATCTCAAAAATGATCCCGTTGAGCCGAGCCAGCTGGGCATCGCCATCATCGACGCGCTGACGCAGTTTGCCCCGCGCATCACGAGCCCCGATATGACCAGCGAGCTCGATGGCGATATGACCCGTGTGGAGCGCGGCGAGGATACCGAAGAGCATGTCGTGACGCACTCGCGCGCGCTGCTGGCCGGCGTGCTCGACGAGCTGCTCAAGCACACGCAGGAGCTGGGCGACGCCATCAGCGACGCCGTCACGGCCGATGCGCGCGTGGGCGCCTGCCCCAAGTGCGGCAAGGACCTGGTTATGAAGACGAGCGCCAAGACCCGCGGCAGCTTTATCGGCTGCATGGGCTGGCCCGACTGCGACGTGACCTATCCGGTGCCGAGCGGCGTCAAGGTGAGCCCGCTCGAGGGCGAGGCCGCCGTGTGCCCCGAGTGCGGTGCACCGCGCATTAAATGCCAGCCGTTCCGCCAGAAGGCCTTCGAGATTTGCGTGAACCCCACGTGCCCCACCAACTACGAGCCCGACCTTAAGGTGGGCGAGTGCAAGGTGTGCGCCGAGGCAGGACGCCATGGCGATCTGATCGCGCACAAGAGCGAGAAGAGCGGCAAGCGCTTTATCCGCTGCACCAACTATGACGATTGCGGCGTGAGCTATCCGCTGCCGGCGCGCGGCAAGCTCGAGGCGACGGGCGAGACCTGTCCCGAGTGCGGCGCTCCCATCGTGGTGGTCAACACAGCGCGCGGCCCGTGGCGTATCTGCGTCAACATGGACTGCCCGACCAAGGAGAAGAAGCCCGCCCGCGGCCGCAAGACCACGACCAAGGCGAGCACGGCAAAGAAGGCGACGGCGGCCAAGAAGACGACGGCTAAGAAAGCCACTGCTGCCAAGAAGACGACCGCGAAGAAGTCGACTGCCAAGAAAGCAGCCGCCGACAAGTAACGGCGCAGTCGGAACATTGACTAAAACAAAAACGAGCGAGGACCCCGCGATCCTCGCTCGTTTTTTAGACCGGCAGAGCGCTAGTTCACTTCGACGGGTTTGGCGCCGGGATAGCGCTCCTCAAAGTCTAGGCGGTACTTATTGTCATTGGTGCCCGCCACGTTGTCGCGCGACAGCGGCGCCACGATCTCATTCTTGTGGTCCGCAGGCTTGGCGTATTTCAGGCTGATCTCCCAGGCATCACAGATTGCGTCAATGCGGTGATCCAGGTCGTCGTACAGGGCGATGATGTCCTTCCAGGAGCTGTAGTTCTTGGAGCTCGTCGGAACGTCTAGGTCCTCGACGATGTCGTAATACTGCTCGATGGTGTCCTCCGTGCGCTCGGCGACGTCGGCGAGATTTTGACGGGTGGTTCGATCCTCTTCCAGATAGCTGCCGTTGAAGTTCTGCGCGCAGCCACGGACGTAGTTGTCGAGGTCTTCGAGCAAGTCGTAGTATTCGCTCAGTCGGCGGTAGAGGTTCTGCTCGGAGAGCGTTGCTTCGCCGCCATCCTCGTCGTCATCGTCATCATCGTCGTACAGGCTGTTGGGATCGCCGAGAGGCTTTAGGTCATCGTCGTCGACGTCATGGTGCAGCTTAGCTACCTCGGCAGTCGTCTGCGTGGCGGCGTTGTCGAAAGGCTTGATCACAAAGAAAACGACCAGGGCGATGATGATCGCCACCAGCACAACAATAACGGCGATAAGCGGCCCGGTGCCGCTCTTTTTGGGAGCGGGGGTCTGTGGCGAAGCGGGCGTGTATGCGGGAGCCGGCTCCTGTTGGGGCGAGCCGCTCGCGACGGGTATGCGCTGCGTGGTCTCGACGGCCGCAGGGCTTGCGGCGGGGTCGGGGCGATAGGCGAGGGGGTCGTCCGCCTTGGTTTGCGGCGTATCGAGGGAACCGGTCTGCTCAAAAGCGGGCTGGCTATCGCTCGCGGCTGTTTGCTCAACGGGTGCACCGCACGAGGTGCAGAACTTGGCATTATCTGCAAGAAGCTTGCCGCACGAGGCGCAATACCGAGACATTGCCACTCCTTTCGCCACATTTCAATGCAATACGACGATTATACCCAGCGTCCAAAATTCTCCATCATAAGTTGCGGTGAAATAGGGACTGTTTGGCGGTCTCAGAGCTTCAATCAGTCCCTATTTCACCGCAACTTTGGAAAGGCACCTTTAGCCATTGGGGACGCACCGAGCACTGGGGTATCATGGCTTGGTTGATATATCTGCATTTACGCGCCTTGTAGGAAGGGGCTGCGCCCATGGCTTTTGAGCCCGCTCAACATAGCTTTATCACGCTCGAGGGCGTCGACGGTGCCGGCAAGTCCACGCAGGCGCGCCTGCTTGCCCGCGCTCTTGAACTCGCTGGCTACCAGGTTGTGAGCCTGCGCGAGCCGGGCGGTACCGCCATCAGCGAAAAGATCCGCGCCCTGCTGCTCGACCCCGCCAACACGGCGATGGGTGACACCTGCGAGCTGCTGCTCTACGAGGCCGCGCGTGCCCAGCTGGTGCACGAGGTCATCGCCCCCGCCCTTGCGGCCGGCAAGGTGGTCCTGTGCGACCGTTTCTACGATTCCACGACCTGCTATCAGGCGTTTGCCGATGGCCTCGACCGTCAGATGGTACGCGATGCCAACAACCTGGCTGTCGCCGGTACGCATCCGGCGCTCACGCTCGTCTACCACATCACGCCCGAGCAGGCGGCGCTACGCATGGCAGCCCGTGGCGCGGCAGATCGCATGGAGGCAAAAGGCATGGCCTTCCAAGAGCGTGTCTACCAGGGATTTTGCGCCATTGCCGCCGAGGAACCAAACCGCGTAAAGCTCATCGACGCGACCGCGTCCATCGAGGACGTCTTCGCGCAGACGGTCGAGCAGGTTCGCGCCTACGGCCTCGACATTTCCCAGGACGCCGTCACCGCCGCGCTTGCCCAGGAGGCCGAGTAACATGGCCCCCGCTCAGGCAAGCCTGCTGGCCAAGCTCGACACCCAAGAGCGCGTGCGCGACTTTTTGACCAATGCCGTCGCCAGCGGTCGCGCATCGCACGCCTACCTGTTTTTGGGCGCGCCCGGCGCGGGCAAACTCGACGCCGCGTGGGCGCTCGCCCAAGCCTTCCTGTGCGAGCAGGATGGCTGCGGCTCATGCGACAGCTGCGTGCGCGTCGCCCGTCATACGCACCCCGACGTGCACTATTACGCGCCCGAGAGCGCCACGGGCTACCTCATCGCCCAGACCCGCGAGCTGCTCGATGACGTGCCTCTGGCGCCCATCCGTGCCAAGGCCAAGGTCTACATCATCGACCGTGCCGAGCAGCTGCGCGCCAACACCGCCAACGCACTGCTCAAAACACTCGAGGAGCCGCCCGAGGGCGTTATGTTCATCTTGCTGGGCACCTCGGCAGACGTGATGCTGCCCACCATCGTGAGCCGCTGCCAGTGCGTGCCGTTTCGGCTGGTATCGCCCGCCGTCGCCGCGCAGGCCGTGAGCCGCGCCACCGGTCAGGACCCTGCGCGTTGCCGCATGGCCGTCGCCGTAGCGGGAAGCCCCACGCGTGGCATCGAGTTCCTCAAGAGCGCCGAGCGCCAGGACGCCCGCCGTCAGATGGTCCGCGCCATCGATTCGCTCATCGCCGCCGACGAGGCCGACGTGCTCAGCCGCGCCAAGTCACTCATCGTCGCCGTTAAGGCGCCGCTCGCCGAGGTCAAGTCCACGCAGGAAAAGGTGCTCGAGCAAAACGCCGACTACCTGTCGCGTGGAGCATTGAAGCAGCTTGAGGACCGCAACAAGCGCGAACTCAACGCGCGCGAGCGTTCGGGTATCATGGAAGCGCTGGCGAGCGCGCGGACGCTCATGCGCGACGTGCTGCTGACGCTTCAGGACGAGGCAGCCGACGTGGTGAACGAAGACGTGCGCGACACGATCGGTCGGCTTGCCGCCGCGACCAATGTTGCGGGTGCCACCTGGGCGCTCGAGGCAGTCGCGACCGCCGAGCGCAACATCGCCAGAAACGTTACTCCCCAGCTGGCCATCGAGGTCATGCTGTTCGATATCAGGAAGGCACTGAAATGCCGTTAGTCGTACCCGTTAAGTTTACCTACGCCTCGCGCGACCTGTGGTTCGACCCGCAGGATCTGGATATCCTCGAGGCCGATTATGCCATCTGCTCCACCGAGCGCGGAACCGAGATCGGCCTGGTCACGGCCGATCCCTTCGAGGTGCCGCAAGACGAGATCGGTCAGCCGCTCAAGCCCGTGCTGCGCGTGGCGAGCGACATCGACCTGCAGCTTGCCGATGACCTGGCCATCCAGGGCGACGAGGCCATGGTCGACTTCCGCCGCCTGGTCAAGGAGCTCGACCTCGAGATGAAGCCGGTCGGCGTCGAGTACCTGTTTGGCGGCGAGAAGGCCGTGTTCTACTTTGCGGCCGAGGAGCGCGTCGATTTTCGCCAGCTCGTCAAGGATCTGTCCTCGACGCTGCACATTCGCGTCGACATGCGCCAGATCGGCGTGCGCGACGAGACCCGCCTGGTGGGCGGCTATGCCCAGTGCGGACAGGAACTCTGCTGTACGCGCTTTGGCGGACAGTTTGAGCCCGTCTCGATTCGCATGGCAAAAGAGCAGGACCTACCGCTCAACTCGTCCAAGATCAGCGGCGTTTGCGGCCGCCTGATGTGCTGCCTGCGCTACGAGTTCGAGGCGTACAAGGACTTTAAGAGCCGCGCGCCCAAAAAGAAGACGCTCATCGATACGCCGCTCGGCAAGGCGCGTATCCAGGAATATGACACGCCGCGTGAGCAGCTGGTGCTGCGCCTGGAGAACGGCAAGGTTTTTAAGGTCAACCTAGCCGATATGACGTGCTCGGAGGGTTGCAAAAAGAAGGCCGCCGAGCAGGGCTGCAACTGCCGCCCCGACTGCGTGACGCGCGACGTGCTCGAGCGCATCGAGTCGCCCGAGATGCGCCTGGCGCTCATGGAGCTCGATCGCGAAAACGGCATCGACGTGGGCGATGGCCTGTCGAGTGCCGACCGTCTGGCCGGCACGTCGATGCCCAAGCGCCGTCGTCGCGATGCTGAATCCGATGCTCGCGCCGGTCAGGGTCAGGGCGAGGGCCGTGGCCGCGGAAAGGGCCGCGGCAAGGCCGAGGCGCCCGAGGCCGAGGGGGCGGCCGATGGCCGTCGCCGCCGCAAGCGCGCGAGCTCGGGCGATGCCACCGAGGCTGCAGCCGCGGGCAAGAACGCCTCTCGCGAGCGCGAGGTTCAGCAGCCCCAGCAGCAGAATCGCGGCGGTGGCATGAACCCCACACGCCGCCGCCGCCGTCATCTGTCGAGCGAGGAGCGCGAGGACGCCTTCCGCGCCGCAGCTGCTCGCGAGGCTGGTGCCGCTTCCAAGGGCTCCTCGGCCTCCGATGCGCCTGTCGACAAGGGCGGCAAGTCACGTGGCGAGGAGGAGCGCGCGCCGCGTCCGCGCCGTCGCCATTCCTCGGGCGCGCAACAGAAGCCCTCGGTGCCCTCCGTGGCCGATCAGGTCTCGGATGGCGAGGTCAAGGTCACGCGCCGTCGTCCCGGAGATGGCGGGGGAGCTGCTGCCAAGGCTTCGCGTGGCGCCGCTCGTGACGAGCGCGAGCCGCGCGAGGATCGCGGTGGCGAGGGCTCGGCCGACCAGGGTCAAAAGCGCCGTCGCCGTCGCCGTTCCCGCAAGCCGCGCCAGGATGGTGGCGAGGGCTCGACCCCGTCTTCGTCCGCACCACAACCGCCCGCCGGCGAATAACGCCCGCGAGCGGATTTAGCCCGCCTTGCCCCGAGCGCATCGGGGTATCATGGCGCCGAATCAACAACCCTCCCTGCGACCGAACGTAGGGAGGGTTGTGTCTTGAAGAGCCATCTGAACATATTGAGCCGCCTGCAGGGTGCCGGTGCCCTACCGTTTGCGGACGAATTGCTACCGTTTGCCGAGCGGGCGGCATGCGAGGTGCTCGAGGCATTGTCGCCAACACGATGTGCCGGCTGCGAGCGCGCCGGTGCGCTTATTTGCCAAGACTGCCTGGCCGCGTTCACGCTCATCGACCCACGTCATAGCTGCACCCGATGCGGCGCCCCGTTTGGGGATTTGCTGTGCACTGAGTGTTCGGTCGAGGGCACGTCCTCGGCAATGGCGGAGGCGCTCGAACGCTGCCTGGCGTGCGCCGTCTATGCGCATCCGCTGCCGCGTATCATTAAAGCGTACAAGGATGCGGGCGAGCGACGTCTGGCTCCGTATCTGGCGGAGCTGCTCTACGACGCCGCCCTGCATGCCCAGATCGTAGCGCCCGATCGCTACGGAGGTGTGCTGTCCAGTGCGGATGCGGTGGTGTTTGTGCCTGCGACAGCGGCAGCGTTTCGGCGGCGTGGTTTTGATCATATGGAGGCTATTGCGCGCCCATTTTGCGAGCTGTCGGGTGTTCCCCTGCTCGATGCTCTCGTCAAGAACGGGCATGGCGACCAGCGCGAACTCGGTCGTGAGGAGCGCCGCGAGCGTGCCCAAGGCATGTACGAGACGGTTGAGGACGTACACGGCCGCCGCCTGCTGCTTATCGATGACGTTATCACCACGGGCGCGACGATGGCAGCGGCTTCGGCGGAACTCAAGCGCGCCGGCGCCGCAGCAGTCGATGGCCTCGCTATCGCACGCGTTTGGTAGGGGTGATTTTGTGGCAGTAAAGATTGAGCGGTGCAACGAGCCGACAGGCGAACAGCTAGCGGCTTCCGTAATCCTAACAGGCGCCTCGGCGCTACGCATGATGCGCGCCGAGCGCCGGCAGATGGGCTACATAAGCTGGAGGGACCTCAATCCCGATGAAGAGCGCCGTGTGCTGCGCACGTCGTCGCCCTCGACCGAGGACATCTATCTTCCCGACTTGGTGCGGATTGGGGCCGCAAGTGGCGAGGTGCAAGAAGATCTTTGCTTACTGGTGGGATCTGCGGCGCAGCGCCGCCGCATGCCTGGCGTGGGCTGGTCCGTGTGTTCCGGGTTGCCTGTCGGCTCGATTCTAGAGGTGGAGCCGGGTGTATACAGTCTATCTCCCGAGGCCCTTTGTGTTGCCGTTGCGCGCGAGGTCGGCTGCATCCAGGCATTTGCCCTGGCTCAGGAGCTGTGCTCTAAGATTTCGCTGAGTGACCGCGGGAAGTATCTGCCTCCCTACACCTCGCCTGTTACGAATAAACTTGCAAAGGACAAGGACCAGCCAGCAGATGTGGGCTACTTTGAGGTTGAGCCGGTGCTGACGCCCGATCGTCTGGCAGATTACCTCGCGGTATGCAAGGGGAACGCGGCCAAGCAGCTGCAGCGTCTGTGTCCCTATCTTTCGGAAAACCTGCGCTCACCCATGGAGTGCATCATGCTCGCCCTGTTTTCGCTTCCGTTTTCCTATGGCGGGTTTGCCTGCGGACCTTTTAAGACCGACTACAAGATCGAGTTCGATGACCGTGCGCAGGCAATCTCGGGGATGCCGCATACAGTTTGCGATGCGTATCAGGAAGCAGCTCGGTTTGACCTGGAATACAACGGTGAGCTGGGCCATTCCTCTCGGAGGGGACGTATCCATGATGAAAAGCGCAACACGGGCTTGATTACTATGGGAATCGAGGTCGCGACGGTCAACAACGAGATGCTCTGTGACATGGAAGCGATGGAAGCACTCGCATGGCGCATCCACCAGCGTATGGGTAAGCGATATCAGAATCGCGTAGAGGCTCGTCGAAAGAGGCAAGATGCTCTGCTGAATACGCTCCGAGCGTGCTTTGGGCTCAAACCAGCGTAAAACTATGGCTTTATAGGGGGTCTGTTTATATGCTCTGTGCAAAAACGGCAAATATGAGTACTGTTACTAGATTAGTGACAGCAAAAACAAAGAAACTTGGGCCGATAATCTGGATTCAGCGAAGAGATAATAAACGAATGTGGAATATCTTGGCGCCAAGCAGGCTGTGCGGAACTCAAAAAGGGCTCGTGAGGCGGTAATACGCTGCTACTAAATTGGTAACAGTACTCATATTTGCCGTTTTTTGCACACGGCACCCTGAGACGGGTGCCCCGGAGCTCCCCGCAGGGGAGCTCCGGGCTTCACGGGGCCACGAACGGCCCGCTTCGACCTGCGAAATCTGTACTCGCGATGCGAATGACGCCCCTAACCTTAAACTTTAGCTTGAACTTAGCTATAATGCGCTACGTTCCTACCAGGCTGTGGTTGCGGACGGACGAAATGCCCGTCCTAGTCCAAGACAGACGCGGTCAAAGGGATCCACGTAAGCGACCGCGTGCGCGCGGCGCGATCATGGCGCGTCCTAGATGTAAGCCGCACCGTCCGTTCTACTTTCTTTGGGGCAATACCGCCTCGCGGGCGAGCGGGCCAGTCGTGAAGGTGGCTGCGGCCTCCCGAGCAAACACCCCGGTGCGCAAGTGTGGGGTCAAATACCAGGTCAGCTGGTGGGAACAACCTGATATTTCGCGCAACGCACGGATCGTATACGACACAGAAGGCAGGGTAGTGGACATGGTGAGGGGCAGCTTGATGCACGCGGCTCGGTTAGGTGCTGGGACCGCAGCGGTCATTGCCGTTTTGGGCCTGAGCGGATGCGCGTTCAACCCGCTGTCTACGTTCACGACTCCCACGATCGACCAGATCGAGTACGAGACCGTCACGCCGGCGGTGTCGGACGATGCCCTGGTCACTCCCGGAACCCTGACGGTCGCCCTCGATACTTCCGATGCGCCGCAGGCCATGCAGGGCGCCGACGGCGAGCTCACGGGATATGCGGTTGACGCCGCCCGCGCCCTCGCAAGCCGCATGGGCCTTAAGGTCGCCTTTGTCGATGCGTCCTCGGCAGGTTCCGCGCTCGGCGACAAAAAGGCCGATATCTTTATCGGCAAGATCAACTCCACGGACGGGGACGTTAGCTCGCTCGGCACCTGCCTGTACGATGCCACTTCCGTGTTCGGTAAAACCAGCGATGGTGGGTCGTTAAGCGTTTCCACCGATACCCTTAACACGTCTACTCTGGGTGTCCAGATGTCCTCGGCCTCGCAGGAGGCGCTTGCCAAGCAGAGCATCACCGCCAACCAAAAGACCTACTCCAACATCAACGAGTGCTTTGAGGCGCTCGAGTCCGGCGAGGTCGACTATGTGATCTGCGACTCCACAGCCGGCGGCTATCTTGCACGCCTGATGAGCGAGGTCTCCTATGTCGGTGCGCTCGAGGCGCCCTTGACGCTTGGTGTTGCGGGCCTCTCGTCCAATGACAAACTGTGCCGCGCCGTGAGCGATGCCCTCGACGGTATTACGGCCGACGGTACGCTCGAAGCAGTCCACTGCGTCTGGTATGGAAGGATGCCCTACGACCTCACCACTAAGACGGTTTCGGGCGCTAACGTGCAGCCGGGCGACTCTGAGTCCAGTGAGACCACGTCCTCCGGCAGCGAGTCTTCCGATTCCAACAATGAGACCGCATCCTCCGAGGACAAATCGTCCAGCCAGGAAGCCACCATCACCGACGACGACATTAACAAACTCAATAGCTAGTTATTGCTAGGGGTGGTGTCTCCTATACGTTGGAAAGGACACCTCTTCACGGTTTCAACACGCACTGCCGGACTTCCCCAATAGGGGAGCCCGGCTTTTTCATCCCTATAAAACCAGCAGGTCAAAGCCAATTTTTGGGACCAAGTATAAAGCCGCCAGCTCCCTCCTATAGCGCACTTTGCCACAGAAAAGTGCGAGACTTCGGTATGCGGTATCAAGCAATCGTTATTCGGGTCTTTGGGAATCCGCGTGATTAAATGCACGGCAATGGGTACATAGCCAGTACAGTAAGTCCCCGAGGCAGATTGGAGCCACGTATGGATATCAAGGTTTCTGGACGCAAGACGACGGTAACCGATGCTCTGCGTGCGCATGTGGATGAGAAGATCGGCGAGGCGCTCAAGGTTTTCGACATCGAGCCCATGACAGTCGACGTCGTGCTTCGTTATGAGAAGAACCCCTCGAACCCCAACCCGGCAATCGTCGAGGTTACGGTTCGTGCCCGCGGTTCGGTGATTCGCGTTGCCGAGCACGGTGCAGATATGTACGCTGCCATCGACCTCTCCGCCGATAAGGTCACCCGCCAGCTGCGCAAGTTCAAGACCAAGGTCGTGGACAACCGCCAGGGCGGTGCCAGCGCAGCGGATGTCGCACCGGTCGAGCGCGTCGAGGATCTGGCCGACCTGCTGCTGCCCGAGGAAGAGGACGACCTGCTCGTCCGCGAGAAGGTTATCGACGTCACCCCGATGACTGAGGAGCAGGCGCTGGTGCAGACCGATCTGCTCGGCCACGACTTCTACGTGTTCGAGAACGCGACGACCGGCCTCATCAATGTGGTGTATCACCGTAAGAATGGTGGATATGGCATCATCAAGCCCCGCATCGAAACACTTGACGAGTAAAATACGTTAACTTGCATGAGTTAACGGTTGGCGGCCATCCCATGCGGGTGGCCGCCTTTTTACGTAAGGAGTCGCTTTGATGGACAAGGCCGCATCCGCCGGTCATTCGGACCGTTGCCGCATCGTCGTCGATACCTGCTGCGACTTTAGCCCCGAGGTCGCCGCGAACCTCGATGTCGATATCCTGGGTTTCCCCTTCATTATCGATGGCGAGGAGCGCACGGACGACATCTGGTCGAGCATGAGCCCTAAGGAGTTCTACGACCGCATGCGCGCCGGCGCCCGCGTGTCCACCTCGGCTGTGTCGCTCGGTCGCTATATCGAGTTCTTTACCGAGTGCGCCAAAGAGGGCACGCCCACGGTCTACCTGTGCTTTACCTCGGCGCTGTCGTCGAGCTACAACTCCGCGTGCCAGGCGGCAGATGCCGTGCGCGCCGAGTATCCCAACTTTGAGCTCTACGTGGTCGACAACGCTCTGCCCTGCGCGACCGGCGCGCTCTTGGCGCTCGAGGCCGTGCGCCAGCGTTCGGCGGGACTGACCGCCAAACAGCTGGTCGATTGGGCAAACGAGGCAAAAACCTACGTGCACGGCTACTTTACGCTCGAGAGCTTCGACGCACTGGCTGCCGGCGGCCGCATTCCTCCCGCGGCGGCGCAGCTCACGGCAAAGCTCGACGTCAAGCCCGAGCTCTCCTACGACCTGGCCGGCTCGCTGTCGCTGATCGGCGTCAACCGCGGCCGCAAGAAGGCGCTCAAGTCCATCCTCAAGTCGTTCCGCGAGAACTACGTGCCCGATCGCACCATGCCCATCGCCATCATGACGGCCGATGCCGAAAAGGATGGTGACTGGCTCGAAGCCGCCATCCGCAAGGAGGAGGGTTGCGCCGACGTCACGATCATTCGCGGCTCCGTGGGTCCCACCATCGGCTCGCACGTGGGCCCCGGCATGGTGGGCTGCGCGTTTTGGGGTAAGAACCGCGCCGACAAGGCGTCGCTTTCCGACCGTATCGCCCGCCGCGTGCGCGGTCAGTAGGCAAGCGCTGCGTCCGTAATCGCCCTCGACTCACAGCCCAAACGCTGGCACCGAGTATTCAACCTGGTAACAACACCCAACCCAAAAGGAAAGGTTTCATGGCAAACAAGCTCTCCGTCGCATTCATTGGCACCGGAATCATGGGTGCCCCCATCGCCGGCCACATTCTGGACGCCGGCTATCCCGTCACGGTCAACAACCGCACCAAGTCCAAGGCGGCGGCGCTTATCGAGCGCGGCGCCGTCTGGGCAGATACGCCGGCCGATGCCGCGGCGAACGCCGATGTCGTCTTTACCATGGTGGGCTATCCCTCCGAGGTCGAGGAACTCTACCTGGCGGGCGACGGCCTGCTCGCGTGCACCAAGCCGGGTGCGGTCTTGATCGACCTCACCACGAGCTCGCCCGAGCTTGCCCGTGACATTGCCGAGGCCGCCCAGGTTTCTGGTCGCATGGCGTTTGACTGCCCCGTCACCGGCGGCGAGTCGGGCGCTATCGCCGGTACGCTCACGGCTATCGTGGGCGCTACCGAGAACGACATCGCGCCGGTCCGCGACATCCTTGCCACCTTTGCGGCCAACATCTGCTGCTTCGACGGCGCCGGCAAGGGCCAGGCTGCCAAGCTCGCCAACCAGGTGTCGCTGGGCGCCTGCATGGTCGGCATGGCAGACGCCATGGCATTTGCCGAGTTGAGCGGCCTTGACCTGGAGAAGACCCGCCAGATGATCCTGGGCGGCACCGGCAAGTCCGGCGCCATGGAGAGCCTGGCTCCCAAGGCGCTCGACGGCGACTACAAGCCCGGCTTTATGGTCGAGCACTTTATCAAGGACCTGCGCTTGGCGCTCGCCTATGCCGACGACCGCGAGCTTGCGCTGCCCGGCGCCGACGTGGCCTTTACGCTCTACGACATGCTCGATGCCATCGGTGGTGCCAAGCTGGGCACCCAGGCCATCACGGTCCTCTATAAGGAGGAGGCCGACGCCATCGCCGCCGGTCTGGACTGGTCGCAGTATCGTCCCGAAGAGCACGGTGCTCACGAGGACGGCTGCGGTTGCGGCGAGCACGGCGACGACCATGAGTGCGGTTGCGGCCACCACCATGGCGAGGACCACGAGTGCTGCGGCGGCCACGGCCATGATGATGGCCACGAGTGCTGCTGCGGCCACCATCACGGGGAGTAGCGCCCATGAGCTGGACGTTCGTGGTGCTTGCGCTGGTGCTCTTTCTCTTCGCGATCTACATTGGCTTTTTGTGCGGCCAGTGGGCGTGCGAAAAGCGCGTCATCACCAAGCGCGACTACTGGATTGCCAACTTTGCGGGAGCGGCGGCAGTCATCCTGCTGACCTGGGTGTTCTCGCTGTTCCCGCTGGTGCAGTTTGCGCCGATCGGCTGGCTCGGCGGCTTTATCGCCGGCCTTAAGATGAGCTTTGGCGAGTCCGTCGGTCCGTGGCGCAAACACGACGAGGTCTTTAACGTTAACAAGGCTCACCGCGCCGCCGCCGACGCGGGCGATGCCGAGGAGCGCCGCCGTGCGCGTCGCAATGGCGCGGCCGACCGACAGCTCATCTCGGTCACCGATGACAGCAAGGGTGCTGACAAGCACGCTAAGAAATAGTAAAAAGAGGTAACTATGGCAGAAAACAAAGACGAACAGCTCACCGACGAGGAGCTGGCACAGCTCCAGCTGGCAGAGGAGAACGAGAACGCCGTCGACCGCCTGGTCCAGGAGCTCGGCTGCCCCACGCGCCGCATCCGTCAGTTTGCCGCCCGCGTGCTGCACCTGCTTGCCGAGCGCGATCCGCAGCGCGTCGTGCCCTGCGTGCCCGCGCTGATCGAGGCGCTCGACCGCCCCGAGGCTCAGACCCGCTGGGAGGCTCTCGATGCCCTGGCGGCGCTCGCCACCACCTGCCCCGAGCAGCTGGGCGATGCCTTTGAGGGCGCCGAGACCGCGCTGTTCGATGAGATTTCGTCCACGCTGCGCTATGCCGCCTTCCGCCTGCTGTGCGTGTGGGGCGCCACGAGCGTCGAGCGTTCGCGCGAGGCTTGGCCCATCCTGGACGAGGCCATCCAGTGCTACCACGGCGACCTCGAGTATCGCGACATGCTCGGTTGCCTGTACGAGTTTGGCCGGGGCGAGATTGACGCCGAGGTCGCCGAGAAGCTCGCGCTGCGCCTTAAGTTCGATGCCGAGAACGGCAAGGGTAGCTATCTCAAGGCCCGTTCGAGCGAGATTTGCGAAATGCTTGTTAAACGTTTTGGCCTGGATCTCTCCAAAAAGAAGAAGCGTGCTAGCGTAAAAAAATCTGACGACGCCGAAGACGAGGAGTAACAGATTATGGCGCACGATGTAGTCCTGATTCCTGGTGACGGTATCGGTCCCGAGATTACGCAGGCTATGCGCCGCGTGGTCGAGGCCACTGGTGTCCAGATCAACTGGAACGTCCAGGAGGCCGGTGCCGGCGTCATGGACGAGTTTGGCACGCCGCTGCCCCAACATGTGCTCGATGCGGTCGCCGAGACCAAGGTTGCTATCAAGGGCCCCATCACCACGCCGGTCGGCACGGGTTTCCGCAGCGTTAACGTCGCCCTGCGCAAGCATTTTGACCTGTACGCCTGCGTGCGCCCCTGCCTGTCGCAGCCGGGCGACGGCTCGCGCTTCCGCGACGTCGACCTGGTTATCGTGCGCGAGAACACCGAGGACCTCTACGCCGGGATCGAGTTCGATGAGGGCGCTGCCGAGGTCGAGGAGCTCTCACAGCTTGTCGAGCGCTCGGGTCAGAAGACCTTCGCCGCCGATTCCGCCATCTCAATTAAGCCCATCTCCATCGCCAAGAGCCGCCGCATTGTGGAGTACGCCTTTGAGTACGCCCGCCGCTGCGGCCGTAAAAAGGTGACGGCCGTGCACAAGGCCAACATTATGAAGGCGACCGATGGCCTGTTCCTGCGCGTTGCGCGCGAGGTGGCCGCCAACTATCCCGATATTGAGTTCAACGACAAGATCGTCGACGCCACCTGCATGGGCCTGGTCCAGAACCCCAACGACTTCGATGTCCTGGTGCTGCCCAACCTGTACGGCGATATCGTCAGCGACCTGTGCGCCGGCCTGGTAGGTGGCCTGGGTATGGCCCCCGGCTCCAACATCGGTGCCGACTGCGCCATCTTCGAGGCAACGCATGGCTCCGCGCCCGATATCGCTGGCCAGGATATCGCCAACCCCACGGCCGAGATTCTGTCTGCGGCTATGATGCTCGATCATCTGGGCGAGAACGATGCGGCCAATCGTATCCGCGCCGCCGTGTCCGCCACGCTCGACGAGGGTAAGCAGGTTACCGGCGACGTGCGTCGTGCCCAGACCGGCTCCGTCGAGGGCGCCGTGGGCACGCAGGCCTTTGCCGATGCCGTTATCGCGCACCTGGCCTAAGACATGCAGGCTGCAAACGCCTAAATAGTACTTAAGTGTTTGCGTATAACCTAAGAATCAATACGCCCGGCACTCTGTCGGGCGTATTCTATTGAAGACTATGTTTCCTAACAAGGAGTAACTGATATGGGTCTGATTCAAAAGAAGGACGAGAAGGACGAGATCGACGGCATCCAGATCATCGAGCGCGGCGAAGGCCCCGACGGTGACGAGGACGAGAAGATCGATCTGGTCGCCGGTACGTCTGCCGAGCACATTGCCGCCGGCACGACGGCCGAGGAGGAGGACGCCCGACTGGAGGCTCAGATTGCCGCGGATGCCGCTGACGAGAATCTGATGCCCGAGGCCCAGGATGAGGACGACGATATTCTGGGTTCCGATGAAGACGACCATGCATCCAGGCACAAGAAGACGATGATTGCCGCCTTTGTGGTTGCCGTCGTGATCGCCGCCGTGGTCGGCTTCTTTATTGGCAATGGCGGCTTTGGCGGCAAGGGCGTCGGCTCGGCGACCCTCACCGAGGACCAGCTCGATTCGACCGTGGCAAGCTATAGCTACAACGGCAAGAAGAGCGACATCACCGCGCGCGAGGCCATCGAGAGCCAGTACAGCCTCGACACCGTCAAGGATAGCGATGGCAACTACACCGCTCCTTCTGCCGACGTCATCCTGTCCTACGTGCGCAACAAGATCCTGCTCGACGCTGCCGAGGACGAGGGCATTACCGTCTCCTCTAAGGAGATGAAGCAGTACGCCGAGGAATCCATCGGCACTTCGGACTACAAGACCATGGCCACGCAGTATGGCGTGTCCAAGGACCAGGCCAAGCAGATCGTCCGCCAGTCCGCGACGCTGCAGAAGCTCTACAAGAAGAAGGTGGGCGATAGCTCCGCAAGCATGCCGATCGCTCCGACCGAGCCTTCTGACGGCAATGAGGACACCGCGAGCAAGGATTACGCCGACTACATCATCAACCTTGCCGGCGACGAGTGGGATAGCTCGAAGGGTACCTGGAAGGACGAGAACGGCACCTACGCTAAGGCCTTTGCCGACGATGCCTTTACGGCCGATAGCGCCACCTATAAGCAGGCCATGACCGCCTACTACACTGCTTACCAGCAGTACTCTTCGCAGGCTTCGAGCGCCAGCTCCAAGTGGACCGAGTATGCTAACGGCCTCTACGCCAAGGCCAACATCAGCATCTACGGCCTGTTTGCGTAAAGAGTCGCACGGCTCATCGAGCATCTAGCCGATAGACAGCAGAAAGTCCGCCAGTACGGAAGTCGTTCTGGCGGACTTTTTGCGTTGAGGGCGTGATTGGCGGCTTAATTATGGCTATTCATCTTTAAGTCCAAAAAGGCTATCGGCTTCATCGTCGGATATATATTCCAGTACATCGCCCGGTTGGCAGTCGAGTGCCCGACATATCGCGTCAAGAGTTGAAAAACGTATGGCAGAAACCTTGCCCGTCTTAATGCGTGACATATTGACCTGGGAGATGCCCACGCGTTCCGCAAGCTCTTTGGATGAGATCTTGCGTTCGGCGAGCATGCGGTCAAGCCGCAGAATAATCATGGATTCCTCCTAGAGCAACTCGTCATCTTGTTTTTGCAGGATATACCCGTAGCGGAAGATGCTGGCAATCAGGCAAATAATCAGGCCTGCAAAGAGCATGGAGGGCTCGAATAACTGGCCGGCGAACGCATCCGTAAAGCTGCCGCCAAATCCTAAGAGTATCATTCCCGTGATTACGGCACCAAGAAGCCTCACGGCAACGCCGCCGATAAGGAATAAATGTCCTACTCGACGAAGTGTCTGGTTACATTCAAGGTCAAAGGGCCTGCCTTCCTTTTCAATGTTGAAGAAAAGCCTGCGCACGCTTATCGCGATGGTAAGCGCGAGGCATGTCATCAAGAGGCTCCCTATGGCAGTGTGGCCATCGTGTGCGACGAGCATAAGTGGGGCCTGCGCATCGGTACCGACAATAGCCAGGCACGGCCCTTCGCCGGCTTGAAGTTCTACGGATTGGAGGCACGACCCTTGGGAGAGGCCGGGCAATATAAGTAGAAGGTCAATCGCAATGACTGCGAGGAGTCCCAGAGCGAGCGCTGTGGTAATGCAGATTGTGGCCCATTTGCAGATGCGAGCGAGCTTCCTCAGTTTGGCTATCGTCTGTTCGCGGCTGATGGTTTCATTCGATATAGATGCGTTTCGGTGGACCATAACCCCTCCAATCGGCGTTTTGGATGATACTTGTATCATATCAAAATTAACGATAAACGATAAATAATTACGTATACTGAGTAAGTAATGATTGAAAACGATTAGCGTGAGCTATTAGCTCATTTTGGATGCCGGAGTTTGGCGTTCGGGGGATGAGGACAAATGCCAAAAACTTCCCGTGATCGCGCAAGCGCTCCATCGCGCTTCCCTAATTCATCTGGGAAAACGACTGCAAACGATTGCAAGTAACCGGTGAACGGTCGAAAACTACCGTTCACCGATAATCTCAAAACTGGTTCTAACTGGTATTAAGTCAAAAAGACCAATTCACATATCTTCACAATGACCTGCAATTTTTCTACACGCTATTTTTAGCCGCCCTGCGTTGTTTAGACACAGGAAAAGATCCGATCTTTTGCCAAAGCATTTCGGAACGGTTTCAAAACCGCAGGTAGAAGTGTTAACGACCGGTAAACGGTCGATTTATCACCGTGAGCGGTGCAAAAACGTTTTACCGTATGAATCAACGAAAGCGACCTCTTCTGGGGTGATATAGTGACAACAACACATCACGTGGTTACTACCAGTTTAGAAACCACTGGTCTTCAAAGTACGCTTTCCAAGAAGCTTTAAGGGCGAGCGCCCGCTGGCTTCCGAAAATCATCGGACTCAGATCGTACACACCTTCGGAAGGGAAATTTGAATGGTTGGCTTTATTCTTACCGGTCATGGACAGTTCGCACCCGGCCTCGCAAGCGCTATCGCTATGGTTGCTGGCGACCAGCCCGCTTTTACCGTCGTTCCTTTTGAGGGCGACCAGGCTGCTTCCTACGGTGAGGATCTCCGCGCCGCTATTACCGCCATGCGCGAGGAGTGCGATGGCGTGCTCGTCTTTACCGACCTGCTTGGTGGCACCCCGTTCAACCAGGCGATGATGATTGCCCAGGATGTCGACAACGTCGAGGTTCTGACCGGCACCAACCTTCCCATGGTTATTGAGCTTCTGTTCCTCCGCGGCAACGCCACGCTCGCCGAGCTTGGCGAGCAGGCCGTGACCGTTGGCCAGACGGGCATCACCGCCCAGACGGTCGCATCCGTTGCCGGCTCCGACGAAGAGGATATCTTCGGCGACGAGGACGGCATCTAATGGCCGATTTCGGAGCCAACGTCCTGAGCTCCTCGGTCGCCCTTTTAGGCCTGCTTGTCATCATGGGCTTGATTTACACCATCTGGTCGCAAATCAACATGAAGAAGAAGCAGAAGTACTTCAAGGAGCTGCACACCGAGCTCAAGCCGGGTCAAGAGGTTCTTTTCGCCGGCGGTATCTACGGAACCGTCAAAGGCATCGAAGGCGAGAAGGTCCAGATCAAAGTCCGATCCGGAGCCGTCGTAGATGTTTCGCGTTACGCGATTCAGGAGATCAAGTAACTGTCGTCAGCAAATAACGAAAGGAAGCTGATCAACATGGCAGAACCCAACATTCTTCTTACCCGCATCGATAACCGACTGGTTCATGGTCAGGTTGCCACCCAGTGGAACTCCACCCTGGGCTCCAACCTCATCCTCGTCGCCAACGACGACGTGGCGTCCAACACCATGCGCCAGAACCTCATGAAGATGGCCGCTCCCGCCGGCGTCGCTACGCGTTTCTTCTCTCTGCAGAAGACCATCGACGTCATTGGCAAGGCGAGTCCGCGCCAGAAGATCTTCATCGTGGCCGAAACACCGGAAGACGTGCTTACGCTCGTCAAGGGCGGTGTGCCTATAAAGAAGGTAAACATCGGCAACATGCACATGTCGGAAGGAAAGCGCCAAGTCGCCACCTCCGTCGCAGTTAACGACGAGGATGTCGCTGCGTTTAAAGAGCTGCAGGAATTGGGGGTGGAGTTGGAGATCAGGCGCGTTCCGAGCACGCCTGTTGAGGACACGAGCAAGCTCTTCTCGTAATCCTCGTGATCCACGTTGTCAGGAGTGAAACCCTGACGTTCTGTACGTGAAATCCAAAGTGCGTACATACATTTTGAAAGGAGGAGCAAGATGGAATACTCGATCATCCAGATCGCTCTGGTCTTCGTCGTCACGTTCATCGCGGCAATCGACCAGTTTGACTTCCTCGAGTCTCTCTATCAGCCCATCGTCACCGGCGCCGTCATCGGTCTTATCCTTGGCGACCTCAACACCGGTCTTCTCGTGGGTGGTACCTATCAGCTCATGACGATCGGCAACATGCCGATCGGAGGCGCTCAGCCGCCTAACGCCGTCATTGGCGGCATCATGGCAGCCATTCTCGCTATCGCCACGGGCCTCGAGCCCAACGCGGCAGTCGGTCTCGCCATTCCGTTCGCTCTGCTTGGCCAGCTCGGCGTTACCCTGGTCTTCACGCTTATGTCCCCGCTTATGTCCACGGCCGATAACATGGCTCACAACGCGGACACCAAGGGCATCGAGCGCCTGAACTACTTCGCCATGGCTCTGCTCGGCCTGATCTTCGCTGTCGTCGTCACCCTGTTCTTCATCGCTGGCGCTACCATTGGTCAGACCATCGCTTCCGCCATCCCGACTTGGCTGCAGACCGGTCTGTCCGCTGCAGGCGGCATGATGCGCTTCGTCGGCTTCGCCGTCCTGCTCAAGGTTATGATGAACCGCGATATGTGGGGCTTCTTCCTCATGGGCTTTGGCCTCGCGCTCATCACCGTTGCCAACGATTCGCTGGCAACCCCTGCTCTGCTCATCCTCGCTCTCATCGGCTTCGGCATCGCTTTCTGGGACTTCCAGCAGCAGACCGAGCTGAAGGGTGCAGCTGTTTCTGACGGAGGTGACTTCGAAGATGGCATCTAATGAGTATGTGATCCCGGAGCACTACGAGGATCTCACTCCTGCTCCGCAGCTCGACCAGAAGACCCTCAACAAGATGGCTTGGCGCTCCTGCTTCCTGCAGGCATCGTTCAACTACGAGCGCATGCAGGCCGCTGGCTGGCTCTACTCCATCATCCCCGGTCTGGAGAAGATCCACACCAACAAGAACGACCTCGCGGCTTCCATGAGCCACAACCTGGAGTTCTTCAACACCCACCCGTTCCTTGTCACCTTTGTTATGGGCATCGTGCTTTCGCTCGAGCAGAACAAGGTTGACATCCCCACGATCCGCGCCGTCCGCGTCGCCGCAATGGGCCCGCTCGGTGGTATCGGTGACGCCCTGTTCTGGTTGACGCTCGTGCCTATCACGGCCGGCATCACCTCCAACATGGCCATCAACGGCAACGCCGCTGCGCCGATCATCTTCCTGGTGATCTTCAACGTCGTCCAGTTCGCTCTGCGCTTCTGGCTCATGAACTGGTCCTACAAGCTTGGCACCAGCGCTATTGACGCTCTGACCGCCAACATGCAGGCCTTCACGCGTGCCGCTTCCATCATGGGCGTCTTCGTCGTCGGTTGCCTGGTCGTCACCATGGGTGGCACCCAGATCAACCTCCAGATCCCCAACGGCACCACCCGTGGTCTCTCCGCTACTACCGTGATCGTCTCCGAGAAGGAGGCCGAGAACTTCACCGGTATGGAGGGCATCGATACCGAGACCGCTGAGGCCGGTACCATCGCCATGACCGATAAGGACGGCAACGCCCTTACCGCTTCCGATGCCGACGGCAACGCTGTCGAGTGCGGCGTCACCGATCTGGGTAACGGCATGGAGTCCGTGACCTACGGCACCGTTACCGAGGATCCGGTCAACTTCTCTGTTGCCGACACCCTCAACACCATCGTCCCGAAGCTCGTCCCGCTTATGCTTACGCTGCTGCTTTACTACATGTTCGCTAAGCACAGCTGGACCCCGACCAAGGGCATTCTCCTGCTCTTCGTCCTTGGCATCCTGGGCGCTGGCCCGCTTGGTCTCTGGCCGAGCATCTGGTAAGGCTCTAGCTTGAGGGGTGTGTCCCTACGCGGCTCACACCCCGACCCCTTAAGCCATGTGTATGTTAAAAGCCGCGTGCTCGAAAGAGCGCGCGGCTTTTGTTTTCTTAATGATTCGGGTGTGGCAGACAGATAATGCATAACACCCTAGGTAGTTAGCCGAATTCGAGCAAAAGGGAGGATAGGATGGCGATCGGAGCGCGTAAGCAACCGCTGTACGATCAGCTGGTCGATATTCTGACCGAAAAGATTGACCATGAATATCGCGCCGGTGACATGATTCCTTCCGAGCGCGAACTTTCGGAGCGCTATGGTCTCTCGCGCACTACGGTACGCCTGGCTCTGCAGGAACTGGAGCGTTTAGGACTGGTGGTTCGGCAGCACGGTCGCGGTACCTTTGTGACCGACCGTTCGGCAAAAGCAACCAATCTTATGCAGTCCTACAGCTTTACCGAGCAGATGCGCGCGATGGGTCGAGAACCCGAGACCACGATTCTCGAGTTTTGCGAGATGGAGGCCGATAAGAATCTGGCCGAGCATATGGGATTGCGCATCGGTGATCGCATTTTTAAGCTCAAGCGCCTTCGCTCTGCCGACAACATGCCCATGATGGTCGAACGCAGCTATCTACCGGTTCGTCAATTTCTGTCCCTAAAGCGACCGCTGCTGGAGCGTAAGCCGCTTTACGATGTGATTGAGCAGGACTTTCAGCAAAAGATTCGCGTGGCCGAAGAGGAGTTCTATGCGAGCATAGCCCGTCCCACCGATGCCCACCTTTTGGGAATTGTCGAGGGCTCGCCTGTGCTCGATTTGGTCAGGACTACGTATAACGAGTCAAACGAGGTAGTGGAGTACACACTCTCGGTTGCTCGTGCCGATCAGTTTAAATACAAGGTTTACCACCAGCGCAGTAACTAGTGCTCGCATCGTTTCCATATGGTGATTCTTTGCATTTAACTGGTTACTACCAGATAACCAACCGAAGTGTATAATTGCACGTCAGAGGATTACTTCTAGAGAGAGGTATTAGAAATGTTCGAGAAGAGTGTCGAGGAGCTCACCGAGCTCGGCGCCCAGATCACCACGGCCGAGATTGCTCAGCAGCCCGAGCTTTGGCGTGATACGCTCAACATCTATCGCGAGAACAAGGAGGCCATCGAGGCCTTCCTGGCCGAGGCTCGCGCTATGGGCGAGGGTCGTCTGTCCGTTGTCTTCACCGGTGCCGGTACGTCCGACTACGTTGGCGATACCTGCGCCCCGTACCTGCGTCACGCTGGCAACACTGATCTCTACGACTTTAAGCCCATCGCCACGACCGACATCGTGAGCGCCCCGCGCGACTTCCTGCGCGCCGAGGATCCCACGCTCGTGGTTTCCTTTGCCCGCTCTGGCAACAGCCCCGAGAGCCTTGCCGCCGTTGCCGTTGCCAAGGAGCTCGTCCACAACGTCAAGTTCCTCAACATCACCTGCGCTCCCGAGGGCAAGCTTGCCGTCGAGTCTGCCGATGATCCCAATGCGCTGACGCTGCTCATTCCGCGCGCCAACGACAAGGGCTTCGCCATGACCGGTTCTTATTCCTGCATGACCCTGCTCTCCACCCTTATTTTCGACACTGCCTCTGACGAGCAGAAGGCCGAGTGGGTCGAGACGATTGCCAAGATGGGCGAGGAGGTCATCTCCCGTGAGCCCGAGATCGCCGATTACCTGGCTGGCGATTTCAACCGCGTGACCTACTTGGGTTCTGGCTCCTTCGGTGGCCTTGCTCAGGAGAGCCAGCTCAAGATCCTCGAGCTCGCTCACGGTCTGGTCGCTACTTCCTACGACACCTCCATGGGCTATCGTCACGGACCTAAGTCCTTCGTCGACGATAAGACGCTCGTCTTCGTGTTCGTCAACAACGACGCCTACACCCGTCAGTACGACATCGACATCCTCAACGAGATCGGTGGCGACGAGATCGCTCAGCACACCATCGCCGTTCAGCAGGAAGGTGCCACCGTCTATGAGGGTGAGTCCTTCACCTTTAAGGGCTACGAGGCACTTCCCGAGGGTTACCTTGCTCTGCCGTTCGTGATGTTTGCCCAGGCTATCAGCCTGCTCAACTCCGTCCGCGTGGGCAACACGCCCGATACGCCGAGCCCCACCGGCACGGTCAACCGCGTGGTTAAGGGCGTGACGATTCACCCCTTCACCGCTTAATCGCGTCCCCCTGTAAGGGCGCCCGTCCGCTCATAACGGCGGGCGGGCGCTTTTTGTTTTACGTGAGCTGGGTATAAGCATTACCACAGTCAACTGCTTTAGAAGCGAGGAGTGCATATGAGCACGTACGCAATTAAGGCTGACAAGTTCTTCTTGCCGGCAGGCCCGCAACTGGGCGGCTATCTTATGGTCGAGGATGGCGTTTTTGGCGCCTGGCAGGCCGACGAGCCCTCTTGCGAGATTAAGGACTACACGGGATCGTGGATCGCACCGGGTATGGTCGATACTCACATCCATGGCTTCTACAACCACTCAACTACCGATAACGATCCCGAGGGCATCGATATCAGCTCAACCGAGCTCGCCCGTCGCGGTACCACCAGCTGGCTGCCCACGACGTTCACCGATGGCGTCGAACAGATCAAGGACGCCTGCGCTGCTATCGCCAAGGCGGACGAGGGCCGCGGCCCCGACTTCTGCGGTGCCCGCATTCAGGGCATCTACCTGGAGGGCCCCTTCTTTACCATGAAGCACGTGGGCGCGCAGAACCCCGCTTACCTGATTGACCCCTCCGAGGAGGTTTTCGACCAGTGGCAGGAGGCTGCGGGCGGTCGCATCGTTAAGAGCGCCATGGCCGCCGAGCGCGACGGTGCCGCTGCTTATGCGGCTGCTCTGAACGCCAAGGGCGTGGTGACCAGCATCGGTCACTCCGACGCCACCTACGATGAGTGCATCGCCGCTATCAATGCCGGTGCCAGCTGCTTTACGCATACCTATAACGGCCAGCGCGGTCTGCATCACCGTGAGCCCGGTGTCGTGGGTGCTGCCATGTCCACGCCCGAGACCTACGCCGAGATCATCTGTGACGGCAAGCACGTAAACCCTGCCGCCATCAAGGCACTGCTGCAGGCAAAGGGCTGGCAGCACACGGTGCTCATCACCGACTGCCTGGGCTGCGGCGGCATGCCCGAGGGCAGCTACACCAGTGGTGGCATGGACGTCATCATGAAGGACAACCTGTGCTGGCTCGCCGACGGCAAAAGCATTGCCGGCTCGGTGCTCACGCTTGCCCAGGGCGTCAAGAACATTGTCGATTGGGGCATCGCCAGCGCTGATATCGCCATTCGCATGGCAACCGAGGTGCCGGCTCGCTCTGCGCACATCGAGGATAAGTGCGGCAGCATCATGCCGGGTCGCGACGCCGACTTTGTCGTGTTCGACCATGAGCTCACCCTCGTCGAGACGTATGTTGGCGGCCAGAGCGTCGGCAACGCCTTTACCGATTAACGATAGAAAAAGACGGCGGGCCCGAATCTGCTCGGACCCGCCGTATGTGTTAAACGCTCAAAAGCACCTTAACAGTTACAGCTTGTTAACGATCTTCTTTGCCGTGCGCTTGACGCCGGCCACAAGACCCCCCGCGGGATGCTCCTTTTCGTATGCTAGACGCTTCTCGCGCTTGGCGTACTCTTCGACGATGATGTCGCCATACTCGTCTTCGATCTTGTCGAAGAAGTCGACGGCGCCCTTAATTTCCTCAGCGGTCGGGTGTCCCTTCTGGACGCCGCCGGTGAGTTTGAACGGCCCCCACGTATCAAAGCCGGGACAGCCGTAGACGCCCATAAAGATGGCCTGCCTCATGCGGCAGATGCCATCGATATCCTTGCCGTACCACTTGTTTTTGCCACCGTAGGTCATAAGGCCAAACACCTTGTCCTGCGGCTGCAGCACGTTCGTGAGCACGCGTGCCATGTCCTTGTCGATCTCGGAGTAATAGATGCCCGTGGCGACACCGATCAGATGGTATTCGTGCAGGTCGGGGTACTCGTTTTTACCGAGTGACTTCACGTCGAGGGTATCGATCTCGGGGTGCGCCTCGACGATGGCGTCCACGAGCTTTTTCGTATTGCCGTGGTGGTGTGAGGCATAAAGGATGATGGTTCGCATAAGAAGGCCTTTCAGCTGTAATTGCATCAATGTCTGTATGGTACCCCGTTGCATGGCTGGGAAACCGGACGCATCGATGAACGTGCGGGTTTGTCCTTTGGTCAGGGCCGAGACGGGTTCTTGCGAGCAAAAAGCAGTTGTTCGAAAGGATGGACAATGGAATACGCTCTCTCCAACGATTCGATTTCTATCAAGGTCTCCACGGCCGGTGGTTCGTTTACCTCGATTGAGGCTGGAGGTCGCGAGTACTTGTGGCAGGGCGATCCCGCCGTGTGGTCCGGCCAGGCACCGATTTGCTTCCCGATTTGTGGAGGTTTGCGCGATAACAGCGCCATGACGTTTGCCGGACATCATGTGAAGCTCGCCCGCCATGGGTTTGCGCGCAAACAGGAGTGGAAGCTGCTGAGCCAGAGCGAGAACGAGCTGGCGATGTGCCTGGCTTCGGAGGATAACGCCGCGCTGCTGAGCGATTATCCGTATCCGTTTAAGCTTGTCGCCCGCTATACGCTCGAGGACGCCGCCGTGCGCGTCTCCTATGAGGTTACCAACGAGGGCACCGAGGACATGCCTTTCTTTATCGGTGGACACCCCGGCTTTAGGTGCCCGCTCGATGAGGGCGAGGCCTATACGGACTACGAGTTGCGTTTTGAGAAAGACGAGGCTGCTGAGCTTTGCACTGCCGTCCCCTCGACTGGCTTGATTGACGTGACCAACCGCTCCAAGAACCCCATGGTGGGAAAGACGCTGCCTCTGTCACATGAGCTCTTCGATTTTGCGGAGACCATCTTTGACGTGCTCGAGAGCCGTCAGGTCACGCTTTCCAAAAAGGGCGAGGACAAGGGTGTTCGCCTGAGCTTTGAGGGCTTCCCGTACCTCATTGTGTGGAGCAAGCCCGAGGGTGATTTTGTGGCAGTTGAGCCCTGGGGCGGTCTTTCGACCTGCTCCGATGAGGACGACGTGCTTGAGCACAAGCGCGGCTGCCTTATCGCCAAGCCCAAAGAAACCATCGTGCGCTCGTTCACAATCGAGATTCTGTAGTCGCATGTAGCCAATTCGTTTTGCAAGGCATAAGGAGCCTGCGAGATAAGGAGCTAGAAATGATCCTCACCGTTACGATGAACCCGTCCGTCGATACGCGCTATCAGCTCGATGAGCTCATTATCGACGACGTCAACCGCGTGACGCCCGAAAAGACCGCCGGCGGTAAGGGCCTCAACGTGGCCCGCGTCCTGGGCCAGCTGGGCGACGATGTCGTGGCAACCGGCTTGCTTGGTGGTCATATGGGCGCCTATATGGCCGAGCTCATGGATGCTAACGGCATTAAGAATGATTTTGTGCCCATCAAGGGCGAGACTCGCATTTGTCTCAACATCCTCCACGCCGGCAACCAGACCGAGCTGCTCGAGAGCGGCCCGACGATTGCCCCCGAGGAGCTCGATGCCTTTACCGCCAAGTTCGCCGAGCTTGCGAGCAAGGCCGATGTCGTTACCATCTCGGGTTCGCTGCCCCGCGGCGTCGAGGCGGACTACTACGCTAAGATCACGGGCATTGCAGAGAACGCCGGCGCCAAGGTGCTGCTCGATACCTCGGGCGCCTCGCTCGAGGCTGCGCTCAAGTCCGAGGTCAAGCCTGAGCTGGTTAAGCCTAACCTGACCGAAATTAACGGCCTTCTGGGCACGAGCTTTACCACCGACGATGTGGACGAGCTCCGTTCCGCGCTCGCCTCTGACGCCCGCTTCTCCGATATCCCCTGGGTCGTCGTATCCATGGGCGCTGCCGGCTCAGTTGGCTTCCACAATGGCCGTGCGTTCCGCGCCAAGACCCCCGATATCCCCGCCGTTAACGCTACGGGCTCTGGCGATTCGACCATTGCCGGCTTCGCACATGCGATTGCTGCCGGCGCCGACGACGAGACGGTGCTGCGTACCGCCAACACCTGCGGCAAGCTCAATGCCATGGATCCCATGACTGGCCACTTGGTTATGGATCGTTGGGACGAGGTTTACAACGGCGTTGTCGTGACCGAGCTGTAGGAGCTTGTGCTGCGGCCCCGGCATCGGTTGCTAGCTCATGTCGACGACAAGTGCAGTAGCATTATGCCGGGGCGCGACGCCGACACTGTCGTGTTCAATCCCGACCTTACCCTGGTCGAGACGCATGTGGGTGGCAACAGCGTCGGTAATGCGTTTGCCGAGTAGCCGCCAAAGAAACGATCCGAGAGGGGATTTAGATGATTTACGGTGCATTGGGCGATATCGAGGAGTACCGTGGAATGCTCAAGGGCCTCGACGTGCTGATCGATTGGCTCGAGGAGAACGATCCGGCGAAGCTCGAGGTCGGCAGCCATCCGATTCTGGGCGACAAGGTCTTTGCGAACGTCATGGCTCCCACGACGCGTCCCGAAGCCGAGGCTCACTATGAGACGCATCAGCGCTATCACGACCTGCAGATCGACGTCGAGGGTCGCGAGGCCTTTAAGGTTGCCACGGGCAGCCTGACGCTGGTCCAGGAGTTTGACGAGAAGGACGACTACGACCTGGTCGATTCAGACGCCTCGATCGCCGGCGATCTTGCCGACGACAAGTTCGCGCTGTTCGTTGCCGGCGAGCCTCACATGCCCACGCTCGAGTTCCCGGGCGATGGCGCGCAGCCGGTCAAGAAGATCTGCTTTAAGCTGCTTGCAGACGCTTACTGGGAGGAGTAGCGAACTGCTCGGCTGAGCTGTCCGTGTTACGAGCGCTATCCCTTGGAGGAGCGCGCTTGAGCCCCGCTGATCGCGGTTCCTTTGGGGATTGCGGTTGGCGGGGCTTTTTGTTGTTTGAGCTGGATTCATTGGAGGGCCAAATTAAGCTGAACGACGCAGTTATTGAGACACAATTGATGCTAAATGGATAGAAGAATAATTAAAATAGCTGTGGATACGAGAAATAGCTAATTGATGGGAGCTCTTTATGGGACTCAGCACAACCGCTTTAATTCCTAGGCGCGCTTTCTTGACGTTGGGGCTCGCAGCTGGCTCTGCTTGCCTTACCGCTTGCTCCGGGAAGGGGAGCTATGATGATGGTTACGCTGCGGGCTATGCTGCTGCTCAGGCGGATGCTGATAAAAATAAGAAAAAGGGTAGCGCCGGCGGGAGTAGCGATACTCCCACATCAGGTATCGAGTACACCATCACGGGAGCGACGCGTGGCACGGAACGGCTTGATCACAGCAAGCCACTTTTGATTTTGAATGTGACTGCTAAAAATGTGTCGGATGATCTGAAGAATGCAACCTTTACTGGGCTTGAAATAGATACTTTTCAGGATGGAAAGGGCCTTGAGTCGAGTATGGTGGCGGAAGGCCTTGACCTTCCTGAATCGCGCCAAATTAAACCTGGCGCTGAGTTAGAGGGTTGGCTTGCTTACGAGTTGATTGACGAAACAACCCCAGTAGAATGTGAAGCTGGCTATCAAGCAGCATCCGCTGGAGATAGCAATCCCTTTTTTGATTTGACTAATCCGCAGACAATCGATTTGAGCACCCTTTAATCCATGCTCATAGTATAAAAGCTGTCGTGATTCCCCGGGGAAACGCGCTTGAGCCTCGTTGATCGTGTTTTCCCGTTTGGGAGGCAGCGGTTGGCGGGGCTTTATTGTTGAGCAGGGGGTGTCTTGCGGTGTAGCGATTGGATTGGCGGGCGCGCGCTCAAAATCGGCAACAAAAAAGCCGCCCGAAGGCGGCTATCTTGTGCAATGGAGCCAGCGACCGGGCTCGAACCGGTGACCCCCGCTTTACGAGAGCGGTGCTCTACCAACTGAGCTACGCTGGCGGCCATGTGGTGACGCAACTGAGGCGCCAACGGCTGTCTATGATACGGGACATCGCACATCCGCGCAAGGGTTCTGACGCCTTTTCTCACTTTAAATGCACTAATATTGGAGACGTGACGTCTACGGCGTTCATTTGGCGCTCGACCTGCTGTTGAGTTGGTGGCCGACGTCCCGCTCATATGGGTCTCAAACAGAATGGGGCAGCCATGTCTCAACCCAAGATCCTTCTCACGCGTATCGATGACCGTTTTATTTACGGGCAAGACGTTGAGCTGTGGAACGAGGCCGTGGGTTCCAACCTCGTCCTAATCGTCAACGACGAGATTGCGGCGGATTCGCGCCAATGGGCCCCTATGAGAGTGGCGGCGCCAGAAGGCGTTTGGACGCGGTTCTTTTCGGTGCAAAGGACCATCGACATCATTCATACCGCAACGCCGCGTCAATGGATTCTGATTATGGTGGCCTCACCCGCCGATGCGCTTGCGCTGGTTAAGGGTGGTGTGCCGATCACAAAGATCAACATTGGCCATATGCAGGCAGGGGAGGGCAAGCGTCCCGCAACGCCCGCAGTCGCCATAGACGATGCAGACGTCGCTGCTCTCAGAGAGCTGCAAGCGCTCGGCATAGAACTAGAAATCCGCCACCTCCCCAGCTCCAACCCCGACCCCATCCAACTAGTCATTTAAGAACGTCCCCAATGACTAGGTAGAAAAACGCCCGTCGGCGGTGTGCCGGCGGGCGCTGCTGTGCGATATGTCGCGTTGTGGGCTTAGTGCCTCATAAAGTGGTATTCGATCACATTGCTGTAGGGGTGACCCGGGCCCACAATGCCCTGCGGGAACAGCGGCTGGTGCGGCGTGTCGGGGTACATTTCTGCCTCGAGGGCAAAGCCGGCACCCCAGCCATAGTTGGCATCGTCCTTGGCGTGCTCGTCGCCCAGCCAATTGCCAGTGTAGAGCTGCACGCCCGGGGCGGTGGTGTAGTAGTCCAGCTCGCGGCCGGTCCACATCTCCTCGACATGCAGGGCGCGGCGCAGGTTGCGACCGTACTGATAGTCATCGATGCACAGGCAGTGGTCGTAGCCGCGTGCCTGCTTAATCTGTGGATCATCGGCCTCCATGCCGGGTGCAACGGGGCGCAGCTCGCGGAAGTCAAACGGCGTGCCCTCGACCGGAGCAATCTCGCCGGTGGGGATATTCTGCTCGTTGATGGGCAGGTAGTGGGCAGCGTTAGCAACAAAGAAGTGCTCACAGTCCATGCCGGCGTTATGGCCGGCAAGGTTAAAGTACGTGTGGTTGGTCATGGCCACGTAGGTGGCGCGGTCGCTCTCGCAGCCGTATTCGATACGGAAGCAGCCGGTGCGCGTCACGGTAAACACGGCCGTAAAGGTGCGGTTGCCGGGAAGACCCAGCTCACCGTCCTCAAGCGAGGTGGTCATGCGCACGGCATTGTGGACCTCGTCGAGCTCAACGTCCCACACGCGCTTGTGCAGGCCGTGCTCAAGGTCGCTGTGCAGGTTGTTGACGCCCTCGTTGGCCGGCATATGCCAGTCCGTGCCGGCGATGGTGATCGTGGCACCCGCAGTGCGGTTGGCCACGGGGCCGATGGTCGCGCCAAAGCAGGCGGGGTTGTCAAAGTAATCCTCGAGCTTATCGAAGCCCAGCACCACATCGCGCACGTTGCCGGGGATGTCGGGCACGTCGATGCCCAGCACGGTGGCGCCAAAGTCCATAATGCGAACGCAGATCTCGGGCCCGTTGAGGGTGTAACGATGAACGGGGGTACCGCACGGCGCGGTGCCGAAAAGCTCGGAAGTGATCATTTGGTTCCTAACATCGAGGTATTTCCGACAAACTGTAGCGCGAACAGGCGAGATTATCACTACACCCCACTAAAGCAGGGGGTATTTTTCTCAAAAAAGTGATGATTGAGCTGTACGGGCGTTCATTTTTGACACGCACGGGTCTGATACAATTTGTTCGTTACTGTTTGAATTGACGTGAGCGTGGAACAGCGAGGACTCATCGTGATTAAAGCGGAGCGACAGGATAAGGTTCGGCAGCTGCTCGAAGAGCAGGGCACGGTCTCGGTCAAGGAGATTTCGGATGCGTTAGGTGTCTCGGATATGACGATCCGCCGTGACCTTGAGGAGCTTGCGAGCCTGGGCGAGATCGAGCGCGTGCACGGCGGAGCCCGCAGTGCGCAGGGCCGTCCACACGCTATGCTGCGCCATGAGTATTCGCACAGCGAAAAGCGCACGAAGCATGCCGAGGAAAAGTTGCAGATTGCGCGCCGTTCTGTGGAGCTTATCGAGGAAGGCTCGACCATCTTTTTGGGGACAGGCACCACGGTTGAGCAGATGGCCTCGATGTTGCCGGCGTTTCGTCTGCGCATTGTGACCAATTCGCTTTCGGTGTTTAACCTGCTCGAGGCGCGCGAGGACTGCGACCTGTGCCTCGTGGGCGGTATGTACCGTCGCCGCACTGCCGCTTTTGTGGGGCCAACGGCCGAGGATACCCTGCGTGCGCTGGGCATCGACGCGGCGTTTATCGGTGCCAACGGCATCTTGGACGGTGACGTATCTACGTCCAACATGGACGAGGGCCGTATCCAGCAGCTCGCCTTTAGCAAGGCCGACTCGCGCTATCTGATCGCCGACTCCAGCAAGATCGGCAAGCGCGACTTCTACACCTTCTGCCGCCTGGACAATTTGGACGCCGTGGTGTGCGAGCCGGGTATTGCCGCCGAGGATCGCGCCGCCATCGAGGAACACACGCAGGTCATTTGCTAGCTAGCGCTGCAGGCGATACTTCTGCCCCCTGCCGGCGTGGGGATTACCGCTTCACGCTGACGCGCAAATGTGCTCGGGCCAAGTATTCAGCTTGTGGGCTAGACCAGGCGGGCGTAGTCCTGTGACTGATGAAAGATGTGGGCGATATAGATTGTTTCGTGCTCAAACTTATAAAGGCACACGTAGTTGTTGACGGGAAACGATCGGTAATTACGTGCCGCCAGCTCTTGCATGTGCGAGAGGGGACGTAGGAGCGGCTGCTCGCGAAGCAGATCAAGCTGATATTCAAACTCAGCGACAAAATTGCCTGCTGCGCGCGGATTCTTGAGGATTTGGGCAAGGTATCCGACGATACTCTCGTACTCATATCGCGCGCTTTTGAGGATTACGACGTTATAGGTCATATTTGTCTCGTATCGAAGCCGCGAAGGATTCGTAATCGCTGTAGTCGCCTTGCGATATTTCGTCTTCTGCCAACATCATACGAGACAGTAGTTTTGCCTTGGCGATTTCTTCTTGCATGAGGCGATACTGGTCGCTGCTGATGCAGTGCATGGCCTCGTAGCCGTTCTTGGTTACGGTGACGTCGCGCTCAGACTCAACAAGCGTAGTGAATGCAGCAGTGTCCTTCATATCTCGGACGGGCACACAAGCTGACATGGGTACCTCCTTTGCGTTGGGACACAATTGTACCACGGTGTGTCCATGCGGACGATACCGTCGAATCGTCTCAATCTGTAACAGTTGGGATCGAAAAACTCGGCTAGATGTTACAGATTGAGATTAAAGGGATTGACCTGTGGCGTTTGTCTCGATCTGTAACAGTTAGACGGTTAAAAGTGGGCTACGTGTTACAGATTGAGATCTTTCAGCCCTGGTCGCCCGTTCGTCTAAATCTATAACAGTTAGGATTGAAAATCCCTGCTAGATGTTACAGATCGAGACAAACGGCCTGCTCGGGCCGAGCCAAAAAAATCGGCCGCATGCGAACCCGTGGAGGGATTCGTATGCGGCCGACGGGTGGCATGCGGCTGAAATTAGGCCATGAGCAGGCCGGTCTCCGCGACGTTCTTGTACCAGTACGCGCTCGCCTTGGGATAGCGCTTCTGGGTCTCAAAGTCGATGTAGAACAGGCCGTAACGCTTGTTATAGCCGTTGGTCCAGGAGAACTGGTCCTGCAGCGACCATACAAAGTAACCGTCGACGTTTACGCCGCCGTCGATTGCCTTGAGGATCCACGCGAGATGCTGACGCATGTAGTCGATACGAGGGGCGTCGTCGATAAAGCCGTCCTCGAAGTCGTCCTTATAGCCCATGCCGTTCTCGGTGATGTAGATCTTCTTGTAGTTGGGGTAATCGTTCTTAATGCGGAGCAGCAGGTCGTAGAGGCCCTCGGGATAGATGATCCAGTCCCAATCGGTGGTGGGTACGCCTTCGCGCACGCATGACTCGCCCACGCCCTTGAGGAACCAGCGCGAGGAGCCCTTGTCGCCGGTGCCATTGTGGTTGATGTCGTTTTCGCCCTCGGCGGCACGCAAGAACTGGCACTTGTAGGTGTTGACGCCCAGGCAATCGTTGTAGGGGAGCGCGGCGGTCAGCGCGGCGATGTCCTCATCGCGAACGTCGAGCTCGCCGCCGGCGATATGGGCAAGCTTGGTCGCGGCTTCCATGGTGTCGGCTGCATAGTGGCCGCGGAAGGTGGCATCAAGCACCCAGCGGTTGTTGATGACGTCGGCCATGCGAGCTGCCTCGCAGTCAGCGGCGTTGTTGGGGTCGAGGGGATACTTGGGCTCCAGGTTCTGGACAATGCCGATCTCGCCCTCAAAGCCGCCTTCATGGAAGGCGACGACGGCCTTGGCGTGGGCCACCATCATGTTGTGCATGAGCTGGAAGGCCTTGTCCAGGCGATACTTCTCGCCGTGCGGCCAGTTGCCGACGATAAAGCTGCCCTCGGCGGTTGCGGGAATCTCGTTAAAGGTAAACCAGTGCTTGACCTCGGTGAACTCGGCAAAGCAGAACTTGGCGTACTCGACGAAGGCATCGATGGTCGTGCGCGTCAAGAAGCCCTCGCCGCCATCCTGGTAGAAGGCCTCGGGCGTGTCAAAGTGATCGAGCGTGACATAGGGGATAACGCCAGCTTTGTTGCAGGTGGCGAAAAGCTCGTGATAGAAAGTGACGCCCTCGGGGTTAATCTCGCCGGCGCCACTGGGGAAGATACGGCTCCAAGCGATGGAGACGCGAATTCCGTTAATGCCGAAGCGCTGGCACAGGTCGATATCGACCGGATACTTGTTGTAGAAATCGCTTGCGGGGTCGGGGGAGAAGCGACCCTGAGCAGCCAGGAAATCGTCCCAGGGCACTTTGCCCTTGCCGTGCGTACGGGTCTCGCCCTCAACCTGGTAAGCAGCGGTGGCGCCGCCAAACACAAAGCCGTCGGGGAACTGCATGGGGTTGGTCATGAGTCATCCTTTCTGTGGAATACGAATATGGAGAGGTGCCCGAACTGGGGATCCGGGCACCAACAGAGGGAGGAACTAGTCGAGGTTCTCGCGGAGCCACTTGATGGCGCCGGCGGGGTCGCGGGTTAGGTCGATATATTCCTTGCCGCGCGGGGCGAGCAGCTTAATGCCCAGACGATCGGTGTCGGCCTTCATGTCGTTGTAGTAGCTACGGACCTGCGGGGCAAGCACGATGACGTCGTACTGATCCATGATGGCAGTGTGCTGGCCATAGGCGCCTGCGGAGGAAGCGATGTTCTCTCCGGTCTGTGCGGCACCTTCCTTGATGGCGTTGGCGAGCATGGCAGAGGTGCCGGCGCCGGCGCACAGGACGAGGACCTTCAGGCCATCGACATCCTTCTTGGCGGATACTTCGGCGGCGGGCTCGGGCTGATCGGCGACAGGCTTGCTGTCGGCGACAGCGGTAGTCTGCTCGACAACGGGCGCAGAGGCGTTGGGGGCGATGACGGCAGCACCATCGGACTCAAGACCCAGCTCGGCGGCGCGCTCGGCCTCCTGGTCGCAGAGCAGCTTATCGTATGCCTTCAAGAACGGCAGGTAGATGATGGCGTCCAGCAAGATGATGATCGCGACAAATACCAGGGCAATAAGCTGGAAGTTCGTGGTGATGAAGATGCCGATGGGGGCAGGGGTAGCCCAAGGCACCACGAAGGAGAAGCCGTTCATGCCCACGTTATCGATAAAGAACTTGGCAACACTCACGTTGACGCAGCCGGCGGCAACAAAGGGGATGAGCATGTAGGGGTTAAGGATCATCGGCGCGCCAAAGAGCAGCGGTTCGTTGACGGCGAAGGCAACAGGAACGATCGAGGCCTTGCCGACGGCTTTGAGCTGCTTGGACTTCATAAAGAGAATCAGCAGAAGCGGCACGATGAACGTGGCGCCGGTGCCGCCGAACTCACCCACGAGCGACATGTTAAAGGTGAGGGAGTGGGCGGGGTGGCCGCCTGCCAGCAGAACCTGCAGGTTTTCGGCCTGGTTGGCAAGACGGATGGGGTCGATGCCCGGCTGGACGATCGAGGGGCCGTGGACGCCGATAAACCAGAAGAACGCGGTGGCTGCCTGGATAAGGATAAGGCCAGGATAGGTTTCTGCAGCGGTGAAGAGCGGGGAGAGCAGTTTGATAAGCAGCTCGGAGAACGGAACGCCCATGAGGTTGCGCACGACGACATCGATGATGCCGCAGATGATGACAGCACCGCCAAAGGGGATGATGTCGCGGAAGTTCTGAGCGATGGCGCCCGGGACCTCCTTGGGCAGCTTAATGGTCAGATCGCGCGAGACGCAGAATTTATAGACCCACACGGTAATGAACGCGGCGATATAGGCCGAGAACAAACCGCGCGTGCCCATGCTGGTGCAATCGAAGACCGAAAGTTCGGAGCCGTTGAACTTGGTGGTGAACTGCGTGACTGCGAGCAGCAGCATGCTGCACTGGGCGGCCACCATGGTGGAACCGTCGTTGAGCACTTTGCCGGCGGGCATACGACGGTTCATGGATGCCGTGAAGTTCTTGGCAGTGGTGCCGGCAACCATGATGCCCATGACGCCCATGGTGAAGTTGTAGAGCTTGTTGCACCAGTCGATGAGCGGCTGGGGCAGCGTGACGCCGACTACGCCGGGAAGGGTGGCAATGAGCAGAAAGATCGAAGAGGTGAGGACAATGGGCATGCACCCAAGGAATCCGTCCTTGATGGCCTGGAGGTATATGTTCCTCGAGATCTTCTCAAAGAACGGCTGATGCTTTTCGAGCATCTTTACGATGGCGTCCATAGAGCTCCTTTACTACTTGATGCGCGATGCATGTGGATGGAACTGGTCGTCGATGGATGGTCAGGACTGCCCGGAAGCCTTCCTGCTTAAGGAAGGCATTGCGAAATGACAACGTTGTCATTTCGTTAATGACAACGTAAGACATTTTTGGAAGAGCAACAAGGATTTACGGGTGAACGGTCGATATTGTCCGATAAACGGCTGATTTATCAGTCAGGCAGGTAGTGTATGCTAGAACGCAACAAACAAGCGATGCAAAACCGAGTGGAGAAGCAGTGGCAACGATGGACAAGAAAAACGTCTCGATGAACGATGTGGCGATTGCCGCGGGTGTTTCTCTCAAGACGGTGTCGCGCGTGATCAACGAGCCTGATAGCGTGCGAGAGTCGACACGCGATAGGGTCCATGTGGCCATGGAGGAGCTTGGGTTCCGGGCGAACTTTGCCGCGCGTTCACTCAAGTTGGGCCGTTACGGGTGCATCGGCGTGGTGATGTTCCACTTGTCGGGCGGCGCCGTGGACATGATTGACGGTATCGCCGATGCCGCCGAAGAGCGAGGCTTTGCTCTCACGATGATTAAGAAGCGCGCAGGGGAGAAGATGACCCTTGCCGATGCGGCACGTAGGATGTCGCAGCTTCCCGTCGACGGCATGATTTTCAACCTGCGCCAGATGGTCGATGACTTTGATACCTTTGAGGCACCGAAAGACCTCAAGACGGTGATTATCACACCGATGGAGCATCCTACCTGCTCCACCGTCAGTGACGATCAAGAGGGTGGCGCGCGCATGGCGTGCGAGTACTTCTTGAATCACGGGCACAAGAACGTGTACTTCGTTTCGGGTAAGAAAGAGTCGCTGTCGAGCCAGTGCCGTATGAAAGGTTGGCGTGCGGCACTCGAGGCGTGTGGCATTGAGCCGCCCGAGCCTCTGCAAGGCGATTGGAATGCGGATAGTGGCTATGCCGCGGGTCTTGTTCTTGCCGATAAACCCGATTGCACGGCGGTCCTCGCTGCTAACGACTGCATGGCAAACGGCGTGATGATGGCTCTACGTGACAAAGGACTCAACGTGCCCGACGACGTGTCCGTGATTGGCTTCGACGATGAGCTCTACAAGACGATTCCCAACTCGATTCTGACGTCGGTGAAGTTTCGCCACCGCGAGCTGGGCGTCCGTGCGCTCAACGAGGTCGTTGCGGGCCTAGAAGCTCCGAGCTCCAGAAGCCGTACGCTTGTCTCGGGCGTGTTGGTCGAGCGCTCCAGTGTGAAGGATCTGCGGGCATAGACGTGCTCGGCTCGTTCATCTCGATCTGTAACAGCTGGGACCCAAAAACTCGGCTAGATGTTACAGATTAAGATGAACAGGAGGACGGGTGCGGTCTAAACAAAATGGCCCGCGCATCACGCATCGATGCGCGGGCCATTTTTTTCTGCGAGCGGCAGGTGGCGTCAGCGTCTTATGCCTCGAGGTTTTCCTCGATCCAGGCGACGGCACCCTTGGGGTCCTTAGTGAGGTCGATGTACTGTTTGCCCTTGGGCGACAGCAGCGTGATGCCCAGGCGGTCGGTGTCGGCCTTCATCTCGTTGTAATAGGTGCGAACCTGCGGAGCCAGGACGATGACGTTGTACTGGTCCATGATGGCGTAGTGGCTGCCGTAGGCACCGGCGTTGGCGGTAATGTCGATGCCCAGCTCGTCGGCGCCTTCCTTAAGCGCGTTGGCGAGCAGTGCAGAGGTGCCGGCGCCAGCGCACAGAACCAGAACCCTCAGCTCCTTGCCCTTAAGGGCGGACGGAGCTGCGGAGGCCTCAGTGGCAGAAGCGGTCTCGACAACAGGAGCCTCAACGGCGGGGGCGGCAGCGGTCTTGACGGCCTTGGTCTCCTCGGCCTCTTCTTCGGCCAGGGTCTCGGCCTCCTGCTTGCACAGGACGTTGTCGTAGGCCTTGCAGAACGGGTAGTAGATTAAGAAGTCAACGACCAGCAGGACGACAACCAGGACCAGAGAGATCGGCTGGAAGTTGGTGTCGATGAAGGTGCCGATCGGTCCGGGGAGTGCCCACGGCATGGCATAGATAAAGCCGTTCATGCCCAAAAAGTCGATGAAGAACTTACCAATGAGGACGTTGGCCACGGGGGCAAACAGGAACGGGATCAGGAAGTACGGGTTGAGGATGATGGGCGCGGCGAACAGCAGCGGTTCGTTGACGGCGAACATCACGGGTACGACAGAGGCTTTGCCGACGGCCTTGAGCTGCTTGGAGCGCATAAAGAGCAGGAAGATGATCGGGACAATGAACGTGGCGCCGGTGCCGCCGAGTTCGCCGATGTAGTTACCGAAGTTCTCGGTCAGGGCGAGGGCGGGGTGACCGCCGGCCTGCAGCGTGGCGAGGTTGGTGGTGATGTTGCCAAACAGCGCGGCGTTGAGGGCAGGCTTAACGACCGAGGGGCCGTGGATGCCCATGAACCAGAACAGCGGGATCATGAACCAGATGAGGGCGAGGCCGGCGTAGGAATCGGCAGCGGCGAACAGCGGGCTCACCAGCGTGGAGATGACGTTGGCAAACGGGACGGCCAAGCAGGTGCGGCAGATAACGTCGATGACGGCGACAAACAGGATGGAGAAGCTGAAGGCGAAGATGTCGCGGAAGTTCTGGGCGATGGCGCCGGGGACTTCTTTGGGCAGCTTGATGGTGATGTCTCGCTTAATGCAGAAGGCATAGATGTTGACCGTGGCAAATGCGGCGACAAAGGAGCTCAGCAGGCCCTTGGTGCCCATGTTGTCGGTAAAGAACACCGAGACATCGGCGCCGTCGATCTTGGCACTCGTCTGGGTAACGGCCAAGATGAGCATAGCGCACATGGCGGCGACCATGGTGCTCGTGGCGTTGATAGCCTTGCCGGCAGGCATGCGGCGGTTCTTGGAGCCGGTCAGCGCGCTTGCGGTGGTGCCGGCGACCATGATGCCCACGACGCCCATCGTGAAGTTGTAAACCTTGTTGCAGAAGTTCACGACGTCGACGTTCCACCAGTCGGGCAGCGTAAAGCCGCCGACCGTGGCGACAACGCCCGGCAGGGTCGAAATAAGCAGGAAGACAGAAGAAGACAGGATAATGGGCATTGCTGCCAAAAAGCCGTCTTTAATGGCCTGAAGGTAGATGTTCTTAGAGACCTTGTCGAAGTACGGCTGACCTTTCTCCAAGAACTTAACGATCGATTCCATAGTTCACGCTCCTCTTTGCATGAAATCTTAATGGCATGGACGTTGAAAACCTATATGGTCTCCCGCTTGCTAAAAGCCCGGGTGCAGGCGGGGCCGGTCCCAGGGGGAGAGAGGGGAGCGGCTGGGTTTGTATCGCATAGGGCCGCTCCCTTCTCGGGGGAAAGCGAGGCGATGCGCTACTGCGCGTCCGCCATAGTGTCGGCGAGCTCCTTGTACCAGAGTGCCGACTGCTTGATGTAGCGTTTTTGCGTGTCGAAGTCGATGTAGAACAGGCCGTAGCGCTTGTTATAGCCATTGGCCCACGAGAACTGGTCCTGCAGGCTCCAGATAAAGTAGCCCTGGACGTCGACGCCCTCGGCGCGCGCCTGGAGCACCTTCTCCATGTGCTGGTCGACAAAGTCGATGCGCTCGGGATCGGCGACGATGCCGTTTGCGTCGGGCTCGGGGTCCTTGTGGCCCAGGCCGTTTTCGGTGATATAGATGACGGGGAGGTTGGGATAGGTGGCGCTGATGTGCTTGAGCGTGTCGTAGAGGCCTTGCGGGTAGATGAGCCAATCCCAGTCGGTGGTGGGGATACCCGGCATATCGACCTGCTGCCCGACGCCCTTAAACTTAAAGCACGAGGTGCCCTTGTCTCCGGTGCCGTTAAAGCTGTTGGTTGACTCGCCATCGTAGGCGGCGATAAACGCCGACTGATAGTAGTTGAGGCCGAACATATCGTTGCGGGGCGCCGCCTTGGCGAGCTCCTCCATGTCGCTGTCCTCAACCGTAAGTGTGGCGTTGTTGGCACGCAGAATCTCGTTGATGAGTGAGAGGGTGCGCGCGGAGTAGTGACCCAGGAAGGCGCCGTCCATGATGAAGTCGGTGTAGAAGGCGTTGTACAGGTCGGCGGCGTGCTGGTCGGCGGGCGAGTCGGTGGCAGGATATGCCGGCGTCAGGACGTTGACCATGCCAATGCGTCCGCCCAGGTGCTCGGTCTCGTCAAGATCCTTATACAGGTTGACGGCGCGGGCGTGGGCAACGAGCTCGTTGTGCTGGCTCTGGATGCCGCTCGTCACATCAAAGTGATGGTTGGGCGGGAAGTTGCCTTGGATGTATTGGGAGTGCGAGAGGCTGATGAGCTCGTTGATGGTGAACCAATTCTTGACCTCGCGGAACTCGCGGAAGCAGAACTCGGCATAGCGCACATAGGCGTCGACGGTCTTGCGGTTGAGCCAGTCGCCCTGGTTGAACAGGGCGGCGGGGGAGTCAAAGTGATGCAGGGACACATAGGGCTCGACGCCATACTTTTTGCAGCAGGCGAACAGCTCGTGGTAGTGCTTAACGCCCTCGGCGAGGGGTTCGGCATCGTCGCCGTTGGGGAAGATGCGGGTCCAGGCGATGGACACACGAATGGCGTTGAGTCCATGCTCGGCAGAAAGGCGGATATCCTCCTCGTAGCGGTTGTAGAAATCACTGGCCGGGTCGGGCAAAAAGCGACCCTGGGCGACAAGGTAATCGTCCCACATGGTCTTACCCTTGCCTGCCACCTTCGTGGAACCTTCCGTTTGGTACGCGGCGGTTGCGGCGCCCCAAACAAAGCCCTTCGGCAGCTGCTGTACGCGGTTTAGCAAAGACATATGCATACACCCTCTCGTCTCGCTGTTCGATATTGTGCGTTTGCGCTCAGGAGGCTCCCTGGTTAGCGTTCAGCGGTGAAAAAGCCCGATAAACACTATCTTAAAATGATTAGAACCAAAATGAGCACGTGAACATTTGACAATGAGCACGTTAACATCCGGCTGGGATGTATAGAAACAAAACAACTTCAAACAGCCGCGAACGGTTGTATTTGTTCGGTAAGCGGTTTTGATTGACAGAAGTTTTCATGTTGTGGTATATGGCTCGGGTATCATGAGCACGTTATCGATGTATGTACGATGCGCCATGGGCGCGGGGAATAGTTGGGAAGCAGGTTAGCGTGGAAGGCATGGCTCAGCAGACAAGGAATGGTCATTCGGCGAGCGCGGCAGAGGTTGCGGCGCTCGCTGGCGTGAGCCGCCAGACTGTGTCTCGCGTGGTCAACGGTATGCCCAACGTGACGGAAAAGACGCGCAAGCGTGTGCTGGCCGCCATGGAAGAGCTGGGCTTTCGTCCCAATTTTGCTGGAGCGGCGTTGCGCGGCGGGTCGTATCGTTCTATTGGCCTGTGCATGTACAACATCACACGTGTCGGTAACCTGGCGACGCTCGAGGGTATCATGCAAGCGGCGCGCGAGCACGATTTTGCCGTCACTATGATCGAGATGGGCGGCGACAAGCCCTATACACTTGCCGATGCCTCGCGCCGCATGGTCGAGCGACCCGTCGACGGCATGATTCTCAACATGAACCGCATGGCTCCCGATTTTGAGGAGTTTGTTCCCCAGCCGGGAGTGCGAACGGTCATCCTGTCCATGTATGCGCATCCGCGCTGCACGACGATCGACTCCGACCAGTATGGTTCGTGCGAGCTGTTGACCAATTATCTGCTGGAACATGGTCACTCGAATATGCGGTTTGTGGCGGGTCCGGAAAACTCGATTTCCTCGCGTTTTCGTGAGGCCGGTTGGCGCGATACGCTGGGTCGTGCTCATGTCGATGCCGCTCCGATGCTGCGTGGCGATTGGAGTGCGGACAGTGGGTACGCCATGGGCGAGCGGATTGCGGCCGAGGTGCTTGCCGGCGGGTCGCAGGCGCCGACTGCCGTGCTTGCGGCAAATGACCAGATGGCGCTGGGCGTTATCGCCGCGCTCGAGAACGCGGGCCTGTCCGTGCCCGACGACGTGAGCGTGGTTGGTATCGACGACGCACTCGAGGGACTTGTTCCTCACAATCGACTGACGACGCTGCGATTTGATTTGCGCGGTGTCGGTAAGCTTGCGTTTGAGGCGGCGATTGGAGAGAGCTCGTCTATCGAGGCGATTCATGTGCCGAGTACGCTGGTCGAACGCTCGACTGTTAGGGACATACGGGGTTAGGTCCTACTCCGTTTGTCTCGATTTGTAACAGGTAGACGGTCAAAAGCGGGCTACGTGTTACAGATTTAGATTCTTCGGAAAGAGCAATCCTGTTCGTCTCAATCTGTAACAGCTAGGACCAAAAAACTCGGCTAGATGTTACAGATCGAGACAAACGGCTCCCGACCAGCCCAAAAACAAAAAGACCGGGGGCGGCGCGCCGTGTGACGTGCCGCCCCCGGCTGAGAAATGGGGACAGGTTGTGTGAGCGGGCAACCCCGCCAGCCACTAGTCCAGACGACGGGTCTGCGCCACGTGCTTGTACCAGTAGGCGCTTGCCTTGGGCGTGCGCTTCTGGGTTTCAAAGTCAACGTAAAAGAAGCCGTAACGCTTGTTGTAGCCATTGGTCCAGGAGAACTGATCCTGCAGGCTCCATAGGAAGTAGCCGCCCACGTTGACGCCCACCTCCATGGCCTTGAGCAGCCAACGCAGGTGCTGCTCGATGTAGTCGATGCGCGGCTGGTCGTCCACAAAACCGTTCTTGTAGGGGTCCTTGTAGCCCATGCCGTTCTCGGTGATGAAGATCTGCTTGTAGTTGGGGTAGCGCTGCTTAATGTAGACGAGCAGATCGAACAGACCCTCGGGATAGATGATCCAGTCCCAGTCGGTGGTGGGGATGCCGGGCTTGTTCACATGCTCGCCAATGCCCTTGACGCGCCAGCGACCGGTGCCCTTCTCGCCCGTACCGTTGTGGTGCAGGTCGTTCTCGCCATCGTAAGCCTTCAAAAAACGGCACTGATAGTTGTTAACGCCCAGGTAGTCGTTGTAGAGCGCTGCCTCGCGCATAATCTCGAGGTCCTCGTCCAAGATCTCGATGGTGCCGCCCGAGACGGCAGCCAGGCGGTTGGCGCACTCGAGGGTGTCGGGGGCATACTCGCCGCGGAACGTCGCGTCGAGCAAAAACTGGTTTTGCAGCACGTGCTCGTTGTTGGCGGCTTTGATGTCGGCGGGGTCGTTCTCGTTGAGCGGGTACTTAAACTCCAGCGACTGGATGACGCCGATTTTGCCCTTAAAGCCGCCGTTGTGGAAGGCCAGCACGGCCTTGGCGTGGGCGAGCATCATGTTGTGCTCGCACTGGAAGGCCTCGGCCAGATGCGCCTTGACGCCACCGGGGAAGGTGCCCTCGATGTAGGTGTTGGAGGCGTCGGCCCAGATCTCGTTAAAGGTGAACCAGTAGGTCACCTGGTCGGCGTACTCCTTAAAGCAGAAGGTGGCAAAGTCCACAAAGGCGTCGATGGTCTCGCGGTTGAGGAAGTCGCCCTTCTCAAAGAGGGGAAGCGGCGTGTCAAAGTGATGCAGCGTGACGAACGGCTCAACGTGGTGCTTGTGGCACTCGGCGAAGAGATCGTGGTAGAACTGGACGCCCTCGGGGTTGATTTCGCCGGTGCCGTTGGGGAAGATGCGGCTCCAGGCGATGGAGAGGCGAATGCCGTTGATGCCGAACTCCTCGCACAGCTCCAGGTCGACGGGGTACTGGTTGTAGAAGTCCGAAGCGGGATCGGGGGAGAAGCGCCCCTGGGCCTCCAGAAAGTCGTCCCAGGCAACCTTGCCCTTACCGTGAGTGCGGGTCTCGCCCTCTACCTGGTAGGCAGCGGTGGCGCCGCCAAAGACAAAGTCCTCGGGAAACTGCGCGGGCGGGTTGGTGACGCTAGCAGGATTAACGGACATGATGATCCAATCGTCTAAATCGAAGGGCCAGCCGGTCTTGGATGGTCGGCTGGCCCTGGGCGTTACTTACTTCGAAAGTTGCTCGCTCACGAAGGCGAGAGACTTGTCGCCGTTCTGGGAGAGCTCGATGTACTGCTTGCCACGGCAGGCGACGCACTTGTTGCCCACGCGCTCACAGTCCTTCTGCAGGTCGGCCAGGTAGCTTGCGGCCTGCGGGGCCAGGACGACCAGGTCAAAGTCGGGGAGCATGTCCACGTGGTTGCCATAGGCCTCGGCAGCGGTCTCGAGGTTAATGCCGCGCTCCTTGGCGGCCTTGGCCAGCGCGTTGGCGAGCAGGCCCGAGGTTCCGCCGCCCTGGCAGAGCACGAGCACGCGCTTGCCGTTGAGGTCGCTGGCGGTCGTTGTCTCGGCAGCGGGTGCTGCGGAAGCGGCGGGGGAGTCGGCCTTCACGGCCTCGGCAGCAGCGCCGGCGGCAACGCTCTTGGCGTCAGCCTTGCCCTGGAAGGCATCGTTGAGCTTGGCGGCCTTCTCGGCGTTCTTGGCGGCGAGCTCCTCCTGGGAGATCTCGGCCTCCTCGGCGCACTTCTGGGCGTCATAGGCACGGAAGAACGGGTAGTACAGAACGAAGTCGACGACCAGGATAAGGGCGAGCATCACAAAAGCGAGCGGCTGGAAGCCCAGGCCCATGATGGTGCCGATGGGGCCGGGGACGGTCCAGGGCAGGGTGTACATAAAGCCGTTCATGCCCAAGAAGTCGATAAAGATCTTGAGGATCCAGATGTTGGCGATCGGGGCAAAGACAAACGGGACAAAGAAGACGGGGTTGAGCACGATGGGCGCGGCGAACAGCAGCGGCTCGTTGACGGCAAAGCAGACGGGGACGATGGCGGCCTTACCGACGGCGCGCATCTCCTGAGACTTGGCCAGGAAGCAGAACATAAAGACCAGGACGAGCGTGGCGCCGGTGCCGCCCATGCAGACGACGAAGTACTGGGCACCCTGGGTCAGGACAGCGGAAGCGTGCTGGCCGGCCTGGAACGCAGCCAGGTTGTCGGTCATGTTGGCAACGAGGGCGGCGGCGATGGCGGGCTCGACGATCGAGGGGCCGTGGACGCCGACGAACCAGAACAGGCTCATAGCGCCGTAGATCACAGCGAGGCCGATGTAGCCGTCGGCAGCGGTGAACAGGGGCTGGAACACCTGGATGACGCCCTGGGCAAAGCAGAAGCCAAAAGCAGCGCGGAAGGCGATGTCAAAGACCCAAAAGACGGTGATGCAGACGGAGAAGGGGATGATGTCCTTAAAGGTCTGCGAGATGTTGGGCGGAACCTGCTCGGGCATCTTGACGGTGATGTTGCGCTTAATGAAGAACTTGTAGATGATGCCGGTCACAAACGCAGCGATAAAGGCGGTCAGCAGGCCTTTGGAACCAAGGTAGGTGGTGTTGAAGCCGCTGGCAGCGTCCGTGGCGATCGTGTCGCTCGAAAGGAGCAAGAAGCCGATGATGGCCGCGCACATGCACGAGATGAAGTTGATCTGGTTGTTCTTGGGCAGATCGCGGTTCTGAGCGTCGGCGAAGTGCTTGGCCGTGGTGGCGGCACAGGCGATGGCCAGGATGCCCATGGAGTAGTTGTAGCACTTCCACAGGGCGTTGTTGATGTCATCGGGCCAGTAGAAACCCCAGATATTGGGAACCGAGGCTACCAGGCAGAAGATGGACGAGAAGATGATGATGGGGATGACGGAGATAAAACCGTCGCGGATCGCCTTGAGGTACTTGTTGCGGGCGATCGCGTTGAAAAAGGGCTGCCCCTTTTCGATGATGGCGATGAGTTGCTCCATGCAAAGCTCCTAAGAGTCGGTGGGTTGGCAACGATGGTAGCTTTTGACGTTTGGTTGCCAAAATGTTGACGTTGCCATTTTGCGACACAAAATAAGACGCGAACCGATGGCCCCTGTGCCTGTGGACCGTCGATTCCTTGCGCGTAAACGTTTGAGCCGCCCGGTGGCTCTGTGTTTGCACAATGGCAACGTTAACATTTGGGCGACAAAAGCCGTTCGGGGAAGCAAAAATGTCGGTGAACGGTAGGTTTTGGGTGGTGAGCGCATGGTGGGGGAGGCGTTGGATATACTTGAAGGCGGTAAAAATGACTGCGCAAGGTGCCACCAATGGCATCGTTGACATAGAAAGATCGACCTATGGCCGCTGTTAAAAAATCGGTATCCGTTAAGGATGTGGCGCGTCTCGCGGGCGTCTCGGAGCAGACGGTCTCGCGCACCGTGCACGATTCGCCCAGCGTGCGCCCCAAGACCAAGGAACGCGTGCGTGCCGCCATGCGCGAGCTGGGGTATCGCCCAAACTTTGCCGGCCGATCGCTGCGCCGCGGTAAGTTTAAGACCGTCGGCGTCGCCATGTTCAACATTACCGGTACCGGTAACCTCGACCGTATGGAGGGCTTTGCCGCCGCGGCCGACAAACATGGCTATGCCATCACCCTCACTAAAGTAGACGGGCATCCGTATACCCTCGAGAGCGCATCGTCACGCATGAGCGCGCTGCCGGTAGACGGTATGGTCGTGATCATGAACCGCATGCCGGCAGACTTTGGCACTTTTGAGCCGCTGCCCGGTATGCAGACGGTGCTCGTTACCATGCTGGAGCACCCGCTCTGTTCAACGGTCGATAACGACCAGTTCGATTGCTCGCGCCAGGTGGTCGAGTACTTGCTGGGGCGGGGGCACAAGACCGTGCACTTTATCTCATGCCCCGAGCGTTCGCTTTCGGGCATGCGGCGCGAGGAGGGCTGGCGTGAGACATTGCGCGCGCATGGCATTGAGCCCCCGCAGCTCGTGCGCGGCGACTGGACGGCGCAGAGTGGATATGCTGCCGGCCAGGCGCTTGCGGATGATCCGACCTGCACGGCCATTTATGCCTCCAACGATGCGATGGCCTACGGCTGCATTCGCGGACTCGAGTCGCGCGGAAAGCGCGTGCCCGAGGACGTGAGCGTGGTGGGTGTTGACGATAGTCTGGGCGATATCGTGCCCGATCGTCGCCTGACCACGGTGCGCTTTGACAACAAGCGCGTCGGCATGTGGGCGGTCGACAAGATTGCCGGCGCCGAGGGCGTTGCACTCGGTGTGGAGCACATGCTGTTTCCGGGCGTGCTCGTCGAGGGCGATACGGTGCGCGATGTACGCTAGGGCGCGGGTCTGTTTGGGTTGCCGCTAATTGTGTTCGATATTGTTCAGATTGGTTCAAAAACCGTTCACGGGCGAAAAGTGACCGTTCATAGCTCGAAATCACGTTTTGCGCTGTTCTTTTTTGTTTGAATGTTATTGTTTCTGTCATACACAACGCAGCGCGTATGCCCGGACGCGATGCTCTCCATTGGTTCATATGTGAAAGGAACGCAATATGGCAACCAAAGAAGAAATCTCGATGGTTGGATTCGAGATTGTCGCATACGCAGGTGACGCCCAGACCGATCTGCTTGCAGCGCTCGATGCTGCTCGCGAGGGTGACTTTGAGAAGGCCGAACAGCTGCACAAGGATGCCAGCGATGCACTTATCGGCGCCCACGACACGCAGACCAAGCTGCTTTCGCAGGAGGCCGGTGGCGGCGAGATGGAGATGACCTTCATCATGGCCCATGCTCAGGACACTCTCATGACCACCATGATTCTGGAGAAGCAGACCCGCTTTACCATCGATGCCTACAAGCGCATCGCCGCACTCGAGGCTAAGCTCGCCTAACGAGCTCTCACAACCAGGTCCCCTTCCAAAAGCTCTGCCCCACGGCAGGGCTTTTTCTGTTCTCCTCCAAGTTGCGGTGAAATAGGGATTGAATAGGAGCCGGCGGGCACAAAACAATCCCTATTCCACCGCAACTCATCCCGAGATAGTCATTGGGGACGTTCTTAAACGACTAGTCATTGGGGACAGCCTTGGTGCGCTCCGTTCGTCCTCCCGTTCGGTTTTTCGATGGGTGGGTATACTTCCATCCGCAATGCAGGCCGGAATGAGGAGGTATCCAAATGCCGGACAACGGATTGATTCAAAAAAGAGACGCGCACGAGATGGCTCATGGGCGTCCTGTCCAGATAACTGAGCATACGACGGTAACCGAGCTACAGCCCAGCCTGTCCGATATCGTGTGCGCAAACAAAAAGCTGCAGATTGGCTTTATCGTTGCGCTCGTGGTACTGGCGCTGCTGTCGGGCTTTGTAGCTCGTCCGCATTTCGCCGATACCAAAACATGGGACTCCACCATCGAGGTCATCGATCAAAAGAAAGGTAACGTACTGGCGCTCACGACCTCGTGCGTGGCGCTGTCTGCGGGCATTACCGCGCTGCCGGGTGATACGGGAACACCAGTTGCCGAGCAGCTCGCGCAGCTTTCGGGTAACTTGGGTATCGTGCTTGCCGTGCTCTACCTCGAGAAATATCTGCTGACCATTTTGTGGTCGGTTGGCTTGGGCATCCTGATTCCGTTTGCGCTGGTGCTCTTTGCGGTGTCGCTCGGCATTCACGGGCGCTGGAGCACGAGCGCCGTCCTGCGCCGCGTGGCGACTCGCGTGCTGGTGGTCGCCATGATCGGAATGGCCTTGGTGCCTGCAAGCGTATGGGTGTCGCAAAAGGTCGATGAAACGTATCGCGTAAGTATTGAGCAAGCTGAGCAAAAGGCTGCGGACGCTGCGGTTGCGGCCGACACCAGGAACAAGTCAGCCGAGACCAGCTCAAAATCGAACAAGAAAAAATCCGAGGCCACGGAGTCCAAAAACGTGCTTGAGCAGCTTGCCGACGGTGCCTCGAGCCTGGTCACGTCGGTGACCAGCGGCGCCAAGCGGATGACCGACGAGATCGTGCAGCAGGTGACCGATCTGATCGAAGGTGTCATCGTGATGATCGTGACCTCGTGCGTGATTCCACTGCTGGTGCTCGTGGCGTTTTTGTGGCTGGGGCACGTGCTACTGGGGATTGATATTTCCGGCCCGGCGAACTATTTGACGGGTCGCTTTCTGGGCGCTCCGTCCAAGCACGCCAAAAAGGGTGGGCAGTCCGAGTAGCTAAAACAGCTGTATATACCGGGGAATACCGCCGAAGGGCGGCCGAGACACGTTCTTGGCCGCCCTTTTGTTTGTTGAACACATGGTCGCTACGTCCGCGCCCGGCTCAAACGGTCAGCAATCATCCGTGAACGATATTTGTTCAAAAAAGAACAAAGATAAACAAATAGTTTGTTGCGGTTACTGTTCGAATGTGTTCAAATAAACATGAACAGTGAAGAACCGCACATTCAGATGCCCGGACCTGAACGCGATTCAACACTTCCAAACAGAAACTACGCACCTGCGTATCTCTCAAGGAGGATGTCATGAGGGTTGTAATCGCTTCCGATGCCGACGGTATGTCGATGAAGGAGTCCATCAAGGAGATGCTCATCGCCGACGGTCACGAGGTCGTCGACTATTCCGAGACCCCTGCCGCGGACTTTGTCGATTCCGCGACCGCCGTTGCCAAGGACCTGCTGGAGCACAAGGATTCCCAGGGCTTCGCATTCGATAAGTACGGCGTCGGCTCCTATATGGCCGCCGTCAAGATCAAGGGCATGGTCGTCGCCAACATTTCCGACGAGCGTTCCGCTTACATGACCCGCGAGCACAACGGCTCGCGCATGGTCACCATGGGCCCGGGCGTTGTGGGCACCGAGGTCGCCAAGAAGATCGCCCGTGAGTTCCTGCGTGCCCAGTACGCCGGCGGCCGTCACCAGATCCGTGTCGACATGCTCAACAAGATGGCCTAACGAGAGCCACCGAGAACTCGAACTTCTACCTCAACTTGTGAATTCAGACGAAAGGACGTTCTGATGAAGAAGACCATCGCAATCGGTTGCGACCATATCGTTACGGACGAGAAGATCTATCTGGCCGACCGCCTGGAGCAGGCTGGCTACAAGGTGCTCGACTGCGGCACCTACAGCCACACCCGTACGCACTATCCCATCTACGGCAAGGCCGTGGGCGAGGCTGTTGCCAGCGGCAAGGCCGACTTTGGCGTGGCCCTGTGCGGCACCGGCATTGGCATCACCAACGCCGTCAACAAGGTCCCCGGCGCTCGCTGCGCCCTGGTCCGCGACATGACCTCTGCCCTGTATGCCCGTCGCGAGCTCAACGCCAACATCGTGGGCTTTGGCGGCAAGATCACCGGCGAGTTCCTGATGGCCGATATCATGCTTGCCTTCCTGGAGGAGCCCTACGAGAAGACCCCCGAGCACGATGCCCTGATCGCCAAGATCGATGCCTGCAATAAGGCCGACGCCGAGGCTCAGGCTGACCCGCACTTCTTTGACGAGTTCCTGGAGAAGTGGGACCGCGGCGAGTACCACGACTAAGGGGTTCCGGCGTTCTACCGAACGCCGGACCGGCCGACGCTGCGAAGCCATCTGGTGGGCAATCTGCCGTTCAGCTTCGACGGCATGACCAGAAGGTCAATGCCGCCTCGCTTCACGGCACCTTGCCTCACCAGCTGGCTTCTCGCTGACGTTGAGCTGACCTGTAGGGTTACCGCTGTTGTTACGAAGCTTTCTGGCTCGGTAAGCTGCTCCGATAACACGTTTGCTTGCTGAGCTTGTGTGCTTCGTTTTGGTGGTACCCGGCATTCTGCAGCTTTTCAATTGACGGCTCGCGTTTCTGTGAGGGGGCGCGGGCCGGTTTTCTATCAGCCCTATTGACTTGGCGGGCTGTCATAAGAAAGGGAAGGCTCCTATGGAGTTTGTTCTTGATAACGGTTCTATCCGCGTAGCACTGAGCACGGCGGGCGGTTCGTTCACCTCAATTGTGGCCGACGGTCGCGAGTATCTGTGGCAGGGCGATCCTTCGGTCTGGTCGGGCCAGGCACCCATTTGCTTCCCGATCTGCGGCGGCCTTCGTGATGGTCGCGCAATGGCCATGGGCGGCCGCGAGGTAAAGCTCGCCCGTCACGGCTTTGCGCGCAAACAGGAGTGGAAGCTCGAGGAGCAGGGCGACAACATGGTTGCGCTGAGCCTAAGCTCTGCCGACCATGCCGAGTTGCTCGAGCAGTACCCGTATCCGTTTAAGATCGTTGCTCGCTACACGATTGATTCGGAAAAGGTGGTCGTGTCGTACGAGGTGACCAATGAGGGCACCGAGGACATGCCGTTCTTTGTGGGCGGTCATCCCGGCTTTAAGTGCCCGCTCGACGAGGGTGAGTCCTATGACGACTACGAGCTCCGTTTTGAGCAGCGTGAGGCCGCCGAGCTCTGTACTGCCGTTCCCTCGACGGGCCTGATTGATGTTGAGCATCGCAGCAAGAATCCCATGATCGGCCAGAACCTGCCGCTTACCCACGAACTCTTCGACTTCGCGGAGACCATCTTCGACGTGCTCGAGAGCCGCGTGGTTACGCTGACCAAGAAAACCGAGGACAAGGGCGTGCGCCTGACGTTCCCCGATATGCCGTACCTGATTGTATGGAGCAAGCCCGAGGGCGACTTTGTGGCAGTTGAGCCGTGGGGTGGTCTGTCCACCTGCTCCGATGAGGACGATGTTCTGGAGCACAAGCGTGGCTGCCTGGTGGCCAAGCCGGGGGAGACCGTTACCCGCGGCTTTGAGATCGAGATCCTTTAACGAGTTATCGTATGTTTGGGGCGGGTTATGCCGCTCCGGAACAGGAGTTCAACATGATTCTGACCGTTACCATGAACCCGTCGATTGATACGCGCTATCAGCTCGACAAGCTGATCATCGACGATGTTAACCGTGTGACGCCCGAAAAGACCGCTGGCGGCAAGGGCCTCAACGTGAGCCGCGTGCTGCTGCAGCTGGGCGATGACGTGCTCGCGACCGGTCTACTCGGTGGCCACATGGGTGCCTATATGGCCGAGCTTATGGATGCCGACGGCGTCAAGAACGACTTTGTGCCCATCGCCGGTGAGACGCGCATTTGCCTGAATATTCTGCACGAGGGCAATCAGACCGAGCTGCTGGAGAGCGGCCCGCAGATCGCCCCGGCCGAGCTCGAGGCCTTTACGGCCAAGTTCGCCGAGCTTGCAGCGAAGGCGGACGTTGTGACGCTTTCGGGCTCGCTGCCGCGTGGCGTCGATGCCGGCTACTATGCCGAGCTCGTCAAGATCGCCGAGGAGGCGGGCGCCAAGGTGCTGCTCGATACCTCGGGTGCATCGCTGGAGGCCGCGCTGGAGTCCGACGCTAAGCCTGAGCTCGTAAAGCCCAACCTGACCGAGATTAACGGCCTGCTGGGTACGTCCTTTACGACCGATGATGTCGATGCCCTGCGCGAGGCGCTTGCCGCCGATGACCGTTTTGCCGGTATTCCCTGGGTTGTCGTTTCGATGGGCGCTGCCGGTTCGGTGGGCTTCCATGAGGGTCGCGCGTTCCGCGCCAAGACGCCTGCGATTGCGGCTGTGAACGCGACGGGTTCCGGTGACTCGACCATCGCCGGCTTTGCACATGCCATTGCGGCTGGCGCCGACGACGTCACGGTGCTCAAGACCGCCAATACCTGCGGCAAGCTCAACGCCATGGATCCCAAGACCGGCCACCTGGTCATGGACCGCTGGGATGAGATCTTCAACAACGTTGAAGTAACGGAGCTTTAGAGTTACGCGGTTTTACCAAACCGCGTAACGGCTCGACGCTGCGCGGGCCGCATTTGGACAATCTGACGTTCAACTTCAAGGGCGCGACCAGAAGGTCAGCGCCCTTTCGTTTCACGTCACCTTGTCTCAAATGCGGCCCGCTCGCTCATATGACCCAATCCGCTGTCAAGAGCCACAATGGCCCCGCCGACCGCTTGCAATCGGTCGGCGGGGCCTGCCGTTGAACCCGTCCCGGTCCGCCCCGGCATGTCGTCGACGCCTTCGGCTCAGTCTCATATC
>DBFBAP010000018.1:0-30657 GCA_048245415.1 Collinsella sp. | reverse complement strand
GTTTCAAGGCACCTTGCTCGCTCTGGCGGGCTTTCGCTCATATGACCCAATCCGCTGTCAAGAGCCACAATGGCCCCGCCGACCGCTTGCAATCGGTCGGCGGGGCCTGCCGTTGAACCCGTCCCGGTCCGCCCCGGCATGTCGTCGACGCCTTCGGCTCAGTCTCATATCCGCGGATACCGTTCTGTCGGCCCGCACTCCATTCCTTCGGCGGGGTTCCCCAAGTCTGTCGAGGCGCATGCGGAGGGCTCCGCGCGCACAGCGAAATAGGGGGTATCCCCGAAGGCCGCCCGGCTCGCCGGGACGGGGGCTATGTCTATTCCGCGCCCTCCCGGCACATCATGCCGAGGGCCCAGAGCCACCTCACGAGCTCGGCCGCGGTGGCCGCGTTGGCCTTCGCCGCGGGCATGCCGCGGGCGAGCATCTCCTCGCGCCGCCGCAGGAGCCGCTCGGACCCCTTCCTCCCGTGCATCCTTATCTCGAGGGGCACGCCCGTGTCCCTCGGCATGAGCTTCGGCTGGTGCCGTGCCGCGGCGTAGCACCATGAACCCTCAACGGCCAGCTTCCTCACGAGCGCGTTGCCCGCACCGCTGATGCCTCCGAGTCGCACGGAGTCGCCACTCGACCTCTGACTCGGCGCGAGGCCGAAATAGGCCGTGACCTGCCTTCCGGAACGGAACCTCGTGAAGTCGCCGACCTCGGCCGAGAAGGCCGCGGCCAGCGCGAAGGCGCAGCCCTTGATCGACTGGAGGGCGGCCACCTCCGCGGCGATCGGGCTGGCATCCACGGCGGCCCTGTACTCGGAGAGCAGGTCCGCCCGGGCCTCCGCCGCGGCCTCGACCTCGTTCCTCAGGGCGGCGAGCGCCCGAACCCCGCCATCGTCCTCAGGCCTGACCTTGTCGAGCCACCTCAGGAAGTCGTAGGTCCAGTACTTCCTCGGGTTGCCGGCGGGCGTGGTGCCGCCGTAGACGAACCCCCGCCTTGCGAGGAAGGCGAGCAGCCGCTGCTTGGCGGTCGCCAGGCGCGCGGTCGCCCCGTCGTAGGCGCCGGCGAGGTCCCTGATGCCCTCGACCTCGGGGGAGGGGACCCATACGGGGGAGATGTCGTGGGCGAGTATCGCCTTGGCCATCCTGGCGGCGTCGTTCCTGTCGTTCTTGGAGGCCGAGTCGGCGGCCGACCTGGGGATCTTCGAGACCGCGGCGACGACGCACTCGACGCCGAGCCCGGCGAGCTCCCTTTGCGGGGCGAAGCCGAGGTAGCCGCTCTCGTAGGCCGCGAGCGACGGCCCGGGGAACCCATCCATCCACCCGGCGATCTCGCCCCAGGGGTTGCCGGGGAACCTCCTCGTCACGGCCTCGCCGGTGTCCGCGTCGAGGGCGCAGACGGTGGTCGACCTCAGGTGGACGTCCATCCCGAACGCGGTAGAATACTTTGGCATGGGAGCCTCCCAACCTCGTTGCGGCGCGGCTGCGCCTATGGCACTTCAACATCATTGTCGCAGCCCCGACCCGCGGTCACGAGCGGGGGCTCCTGTCTTTTTAGTGCCCTCGGATTGGGTCATAGTGTCTGCCGTTGCCAAAACATCGGCGTTGCCTTGCTTCGGGAATGCGGCAGATGGGGACGTTCCTTTTTTGCCGGCAGTTTGGGACACTCCTTACGGGGCACCCCCCCTCCACAGCGCCTATGCCAGCTTGTCGATGTGCCCAATCTCCCAGAGCGGAATGTTGACGAGCGTGCCCTCGTCTCTATATGCCGCTAACGATGTTCTCACGCAGCGCTCGAGCTTGAACTTCTCGCAGGCAACCCTCAGGCTCTTTGCTTTGAGATTCTCTGCCGCCTTGACCTCGAGCGGAAGCACGGTCCCCGCATGGTCGATGGCAAAGTCAGTCTCTGCATTGCCGGAGGAGGATGACCAATACGCAGGAGTTTTGCCTTGGAGCAAAAGCTCCTGTGCGACGTATTGCTCGGTCAGCGAGCCTTTGAACTCCGTAAAAACAGCGGGCCCGTTCAGAACAATGGCTGGCGTGAGGCCGGAGAGTGCTCCGAGGATGCCGGTGTCGATGCAGAACAGCTTGAAGCCCGAGAGATCCTCGTAGCTTGTGAGCGGTGCTCTTAGGGCGGAAACACGTGGTACCTTATGAACGATTCCATAGTCCATGAGCCACTGGAGGCTTTCCTCAAAATCGCGTGCGCGCGCCCCGGGACGAAGCGCGCCGTAGACGAACTTCTTGTTTTCCTTTGCGAGCTGGCCGGGAAGGGATTTCCAAACCAGCCTCATGCGCTCGACGATGCGGGCTGGCGCATGCTTGCCAAAATCGGATTCATAAGCTTCGATGATTTGCTGCTGAAGCCTGCGGGCCTCGATGAAATCGTGGGAGACGGCGAAAGCGGAGACAACTTCTGGCATGCCACCGACAACGAGGTATTCCTTGAGCAGGCGCTCGAGCTTTTCGGAAACGTTTGCCAGCAGGTCCATGTCTGCGGCAAGGATGGCATCTGCGAGTGGATCGCCATCGACGGCACGAACGAACTCGACAAACCCCATGGGGCGCATGGTGAGCTGGTCGATCTTGCCGACGGGGAACGACTCGTTTTCGCGTCGGAGCGCGAGCCCCATATAGGAGCCGGCTGCCACGATATGGTATTCCGGCGCCAGCTCGTTGAAGTATTTGAGCGAGGTGATGCCGCGCGGTGCCTCTTGGATTTCGTCGAAGATGATGAGCGTGTCTGTCGGCGTTATGGTCTGGCCGCGCAGGAGCTCTATCTGGGAGATGATGCGTTTGGGGTCAAGGCTTCCGTCGAACAGCGAACGTGCGCCCGGTTCGAGCATAAAGTCAAAACGGATGACGTTTTGATACTGCTGGCCTGCGAATTCGTTGAGAAGCCAGGTTTTTCCCGTCTGGCGGGCCCCCTTAAGCAGGAGGGGCTTGCGGTTTGCCCTAGATTTCCAAGCGATGAGTTCGTCCATTAGCTGTCGCTGCATACTGCCTCCTAACGATCATGGTTAGTATAAGACCGTTTCGGTCTTTCCATCGAAAAATGTGGGAGTAAACCACGTTTTCCCATCGAATAATGTGTGAGGCAACCACGTTTTTCCATCGAATAATGTGGGAGTTTAGGTCGGCACCTGGGGACGTTCCTTCTCTGCCGGCAGTTTGGAACACTCCTTGTTTTGGTGCAAATTAGCTACCCTTGCATCAGAAAACGGCGCCCGTCGGCGATGTTGCCGGCGGGCGCCGTGGTCGTGTAGGCGCTATTTGTTAAGTGCGTGCGTTCGAGCTCGCGTGCTACAGCGAGTCGATAAAGCGCTGCTGGGCGGCGCGTCCTGCCTCGTCCCATTTAAAGACGCCGGCGTTGTCGAGCACGTGGCCAAACACCACGCCCACCTCCTCGTGCAGGATATCGATGGCGTTGTCGGTCGTAAGTTCATCGGCGCGGCGTGCAAAGACATCCTCGGCCCATGCGGCGTGGCTGCGGCAAAGGTCGTCGCCCTCGAGTGCGGCGCCAAGGTCGTAGCTTGCGTCGACCTTGGCGGCCAGCAGGTGCTCGCGGACGGCGCCGAGCTCGGGAACCAAGCGCGGCGGCAAAATGGCCAGGCCCATGACCTCGATCAGGCCGATGTTCTCCTTCTTAATGTGGTGGTACTCGGCATGCGGGTGGAATACGCCCAGCGGATGCTCGTCGGTCGTGATGTTGCAGCGAAGCGCCAGGTAGGCCTCGTAGATCTCGCCGCCGGCGTTGCCGCGGGAGTCGACGCGGCGAATGACGGGCGTCACGGTGTTGTGGGCCACACCGTCAGCCGTGTGTGCGATGACGCCTACGGACGCATCGGTCCACTCCCGCCAGGCGAGGATTATCTTCTCGGCGGCATCGAGCAGCTGGGTGCGGTCGTGCGAGCGAAGGCGCAGCACCGAGAGCGGCCACTGCAGCACAGTGCCAGTGACTTGGTCAAAGCCGGGCACGCTAAACTGCGAGACCTCGGCGGCATGCATCATGGGGAACTCGTGCGCGCCGCCCTGGAAGTGGTCATGCGACAAGATCGAGCCGCCCACGATGGGCAGGTCGGCGTTGGAGCCGATGAAGTAGTGCGGGAACAGGTCCACAAAATCGAGCAGGCAGGTCAGCCCCTTGCGGTCCACGTGCATCGGGCGATGCTCGGAGCTCATCGTAATGCAGTGCTCGTTAAAATACGCATACGGGCTGTACTGGAAGCCCCAGCGCTCGCCGTCGAGCTGAATGGGAATAACGCGCAGGTTCTGACGGGCGGGATGAGCGCCGCCGTCGGCTGCGGCGGAGCGTCCGGGGTAGCCCTCGTTCTCGATGCAGAGCTGACAGGCGGGATACTTCTCGCCCGTGTTTTTGGCGGCACCGGCTGCGGCAATATCGCGCGGGTCCTTTTCGGGCTTTGACAGGTTGATGGTGATCTCCAGGTCACCCCAGTTGGTGGAAGTACTCCATTTGATGTTGCGCGCGATGGCGGCACGGCGCACGTAGCCGGCGTCGCAGCACAGACCATAGAACCAGTCGGTCGCGGCGCGGGGCTCGTTGACGCCCATGCGTCCGTTGAACTCCTCGTTTACAACTGAAGGCCTCGGCATCAGTACGCCCATGATGCGCATGGCGATGCGGTCTCGGCCCGATGCCGTGTCCTCGGCGGCACCGTTGGCAACGGCGGCCTCGGAAAGCGCGGCAAGCGTGCCTTCAAGATCAAAGTCGGGGAGTGTATCGGGGTGCAAGAGCGATAGTTTCTCAACCTGGAGCGCCCAGGCCATGTCGAGCGCGGGGCCCGTGGCGCCGATGCACTCCAGAATGGTGTTGTAGGCCCAGATGCGGTCGTCCTGTCCGATCATCGATCGGTGGATGGCATATTCGATAAGGCCCTGCGCAGCCTCGCGCACGTCGGTCATTACAGCCATGCCGCGTAAGCCCCCTTGTCAGTAATTGCGTAGTGGCGGGCAGAGCCTTCGCCCAGCCAGCTGTTCATCTTGGTGATAAAGGTGTCGACCAGGTCGAGCGGCACGAAGGCCTGGATGGTGCCGCCAAAGCCGCCACCGTGAATACGAACGGCACCGCGGCCGTCGAGCACGTGCTCGGCCAGTGCCAGGGCATACATTGAGGGCTGCTCGGAGCCCAGCTTGGCGACGACATTCTGCAGGTACATGGCAGAGCTGGCGCCGGACTCGCGCGTCAGGACCAGGAACTGGTCGATGTCGCCGGCGTTCAGGGCCGCCCAGCGCTTGTCGACCAGGCCGTTCTCGTACCAGTAGTGAACGGCGCGCAGGCAGGCGCGGTCGCCCAGCTTGGCGCGCAGCTCGGGGAGCTTGGCGTCAAAGTCGGCAACGTTTACCTCGCACAGGCGTGCCTTGCCAAACTCGGCGGCGACGTCCTGCATCTCGCGCGGAACGGCGGCGTAGTCGTCGGTGGCGGCCACGTGGTCGGCGCCCACTTTAACGAGCACAAGCGCATAGCCGTGATCTTCAAAGTTGAGCTCGAGCTTCTGGGTTTTAGGCTGAGCCTGGTCCTCAAAGTCCATGTAGGCAAGGCCGCCCAGGCACACGGCGGCCTGGTCCATCAGACCGCAGGGCTTGCCGTAATAGTTGTTCTCGGTGCGCTGGCTCATCTGCGCGAGCGCGACGGGCTCGATGGCGGGTGCGCCCCAGAGGGTTTCCATGGCGCGACCGTACGCGGCCTCGACGGCGGCAGAGCTGGAAAGGCCGCCACCCGAGGGGACGGAGCAGGTGAAGGCGAAGTCGAAGCCCTGGGGCTCAACGCCCAGAGCAGCGATTTCGTGGGCCATGCCGCGGACGAGGCTCGCGGACGTGCCCTTCTCGGACTCTTGAATATCCAGCGTGTCGAGCGTGATCTCAAACGTAGGATAGCCCTCGTCGGCGACGCGAATCTTGTTGGAGTCGGTTGCCACGGCGATGCCGTCGACGGCGACATCGAGCGAGCCGGCGATGACGTGGCCGCCCTCGTGGTCGGTGTGGTTGCCGCTGATCTCGGAACGGCCGGGCGCGTGCACATAGAGCACCTGGCGGTCGCCGATGGGGCCAAACTCCTCCTCAAACAGCTTGGTGAGCGTGGCGAGTGTCTTTTCGTCGGGGGTGGTCATGGGAGTCCTTTCCTTGGCGCGCACGGGTGAGTTTTGCGTCGTTATGAGTACGTTAACAACTTGAAGCGGCATGAACCAAGTGTTCACGATACCGCACGTTACGGGCTATGTTAACGTACTCATAACACATCGCTTGTCACTTTTTGAGAATCTGGTAATCGGTAGAAATTCAGCCTTGAACGGTACTGCCGTATGGACTTATAAAGCAGAAGAGATGCAGATAGAAAAAGTAGAGTACGTTAACATGCGTCCGACGATAGCGGGCCTCGGCGCGGGATGTATTTCTGCCCGGGCCGGCATTCACGCTATTCAAATCTCGTAAGGGTGAAGGTGATCCTGTGGCAAGGCGCCCGTCCAACGATACAGGTACGCGTCCGGTCTCCATGGCCGACGTCGCCCGCGCTGCTGGCGTTTCGCAGCAGACGGTTTCGCGCGTCGCCAACGGCTTGCCCAACGTTAACGAGCAGACGCGCCAGCGCGTGCAGGCTGCTATGCAAGAGCTCGGCTTTCGTCCGAGTTATGCCGGTCGCTCGCTGCGCGACGGCCGTTACCATTCGGTCGGCCTATGCATCAACGATGTCACCAAGTTTGGCAACCTCTCAATGATCGACGGCATCGCCAGCGCTGCTCGCGAGCATAATTGCGCCATCACGCTGGTCGAGATGTCCAAGACCGAGGAGTTTTCGCTTGCCGAGGCCACGCGTCGTATGGCCGCACTGCCGGTGGACGGCATCATCATCGGCATGAGCCGCATGGCGCCCGATTTTGAGACGTTTGATCCACTGCCGGGCATTGGCACGGTTATCGTCACCATGTATGCGCACCCACGGGTGACCACGGTCGATTCCGACCATTACGGCTGCTCGCTCTTGCTTATGGATCACCTGTTTGAGCTGGGGCACGAGCAGATTCGCTATATTGGCGGCCCGTCGTTCTCGGTCGACGAGCAATTTCGTCGCGCCGGTTGGCAGGATGCACTCGAGCGTAAACACATCGAGCCGGCAGAGCCGCTCGAGGGCGACTGGTCTGCCAACAGCGGCTACGAGGCCGGCAGGTACCTGGCCGAGCACGATCGCACCATGACGGCGATTTACGCGGCAAACGACCAGATGGCAAATGGCGCGATTGCTGCGCTGCGCGATAGCGGTCTGCGCGTGCCCGAGGACGTGAGCGTGGTGGGCGTCGATGATTCGCTCGATGATTTTGTGGCACACAACGAGCTCACGACCGTGCGATTCGATCTACATCAGCGCGGACGCGAGGTATTCGAGCATGCGGTTCCCGAGGCGGGTACGGCGGGCAAAACCGTTGCCATTCGTATTCCCGGCCAGCTCATTATTCGACATAGCACGGCGATACCACGCTCATAGTTTGCGCAGGTAAACGGCGATTTATCGTATTTCAATAACAATCGGTAAGGATGCCGGCAGATAACAGTTGGAATGCTGCCGAGTGCTATGATAGACGGGTTATTTTGTCTATCTAGGAGGCTTTGCCTGATGGAGATCACCAAGGATATCCGCTACGTTGGCGTCGACGATCACGACATTGACCTGTTCGAGGGCCAGTACGATGTGTCCGAGAACGGTATGGCATACAACAGCTACGTTATCTTGGGCGAAAAGATCGCTGTCGCCGATTCGGTCGATGGTGGTTTTGTTGACGAGTGGCTCGGCAACCTCGAGGCCGCGCTCGATGGACGTACGCCCGACTACCTGGTTATCCATCACATGGAGCCTGATCACTCTGCTGGCATCGCCGCCTTTATGGAGCGCTACCCCCAGGCACAGATAGTGGCCAGCATGGGCGCCTTCCGCATGATGGTCAACTACTTTGGCACCGACTACCCCGAGCGTAAGATGGTCGTCAAAGAGGGCGACGTGCTCGACCTGGGTGGCCACAGCCTAACGTTTATCGGCGCCCCCAACGTGCACTGGCCCGAGGTGATCTTCTCCTACGAGTCCACCGACAAGGTGCTCTTTAGTGCCGACGGCTTTGGCAAGTTCGGCGCCAACGACATCGAGGACCCGGAAGGCTGGGCTTGCGAAGCGCGCCGCTACTACTTTGGCATCGTCGGTAAGTTCGGCAAATTCGTGCAGACCGTGCTCAAGAAGGCCGCCGATCTGGATATCCAGATCATCTGTCCGCTCCATGGTCCTGTTCTTACCGAGAATCTGGGCTATTACCTCGACACCTACAACACCTGGTCGAGCTATCAGCCCGAGGACGAGGGCATCACGATCGCCTATGCGAGCGTGTATGGCCATCTGAAGGCTGCCGTTGAGGAGCTTGCAACTGCGCTCGAGGCTCGCGGCCAGAAGGTTTCCGTCTTTGACCTGGCTCGCGACGACATGGCCGAGGCCGTTGAGGATGCGTTCCGCTATGACCGTCTGGTACTCGCCTCCATCACCTATCAGGGCGAGATCTTCCCGTTCATGAGCACCTTTATCCACACGCTTGCCGAGCACGCCTATCAGAACCGTACGGTGGCGCTCGTTGAGGCCGGCTCCTGGGCGCCCACCGCTGCCAAGGTTATGACCAAGGAGCTCGGGGGCATGAAGGACATCACCATGGCGCAGAACAAGGTGACCGTGCTGGGTTCGCTCAACGACGCCTCGCGCGCTCAGATCGAGGTTCTCGCCGACGAGCTGTCCAAGTAGCGACACTTTCACTTTTGACGCTCAAACCACCACAAAGGAGACCTTTGTGGTGGTTTTTGTTTAAGCGCCGGCGATGAGGAGATTTGGGCGGGCGTTGTCGACGATCTCGGCGATTGATGTGGCGACGGCATCGTCGGGATCACGGTCCATCACGATGGTGTCAACGTCGGCAAGCTCGGCAAAACGGTACATGCCGCGTCCGTTGACCTTACTGGCGTCCATGAGGGCGACGCTTTGATGGGCCGCGGCGATCATAGCCGTTTTGGTCTCGGCCATCTGGGGAAAGTCGGTCGTAAAGCCGCAGCTGGGGACAAAAGCGCCAGGGCACATGACGGCAAGATCGGCATGGACCATTTGGAGCGCTTGCATAGTGAGCGGTCCGTACAAATAACGATGGCCTTTGCGCAACGCCCCGCCCAGCATGACGACATCGACCGAGGGCATGCTCTCGTCGATGTAATCGGCAATGGTAATGTCTGCTGTGATGACGGTGATACCGTCGCGTTGATCGAGGAGCCGGACGAACTCGAGCGCCGTGGTGCCCGAGTCGACGAGCAACGTGTCGCCGTCATTGACGAGCTCGATGGCGCTTTGCGCGATGGCCTGCTTGGCGGCGACGTTGACGTTGATGCGGCGATCCTGCGTGGAGACGGTCAGGCGTTTGTGGAGCGATACGGCACCGCCATGCGTGCGGCGCAGCTTGCCTGCTTCGGCGAGCGCGTCCAGGTCGGCGCGGGCGGTGACGGAGGACACGCCAAAGGTCTGGGCGATTTCTGCTACCTGCACCGAGGCATTATGATCGAGCGTCTCCATGATGGCGGAACGACGCTCGTCGGCGAAAGCTCGGGTTGTTGCGTGGGTCATATCTGCTCCATCATCGTCTGAAATTTGCAGGAATTGTGTTGACTCTATTTTCGTTCATTTTCTTTTTGAGTAAGAAAATACCTTTCGATTACTTATCTTTTCTATAAAAGAAAGACGCTGAACGCCCAAAATTCAATATCGAACATGTTCACTCGGCTCAAATTTCTTCCGTTTGCTTTTCAAAAATGACTGTATTGACCTGCATGGGCTCAATATCTCGCACGTGCAAAGCTGCTGAATTTCATACAATGAGCGCAGCAAAACGCAAGGTAAAACGCCTTGTGAACAACTACGCCCGATGTCCAGATGCGGGCGAGGGAGAGGAGCAAACGCTCATGGCACTTGTTACCACCGAAAAGATGCTCAAGGACGCTCAGGCCGGCCACTACGCTGTTGGCGCTTTCAACGTCGAGAACCTCGAGTTTGTTATGGCCGTTTTGGCTGCTGCCGAGGAGACCAAGTCCCCCGTCATCATGCAGACCACCCCGGGCACCATTAAGACCGCTGGTCTGGACTACTTCTACGGCATGGTCAAGGCTGCCGCCGAGCGCGCTTCCGTGCCCGTCGCTCTGCACCTCGATCACGGCGATGGCTATGACCGCTGCATGCAGGCTTTCCGCACCGGCTACACCTCTGTCATGATCGACGGCTCGCACGAGTCCTTCGAGGACAACATCGCTCTGACCAAGTCCGTCGCCGACGCTGGCCGCGCCATGGGCGTGCCCGTCGAGGCTGAGCTCGGTAAGGTTGGCGGCAAGGAGGACGACGGTCCCGCGGTTGAGGGCGAGAGCCCCTACACCGATCCGGCCGAGGCCAAGGAGTTCGTCGAGCGTACCGGCTGCACCTCCCTCGCAATTGGCGTTGGCACCAGCCACGGTGTGTACACGAGCGATCCGCACATCGAGCAGTCCGTGGTCAAGGCCATCCGCGACGCCGTTGACGTGCCGCTGGTCCTGCACGGCACCTCCGGTGTGCCCGATGAGCAGGTTGCCGAGGCTGTGAAGAACGGCATCTGCAAGGTTAACTACGCCACCGAGCTGCGTCAGGCCTACACCAAGGGCTTCATGGCCTACATGGCCGAGAACCCCGCCTGCTTCGATCCCAAGAAGCCGGCCAAGGAGGGCATGCGTGAGATCACCGAGCTGGTTAAGATCCGCATGACCAACCTCAACTCTGTGGGCAAAGCAGAGTAACAGCAAGGGTACTCCGACTCGCTACATATCCCGGGGAGGGACGAGGGCTTAGTTCCCCAATCGTCCTCGGGCATGCAAAAAGCCTCGCTGCGCACTTCGTGCGGCGAGGCTTTTTGCCCCCTGCGGAAAGATTGGGGAACTAAGCCCTCGTCCCTCCCAAGTTGACCTGCTCGAGGTCGTCGCCCTTGTGGCGTTAGGTCTGAAAATAATAAGAAGCCTTCGCGCTGCGGAATAATTTTGGAAACTAAGTACGGGACCCGCCCAAACCGTCCTGCTCAATCGCCCTTGTGGCGTTGGGGCTAAAAGGGTGGGACGCGTGGGTTATTTGGTTGTTAGGGTTAGTAGGTCGTTGGGGGTTTTGAGGTTGTAGGTGGCGTTTGGGATATCTTGGTGTGATCCCCATGCTGCTCTGGCAAAACTGACCCCTGCTGAAGTTGCGCATTGTTCGTCGTAGACGGTGTCGCCAACGTAGACGACGTTGCCAGGATTCGCGCCCGTACGTCGGAGATATTCGAGCATGGGTGCGGGCGAAGGCTTGTGCTCGGTTGTGTCTTCGACAAGGATGATGTGTTCAAAAAACTTATCGAAGCCAAAGGGTGCAATTTCTTCTGCGTATTCGTCGCGCGCACGTGAGGAGACGATGCCAAGTTTGCAGCCGCTATCGGCGAGTGTTGCGATGACTTCAAGCAAACCTGGAAACACGCTGATGGTGCTTTTAAAGCTGGCGGCAACTTGGCACCAGCGATCCAACGTTGCCTGCGAGTAGATCCCAAGTTTCTCAAGGGCATCCTTGCCGGGTATGCCGAGGGCAAATTCAAGCTCGTGTCGGGGGAGCGTTTTGCCGGTTTCTTCTTGGACAATCTGGCCAAGTGACGACAGAACGCTTTCTTCTGTATCTGCCAATGTCCCATCAACGTCAAATACGATATGGTCAAAGTGCTTCATATGATTGCTCCTCTCTGTTGTTTGCCTGCAAGTTTGATGCAGTGACAGAAGAAGGGCTAGCGGGATTTCTGCCTGGTGCTATCGAGATTCTGCCTCGCTGCTCGATAGCTCGAAGGAGTGCATCCCATTTGTTCTTTAAATACCTGGCCAAGATGGCTTGCTGTTATAAATCCGCATTGGCGCGCGACTGTCTGTACCGTTCGCGTGGTGTGTGCCAAAAGTTCGCAAGCACGGTTTATGCGGTATGCGCGTAGATATGCCGCCGGGGTCGTTCCTGCACAAGTTTCGATAATGCGGTAACACTCTCTTTCGCTTACGCCGGCTGCAGATGCCATCTGGGGCACATCTATAGCGGCTGCATAGTTTGCGCGGATAAAGTCCAGGATTGCCTTGAACTGTACGTCGCGGCTGGTCATCCAAGAGGCGTTGTCGGAGGAAAAGAGCGGTTCGGCCTTGGCGTAAATCTGAATCCAGAGCTCTGACAAGCTATTCCGAAGCGCCATCTCGTTCTGTGGCCGTTGAAGGTCGTGGTTAAAGGAACTCTTTAGCAAATCGATAAAGGGCATATCGTCGGGGTTGGTGGGCGACCATTTGAGCACATCGACGCCTCGACATTGCAGCAAAGGATTGATATAGCGCTTTTGAAGGCGTCCCGCGGGATCGCCGAGCATCGACGGCTGAAAGATATGCAACATTTGAATGGCTGGTCCCGAATTGGGTGATTGCAGCGTGCTGTGCAAAACGCCGCCGTTGATAAAGCCGGCGGACCCTTCCTCAAAGCGTGCGTGCTCATGAGCCGCGCGCGTTCGATAGTCAATCGCTCCCTGCTCCATGTAGAAAAGCTCAACTTCGGAATGCCAGTGCCAGGGGACGGAATTGCCCGGATAGCGAGCGAATTCTGCGCGCTCGGCAATATAGGGCCAGTCTTCGGCGGTCTCGGGAAACGCTTCCTCGCGTCCTCCGCGGTGCAATTCTATGTGATCCATGTTTCGCATGGCATCAGTATAAGCGCGATGGGCTTAGATTGCTCTTGCCTGTTCGGGGAACGCCTTGTCTAGGGATGCTTGGAGCTTTTCGAACGATGCTCGTAAGTTGAGGCTCTGATCGGCTGAGCGCTTGGTTTTTGTGGTGGGGGAGTCGAGGAGACCGTTTCTCTGTGTCGGGGGGAAGGAGAAAAGGTTTGCATGTTTTAGGGATGGCTGCTGTGCTGCGTCATTGGAAGAATGCATGCTTATGCGGCCTCCTCGATGTCCACCAAAAGGTTGCGCACAGGGTGTGCTGCTAGGTCCCGTGCGTTGGCAGTATTATGCAGCGGACCGTTCAAAGAAGCGCTAAAGAAAGGCTTAACCTGGTTTGGTGTTACGATGAAACCGCAGGTCAAGGCTATTGAGTAACACTCTTGAAAGGTTGGGGCTTAAGGGCTTTCTAAGGTTTGTGGCGCGGATGTGGCGCGGACGTGCGGAGCGTGTGAATGCTCGCTGTTAGCGCTGCGGCTCTGCGGCGCGCACCTGCTCGATGACCTTTTCCATCGTGGTGTCGATGCGGTCTTTTTTGAGCTCGCATTCCCAGATGGTTATGGGCGTCCAGCCCATTTGAGTGAGCGCTGCCACGGCGGCGCGATCGCGCTCGACGTTGCGACGGAACTTTGCCTCCCAAAACTCAACATTGCGCTTGGGCTGGCTCGGATTGCACTTAGGGCAGCGATGCCAAAAGCAACCGTTGACGAAGATGGCGATCTTGCGGCCGGGGAAGGCGATGTCGGGTTTTCCGGGCACCTTCCATTCCAGACGGTATCCCGTAAGGCCTGCGGCGCGCAGGCGCTGGCGAACGAGCAGCTCGGGCTTGGTGTTCGCACGCTTGTTGCCCTTCATGGACTTTTTGATGGCGGCGCGACGGCGCACGAGTTCACGCTCGTCAGCGGAGAGGTCCGAGGTATCGATGCCGTCGAGCAGACCGGGCTTGGGACGCTTTTTGCTGCGGCGCTTAGGTGCGCGCTTGGGCTTGGTAGCAGATTCGTCTGCCGCGGTGGCCTCGGCGCCGTTGGCCTCAAGCCGATCTTCCTTCAACTCAATCAGAGCATCAATGAGCCCCTTGTCGGCGGGCATCCACTCAACGGTGGCAAGCGAGGTGCGCGGAATCCAGCGGATATCGAGCTGGCGGTCGTGCTTCTGGGGCTCATCGGATTCATCGGCGAGCGAGCAGTAGTAACATTCCATCGAGAGATGAAAATCGGGGTAGTCATACTCAACGGTATAGAAATCGCGCAGGTTGGTGACTTTTACCTGCAGCTCTTCCATGAGCTCGCGGCGCACGGCGTCTTCGGGTGTCTCGCCGCGCATGAGCTTGCCGCCGGGAAACTCCCAAAGTCCCTGCATGTCGCCGTAGCCGCGCTGCACGGCAAGCAGCTCGTCAGATCCTTCCTTGCGAATGATCCCAGCGGCAACATGAACAGTCTTCAACAGGAGTCCTCTCTCAATATCAACACGTGGCAGGCTGGCTGCCCTACCTTACACAACGGTAAGGCAAGCGTAAGCCATATCGATGGTAGCCGACTCGTCTTCTTGTGACTATAGATGCCGTAGACTAATCGCAAGAAAGGACTCGGTATGCAAACCACGCACATGGCGACCCCGGTACTGGAGGTCGCGCATCTCGAAAAGGTATATGGAGCGCTGGGCAACGTGACCCGTGCGCTCAACGACGTCAGCTTTACCGTCAACCGCGGCGAATTTGTTGGCATCATGGGCGCCTCGGGCTCGGGCAAGTCGACGTTGCTCAACTGCGTTTCGACCATCGATAGCGCTACAAGTGGCACGATCCGCATCAACGGGCAGGACGTGACGCGCATGAAGCAGGCCAAGCTTTCTCAGTTCCGCCGCGAGGAGCTCGGCTTTATCTTCCAGGACTCCAACCTGCTCGATACGCTCACGGCACGCGAGAACATCGCCTTGCCGCTCACCATCGCCCGTACAAACTCGGCAGAGATCTCGACCCGCGTGCAGGATGTGGCCGCGCGCCTGTCTATCAGTCAGGTGCTCGACAAGTATCCCTACCAGATGTCCGGCGGTCAGCAGCAGCGCGTTGCCGCGGCTCGCGCGCTCGTCACCGACCCCACCATGATCATGGCTGACGAGCCCACCGGCGCCCTCGATTCCAAGAGCGCCCGCCTGCTGCTCGAGAGCCTGGAGGCCCTCAATCGCCGCCTGCGCGCCACCGTGCTCATGGTCACGCATGACAGCTTTGCCGCCAGCTACACGAGCCGCGTGTTGTTTATCCGCGACGGCAAGATCTTCACCGAGCTGCGCCGCGGCGACACCGACCGCCGAGAGTTTTTCGACCGCATTATGGAGGTCGTTGCCATGATGGGCGGTGAGGGCTCCGATGCTCTGTAAACTCGCTTGGGGCAACGTCCGCCGTGCCGGCCGCGACTACCTCGACTACCTTTTGACGCTCACCCTGGGCGTCACGGTCTTCTATGCCTTTAACACCATCTCGATGCAGGTCGACATCGCCGGAATCGATGAAGAGGGCTTGGCGCAGGTTATGGGCAGCATGCTCGGCGACCTGACGTACTTTTTGGCCGGTGTCATGGCCTTTTTGATGGTGTATGCCAATAACTTCATCATGAAACGCCGCAAGAAGGAGTTTGGCCTGTACCAGGTGCTCGGCATGGGGCGTGGGCGCGTCGCCACGATCATGGCGCTCGAGACCGTGATAGTGTCGGTCGTGGCCTTTGTCGCCGGCATTGTGCTGGGTGTGGGACTCTCCCAGCTCATGACGTTCTTTACGGCCTCGCTTTTTAAGACACAGATCGCCAATTTCCACTTCTTTTTCTCGGTGCATGCGTTCAATCTGACCCTTGCCTGCATGCTCGTAATGTTTGTGCTCACGCTACTGTTGAACCTTCGCGCCGTGCGTCGTACCAAACTCATCGAGCTTATGGGTGCCGAGCGTCGCAACGAGAGCATCAAGACGCGCAACCCCTGGATCGCGATTGCCATCTTTGCCGTGGGCGCGGTGCTTGTGGGCGTGGCCTATTACCGTCTGCTACGTGATGGGTTCCCGCTAACCGCGACGGACAGCAAGCTGCAAGAGGCCATGAACCAGTTTGGTATTACGACCGCTATGGTTACCGTGGGCACCTTTGCCCTGTTCTGGGGACTCTCGGGCATGCTCATCAAGCTGCTGCAGAGCCTGCGCGGCGTGTATTGGCGCGGCCTCAACATGTTTACCGTGCGCCAGCTTGCGGCCAAGGTCAACACGGTGTGCTTTTCGATGGGCGTCATCGCGATGCTCCTGTTTTTGGCCATCACCTCGGTGACGTGCGGTATGTCGATTGCCAATGTGATGAACGAGAATCTGGAGCGCTATAATCCGGCCGACATGTCGCAGACGTATGTCTATTACACGCCCGATACGCTCGACTACCACAAAGAGTACGTCAATCCGCCTGAAGCCGATCGCATGGTGCTGGCCGATACAACGGTCGATTTGTACCCCGCATGGCACGGCGATCCATGGCACGGCGATCGTAAGGGCAAGTCGGCGGGCAACAACAACGAGACCGGCAAGAAGGTCAATATCGCCGATGTTGCCGGTGAACATGTGCAGATCGATTCGTATCTGAGTTACCCGTTTGGCGGTTCGGATCCTTCGGTGACCCCAAGTGAGATGTGCAAGACCATGGGCGAAAAGCTTCCCAAGGCGTTCGGGGGTAGCAATGCCGATACGATGGGTCTGTTTGTGACGCCGGCGAGCCAGTACAACAAACTGCGTCAGATGATGGGCGAGGAGCCGGTGCACATCGGTCACGACCAGTATCTGCTCACGTGTGATATGGGCGGCGAGCTGGTCGACCTGTACACCAAGTATATGGCTGGCGGCCATGCCCTTACCTTGGGCGGGCATACGCTCAAGCCCGCAACCGATAAGTCGGACGAAGATACGGCGGCCATCGCCAACTCGGCGATGGGCAGTAATCCGGGTACCGTCGTCGTTGCCGACGAGCTGTTGTCCCAACTTAATCTGCAGCCGTATTCCAGTAGCCTGCTCGTTAACTACAAACAGGGGATGGATACGACCGAGGCAGACGAGAGCATTAAATACACTTTGCTCGACAATCTGCTCGTTGACGGCAAGGAGCCGGGGTCGTGGGGAATCTTCATCACACGCTCCGAGATGTACACGCAAGCAGCGCAAATGAACGGTCTTATTAGCTACCTAGCCATCTACATCGGCTTTGTATTGGTCGTTGCATGCGCGGCGATTCTGTCGATCCAGCAACTTTCCAACGTGGCCGACGGCAGCCGCAGCTATCGTGTGCTGGCACAGATCGGCTGCGACGACCGCCAGATTCGCCATTCGGTGATGGCGCAGCAAGCGGTATTCTTCCTGTTCCCGTTGGCAGTGGGCTTGGCGCACTCCTTTGTGGCACTTAAGGTGATCATCGAGCTGGTGAGCATTTTCGGAAATATGAGCATCGGCGGCACCGTGGGCCTCACCTGTGCGATCTTCCTGGCAGCCTATGGTGGTTACTTCCTGGTGACCTACCTCATGAGCACCGGCATGGTACAAGCCGCCATCGCCACCCGCTACAGCGAATAGCCGGTCTAAGCCAGAACCGCCACGAGGGCGCCCGTCCCCTTCGTGGCGGTGTCGTGCTGTCCCTCCGTCTATCTCAATCTGTAACATATGGCTGGCAAAATCGCCTCTATCTGTTATAGATTGAGATTGTTTATCTCGAGCCATACGGTTTGTCTCGATCTGTAACAACAAGACGGGGATTCGGCCCCTAGATGTTACAGGCCGAGATAACGGTCGTTTGATTTGGAGGAAGCCTTATGCGCACGATTACCGAGTCCGAGTCCACCCCCAAGGCCGACGGCTTCTTTATGCCCGCTGAATTCGCCCCGCAGGATCGCGTGTGGATGGGTTGGCCCCACCGTACCGACACCTGGTCCCACGGCGCCAAGCCGGCTCAGAAGCAGTATGCTGCCATCGCCCGCGCCATTGCCGAGTTCACTCCGGTCACCGTGTGCGCCAACCAGGCCGACTACGCCAACTGCAAGGCCGTCTTTGAGGAGGACGAGAGCGTCACCGTTATCGAGATGACCACCGACGACGCATGGTTCCGCGACACCGCTGCCACTTTTGTTATCAATGACAAGGGCGATAAGCGCGCCAACCACTGGCACTTCAACGCCTACGGCGGCCTCGTCGACGGCCTCTATTTCCCGTGGGACAAGGACGAGCAGATCGCCCTTAAGATTGCCGAGCTTTCCGGCTGCCGTCGCTATCGTCCCGATGACATGATCCTCGAGGGCGGTTCCATCACCGTCGACGGCGAAGGTACCGTGGTCGTGACCGACCAGTGCCTGCTTTCCCCGGGCCGCACCTGCTCTGCGGTTCTGGAGGAGGAAGAGGATCCCGAGTCCATCTGGCCCAAGTCCAAGAGGAAGTTTGAGCCCTGGAGCGAGGAGCTTCGCTCCTATATGGACGAGCACCTCAAGGATTACCTGGGTGTCGAGAAGGTCATCTGGGTCAAGGAAGGCATCGACCCCGAGGAGACCAACGGTCACATCGATGACGTCGCCACGTTCATCGCCCCGGGCGTCATGGCCTGCATCTGGACTGACGATCCCGAGTATCCGTTCTACGAGCAGTGCCACGCCATCTACGAGACCCTCTCCAACGCCGTTGACGCCAAGGGCCGCAAGATGAAGGTCTACAAGCTCTGCATGCCCGTGAACCCGCTGTTCATGGATCAGGCTTCCTGTGACACCATCGACGCCGACGAGAATGCCGAGCCGCGCGTTGCCGACGAGCCGCTGATCGCCTCCTACATGAACTACCTGGTCACCAACCACGGCGTTATCGTCCCGCAGTACGGCGACGAGAACGACCGGCTTGCCGTTGACACGCTCCAGAAGATCTACGACGAGGTCTGGGGCGAGGGCGTCTACAAGTGCGTCGGCGTTCAGTCCGAGCAGGTCGTCTTCGGCGGCGGAAATATCCACTGTATTACGCAGCAGGAACCCTCGGCATAACTGTCTGTCTTCCCGAGGCGCGGCACCTTGCCCTTCAATCGTCGGGCATGACCCTTAAGGTCTATGCCCTCCTCTTTCAGGGCAATCTGCCGCACCTCGGAAACCCAGCCGATCAATCGGACCGACGTAGCTTGTTACCGCATTAGTCATTGGTGCCAACCCTGGCAACGATGCAGGTCGAAAAACGTCAGCGAAAACCCGCCAGAGCAAGCAAGGTGCCTTGAAGCGAGGCGGCATTGACCTTTTGGTCATGCCGTCGAAGCTGAAAGGCAGATTGCCGTTCTGGCGGGTTTGCAGCGTCGAGTCGTTACGCGGTTTGGTAAAACCGCCGTAACTAAATACGCTCCGCGATCTCGTGGATGAGGTAGTCGGTCTTTTCCCAGCCCAGGCACGGGTCGGTGATCGACTTGCCGAAGACGCCGCCGTCGACCGGCTGGTTGCCGTCTTCCAGGTAGGACTCGATCATAAAGCCCTTGACCAGCTTGGAGATGGACTCGTTGCGGCGGCAGCTGTCGAGCACCTCCTTGCAAATGCGATACTGCTCCAGCGGACGCTTGCCCGAGTTGTCATGGTTGCAGTCGATGACCGCTGCCGGATTGGCATAGCCGGCATGCTCGGTATAGCGTTCGGCCAAGCGTTCCAGGTGTTCGTAGTGGTAGTTGGGGTAGGTGCGCCCATCGAGACCGATGTAGCCACGCATAACGGCGTGTGCGAGCGGGTTGCCGTCGCACTCGACCTCCCAGTTGCGGAAGATGAAGCTCTGGTGCGCCTGCGCGGCGTAAATGGAGTTGAGCATAACGGTGGTAGAGCCGGCAGTGGGATTCTTCATGCCGACGGGTACCGAAATGCCGCTCGACACCAGGCGATGCTCCTGGTTCTCGACCGAGCGTGCGCCCACGGCAACATAGCTCAGCAGGTCAACGAGGTACTGGTAGTTGGACGGATAGAGCATCTCGTCGGCGGTGAAGAAGCCCGTTTCCTCAATAACGCGCAGGTGCATATGGCGGATGGCCTTGACGCCCTCGAGCAGATCGTCGGGAGCCTCGGGGTTGGGGTTGTGCAGCAGGCCCTTGTAGCCGGTGCCCTTGGTGCGCGGCTTGTTGGTGTAGACGCGCGGAATGATGATGAGCTTGTCCTTGACCTCCTCGGCGGTCTTGGCCAGTCGGTTCATGTACTCAAGCACCGAATCCTCGCGGTCGGCAGAGCACGGGCCGATGATAAGCACCTTGCGTGCGTCCTCGCCGGTAAAGACTTTGGCGACCTCGGCGTCAAATGCCTGCTTTTTGGCGGTAAGCTCGGCAGAAAGTGGCATTTCCTCGCGGATCTCCATGGGGATCGGCAGCCTGCGTTTGAATTCCATGGCCATAGGGGTCTCCTCAATCTATAGAAAGAGCAATAAGCGTATTGTCGAATGCTCGGCATTATCCGCTGTCGCACGCTAAAGTGCAAGCCCTTGTCACCCCGAAACCTACCAAAAAGGGATAGGTTTATTTTGCCAGGTTTTATCTGGGGAAACGTCGGCGAATGCCGGGAGGGCGTGGCGTCGCGCGGGAGCCTAAGGCTGTTGTTGCTTCCCCAGGAACACCCTGTGGGCAGAAAATGCCAAATATGAGTACGGTTGCTATCTTAGTATCATATTGCCTTCGCAAAATAATAGACATAACAGTAAAATATGTTCATTAACGCAAACACATATAAGTCCGCTATAAGGCGTTTGATCAATTTAGGGACGCGTGTAAGCCGTGGGAGCGGCATTTGAGGCGGTTTTGGCTGTTACTAAAAAGGTAACAGTACTCATATTTGCCCTTTTTTGCCCACGGGGTCTGGAAAGCGCCGTCAGTGAGGTCTCAGGGAAGGCGTTTCGAGGCTCGAAGGACACAAAACGGGGGCGCAGGTTGTCCTGCGCCCCCGTTTTCTTGGCATTGCGGTTGTTTGCCGCCGGTTTTTACGCCGCTTCGTCGAACTGCGAGTTGTACAGGTCGGCGTAGAAGCCGCCCTGGGCGAGCAGCTCGTCGTGCGTGCCCTTCTCGACGATGTCGCCGTCGCGAATCACCAAGATCACGTCGGCGTTGCGGATCGTGGACAGGCGGTGCGCGATGACAAAGCTGGTGCGGCCCTGCATCAGCGCATCCATGGCGCGCTGAATGAGCTCCTCGGTACGGGTATCGACGTTGGAAGTCGCCTCGTCCAGAATCAGTGCCGGGCGGTCGGCCAAAATGGCACGGGCGATGGTCACGAGCTGGCGCTGACCCTGCGACAGGTTAGTGCCCTCCTCGTTGATCATAAAGTCGTAGCCGCCGGCGAGCGTATGGATAAAGTGGTCGCAGCGTGCGGCGCGTGCGGCGGCCTCGACCTCGGCATCGGTCGCATCGGGGCGTCCGTAGCGGATGTTCTCGCGGATGGTGCCGTTAAACAGCCAGGTGTCCTGCAGCACCATGGCAAACTCGCCGCGCAGCGCCGCGCGGTCCCAGTCGCGCACGTCGACGCCTTCGACGCGCAGCGAACCGCCGTCCACGTCGTAAAAGCGCTGCAGCAGCTTAATGAGCGTGGTCTTGCCGGCGCCGGTGGGGCCGACGATGGCAATGGTTTGGCCGGGCTTAGCCTCGCAGCTAAAGTCGTGGATGATGGTCTTGTCGGGCGTGTAGCCAAACTTGACATGGTCAAACTCCACGTGGCCGGGGCGCTTCTCGGGAATCTGCGCGTCGGCCTTCTGCTCCTCCTCGGGCGCGGCCAGGAACTCAAAGACGCGCTCGGTGGCAGCAGCCATCGACTGCATCGTGTTGCTCACGTTGCCCAGCTGCTGCACGGGTTGCGTAAAGTTGCGCACGTACTGGATAAAGCTCTGGATGTCGCCGGGCGTGGCATTGCCGGTCAGCGCGAGCTGCGCGCCCACCACGACGACGCCCACGTAGCCCATGTTGCCCACCAAGCTCATAAGCGGCATCATCAGGCCCGACAGGAACTGCGAGCGCCAGCCACTAATAAAGAGACGGTCGTTTTGACGGTCGAACTCCTCGATTGAGGCCTCGGCGCGGTCGAAAACCTGGATGACGTTCTGGCCGGCAAAGTCCTCCTCGATAATGCCGTTGACGGTGCCCAGGACTTGCTGTTGCTCGCGGAAGTACGGTTGCGAGAAGTGAATCATCACGGTCAGGATAATCGCGGCTGCCGGCAGCGTGAGCACGGTGACGCCGGTAAGCGGCAGGCTGATCGAAAGCATCATGACGAGCACGCCGATAATCTGCGTCACCGACGTGATGAGCTGCGTCACGCTCTGGTTGAGCGACTGACCCAGCGTATCGACGTCGTTGGTGATGCGGCTGAGTACGTCTCCCTTGCTGTGGCCGTTGAAGTAACTCATCGGCACGACAGCAATCTTGGCGGCGATTTCCTTGCGCATGCGGTAGCAGATCTTTTGCGTGACGCCGGTCATGAGCCAGCCCTGGACCAGGCTGCAGACAGAGCTTGCCAGATACAGGCAGAGCAAAAAGCCGAGCGTCTTGGCGATCCAGTTAAAGTCGACATCGCCGGTGCCGTTGACCTTGGCGACCAGGCCTTCGAACAGCTTGGTCGTAACCTGGCCGAGCACCTTGGGTCCCACAATGTTAAAGATGACCGAGCACACGGCAAAGGCGACGGAGGCAAACACGGCAATCTTGTGTTGGCCGATATAGCCGAGCAGCTGCCTCATGGTGCCCTTAAAGTCCTTGGCCTTTTCGCCGCGACGCATGCCGCCCATGCGGCCCATGGGACCACGTTGGCGGGTGGGCTTGGGAATCTGAGTCTTGGTCTCGTCTGCCATTAGCGCTCGCCTCCTTCCATGACGGCTGCAATTTCTTCTTGGGTAAGCCCCAGCTCCTCGGCGGAAAGCTGCGACTGTGCGATCTCCAGATACGCCGGGCAGCTGCGCAGCAGCTCCTCGTGCGTGCCGGTGCCCACTACGTGGCCGTCGTCGAGCACGATGATCTGGTCGGCGTGCATGATGGTCGCGATGCGCTGGGCTACGACCACGAGCGCGGCGTCGGTAACGTTTTTGGCCAGCTCCTCGCGTAGGCACGCGTCGGTCTTGTAGTCGAGGGCACTAAACGAGTCATCGAACACCACGACCTCGGGCTTTTTGGCTAACGCGCGGGCAATGGCCAGGCGCTGGCGCTGACCACCCGAAACATTGGAGCCGCCCTGGCTGATAGGGGAGTCGTACCCGTCCTCGCGCTCGGCGATAAAGTCCTCCGCCTGGGCGACGCGTGCTGCCTGGCGCATATCCTCGTCACTCACCATGTCGCCGGCAAACTTGAGGTTGCTCTCGACGGTACCCGAGAATAGACGACCCTGCTGCGGAATATAACCGATGCGGCGCCGCAGCTCGGAAAGGGTCATGTCGCGCACATCGATGCCGTCGAGCGAAATGCTGCCGCCCGTGACGTCGTACAGGCGCGGAATCAGCTGCACGAGCGTGGACTTGCCCGAGCCCGTGGAGCCAATAATGCCGAGCATCTGACCGGCATGCGTGGTGAAGTTCACGCCGCTGATGACATCGGCGCGGGCATCGGGATACTGGAAGCTCACGTCGCGGAAGGTGAGCTCGCCGCGCGGCGCGCTGGCAGCAGGCAGTTTGGGCGAGACAGGGTCGTTGATACTCGTAGGGCAGGTGATGACCTCTTCCACGCGCTCGGCTGCGACCTCGGCGCGGGGCAAGATAACCGAAACCATGGTGAGGATCATAAACGCCATGACGATCTGCATGGTGTAGGAGATGAACGCCATCATGTTGCCGACCTGCATCACGCCGTCGGACACGCCCTGCGCGCCAAACCAGACGATAAGCACGGTGATGCAGTTCATGACGAGCATCATGAGCGGCATCATAAAGCTCATGGCGCGGTTGGTGTAGAGCTGCGTGGTCATCAGGTCGAGCGATGCCTTGTCAAAACGCTCGAGTTCATGTTCCTCGCGGTTGAACGAGCGGATGGGCATAAGGCCGTCGAGCAGCTCGCGGGCGGTAAGGTTCACGCGGTCAACAAAGCTTTGCATCTTTTTGAACTTGGGCATGGTGAGGCCCATAAGCACGCCGACGACGGCCGAGACCGCGATGATGGCAACGGCGATGGTCCACTCCAGGCCGGTATGGTTGGCCAGGACGCGCATGACGGCGACGATGCCCATGACGGGGGCCATCAGACACATGCGGATAAACAGAGTTGCGGCCATCTGGATCTGCTGAATGTCGTTGGTGCAGCGGGTGATGAGCGAGGCCTGGCTAAACTTGCCCACCTCGGCCGGCGAGAAGTGCATAACCTTGTTGAAGGTCTCGCGGCGCAGGTCGCGGGCGATGGAGCAGGCGGTGCGCGAAGCCACGGCACCGGTCAGGATGGTGGCGACGAGCGACACGAGGCACAGTCCAAACATCGTGGTCGCCATGCGGCTCAGGTAGGCGTTCTGCACGTCGGCGGGGTCGATGCCCTGCGCCTTGTACTCGTCCTGTACATAGCTCACGGCGCGCTGGGTGACGATGGAGCCCGACATGGAGCCCATTTTGTCCGCCATTTGGTTGGCGCCCTCGACGAGCTTGCTTTGGTCTACCAGACCGCCCTCGACACCCAGGCGCAGGCTCTTCATAGTGATCTTACCGCCGTCGGCATCAATCTGCTTTTGCATGTTCTGCGCCGCCGCGGCCTTCTGCTGCATCTCGGCGAGCTGCTCGGGCGTCATCGCTGCCATTTGCTCGGGGGTGGGCATGGCCTGGGCAGCGTTGTCGTCTTTCTCGCTGGACGAGCCCATCATGTCGCCCATGGAGTTGGCGTCGATGCCCTGGTTGAGCGAAAGGACAACAGTCTCGGGCAGGCTCATAATGTCGGCAATCTTGCCTCCATCGGCACGCTCTTCCTCGGTGCCCTCGTACGTTCGAATGTCGTTTTTGTCAGCCTTGCTAAACACGGCCTCCACAGCCTTGGCGTCCTTGGCGCTCATAAAGAGTTCGAGGTCGTCGAGCGATTCGGCGCGGATGGTGTCGGGTACGGGCGACGCGATGCCGCCTTGCTGCACACCCACGTCGACGATGTCGCTCATATAGGTAGGCAGCGCCAGATCGGCGTTGCAGCTGATTACGATAAGTACGATAGCTGCGAACAGTGCCAGGATATGTTTTTTAAAGAGCTTGAGAATCCTCACTCGGCATCTCTCCTTTCTTGATTGCGGTCGATAATTTCGTTGGCACGTCTAAGAAGGCGCACCATCTCTTGGGTATCTGTTTCGCCAAGCTGCTCGAGGAAGGCCGCGGTGCGGTCCTCGAATTCCCGACGTTTGATTTCGATAACCTGGAATCCTTTGTCGGTCACCGTGACGTGTACGCGACGACGGTCGGTCTTTGAGTGCTCGCGCTCGACCCAGCCCTTGGCCTCGAGGGCGCGCAGGATATTGGCGATGCGGGCGCTCGAGACCCAGGCGCGATCAGCGAGTTCGCTCGGCGTGAGCGAGCCGCCGGCGCGCATGAGGGCGCGCATGACGGCCATCTCGCCACCCAGAGCCTGGTCGGCAAAGCGCGAAACGCGCTGGTGCATGCTGCCAAACTCGGTAAAGAGCTGACGCCCAAGCTCATGGAAATCGGTATCTTCCACCGAAAACCCCTAACACTAGAAACTATTTTCGGTGGAAGATGATACCCCCATACGCGGGCCTCATACAATGGGCAATATTAAGAGCTCATTAAGACTTAAAATCATTCAATTGCTAAAGCGTTTCAAAGAACTATTATGCCCGCGGTTAGGCGAGGGGTTGTCACCACCATGACGACTGGGACTCATATAATCGCCACGTGCGATGCTCCAACTTCCCGCAAGGAGACACCTTACATAAAGGGGGATGGAGTCATGGCATTTGACTTCACGGGTAAGACCGCGATTGTCACGGGTGGCACTCAGGGCATTGGCCTCGAGATCGCCAAGGGCATCGTCGCGGGCGGCGGACACGTCGCGCTCATCGCAAGGAACGCTGCTAAGGGCGAGGCCGCAGTGGCCGAGCTTGGCGAGGGCAACAAGTTCTATCAGCTCGATGTCGCCGATGCGCCCAAGGCGCGCGAGACCGTCGAGCAAATTTTTACGGACCTGCCGCAAACCAACATCTTGATTAACTGCGCTGGCGTCATCAGCACCAAGAAGTTCGACGAGATCGATGACACCGAGTGGCGCCGCACTATCGATATCAACCTCAACGGTACCTTCACTATGATGAACGCCGTGTACCCGCACTTTAAGGCGGCGCATGCCGGCACTATCGTCAACGTGAGCTCCGTTGCTGGCAAGATCGGCGGCGGCCTGCTTGGCACCGCTGCCTACGCGAGCTCCAAGGCCGGTGTCAACGGCCTTACCAAGGCGGTCGCCAAGGAGGGCGGCAAGTTTGGCGTTCGCTGCAACGCCGTGTGCCCGTCGCTCACGTTGACCGATATGACCTCGATTCTCTCTGACGAGAACTCTCAGCGCATCATCAACGGTATTCCTCTGGGCCGCGCTGCCCAGGCCAGCGAGCCTGCGCAGATGGTGCTGTTCTTCGCTTCCGACCTCGCCAGCTTCGTGAACGGCGAGATCGGTGACTGCGACGGCGGCATCGTCCTGGACGGGTAATACCCCGCGATGATTATTCGGCGACGGCTCCTGCGACTCGGGACCGTCGCCTTCTTTCTGACATAGGCGCGTGCGGCTACGATTCGCATGCATCCAAAGGAGATATATATGAGTGAATCGACTGCGGTGGAGGCGCCGGCGGCAAAGGAGCCGTTCTTTAAGATGTCCTCCATCCCGGGTGCCAATATTTTGGTGCCGCTTTTGCTGGGCTGCCTGCTCAACACGCTATTCCCCGACCTGTTCAAAACGCTCGGCAGCTTTACGCTTGGTATGACCCAGCAGGGCGCAGGCCCGCTCGTGGGCGCTTTTTTGCTCATCGTCGGTACGACGATTTCGTTTAAGAGCGCTCCTGCCGCCGCTGCACGCGGCGCCATCATCATCGCCGTCAAGCAGATCGTGGTCGTTGCCGTGTCGCTGCTCATCCTTTATGTGTTCAACGACAACCTGTTTGGCATCTCTGCCATGGTGATGCTGGCGGCTTGCACCGGCGCCAACAACGCTATGTACGCTGGTCTTATGGGCACCATGGGCAATGAGGCCGAGCGTGGCGCCGTCGCCATCACCACGCTGGTTGTCGGCCCTCCGGTCACGATGATCGTGCTCGGCGCTGCCGGTCAGGCTCCGATCGGCTGGTCGCTCGTGGGCGCCATCCTGCCGATCGTCGTCGGCATTATTCTGGGCAACCTCTTCCCGAGCTTTAAGAAGATGATGGCACCGGCACTTTCCGCCGTCATCGTGCTCGTCTTCTTTGCCATGGGCTCGACCATGACCTTTGGCCAGCTCATTAATGGCGGTCTCCCCGGTATTCTGCTCGGCGTGATCTGCTCGGTGGTCTTTGCAATTCCCGTTATCGCGGTCGATAAGCTCACGGGCGGTACGGGTGTCGCAGGTGCGGCCATTTCGAGCTGCGCCGGAGCCAATGTGGCCACGCCTGCCGCCATGGCAAGCGTCAACGAGGCCATGTACGGTGGTGCTGTGCTCGCGACGGCTACGGCACAGGTTGCTGCCTGCGCTATCGTGACGGCCATTTTGACCCCGCTCGTTACCAGCTGGTGCCACAAGCATTTTGAGGGCCAGGGCAACGGCGATAGCAAGACAACGACCGACAAGGCCGCCGCAGCCGCCTAATGCCAAGCGGCAATCAAAGCTAAAAACTAGCTACGCCACAGGGCGGCCACGGGGGATCCCGTGGCCGCCCTGCAGTTTCTGTAGGGTCTCTGGGACACTTTACCCTGCTAAAGCTGGCATAACAGCTAGAGCGAACGTCGTACAAAGGCAAGGAAAAATACCATACAAATCGGTGAACGGTAGTTGTTCGCGCTCGCATTTCCTGCGGGTTTGTAAAAAACGCCTTTATGATATAAAAAAAGAAACATATAACAGCCCAGATGGAGAGGGTCGCTATGTTATCCTTCTCAGACGGGTGAAATCTTGGGTTTTGGGTTGTAGTTCCAAGGTGGACAAACGTTTTTCCCTGCACCGACGTGTGGTGAAGAACGGAAGAAGCCGGTAGTGCAAGCCGAACATTCAAGAATTCAATAAGCAGCGGTGTGAGAGAGCGCCGCATAACACGTAACTAGGAGCGTGGTTACACAATGCAGGAGGCATGGGAAGGCTTCAAGGAAGGCATCTGGACGGGAGAGGTTGACGTCCGAGACTTCATCCAGAAGAACTACACCCCCTACGAGGGCGACGAGTCGTTCCTCGTAGGTCCGACCGAGCGTACCAAGGAGCTGTGGGGCGAGGTTCTCGACCTGCTGCTTAAGGAGCGCGAGCAGGGTGGTGTCCTCGATATGGACACCAAGACCGTCACGGGTATCGTGAGCCACCCCGCTGGCTACATCGATAACGCCCACCGCGAGAAGGAGACCATCGTCGGTCTTCAGACCGACAAGCCGCTCAAGCGCGCGCTGCACGTCAACGGCGGTATCCGCATCGCTTGCCAGGCCGCCAGCCAGCACGGCTACAAGGTCGACGAGAACGTTGTCGAGCGCTACACCTTCGAGCGCAAGACCCACAACGCCGGCGTCTTCGATGTTTACACCCCCGAGATGCGTGCTTGCCGCTCGGCTCACATCATCACCGGTCTGCCCGATGGCTATGGCCGCGGCCGCATCATCGGCGACTACCGTCGTGTTGCCCTGTACGGTGTCGACTACCTGATCAAGGACAAGGAGGCCCAGAAGGCTTCCACCCCGACGGTCATGACCGCCGACAACATCCGCGATCGTGAGGAGCTGCAGGAGCAGATCCGCGCCCTCGGCGAGCTCAAGATGATGGCCGAGACCTATGGTTTCGATATTTCCAACCCTGCTACCAACACGCAGGAGGCCATCCAGTGGATGTACTTCGCCTACCTCGCTGCCGTCAAGGAGCAGAACGGCGCCGCTATGTCCATCGGCCGTACCTCCACGTTCATCGACATCTACGCTGAGCGCGACCTTGCCAACGGTACCTTCACTGAGGAGCAGATCCAGGAGTTCGTGGATCACTTCATCATGAAGCTCCGCATGGTCAAGTTTGCCCGTACCCCCGAGTACCAGGCCCTGTTTACTGGCGATCCGCAGTGGGTCACCGAGTCCATCGGCGGCATGGGTGTTGACGGCCGTACGCTCGTTACCAAGATGAGCTACCGCTACCTGCACACGCTCGAGAACATGGGCACCAGCCCCGAGCCCAACATGACCGTTCTGTGGTCGACCCGTCTGCCCGAGAACTTCAAGAAGTTCTGCGCCAAGACTTCTGTCGCCAGCTCCTCGATCCAGTACGAGAACGACGACCTCATGCGCGTTTACCACGGCGACGACTACGGCATCGCCTGCTGCGTGTCCTCCATGCGCATTGGCAAGGAGATGCAGTTCTTCGGCGCCCGTGCCAACCTGGCCAAGTGCCTGCTGTACGCACTCAACGGCGGTGTTGACGAGGTCTCCAAGAAGCAGGTCGGCCCCAAGTACCGCGCCGTCGAGGGCGATACGCTCGATTACGACGACGTTGTGACCAAGTACAACGACATGATGAAGTGGCTCGCTGGCGTGTACGTCAACTCGCTGAACATCATCCACTACATGCACGACAAGTACTGCTACGAGCGCATCCAGATGGCTCTGCACGACAAGCACGTGCACCGCTGGTTCGCTACGGGCATCGCTGGCCTTTCCGTCGTGGCTGACTCCCTGTCCGCCATCAAGTACGCCAAGGTCCACCCCGTCCGTGATGAGAACGGCATCATCGTCGACTTCGAGACCGAGGGCGATTTCCCCAAGTACGGTAACGACGACGACCGCGTCGACCAGATCGCTCACGACGTTGTGCACCAGTTCATGGAGTACATCCGCATGAACGACACCTACCGCAACTCCGTGCCCACGACCTCGGTTCTGACCATTACCTCCAACGTCGTATACGGTAAGAAGACCGGCTCTACGCCCGACGGCCGCAAGGCTGGTCAGCCGTTCGCCCCGGGTGCTAACCCCATGCACAAGCGCGATAGCCACGGCGCCATCGCTTCGCTGTCTTCGGTTTCCAAGCTCCCGTTCCGCGATGCTCAGGACGGCATCTCCAACACCTTCTCCATCATCCCGAGTGCGCTCGGCAAGGAGGATCAGGTGTTCTTTGGCGATATCGACCTTGATCAGCTGGGCGAGTAACTATTGTTAGTGCTATACTAACAATAACGATTACTGATTAGCGCGCCGGTTTCGGCCGGCGCCTATTAATCGAAGGAGACACATTATGAAGGTTTCTGAAGTTTCTGAGACTCAGGCCGATAACCTGGTCCACATGCTCGACGCTTACGCCGAGAAGGGTGGCCACCACCTGAACATCAACGTCTTCAACCGTGAGACGCTGCTCGACGCTCAGGCTCACCCCGAGAAGTACCCGCAGCTGACCATCCGCGTTTCCGGCTATGCCGTGAACTTCCACACGCTCACCAAGGAGCAGCAGGACGAGGTCATCTCCCGTACCTTCCACGACAAGTTCTAAAGGGGTTTAACTCCTGCAGGATCGCCGGGGCTGTTTGGGCTACCTCCCAAAACGTCCTCGGACATGCAAAGAGGCTCGCTGCGCACTTTGTGCGGCGAGCCTCTTTGCGTCCTGACGCTCCTATTTGGCAAGGTGTTTTTTAGAATCCATTTTGCGCTCGGCCTCGAAGGCCTGCCTGTCCCAATCGAGCGGAAGTCCGGCCTCGACCCATGCCTCGTAGGCCCTCCTTATGGGCTT
>DBFBAP010000017.1:0-142818 GCA_048245415.1 Collinsella sp. | reverse complement strand
GGTTGAGTTTGCTGCTCTACAGTCCTGCGCAAGACGGAAAGCACATTAAGTGCTTTCCTTTGCGTGCGGAACTCGCGACAAACTCAACCCGCGCCAGCCGGCCCCGGAGACCCTCCCTGCCGTCACTTGCTTCAAAGACTTTGTTCCTCGCCGCTTCCGCGGCTCGAGGTCCCCGTTCTCCTCGGCGGGGTTGTCTAAGATTGTTGTTGAACTTCGGCCTTTGGCTCAAAGAAAAACGGGAGATGCGATCTGCATCCCCCGTTTTTGTTGCACCTACTCTAGGTCAATAAATTTGATGCTCAGAATCTTGCCGTCCTTGACAAGCATTCTGGCCATGGTGGGGCCTCGGGTGCCTCTTGGATAGCTGGCACTGCCTGGGTTGAGGACCAGGCAGCGACCCACTTGGGCTTCTTTGGTTACGTGGGTGTGACCGTTGATAGCTACGTCCACGGATCCCACCGGGAGGTCTTCACGGTAGTGGGCTACGGCGAACTTGAGGCCTTCGTAGGTAAAGAGCGCCAAGCGGTCCACATCGGGGCCGTAGTCGCGGTAGTAGTCGTTATTACCCAGCACCGCTCGCACGGGGGCGATGGTGCGCAGGTGCTCGTAGTCCATCTCCGACGTAAGGTCACCGGCGTGGATAATCAGATCCGCACCCTTAAGCTCGTCCAAGAGCGCAGGCGAAAGATAGCCGTGGGTGTCCGAGATAATGTCGATACGCTTGGCGCTTGCACTGTTCATGGGATCCCTTCCGCAAAAAGATTTGGTGCATTCATGCAAAAAGCCCCACGGCTCCGCAGACGATTTTGGTCTACAGGGCTGCGGGGCCGGTGTACTAGAGGCTCAGGGCCTTTTTGAGCGGTACGACGCGACGGCGCGAAACCGGTACGCGTTCGTCGACGCCCGTAATGCCCAGCTGGATAGCGCCCGAGGGAACCGTCTCGACGTCGGTGACACACGCCAAGTTGACGATATAGCGGCGGTGAACGCGGAAGAAGCCAAAGTCACAGAGCTTGGCCTCGAACTGCGCCAGCGAGGTCGTGGACAAAAAGCGGTCATCGACCGTATAAATACAGGAGTAATCGTCCTTGGCCATAATAAAGCGAATGTCGTCCACGGGAATGAGGACCTTGCGGCCGCCCTTTTCCACCGGGATGCGCTCGATGGTCACCTTGCTGTCCGTGACAGGCTTGGCGCGTTGCATAACCTTATCGATCGCTCGATCCAGGCGAGCCTCCTCGACCGGCTTCATCAGATAGTCGACGGCATCCACATCAAACGCCTCGACCGCATGATCGCTGTACGCGGTTACGAATACGATCGCCGGCGGATTCTTGAGCTTATGCAGTGCCTCGGCAAGTTGCAGACCCGAAGCGCCAGGCATCGAGATATCGAGGAACACAACATCGACGCGGCTCTCCATAAGCATCTCGATAGCGGAGCGAACGCTCGACGCTTCTGTGATCGTGCCGATCTTGCCCGTCTGCTCGAGCAAGAAGCGAAGTTCCGAACGGGCCGGGGCCTCATCATCCACAATCATCGCACGCAGCATAGGGATAAAACCTTTCGTCAACTAACTACGTCGGGCATCCGCCAACTAGCGTTAAACCCGTAACCTATCATTCTACTCTTGAATGTCGAAGATGCTCTCCGACAAATCGAGATGCAGGAGCACTTTAGCGCCCTTGCCCGGGGCCGATTCGACGCGTGTATAAGAGTGCGGTCCATAAAAGCGATGGATGCGCTCCGAAATATTGTGCATGGCCACACCGGCGCCGCCGCCCTGCGGGGAGCTGGCGTCGGGACGGGCGGAGCGTTCGTCAAACAGTCTGGCAGCGGTGCCTTCGTCCATGCCCACGCCGTTATCGGCGACCACAATCAAAATCGCATCTTCGCCATCCCTGTGGACCGACACGTCGATCCTCAGTGCATCGTCGTCGCCCATACCATGGCGCACGGCATTCTCGACGATTGGCTGGATTACAAATGCCGGCACCAGCGTGTCCTCGACGTCCTCGGACACGTCGAAGGTCGCCAGCACGCGATCCTCGCCAAAGCGCGCCTTCTCAAACGTCAGGTAGCGCTTGGTCTGCGCGACCTCGCGCGACACGGGAATGAGAGAGCCCGAATTGTCGAGCGTGGCGCGATAGAACGAGGAGAACTCGCGCAGCAGCTCGCGGGCCCGCAGCGGGTCGGTGCGCGTAAACGATGCAATGGTGTTCAGCGTGTTGAACAGGAAGTGCGGGTTAATCTGCGCCTGCAGCGCACGCACCTCGGCGCGCGCCGTGAGTTCCTTTTGCACCTCGAGCTCGTGGATGGCGAGCTGCGTGGACAAGATCTCGGCAAAGCCCGAGGCAAGCGCGTACTGGGTACGGTCGACGGCGCGCGGGGTCTTGTAGTAGAACTTGAGCGTGCCGACGGTACGATCGCCCACCTTGATGGGGGCGATAATGCCGGCGGGGACTTGGTTGTGCGAGCCGTCCGAGCCCACGACATCCACCATACGGTTGAACGACTGCACGATGCCATGTTCGATAACGTAGCGCGTGGCAAGCGTGTGGATGGGAGAATCTGGCAGTAGTTTTTCCTCAAACTCTCCCGCGCAGGCAAGCACGTTGCCCTCGTCGGTGATGGCCACCGTCATGGCGCGCGTCTCGGGCAAAATGCGCCGGCACACCAAACGCGCCGACTCCTGCGTCAGACCGCCCTTAATGTCCTCGAGCATGGCCGAGGCCACCGAGAGCGTCTCCTCGGTGTACTGGGAGCGCACCGAATCGGGATTGAGCGTCAAAAAGATAAAGATGCACAGAAAGATGCACAACAGCGCGCAGGCAATCACCGTGGCGATCGGCTCGATACCGGTCACCAAGGCAAAAATAAAGTACACCAGCACGCAGATGGCGCAGGCAACGGCAATGATGCGAAAGATTGATATTGAACTATCGCGCTGGGCGCGGCGGTCGATCATTCGGCCCCCTCCAGGATACTGATCAGTTGTGCGTCACGCCAAAGCCCGTCCATGATCTTGGGCCAAAAGCTCTGGAAACGCAGATAGCTTGCAGCGTTTTGGCGCGCATAGGCCTTTGCCTCGCCGATACCATGGCGCCAAATGCGCAGGTAGCCCTCATGCTCGCGGGTAAACACGCTGCGGACCATAGCGGTCTTGCGCACGCGGTCGTCGAGCTCGCGCGAAATCCAAGGGCCCGGGTAGGGCATGAGCGATGCCGCCGTAACGGGAATGAGCTCCTTTTGATGCGCGGCGAATGTCAACTTGGCCCGTTCGTAGTACCAACGGTATACATCCTGCATAAAGCGCGGTGAGCGCTTTTCGGACTCCGGAGGCAGATGGCGCACGGTCCACTCGTTATCGAACCACACGTCGTAGCCAAACATGCGCATGTTAAAGAGGTAATCCAAGTCCTCGCCGCGGGTGATAAACGGGTCAAAGGCCACACGCGTAAAGGCGCGGGCGTGCAGGGCCATCAGGCCGCCGCACACGTAGTTGGAGCGCGAGATGCGGGTGCCCGAGAGCGCCTTTTTCATCCAACGGTTGAACTCGATGCGCTTGGTCCACCAACGATGGCAGATGCCCGCCTTGTCCGTGGGAGCCAGCGGCGAGCCGTCGCGATCGTAGAAATAACCGCTCTTGACCAAGATCGGCAAGCCCTGACGCGTCTGCTGCCCCAACGCATAGGTCGCGCGCTTCATAAAGTCGGCGTCGATGACAGTCTCATCGTCATCCAAGAAGATAACCGCGTCATGCCCCAGCACAGCGGCACAGGCTAGCCCCATATTGCGGATGGCACCGTAGCCTCGCAGGCTCACGCACTCGCCCGAACCCTTGGGCGCGATCTGAGCAACCCGGTCTGCGATATGCGAGGCCTGGGTGTTGGTGACAACGGTGACCTTGAGCGTGGGGTGCGCGTCGACAATCTCGTGCACGCGCAGCGACACATCGGCTGTGGCAGAAACGGGACAGACCACCAAAAGGATGATGCGCGGGATGTCGCGCACCTGCTCAAGCGAGGCCAGGCAGCGGTCGAGTTCGGGATTGTCGGCGTTGAGTCGTGTCGAATGGTCATAGGTGCCAGGGGCGTTTGCGCAAGCGTCATCGCCCGCCCAATACGTTGGAATCACGACTGTGGCGTTCATGCCTTACCCTCCCTGCAACACAAAAACGGGACGCCGCCAAACACAGGCGACGCCCCGCGACCTAGCTGATTCCATCATACCCACTTGGGCAAATCATTGCTCGCAAGTCGCAATGTTTATTGCGGATAACCCCAAAAGAGTACCGTGGACAGGCACAATAGCTGCTCGCTCCTATGCGGCATGCTCTGCCGCCCGAGTCATGCGGGACAGGCGGACCAGCAGCATAAAGCCAACGATCAGCAACACGCCAATGGAAAGGACGCCCAGTGACGGGTTGCCGGTCAACGAGGTGACGACCGACACCAGGAAGGTGCCCATGACGCTTGCATAACGACCAAAGATGTCAAAGAAGCCGTAGTACTCGTTGGATTTTTCCTTAGGGATAATGCGGCCAAAGTAGCTACGGCTGAGCGCCTGCACGCCGCCCTGGAACAGGCCGACCATAATGGCAAGCACCCAGAATTCGAAGGCGGTCTTTAGGAAGAACGCGGCAAACAGCACAATGCCCATGTAGGCGGCGACGGCCACCAGGATCATGTTGAGCGTGCCCACGCGTCCGGCGAGCTTGCCGTAGATGATGGCGGACGGAAAGGCCACGAACTGCGTAACGAGCAGCGCCAGCACCAACTGCGTCGAATCGATGCCCAAAGCCGAGCCGTAGCTGGTTGCCATGGAAATGACCGTGTGCACGCCGTCGATGTAGAAGAAGAACGCGACCATGTAGACCAGCACGGTCTTGTTGTGGGCGATCTCGCGCATGGTGTGTCCGACCTCGGAGAACACACCGCCCACGATGTGGCCGATGGTGTCCTCGGGACCGCGCTCGCGACCGTACTTTTGCTTATAGGTGCGAATGAGCGGCAGAGTAAAGATGAGCCACCAGGCGCCAGTGATGATAAACGACAGACGCGTTGCCAGCATGGTGGGGACGCCAAGAGCGGGGCCGCCCATGATGAGCGCCAGGCAGATGACGAACGGCACGGTGGAACCGATATAGCCCCAGGCATAGCCCGAGCTGGACACGGCGTCCATGCGCTCGTCGGTGGTAATGTCGGGCAGCATGGCGTCGTAGAACGTCATAGAAGAGTTAAGGCCGATGGTGCACAGCACGTACACGGTCAAAAATGCCATGGCGGACATTGGGATAGCCTGCGCCAGGCAAAGCACCAGGCCCGTGAGGAAGAAGCCCAAGAAGAACTTGATCTTGTTGCCGGCGTAGTCGGCAAGCGCGCCCAGAATGGGCATGAGCATGGCGATGACCAGCGAGGCGATCGTCTGCGCATTGCCCCAGGCGACCACCAGGTCGGCCGAGGAAGCGCCGGTATTGATGGCGTTAAAGTAAATGGGCACCACCGAGGTATTGAGCAGCACAAGGGCCGAATTGCCCACATCATACATAACCCAGTTACGCTCGAGCTTGGTGTATTTCATGGACAGGGACCCTTCGTATTCGCCCGATATGCAGTTAGTTCATCGTACCCCAATTGTCCAGAACCGCCGGTAAGGATTCGGCAAAGGGGCACGCACGGACCCTATTCCTCGCGGTCGAACTCCTCATCGGCATTGAGCACGCGACCGCTGTAGTTGACGTGACTGGTCACGGCATCCATGTCACCAGTCTCGATAAAACGTGCGACCGTGCACTCGTAATCGACCAGCGCGCGATCAAAGACCTCGGGGAAACTCTCGTTCGAGACCTCGTCGGTAAAGGGATTCTTCCATGTCAGATGGCCCAGGTTACCGGTGCGCTCGGGCAGCTCCGTCGTCACGCGATGGGCAAGGCCGTCGAGCAGCGAGTAATCGTGCACCAAGCCCTCAACCAGCGAGATCGCGCGCGTCTTTGCGGAGCCGGCCGGCTCAATCGCGCGGTAAAGTCGCTGCATATTGGCAACGGCAGCACCGTACTCCCCCGCCGGAATGTCAATGCCGTACACGCGTCCGGCAACATAGCTCATCAGCACGCCAGCCACGCGATTGATGCGATCGGTGGTGACGATCTCGCCCGCCGGCGGGTAATCGTCAACCGTAGCGCCATCGCGTTTAAGCTGCAGCATCAGCACATCCAGGTCGCTCTCGATCACGGCATGGACCTGACTGCTCGAATCCTCAAGCTCTGAATCGGACTCCACGATGCCAAACTGCTGCTCATAGACAAAGGGATGGGCGTTGCGGTCGAGCACGTAATGAGACAGCAGGCCCAGCGCAAAGGCACGACCCAAGCTGGCGTCGCGCGGCAGCAGATGCGACACGCCGTCGCGCAGGCACGCGAACTGGCGAGACATGCGCGACCGATGCATGACCTGCGCCAGCAGCGTGCAGTCGGAAACACGCGGTGTCAGAATGTGAAAGAAAAACGGGTCGGGACCTTGGTTTCCCAGGATAAAGGCGATGCGCTCCTCGTCGGACGTAATAACGCCCTGCGGAAGACGGTCGATGCTTTCCTCGCCAAACAGATGATGCGTAATGAGCGCGGGCATAATAATCCTTTCGATTTCATTCGATGCAATCCATTATGCCCACCGCACAGTCATGCCAAACCTGTAACGGCAAACGATGGCACACCGACCCTTACGCTAGCCCCAAGTGCGATTTGACCTCGGCAGCGCGACGGCGGGACACGGGCACCGTCGAGCTCACACGGTCGAGCCTGAGCTCCATCAGGCCCGTGGAGCCGATCTCGACATTATGTACGTCTTCCAAATTAACCAGATAGCTGCGGTGGACACGGATAAAGCCCTCGGAGGCCAAGCGCCGCTCGAGCGAGGAAATCGACTCATTGATCAGGTATGTCCCCTCGGCGCAGACGGCGTTGCAAAAATCGGCGCGCGCCTCAAAGTAGCAGACATCCGCCACGGGAATGAACACCCTTTTGCCCCCGCGATCCACCGTCAGGCGCAAAGGCTGGCGCGGAGCATGGACGACACGGCGAGCGCCCAGGGCAGTCTCGATCTTGTCGAGCGCCTTTGACAGGCGGGCATCCTCGACCGGCTTGACGACGTAATCGACAGCATCGAGGTTATAGGCATCGGCCGCATACTCGGCAAATGCCGTCACAAACACCACGACCGGCGGCGTCTTTAGGTTCTGCAGCGTCTCGGCAAGCTCAATTCCCGAGCGACCGGGCATGGTAATGTCTAAAAACAGCACGTCGGGCTTGTTCGACAGAATCGACTCCACGGCTTCGGTGACATTGCCCGCCTCGGCAATCTGACCCACACGCGTATCCTTTTCTAACAGATAGCGTAGCTCAGCCCTAATTGGAGGCTCGTCATCAACCACCAAGGTGTTCCAGCCTTCGGACATATGTGCTTCCCCTCTTTTTCTCTCAATCCAACCGCGTGCTACACCGTTAGCGGCGCCGGCTCATGCGGCTCGCCGTTCAACTCAACGATGACCTGCGTTCCCACGCCCTCCTGGGACTTCACGCGCATGCCGGAATCTTCTCCGTAAAAGAAATGGATGCGCTGAAGCACGTTGAAGAGCGCCAGGCCGCAACCTCGCTTGACGGAGCCGTCGGCGGTAATGCTCTCGGGTTCCTCTCGGCGATGCTGCTCAAACAGATGCGCGCAGACCTCTTCGCTCATACCGATGCCATCGTCCTCGACGATGATCTCCAAACCGTCATCGGTCTCAAAAGCCCTAACACGAATAGAAAGCGGCTCGATCTCGCGCTGCGCATGCTTGATGCAGTTTTCGAGCAGCGGCTGCAAGATAAACGGCGGTACCAGGCTGTCGCGCACCTCAAAGTCGATGTCGACCGAGACGCGCAGACGGCCGTCGCCATACCGGGCCTGCATAAGATTGATATAACGAGTGCCCTGTTCCACCTCGTGCTCGAGCGTGGTGAGCGTATCGGAGTCAGAAAGCGTCTGACGATAGTAGTTGGAAAAGTCGATCAGCAGCGATCGCGCCTTGTCGGGCTCGGTTCGAACGAGCGACACGATCGTGCTAATGGTATTGAATAGAAAATGCGGGTCGACCTGCGACTGCAGGGCGCGAAGCTCAACGCGGGCTGTGAGCTCGTCCTGGCGCTCGAGCTCAAAGCTGGCGAGCTGCGTGGAAATTAGGTCGGCAAAACCCGAGGCAAGGGCCGTCTGGCGCATATCGATGCTGCTCAGGCGAGGGTAATACAGCTCGAGTGTGCCCACGCAATGCCCGCGCACGGTAAGCGGCGCGACGATGCCGGCGCGCAGGCGGGGAAAATAGCCGCCCGTCTCATTGGAGGTGTCACGCGAAAACACGCTCTGCTCGCCCGTCTCAATCACACTGAGCGTGGTCTTGAGCACGACCGGGGTGCCGGCGGGGCACTTTGCCGAGTCCTCGCCCCAGCTTGCCAACACCTGCTTGCCGTCGGTAAAGCAGATGGCAGAGGCGATGGTCTCGGACAGGATGATTTTAGAGGCGCCCAGGGCCGCTTCGGGCGTAAGGCCGCGCGACGTGTAGGCGAATATTTTTGATGCGATGGCGAGCGTACGGTCGGTTGCGCTCGATGTGAGGTCGTCGGGGACCACAAAGACATACGAGAAAAAGAAGCACAGCATGACCATGCCGGCAATAACGACAACGCCCGGAACGGGATTGGGGTTATCGGTTAAATCCCAGATAAGCAGCAGGATAAGCGCCGGAACGACAACACCGAGCAGGATGGCCTGGACCACATGCTGGGCTGTACGAAAGACCTTGGTAGAGTTGTAGCTCTTGCCCAGAATCAGCCTGTTTAAATCCACCGTCATCCCCTTTTATCTATCGCACCCATAGCAATAAAGAGGGCCGCAAGCGACCCTCTCCATTGCATTATGCAATCAAATACTGTGTTTTACATCCAGTCGTCGATGAACGGTAGTTTAGGCGCTGTATTTGTTGGCCTCGCCAAAGGTGCCAGCCTCGACGATCCAGCCGTCCTTCATGATGACGTCCATGTTGTCGGTGTTGAGCACGTGGATGTCGGCGGCGACGTCACCGTTGACGACCAGCAGGTCGGCGCACTTGCCGGCCTCGATGGAACCGGTCTCGTCCTCGATGTGGCACATCTTGGCACCGTTGAGGGTGGCGCAGGTGATGGTCTCGACCGGGGTGAAGCCGATCTTGTCGACGAACTCGTACATCTCCTCGATGGAGCAGGTGCCGTACGGGGTGACGAAGGAGAAGGAGTCGGAGCCGATCGTCATGACGACGCCGCGCTTCTTGGCCTCGCGCAGGCAGTCGTAGTTGCGCTGCAGCTCCTTCTCGACCAGGGTGCCCTCGTACTTGTCGTGCAGCTCGGGGACGTAGACGGGCGGATAGGTGGCGTACCAGGTGGGCAGGAAGGCGATCGTCGGGGTGAAGAAGGTGCCCTGCTCGGCCATGAGGTCCATGGTGCGCTCATCGATATCGAAACCGTGAATCAGCTGTTCGCAGCCAAAGCGAACGGAATCGTAGGCAGCGGCGTGGTTGTTGTAGCAGTGGCTCCACACGGGGATGCCGACCATCTTTGCCTCTTCGACCACGGCCTGGATCTCCTCGGAGCAGTAGTGCTGGTCGCGACCGGAGTCCCAGCGCCAGATGCCGCCACCGGTAGCCCAGATCTTGATGGCATCGGGGTTCTCGCGCAGGCGACGACGGACGGCCTTGCGCAGATCCCAAGGACCGTCGACCTGGTCGCCCCAGGGATGGGATTCCTTGTTGAGCTCCTGGGTGCAGTGGTGGGAGTCACCGTGGCCGGCAACGCGGCAGAAGCCGAGGCCGGTGGCCAGAACGCGCGGGCCCTTAAAGACGCCCTTGTCGATGCAGTCACGGATCTGGATACCAAAGCGGCCGATCTCGCAGACGGTGGTGAGGCCGTGGGTGAGGCAGTCGTAGGCCTGCTTGACGGCGACGGCCTGCTTCTCGAGGAGCGGCTGCATGACCCAATCGGTGTCATCGTCGGTCAGGTTGCCCGAGAAGTGTAGGTGGGTGTCGATCAGGCCGGGAAGGACGGTCTTGCCGGCGGCGTCGATGACCTCAACGCCCTCGGGAAGGTCCTGCATAGCGCCGGCGTACTCGATCTTGCCGTTGTCGTCGACGAGAACGAGGGAGTTCTCGACCGGCTCGGCACCGGTACCGTCGATGAGCTTGCCGCCAACGATTGCATACTTAGTGGACATGGTTCCTCCTTATGGATCCATATAGTGGGCGAGGCCGTGTTGGGTTAAGGCCTCACAAAGCTACCCAAGTGGTGCCGGGTTCGGCGCGCGGGAGAGAGGGCCCCGCGCACCCGATCCGCCCCGGCTAGGCGTTACTTTTTGCGGGAATTGGTGAAAGCCATGAGGGCCAGGCCAATAGCCAACCAGCCGATCACGATGCTCCACTCCACCATGTTGAGGGAGGCGGGAGAGAACGGAATCACGAGCAGGCCGATGATGATGGCGCAGGCAGCGATAGCGAGGCCGATGCCAAACTTGCCGCCGGGCACCTCGTAGGGACGAGGCAGGTCGGGCTCGGTGAAGCGCATGCGCAGGCAGGCGAGGGCGACCATACCGCAGGAGAAGATGAAGGCGAGAGCCGACACGTTGGTCAGGGGGATGAGCATGTTCTTGCCCAGGAACGGACCGATGACGGTGATGACGCCCAGAACGACGCAGGCGAGCTTGGGAGCGCCGGACTTGGGGTCGACCTCGGCGAACTTCTCGGGCAGCTGGCCCTTGCGGCCCATGGCGAGCATGATGCGGCTCGTGGCGCCGTAGAAGGAGTTCATCGGGCCCATGGGTCCAAGCGTGGCGATGACGAGCATGGCCAGGTACAGGAGCATGTTGATGCCCTTGAGGCAGGCAAGCGCGGGAACCGGGCTCTTAACAAACTCATGCCAGTCGAGAATGGTGCCGAACGAGTAGATGCAGACCATGTAGAAGCCGCCGGCGGCCAGCAGAGCCAGGGAGATGATCTTGCCGAACTTGTTCCAGTTGAGGCCCTCGGCTGCTTCCTCAGCCTGCTGAGGAATGGTGTCGAAACCGGCGTAGAAGAACGGGGTCAGAACCAGGACCGACACGATGCCGGCGAACAGGCTGGTGCCCTCGGTAGCGGCCTTACCGCCGCCAGCGCCGGTGACCTGGGAGAACACGGGCATGGCATTGTCCGGCGAGCCGGTGAACAGCGAGACGCCCATGGCGAGCAGCATGCCGCAGAGCAGAGCCTTGGTCAGGAAGGCCTGGAGCTTGGCGGCCGAGCTGGCACCGCGGAAGTTGAGGAAGATGACGTAGGCTGCGAAGCCGAGCGCGATCAGCGTCGGGAACAGGTAAACGTCGGCGCCCAGGATGGTGTAGAGCTTGACGGCGCGCAGCCACTCAAGGCCGGGCAGGCTGCCGAACATCTCGGACACGAGGGTCGAAATGGCGATGGCCTCCCACGGGCACAGGATGCCGTTGCCCAGGGCCAAAAGCCATCCGGTGATGTAGCTCAGCGTACGGCCAAAGCTACGATCGACATACTCGACGATGCCGCCCGAGATGGGGATAGCAGCCGTGAGCTCACCGAAAACAGCTCCGACGGGCACGAGGAAGATTGCACCCAAGAGGAATGCGATCATAGCGGGAACGGGACCGCCGCCCACGACCATCCAGTCGCCGACCTGCAGAACCCAACCGGTACCGATGATGGCACCGAAACCGATGGTGAAGAAGTTCCAGAGCGAAAGCGTTTTCTTCATGCCGCCGTTATCCTCGACTGCAACTTCTGCGTTCTTGTCCGCCATTGTTCCCCTCCTTTCCTTATTGACGCCCCTTGGCGTCACCCCTTGCGCGGCCTGTTTTGCCGCGCGCTTTTATTTCGTGGCTTTAAGATACGGCTTTGGCATTGCATTGCCGTCCAAGGCTCGACCGAAGGCAGAACTGCAAAACGAGCGGCGCCGTTTTTGGGACGAACGGCGAGAGACGTCATTCGTCTTGGACACTTTCATCTTGTCTGTTTTTGAATACCCGTTGCCGTGACGCTTGGCGCGCGGCGCGGCAACGTTCGTACCATTTGTCAGGCTTTTGGTGCGCATACCCATGTGTCGTGCATCTTTTTATGTAGGATAGACAAGTTACACATGAGGCAAGGTGATTCAAATGGCATACGGATACAATGACGGCGACCAACGGCCACAAAGCGTGCGCCTTGCCGGCCGCACCACGCCAACGCCCAGAAGCACCCCCGACAACGACAACCCGCAGCGCTCCCAAGAGCAGCCCGGGGCTTCTTCGCGGCAACAAAGCCGTACCGTGCAGCAGTCAGACCGCGTGAGCACGAGCACGCGCCAACGCCAGACCGACTCATCGCAGCCGCGCCGCTACGATCGCCGTAAGACCGACTACTACGTTAAACGCTCCTTTTCGCGACCTCAACGCGATCGCGGCAATTCCGCCCCTCGCTCCGCGTCGCGCACCACAAGCCATGCGCTTCCGGCCCGCCGCCTACGCCTTGCGCTTTGCTCCATCGCCGCCTGCCTCGTCTTTGTGTTTTTGGGATCCTGTATCTCCCACGGATCAGCCGGTCTTGAGCCCACTGCCGAAGACAAGCTGCTTAAAGCTCCCGTCGCGCCCGGTTACTCCTTTGCGTTCTCGACCCCACGCTCGCAATGGCAGGCCGGCGCCATGCCCCACATCTACCAAATTGACCCCGCATGGTCGGAGCTGCCCTATGCCGGCGGCACTATTCGCGAAAACGCTTGCGGTCCCACTTGCCTCACCATGGTCTATATCTTTAAGACCGGCCACACCGATAAGACGCCGGTCGATATATGCGCACTGGCCGAAGCCGGCAACTACGCCCCCACTGGCGCCACCGAGTGGTCGTTTATGACAGGCGGTGCGTGGCAGCTGGGGCTCAACGGAACACAGCTCTATAACGATCGCGAATCGATTACCCAAGCACTTCGCTCGGGTGCGCCCGTCATCGCCGCAGTGCGCCCCGGTACGTTTACCAACGTGGGCCACTACATCGTGCTCTACGGCATCGACGACGCCAACCAGATTGGCGTCTACGACCCCAACTCGGCCAGCCGCAGCGCCCGCCGCTGGGGCGTCGTAGAGGTCCTCAACGAAGTCGAAGCCATGTGGGCCTACTACTAGTCATTGGGCACTCATTGGGGACAGACTTAAATGAGTACCTGGGAAACTGTGCCCCGCTTTGGACACTCATTGTGGGATGCGCTTTCCGCAGTTGATCGGTGCCACGCATTTAAGTCTGTCCCCAATGACCAGCCATAGGCTGCCGGCAGGAAAGGAACGTCCCTAAGTGCCGGGTTGAAACAAAAGCCCCGCAGCCGGAGCGGACTGCGGGGCTCATGAAGAGAGGCTAGTTTGTGGGCGCTTTGCCCGGCGCCCACGAGAGAGGCAACAGAGTAGAGACTACTCGTGAATGCGGGTACCGGAGAGGCCGGCCATGGTCTCGGCAGCCTTGTCCAGAGCGCCGATGATGCAGGTGCGGCCCTTGCGGGAACGGGCGAACTTGATGGCAGCGCGGACCTTGGGCTCCATGGAACCCTTGCCGAACTGGCCCTCGTCGGCCAGGCGCTCGGCCTCGTCGGCGGTGAGGTCCTCGAGCTCCTCCTGGTTGGGCTTGCCAAAGTTGATGGCAACATGCTCAACGGCGGTCAGCAGGAACAGAACGTCGGCGTCGCAGTCCTCGGCCAGCAGCTCGCCGCCCAGGTCCTTGTCGATGACGGCGGGAACGCCCTTGTAGCAGCCCTTGTTCTCGTAGTCGCGGACGACGGGGATGCCGCCGCCACCGCAGGCGATGACGATGAACTCGTTGTCGAGCAGGTTGAGGATGGAGTCAGCCTCGACGATCTTCTTGGGATCGGGGGAAGCAACGACGCGACGCCAGCCGCGGCCAGAATCCTCGACGAAGACCTTGGAGGGATCCTCGGCCATGAACTCCTTGGCCTGCTCCTCGGTGTAGAAGGGGCCGATCGGCTTGGTCGGGTTCTTGAACGCGGGATCATCCGGATCGCACTCGATCTGGGTGACGACGGTGGCGGCGTGCCAACGCTTATAGCGCTTGTGCATCTCGCGGCCGATGCCCTGCTGCAGGTGATAACCAATGTAGCCCTGGGACATGGCGCCGCACTCGGGCAGCGGCATCTCGGGGGTACCGATGGCATCGTGGGCAGCAGCGAAGGCGTTCTGGATCATGCCGACCTGCGGGCCGTTGCCGTGGGTGATGATGATTTCGTTGCCCTGCTCGATGAGCCCGAGGAGAGCGTGGGCGGTGTTGCTCACGGCCTCGATCTGCTCAACGGGGTTGTTGCCGAGGGCGTTGCCGCCAAGGGCGACGACAATACGATCGGGCTTGCCAAGAGGCTTAGACATTGCTGGAATCCTTTCTGTAAAAGGCCTACAACCCATTAATAACCCGCGTCCGTGCGATACGCGAGTTTATTAAGGTTTATATTCTCTTTATCGCTCATTTTATTCATTTTGAAAATAGCGGAACGGTGAACGGTCGTTTTTATCCGCTCAGCGTACAGAACTCCAGCTAAGACATATCTACGTAATTTACGTGCGACTTTATTTAAATGAAGCGAGGATTATGTCGGATTATGCAAACTATATCTTTGCTAAACACAAAACAGACAGCGCAATATCTTACTCGCACTATACGAGATTCTATGCACATATAAGTCGAGTATGCACCCCTGCAAAAACAAGGGGCTTTTCATCCAACAAAAGGAATAAAGAAGAGCTCCGAAAAAGCGGCAACGGCCAAGTCCCCCATCCATCCCCAAAGTGGCGCGAGGTTTCGCGGCAAAGCCGCGAAACAGCGAAGGGGACAAAAGCCCCCCACAACCACGTCCTTCATCCGCCATCACATCCGAGGACGTAGTCGTAGCAGGATCTGAGGGCTAACCTTCGCGGACACTCCGCAGGACGAAAGAACCCCCGCCGCACGTAGTGCGCAGCGGGGGTTCTTTCATGTCCGAGGACGTCCGCGAAGGTTAGCCCTCAGATCCTGCGGTGGGAGACCTAGGCCTCGTTGTACACCGTCTTGAGCTTCAGCAGGTGCTGATAGCGGTCCATAGCGGCCTGCTCATTCTCCTTGAAGAGCTCCTCGGCGCGCTCGGGGAAGGAACGCGTCAGCGAAGCGTAACGGGCCTCGTTCATCAGGAACTCCTGATAACCGCCCGCGGGCTCCTTGGAATCGAGCGAGAACTTCTTGCCGGCAGCAGCCTCGGGGTTGAAGCGGAAGAGGTTCCAGTAACCGCACTCGACAGCCTTCTTCATCTCGGCCTGGCAGTTCTGCATGCCACCCTTCTTGATGGAGTGCATCTCGCAGGGGCTGTAGCCGATGATGAGGGACGGGCCGTCGTAGGCCTCGGCCTCGTGGATGGCCTTGAGGGTCTGAGCCGGGTTGGCGCCCATGGCGACCTGCGCCACGTAGACGTAGCCGTAGCTCATGGCGATCTCGGCCAGGGACTTCTTCTTGGTCACCTTACCGGCAGCGGCGAACTGAGCAACCTGGCCCAGGTTCGAGGCCTTGGAGGCCTGACCGCCGGTGTTGGAGTAGACCTCGGTGTCGAAGACGAAGACGTTGACGTTGTGGCCGGAAGCCAAGACGTGGTCCAGGCCACCGAAGCCGATGTCGTAGGCCCAGCCGTCGCCGCCGAAGATCCAGAAGGACTTCTTGGTGAGGTAAGCCTTGTCGGCGAGGATCGCCTTGGAAGCGTCGCAGCCGCACTTCTCGAGCTCGGCAACGTAGGCAGCAGCAGCGGTCTTGGAGGCCTCGGCGTCGTTGACGGAGTCGATCCAAGCCTGGCCGGCAGCCTTGAGCTCATCGGACGGACCATCGGCAGCGATGATGTCCTGGGTAGCGGCGATCAGCTTCTTCTGGACGGCCTCATAACCGACGGCCATGCCCAGACCGTGCTCGGCATTGTCCTCGAACAGGGAGTTGTTCCACGCCGGGCCGTGACCGTCCTTGTCCTTGCAGTAAGGAGCGGTGGCAGCGGGGTTGCCCCAAATGGAGGAGCAGCCGGTGGCGTTGGAGATGAACATGCGGTCGCCGGCAACCTGGGTCACCAGACGTGCATAGGCGGTCTCGGCGCAGCCGGCGCAGGAGCCGGAGAACTCCAGGTAGGGCTGCTTAAACTGGCTGCCCTTGACGTTGGCCGCGATGAGTTCCTTCTTCTCGGAGACGTTCTCGACCATGTAGTCCCAAACGGGCTGCTGGTCCATCTCCTGCTCGGTGGGAACCATCTCGAGGGCACCCTTGGGGCAGACCTTGACGCAGTTGGTGCAGCCCATGCAGTCGAGCGGGGACACGGCCATGGTGAACTTCATGCCCTTGGCCTTGGGGCCCATGGCGTCGAGCGTGCGGGTAGCCTCGGGCGCGGCGGCAGCCTCGTCCTCGGTCATCGCGAACGGACGGATGGTGGCATGCGGGCACACATAGGCGCACTGGTTGCACTGGATGCACTTGGTCTCGTCCCAGTGGGGAACGACCACAGCGACGCCGCGCTTCTCGTATGCGGAGGCGCCCAGCTCAAACTGGCCGTCGGCGCAATCGACGAAGGCGGAAACAGGCAGGCTGTCGCCGTCCATGCGATCGATGGGCTCGAGCAGGTTCTTGACCTGCTGGGCGATGGCAGACTTGGTCTCCTCGGAGAGCTCGACGGGGGCGGCATCCTCGGCGGTAGCCCAGTCGGCCGGAACCTCGAACTTACGGAAGGCGGTAGCGCCGGCATCGATGGCCTTGTGGTTGGCGTCGACGATAGCCTGACCCTTCTTCATGTAGGACTTGGTAGCCGCGTCCTTCATGTACTGCAGGGCGTCCTCGGCGGGCAGGACCTTGGCCAGCGCGAAGAAGGCGGACTGGAGCACCGTGTTGGTGCGCTTGCCCATGCCGACCTTAGCGGCCAGGTCGATAGCGTCGATCAGGTAGACGTTGACGTTGTTGTTCGCGATGTAGCGCTTGGCCACGGCGGGCATGTGCTCGGCGAACTCCTCGTCGCTCCACTGGCAATTGACCAGGAAGGTGCCGCCCGGCTTGACGTCGCGGACCATCTTGAAGCCCTTAACGATGTAGCTGGGGTTGTGGCAGGCGACAAAGTCGGCCTTGGTCACGTAGTACGGCGAACGGATCGGGGAATCACCAAAGCGCAGGTGCGAGACGGTGACGCCGCCGGTCTTCTTGGAGTCGTACTGGAAGTAGGCCTGGACGTACTTGTCGGTGTGGTCGCCGATGATCTTGATCGAGTTCTTGTTGGCGCCGACGGTACCGTCGCCACCCAGACCCCAGAACTTGCACTCGATGGTGCCGGGGGCTGCGGTGTTGGGCGCATCCTCGGCCTCGGGCAGGCTCAGGTTGGTCACGTCATCGACAATGCCGATGGTGAACTCGCGCTTGGGCTCGTCCTTCTTGAGCTCCTCGAAGACAGCGAACGCGGACGCGGGAGGCGTGTCCTTGCTGCCCAGGCCGTAACGGCCGCCGACGACCTTGATGCCCGTCTTGCCGGCCTCGTAGAGAGCGGAGACGACGTCCTGGTAGAGCGGCTCGCCGATGGAACCCGGCTCCTTGGTGCGGTCCATGACGGCGATCTTCTGGACGGTCTCGGGGAGAACGTCGACGAAGTGCTTGATGGAGAACGGACGGAACAGGCGAACCTTGACCAGGCCGACCTTCTCGCCGTGAGCGTTGAGGTAGTCGATGACTTCCTCGAGCACGTCGCAGAAGGAGCCCATGCACACGACGACGCGGTCGGCATCGGGAGCGCCGTAGTAGTTGAACAGGCCGTAATCGGTGCCGAGCTTCTCGTTGATCTTCTTCATGTAGCCCTCGACGACGGCGGGAAGCTCGTCGTAGACCTTGTTGCAGGCCTCACGGTTCTGGAAGAAGATATCGCCGTTCTCGTGGCTGCCGCGGGTGTGCGGGTGCTCAGGGTTGAGCGCGTGATCGCGGAAAGCCTGGACGGCATCCATGTCGCACATCTCGGCAAGATCCTTGTAGTCCCACATGGCGACCTTCTGGATCTCGTGGCTGGTGCGGAAGCCGTCGAAGAAGTTAAGGAACGGGGTCTTACCCTCGATGGCGGCAAGGTGAGCCACCGGCGAGAGGTCCATGACCTCCTGGACGTTGCCCTCGGCGAGCATGGCGAAGCCGGTCTGACGACAGGCCATGACGTCGGAGTGATCGCCAAAAATGTTCAGGGCGTGGGAAGCGACGCAACGCGCGGAGACGTGGAAGACGCCCGGGAGCTGCTCGCCCGCGATCTTGTACATGTTCGGGATCATCAGGAGCAGACCCTGAGAAGCCGTGTAGGTGGTGGTCAGAGCACCGGCGCCCAGCGAACCGTGAACGGTACCGGCTGCACCTGCCTCGGACTCCATCTCGACGACCTTGACCGGGGTGCCGAAGATATTCTTGCGACCCTGGGCCGCCCACTGGTCGACATGGTCGGCCATCGGGCTGGACGGCGTAATGGGATAGATTCCCGCTACCTCGGTGTACGCATACGAAACATATGCGGCCGCCTCGTTGCCGTCCATAGACTTAAACTTACGCGCCATATACCCCTCTCCTCTCATATAGGTATACAGGCCCCGGCGATCGCCGGGATGTTGGCGTGATGGGATTTTCGCTGTTGCTTCCAATCATCTGGCAGGCAGGCTCAGCAGCAGGTACATGGCGTGGAGAGAAGGCATGCCGAGGCGAGGAGGGCTGCACGCGCTCCACAAGCCCAGCTACCCGTCTTGCACATGACCGAGCGCCGCAAAGGCCGCATGCCGGATGCTCCCGGGCACGCCCCGGCGATGGGAAGCGCCCGCAACGGAAATCCGCATGCGGGTTTATTGTACCCCGCCGTCAAGTGTAATTTCGGCAAATATAGGCGGGCGGTAAAGGTTTACCTCGGGTGACCGCCAAAGGCCAGAATGGTCCCTCCATCCCCGGACGACTGGCTCTGACGCGCCAAGGAGTGTCCCCAAGTACCGGCAGGAAAGGAACGTCCCTAACTGCCGGCTAGAGGGCGCCGAGCAGGATGGCGTAGGTGGTGGATTCGCCGAGTTTAAGCTCGTCGCCGGGGTTGAGCTGGGCGGAGCGGCCGGGCTCTACTTGAATACACACACTCGTGGCCCCGTTTACCACCACGGTGCCGTTAGTGGACGACAGGTCCTCGACAAACCATGCGCCAGACTCGTCGCACCAGATATGGGCATGGCGGGCCGAGACGTCGTCGGTGATGCCGCCCTCCCCCGTTGCCAGCGCGCCGATCTCAACGCCTTCCTCACTCGGCTGAATCCAGCGCGGGACGCTCACCACGTAGCCGTTTTGCACGCACAGCAGTCCCGGCGGATGCGCCGGCGCGACCTCGTGCTCGCCCGCGACCGAAGATGTGCTCAGCGAGCGCGGCGTCGACGTGTCGCCGCCACGGGTCGCATGAGCGCGGCGGCTCGCCCGACTTGGAACTAAGGCGGGCGTGAGAGCAAACGGCATAGGGAACGAATCTTGCGGATGTACTCCTCGACGTCAGGCAGGTAAGCCCCACGAAGTCACCGGGGAGGCCCAAGCGGCCCGGCACCACTTCCAGATTCTGACCAGGGCGAGTCGTTCGCCGGTGGCTGAAGGCTCGCTCCCACCCAAAAGGGGAGATTCGCGTTGTTCCCCAATCGCTCTCGCATCTTTCATTTTGCTCGAGGTGGGCTATAAAAACTATCCTGGTGAAAGGCGGCGATTGGTTTCCTTTCTTTCTAGAGGAGCGCGCCTGTAATCTGTTTTCATCCTAAATCAAGTTAAGATCGGACCTTCCAGAGGCAAGTCGACTCAAACTGCGAGGCTCCATGTTGGAATAAAGAGCGCTGTCGAAGTGCCAACAACACAAAGCTTGCCAGTCTCAAATAGAACCTTTTGGGAGTCCGATTGGGCCGCACACCGAATCCCCGCTGGTGGTTTTTTATAGCTGCGCAACAATAAACAAGGTTAGTGCCAGTCCAGCATGAAATTGAGGAACGTATGCATTTTTTCTCAGTAAGTGATCGTCGTTACTGCTTCGATGAGGTCACTCGCAATTGCTTTCAGGTTGACCACGCATCAGAAGATGCGCTTCGCATATTTGAAGCATCGGGAAGAACGGTCAACTCGAAGTTGCTAACAAAGTCACTTGCTGCGAAAGGCTACGACCAAACGACCATAGCAGAACTTGAAGACGACATTGATGAGTATCAACGATTGTCTGAGCGGACTTTCTTAACAAAAGACACGCCTCGAAAACTTAGATCCATCGAACTCCACGTTTCACATGCATGCAACCTTGGTTGTAGTTACTGTTTTGCCGGTAAAGGAGATTATGGAACGTCTCCTCTGCTGATGACAGACGAGATAGCCTTCAAGGCGGTCGACTACCTCGTCGCAAGTTCATCGGAAAACGAAACGCTTGCGATCGTCTTTTTTGGTGGGGAACCCATGATTAACGAGCCGCTGATATGGAAAACGGTCGACTATTCAAAAAGAATATACCCCAATAGAAACTTTACCTATTCTATTACGACCAACGGAACGCTTTTGAATGACACTGCTGTGAATTCTTTCAAGGAGCACGGGTTTTCTGTTCTGATTAGTCTCGATGGTACAGGATGCAAGCACGATGCATCGCGCCCGTACAAGACGGGAGGCGGCTCTTTCTCCGATATCGACAAAAACGTTCGTCGTTTTTCCGAGTCGTTCCCCTTCGGCGCAAGAGCGACCTTAACAAATTATAACTGTAACCTTGTTGAAGACTATCTTCAGTTTAAAGAGATGGGCTTCAGAAGGATTTACTTCTCGCCCGTGAGCTCATTCGATGAGAATATCAAACTCGACGAACACTCATTAAACAAAATCAGGGCGGGCCTAATAGATTTGGCGGATCAATATCTCAAACAGATTGATCAAGGGGAAAAGCCCTTGTTTAGAACATTGAAAACTGCAGTTGATTTGATTATGAGCAACAGGATCGCCTTTGTCGGATGCGGGGCTGGCAGGCGTTTTATTTCCGTGACTCCCGAAGGGGACGTATACCCCTGTCACAGGTTTGTCGGGATGATGCGATTCAAAATGGGCAACATCGTCACCGGAATTGACGAAACTAGGTATATTGAAAACTGGAGTCAGGGTGTCGAAAAAAGAATTGACTGTACGGACTGTTGGGCTCGGTCTTTCTGTGGTGGGGGCTGTAGCTGGGAGGCTGCAGACGAGCACGGCTACTTGCCCAAGAGTCTACACCCTGCATCATGTGAATATAGAAAAATGTGCTACGAGATGGCTTTTGACCTTATTTCCCGCCACTCATCTTCGCAGGAGAAAAATCAACGAAAAGCTACTGTATCGGAATAAGCGGTTCAGCGCATTGCTGTCACCATTGTGGAGGTGTTCGTTCTTCTGATTACCGTCTGCGAAGCTTATTGCTACGTTCGCCGAAACCATTCTAGAAATATGGTGAACTAGACATCTTGGTTTGTTATACACAATATTGAGGTTTTTCTGCACTCAAAGGGAGGTAGTCGTGAAGCATATTCATCCGATTAATCCAGGAAGTGGCGACGAGGCAGGCGTGAAGCCGATGTCTTTTGACTGCCTCTTGGGCATTACTGACATCTGTACTGTTTATGATAAAGCAGATGGCTGTGGTGCATACGATTACTGCGACTATGACATGGATGGCGGCAGCATCTGCGTTGTAGATCACTGTGGCATTGATCAAACGTAGTCTCTAATTGGATTAAGGTGAAGAGCTGTTATGAAGCATATCCATCCTGTTGGTTCAAATGAACATCCTCCCGTTGAGCCTTGTTGTCTTGGAGTTGATATATGCAATTTTTACGACATCGCCGAGTGCCCTGTTGCGGATTGGTGCTATGTCGATAAAGAATCAAGCTGTGTTTTGCCAGCAGATTGGTGCGATCCAGTTGACGAGTAGTTTTGTGGCTAGGAACTATTTGGTCCAATTCAGAATAAGATGGGAACAAATACCAAAATCTCGTGTCTGGGAGGAGTTATGCCATTATTGCAAGGTCTCGTTGGATTAGCCTTTATACTTGCGTTATATCTGGCACCTTTTTTAATTCTATTCTTCATTATCCGACTCTTTCTTCGGAGAAAATAGGAGTGTCACGCAAACATTAGCGTAGCTTTCTTCCAATATGAGCCGAGCATTGGCAAGTGGAATAAGAAGCCCGACCGTTCGCCACATGAAAGTGATCGGACGGGCTTCTCTATTTAACCCGGGCCGCCACCCATAGCGGCTTTCCAAGCGTATTCTCAGTGCAAAGCAATCGTCAGTTTAATCCTATGCGCTGATACCGCATTTCATTTGTTCGGCTCGAATTCTACGGCCTGGCAACCCTCGCACTCTCCGGCAAATGGATTGAACGCGAAGGCAGAGATGATGTGTGCGTGGACATCGAGGCTGCTGTAGGCAACATACTGGGACATGGACCCCCGCTGCGCGTGGTATGCGGCCCGGCATATTCATTGCCGTCCAACCCCGTGTAGTTGCAGCAAAGGGTGGAACCTCAATGCTCAGCTCATGTTGTCCGTGGGACACGAGAATCGTAAGTACACTTTGGTGCGATTCTCACGCTGATACTGAGCCATCTGGAATAAGATACGTCGCGACAACACTTCGCTTCACCTCTGTCTCGACAAGATGACGTAGACTAAAGTTTCCTTTAGTAAGAGAGAACGAGAACTATATCTGAAAGCGTTGCGATGGCGTGAAGGCACCGAGTCCGAACCGCCTGAATGCTACGTGCATCTGCATCGCCTTTTTGTTATCTCTGCCAGTTGGGTAGCACTACACTTGTCATCATTTACCCTGGTACATGCTGCCTAAATCCACTACCCCTTCTACCGCGCCGACCATCTCGTCATCGTGAGAGACAACGATGATCAGCTGGCTTTGCTTGTTGCGCTTAACATAGGCCGCAAGCTCGGCGCGGCTTACAGCGTCTAACCCAGTCGTGGGCTCGTCGAGTACCAAAACTGACGACTTGCGTGAAATCGCCGACCATAAGTACACTCGGCGCAGCTCACCGCCCGAAAGCGCGGAGCAACGTTTCCCGAGCAACTCCTTCACGCTGTTTTCCAGCGAAAGTAGGCCATCTACACCCCGGTGATAGGAAGAAAAGGGCGTGTCGAAATACTCTAACAGCTCTTTCACCGTTTCGTCCGGCGCGAAGCACGACTGTGGGCAGCACGATATCTCTCTCGCACGTATGTAATCCAAGTCGCATTCTTCGATTGGCACGCCGTTGTATTTTACTTTGCCTTTCGATGAGTATAGCCCGAGCATCAAGTAAAGAAGTGACGTCTTGCCTCTTCCGTTTTCCCCAACTATGCAATATGTACCAGGACCGGAAAACTTGAAAGAAAACCCGCCGAGGACCTCTCGGACAGATCCGTCTGGAAGGGCAACCGAGAATTCCAAATCAGATACCGAAATGTCATTTATTTCATCGAGTTTAGCTAAATCGGTCCGATTCCACCCCGATCTCTCCTTTTCTCTCGTCGCGATAGCCGTCCTATCCCATGATGCTTTGGCATCTTGATAGGATTTGAACAATGACATCATACTTTTCAAAGTCTTAAAGAGAACCGCGAAGTATGTACCGATGATAGTGTACTCGCCTATTGACATAGTTCCGTTAATGATTCGTACTCCGGAAACAACAAGTATCACCGCTTGAAACAACGCTGCGAAAAGACCATCGAGCGATGTCAGAGAATATGATAGCTTTCCGGAGCGCAAAACTTTGGGAAAATAGCTCTTAAACCCAGCGTCGAGCGCTTGTTCGCTCTTGCCGTACGAAGATGTCAGTTGAATGTTGAGAATCTGATTAAGCTGCGATGCAATTGCGGCGTAAAAGGCGCTGTCCGCCTCTTTCTTCTCATACGTGACCCTATACAAAAGTTTCCTCAACCCAGTAATTACACAGAAATACACGATGAGGAGAATGATGGAAAACACCGCGAGAGTTGAATCAATTGACCATATGATAAGCAATACGATGGGAATGGCTACAATGGACAGCGGCGCACTGATAAAATTCGCCAAAACGAAGGATGAGACCACGCTGGAGTCGGAAATAATCCGTTGCGTTGTATAGGCTGGATCGATGGTCCGACTCACCAAGTAATCGTCTCTTTCAAAACGCAAGACGGCCTCCCTGAGAAGATCAAAGGAAAGTCTCGTGGTTATGCGAATGGAAAGTGTTCCTGCAAAATAAGTAAAGAGGGTGGAGAAAACTCCTATTGACGCAACCAGGAGCGCGAAGAGTACGGCGTCTCTTTCGCTGCGGTTACCGAGAAGAAAATCTAAGAATTTCCCGTTCACGTATGGCATGGCATAGGAGAGAGCGGTTCCAATCACCGTGATAGCAATGAAGACGAAAGCCCCTTTTGCTCTGATGAACCTCGAGAGAACGCATCGAATCAAGGAAGGCCCCAATCTACCCGCCACAAAACATCAATCACTGATACCTTACACCTCAACACAACAGGAGCGAAGATTTGCCAATGAGACTGCTTTAAGATTGCCTTGGGCCAATACGATCTCAAGCTCTTCCTACAAGAGAGTCGGAATCGGACATCTCCTCCGACGAACCTGGCAATCGGGCGGTTGAAATATCTTTTTCAACCGCCCGATTGCCACAATAGATTTGAGCATCCGCCCACAAACGTCCGCGTTTTATACCCATCAAATCCTTTGCCTTTTGTCGTCTAGACTAGAAAAATCGCTCGAAATAACGCAACCGGCCTGCTCGCTTGAAGAAACCTAAGCCCGTAACGTAGATGTGCAAACTTCCGAAACGCCTTGCGCGGCATAGTGCGTATAAACTTCGTCAACCGCCTCAGAAATATCTGAGTATCGCGCCGGGTCAAAAGCATACGATGTCGCAGCTATACCCTGCACCCATTCGGAACGCGGATTAATTGAATAGCCACACAGCATCATCATACATGCATCTAGACCTGATTTCCCAAGTATCCGACGTATTGATGAGAGCATCGCGGGTCGCCCCTGCACCATCGTCGTCACCCCTATTAGCAGTATTTACCGTTTTTCTCTAAATGCGTATCGCCACCCTTAAGAATACGAAGTGTTTTATCCAGACCCGATTGTCCTCCATCTCAAACGAAGGGATAAGGAATCTCATCCGGAATCGGCAGTAACGGAGGATTCACAACGACAAGCGAAAAACATGAATCATCTCTCAGAGGGGAGTAAAGGCTCCCCTCAAGCACCCTAGTTTCGTCATCCAAAGAGTTGATGGCAGTGTTTTTCTTACAAAGGTCGACAACAAAAGGGTTGATTTCTACAGATGTTACATCCATGCCACAGTTGGTAAGTATCAGGCCCTGTATTCTGGGGCCAGAACACAAATCGAGAGCCTTCCGTGCGCTCTGCGGTGTAAGGCGCCAATCTCAGCAAATCTGTCCCACAATACTGCGCTGAAGAACAAGACGGAACCCCTGAGCCAAACTCCCCTATACCTTATTAAGGCTAAGACAGGCAAGTTCACGCACCCGGCATATTCCAGAATAACATCCTATTGTTTTAGATGCTCTACAAGCATGAACAGCCGCGAATCGGAAAGATCTTCTAGTTTCGCCCCGACTGACCGCCAAGGGCCAAAATGGCCCCTCCATCCCCGGGCGACTGGCTCTGGCGCGCCGAGGAGTGTCCCCAAGTGCCGGCAGAAAAGGAACGTCCCTATCTGCCGGCTAGAGAGCACCGAAGAGGATGGCGTAGGTAGTGGATTCGCCGAGCTTGAGCTCGTCGCCGGGATTGAGTTGGGCGGAACGGCCGGGCTCGACCTGAATGCAGACGCGCGCGGCCCCGTTTACCACCACGGTTCCGTTGGTGGACGACAAGTCCTCGACGTGCCAGATATTTTGAGCATCGCACCAGATATGGGCATGGCGGGCCGAGACATCGTCGCCGACGTCGGTAATATCGCCCTCGCCAGTGGCCAGCGCGCCAATCTCAACACCCTGCTCACTCGGCTGAATCCAGCGCGGGGCGCTCACGACAAAACTGTTTTGTACGCGCAGCAAGCCCAAGGGGTGCGCCGGGGCGGGTTCGCGTTCGCCCGCGGTCATCGACATGCCAAGCGAACGCGGCGTGGATGTGCCTCCGCCACAGGTCGCGTGCGCGTAGTCGATGGCATAGTTCACCGAGGACCGCACATCCGCCGAACAACCGACGGCGACAAACAGCACCAGCACGGCCTCGGCGCGCTCGGCGGGCATGAGTTCCGCCGCCTGGGACAGGCGATCGAGCGCGTTGCGATAGAGATTCGTGTCCTGGTGGCACTCTTCGAGCGCGCGTACCATCGGTTCACCTGCAGGACCGCACACCATATTGATCACAGCCGTGGAGTCCATGGGATTGCGCTGGCGCAGGGCCAGTTGCGACATAATACGCGCAGCCGAGGTACCGTATTCGGCAAAGTAGCGATGCTGAAGCGTGCCGACCGGCGCGCGAACGATAAAGCGGGAAACCCAAGAGCGATCGGCGGCTCGGCTCTGCGGGCTGCGGCCGTCGGCGAGCGGACGGGACGAAAGCACCAAGCCGCACAGCTCGATATGGCTCAGATGCGCCGCGCGCTTAAAGATGTCAAACATGGCCCCGCATGGGGTGAGCTCAACTTGAGATGCCATGACCTAGGCCTCCTTGGTCGTAGAAATAGAATCGGACGATACTTCGACAGGTCCGCCAAAAGTACGGGCAGCTGCGGCTCCACCGGCAAGCGGAGTCGCCATCTGGGCTTTTGTGCGTCGCGGTGCCGAAACGGGAAGTTCAAAGGCAAAGCCCATCGCAAGCAAAAACCACGTAAGCGTATAGGTTGCAACCAGAGCGGCAACAAGGCCGCCCATCACGGCGCGTTGGGAAAATACGCTACATGCAGCCACAACCAGCACCGGAACCTCGCAGGCAGAAAGTGCAAGCACACCCTGCAGGAAGCCCGAGCGCCGATCGCGCGCAAGCGCCCCCGCGGCAACGCCGGCTATGCCTGGCAGCGCCAACGCCAGTGCGGCAATAATACCCGGTAGCGACCCAGACCACACGAGCGATCCCAAAGTCGCCGTCACGCGAGCGCCCGACGCCAGCAGCGCGGCCGAAACCACGATCACAGCCCAAACCACGCCACAGACGACCGTCGCGCCGACCATCAGCGCGCGACGAACCGCGCGGCCGGACGCATCCATGGGGCACGGCGTGAGCGGCTCGCCGCGGAGCGAACGGCCGACATTTTGCGCATAGTGGTCACAAAACGCTGAGAGCGCCGCCTCGACCGCCGGCGGCTCGGGACGATCTTTTTGATGGCTGGACAGACAGGCCGTCACCACGTCGAACAGCTGGGCATCGACAAACGCCAGCGCATCGCGTAGCTCTTCGGAATCCGGCTCAAGCCCTAGCTGCTGGGCCTGCTCGGCCGCGGCGAGCGCCACATCGGGCTCACGACGAAGCAGCTGAGTCAAATCACAACCGGGCGCATGGGCACCAATGGGATAGTCGGGCCGCGTGTCCATCTTGAGACGGTAGGGGCTCGCGATGTCGCGCGTCTTTTTGCGCGAACCCGAGGTGCCCGAAGTGCTCGGCGCGGCTTCGTATGGCGCGACGCCGGCAATGAGCTCGTAAACCGTGCTTGCCGCGGCATAGACGTCGATCGCCGGCGACATACGCAAAGCGCGCAGATCGGGAATATCGTCGGTGAGCATCTCGGGCGGGGCATAGGCAACCGTCGCGCGACGCAGCGTGGCATAGCGCTCCGTAAACGACGCCTTGCCGCCGGTACCGGCCACGGCCGACGCAGGCTCAAGCGCCAGCGACGAGCCAAAGTCAATCAGGCACAGGTCAAAGGTGCCCTCGGCAAGCTGCCGGTCAAGCGGTAGACGCGCCGTACGCACCATAATATTAGCGGGCGAGATATCGCGATGGACAAAGCCCTCGCCCACCAGGCTCATACGGCAGAGCAGATCGAACAGGTCGCGACCCAGACGCGCCGCCACAAGCGGCGACAGGCGTCTGGCATCGTCCACGGCAAGTCGCGAACGCAAGCGGGCAAGCGTCTCGCCCTCGACCCATTCCATGACAATTGCAGGCACACCGTCGACCTCGCCCCAGCCATAGAGGCGGGGAAAGCCCTTAAGGCCCGAAAGGGCGCGATGGCATTCGTATTCCTCGCGAAACGCCGCCTTGAACTTGGCGACCAGCGCCTCGTGAGCGGCATCGTCGTCAAACTCATCGCGCGTCGGCAAGATGAGCTGTTTGAGTGCCACGGCCTCGCCTTGGGCGTTGACGGCACGCGTCACGCGGCCGATACCGCCACGGCGCATGGTGGCATCGTCGGCAAACAGCATCGTAAAACGACGCAGATAGGCAGGCAGTTCGTCCTGGCCGAGCGCAATGGCCGGCTCAAACCCGTCGACACGCGCCAGGCGCAGACCGACCATGGGATCGCGACCGAGCGATTGTGGTGTGGTGGATGCAAGATCGGTCATCATAGGGCAAGCGCCGCCACGTTATTGTTGAAGTTACCGAGCGCGACGTCATCATCGCCGTAATGGCCGACCCATTGACATAGGTTGGTGTAACAGCCCCACAGATTGGCATACTGCTGATACCACTTTGACCGGGGCGAGAATGTCTGACGACCGAACTCGGCTCGAATGACAAACATCTCCCCGACCAGGCTGTCGCACGGTCTGGGATCTCCCGTAGAGTTATAGGTCGAGACCACGTCATTGGCACGAGAAACATAGCCGTCGAGCATGTTGTACTTGGTCACAAGCCAACTGTGAATGCTCTCTTCTTCAGCAGTGGAAAGGCCACCGGAGTTTGCATCGTTGTCAGTGTTGCCGCCCGTCGAGCCGCCGTTTCCAGACCCTCCGGTAGAGGAACCCGACCCAGAGCCGCCGCCCGAACTCGATGAATCCGAGCCGGAGCCAGAAGTATCCGAGCTACCGGGCTTTCCGGACTGTTGGGCGTCCTGCTCCTTCTGCTGCTCGACCTTATTCACCGTTGCCGCCACGCTATTGTTGGACAACCGATCGATGATCTTGGTGTTGGTGAGCACGATGGTTTTGCCATTGGCAAGCGTGACTTCGTTGTCCGGGGCCTCGGCGCCGTCCGCATCGTCGGTGCCAAACACAATATGCGCGACCACACTTGCCCAAGCATATCCAGTCGTGGTACCCAGATCACTTTTGACCTCATGCCCCACGCGCGGTTCGCGTGCGGCATGCGCCTGCATCATGGACGGCACGGTCATGCCATAGGCAGAAACGCCAGCTATGACCAGCACCAGCGAGCACGATAGCAGTGCGTACGCCCGCGGCGCCAAGCCCAGTCGGCGTCGCATGCGCACCGCGGCGCCGCGCTTTGTCTGAGTGCCACCGGGCCGCATGCGTTCTCCTCCAACAAAAACACGCCGCTCAGAAGCGGCGCATTCATTCAAATCCATATTTGAGTGTATCAGCGAACCCAAAAGGTTGCGCAACGAATGGGCAAATTAAGGATGCGAGCGGAAGCATCCATGCGATAAGCGGATACGAAGTATCTTTGTTGCACAACAAACTCACAGTCGCACGGGGAAATTATGACTACCCCGTGCGACCGCGAAGATAACGTACGGCAGGAGCAGGCTCGCCACCTAAATCGCGCGACGGGCCTCGATGGCGCGGCCAAGCGTAAGCTCGTCGGCATACTCCAAGTCGCCGCCCACGGGAAGGCCGCTTGCCAGACGCGACACCTCGACGCCCAACGGCTTGATGGTACGGGCCAGATAGCTCGCCGTGGTCTCGCCCTCGATGTTGGGGTTGGTGGCGATGATGACCTCATGGATATCCTCGTGGCCCAAGCGTGCCAGCAGCTCGCGAATGTGCAGCTGCTCGGGGCCAATCTTGTCCATGGGGCTGATTACGCCGCCCAATACGTGGTAGAGACCGTGGTAGCTGCCCGTGCGCTCGATTGCCTGGACGTCGCGCGGCTCGCCCACCACGCAAATACGAGTGGTATCGCGCATCGGGTCCTGGCAGATGGAGCACTCGTCGGCCGTGGCGTAGTTAAAGCAACGGCTGCAAAAGTGGACCTCCTGCTTAACCTCCAAGATGGCCTCGGCCAGGCGGCGGGCCTCCTCGGCATCGGCCTCGAGCAGGTAATAGGCGATGCGCTGGGCCGACTTGGGACCAATGCCCGGCAGACGGCCCAGCTCATCGAGCAGTTTTTGCAGACTGTGATTCGCACTCATTTATATGTGTGTCTTAGAACGGCATGCCCGGGATGTTGAGGCCGCCGGTGATGGCGCCCATCTGCTTGTTGGCGAGCTCGTTGACGCCGCGGACGGCCTCGTTGACGGCAGCCATGATCATGTCCTGCAGCATATCGACGTCCTCGGGATCGAGGGCATCGGGATCGATGGTGAGGTTGACGAGCTCCATCTCGCCGTTAACGGTCACCTTGACCATGCCGCCGCCGGCAGAGGCGTCGACGGTCTGGGACTTGAGGTTCTCCTGCGCGGCGGCAAGCTGCTCCTGCATCTTGCGAGCCTGCTTCATCATCTGCTGCATGTTCATACCGGCCATGATGGCTCCTTTACGTGCGGCCGCACGCCGAGCTGCAAGGGCAGCCGGAGCACGGCGGGACTTTCAAACTCGAAAATCGTACCACGGCGCGAGGCCAGCGAACGGGGCGGACACGCTACCTCAGTCGATATACATGTCCTGGAGTGCAAGCCGCACCCAAAAATTATGCAAAGTTGAATAATTCGCATCTGCATAATATTGAAAGCTAAATCTTGTAGAGCCGGAATCCGACATTTAATGCGTACCACTAAATGGCTAAATGCCGAGCCACTACTCGAGGCGGCGCTCATGACGGCGGGGTATAATTTGATTGTCGCAGATAGTAATTTGGAGGTGCCCCATGAATGCCCCCAACGCGCTCCAAAACATCCGCTCAAAACACCCCGTTGCATATGTGGTTCTCTATCTCTTTGTCGGCTGGGCATTGCTGGTTGTCATCACCCATGCCATAGCTTTTGGAGCAGAACTGCTGATAGCCAGCTCGGACCAGCCCGTCGTCAAATGGGAGACGACCGATGAGTGCACCGACGGAACCCGAACCGTCTACTACAACAGCCCGTCCCTCTATCAAGAGTTCAAGGTCAAGATAAAGGACTTCAAGATTGTCGATGCCGAGCTAGGCGTTTATTTGGCAATCGGAGCAACCATTAACGCCGAGCAAGTCGAGTACACGGACAGCCATGCGACGTATCGTATCGACCTCAGCATCCTAGGCCGACCGTCACGCACCTGTCTGCTCAAATGCGACATACGCGGCACCACACTACACATGTCCGAAATACAGATGCGCCCGGACAAGGGGTCCTCTTCTTGAGCAGTATACCCGCCTGCGCAGCTACTCCACCGGTTTGAAGATGGTGGCCTGACCGAAGACGCTGCGGATGAGGTCTTTGGCCTCGTCCTCGGTCTGCGGGATGCTCGGGGCTGCGCCCTGGTGGCCGAAGGGGCTGCCGGCGCCGGGGTTGGACTCCCAGGGAGCTGCAGGAGCGTCCTCCTCTTTGGGGGCAGCTACAGCGGACTTGGGCGCGGGCGTCGCACCCGGCACGTCGAACGGAGGCAGATCGTCCCCGCTCGCATCGCCAGCGAAGCCGCCGACCATAGCGTCGTCGTAGGGCACCTGCTCGGATTCCCACGGCACGGACTGCGCGACAGGCTGAGCCTTGGGGGCAGCCGAGCGCTCGGGCGCACGGGGTGCGGGCTCGGTCGGGAGCTTACCCGTGGCAGGAGCACCGGCAGGGTTGTCGGAGCGTAGCCAGGGGGCTTTGCCCAGGTCAGACGACTTGGGAGCGGGCGAGGCGGGCTTGGGCGCGGGTATCGGAGTAACCGGTTTGGGCGCCGTGGGCTTAGGCGCCGACGGGGTCGATGCCGCTACCGGCGCCGCCTGCTGCTGCGTCGCGCTGGCGCTCGAGGATACAGGGGCCGCCGAGGACACGGGTTGCGGGTCCGCAGATGCCGCAGCCCGTGCAGATGGAGAATGCTCCTCATGTTGAGGAGCCGGCGTGCCACCCCCATCCAGGACATAGTCGACGGTGCGACGACCGAAGACCGCGCAGACCGTCGGCAGGACCACCGATTGCGTGTCAGCGCGGCCGAGCATCTTGATGGCAAAGGTCGAGCCCGCAGGGAACGAGACGGTGAGCTTGGAGCCGTCGTCGGCCGTGGCGCGGGCGTTGAGCAAAAGCCCTGCGTAGGAAGCCTGACGCGCCTTGACGCGCTCGACAACCTCGACCCATTTGCGCTGCAGCTCTCCGGCATCCTCGACCGCGGGGGTCTCGGCAGCACCGGCGGCGGCAACCTGGGCGGCATTGTTGGACTGGGGCTTAGGTGCCGGAGCGGTGGCAGGTACGGATGCCGAAGCGGCAGTGGGCTGGGGCTTCGGAGCCGGTGTAAGCCGAGATGCCGGCGCAGCGGACTTGGGGGTCGGCGCGGGCGCAGACTGGGTCGTCGGAGCGGCAGCGCCGCGATCCCAGGGCATGCCGCCCTGGCGCGCAGACGCAGCGACGGGAGCGGCAGATGCCGCAGGGGCAGCAGCTCGGGCACCCGAGATCAGTGTCGGTTGTTGTGTCGCCGCAGGTGCAGCCGCGACAACCGCAGGCGCGGCACCTGCAGCAGCCACGCTCGCCGGCACCGCGGCGTTGGCGACCATGACCTCCAAGCGCGCCACGCGCTCGGCCAGGGCCTCAATGGTCAGATCGGCCTCGGGACGCGCCAGGCGCGTGCAGGCGATCTCGAGCACCAGGCGCACGTCACTCGCGCCCCTCATCTCCAGCGCGGCATCGTCGAGCACCGTCAGCACGCGGGCCAGACGGTCGGCCGAATGCTCGCCAAAGGCAGCGGCCTCGGCAGCAAGCGCCTCGGCCTGCTCGGCCCCGCCCTCAAACAGCTCGGCACGGGCACCGGCAACGCAGGCCACATACACGTCGCGCACATGCGCCACCAGGTCGCGCGTCAGCTCAAGCAGGTCATTGCCCTCCTCGACCTGTGCGCGAATGAGCCCATAGAGCTCAGCAATATCACGCTCGGCGATGGCGCGGGCAAACTCGCCCAGGATCTGGTCCGAAACCTCGCCCAAAAGCGAGCGGGCATCGTCCGCATGCACGGCTCCGTTGCCAAAAACGCTCAGCTGCTCCAACGTGGAAAGCGCGTCGCGCATACCACCCTTGGCATGGCGCGCCACGATAGCCAGCGCCTCGTCGTCGTAATCGAAGCCCTCCTGCTCGCACACGTAGGACAGGCGATGCTCGATATCCTCGTTGCCGATGCGGTGGAAATCGAAGCGCTGGCAACGCGAGAGGATGGTCTCCAGAATCTTTTGCGGATCGGTGGTGCACAGCACAAAGATCACGTGCGCCGGCGGCTCCTCAAGCGTCTTGAGCAGCGCGTTGAACGCCGCCGTCGTGAGCATGTGAACCTCGTCGATGATATAGATCTTGTACTTGCCGCGAACCGGGGCAAAGTTGACGGAGTTGATGATCTCCTCGCGCACATTGTCCACGCCCGTGCGGCTTGCGGCATCGAGCTCGTAGACATCGGGGTGGTTGCCCTCGGCGATGAGCTCGCACTCCTCGCAGGTGCCGTCGGGCATGCAGCCGCTTGCGCCCTCGGCGCGCGCTGCCTCGGCATTACGGCACAGCAGCGCCTTGGCCAGAATGCGCGCCATGGTGGTCTTGCCCGTGCCGCGCGGTCCGCAGAACAGGTACGCGTGGGACAGGCGCCCCTCGGTGATGGCGTGCTCGAGCGTCGAGACGATATGCTGCTGGCCCACCACGGAGTCAAAGGTGAGCGGGCGATACTTTCGGTACAACGATTCCATGGGTGCTCCCCCGGGTATACTGAGTCTTGTTGCCGCGGCGGCCATGCAGTCGCACGGCATACTGCATTCATAATAACCCGTACGGCGAGCCCGCCGCGATAGGAGTCCAAAGAGCATGGCAGACGCAGAGAGCAACCTCGTTCCCTCCGAAGCAGCCGACCAGGTCGAGGTCGCGCTCGAGGAGCAGGCCGCAGCCGACGACGGCATCCTGTACCTCAACGAGTACCAGTACGAAAACGACCTGGTCACCGACTTCGCCCGCCTGGTCGCCTCGCCCAGGCGTCGCGGCTCGCTGTATGTCGCCGCCGCGATTGCCGCGCTCATCGGCATCGGCATGTTGGTGGCCGGCGGCAACTGGATCAAGTTTGGCGTCGTGCTGATCGTATTCGGCGCCTTTCTGGCCTGGTGGAGCAAAAACCTGCACCACACCCTCGCCCGCGACTTTATCGACGCCGTTGAGGCCGACGAGTCCATGGGTGGCCGCTATCGCCGCGTCGCCGCCAACGAGGATGGCCTGATGGTTTGGGGCAAGAGCGGCAAGTCGCAGTTCTTCCCGTTTGAGAAGCTCGACCACGTGCTCGACGGCGAGCGCATCTTTGTAGCCATGTTCGCCGACCAGGGCGTGACGATCCCCAAGGACACCTTCGTCCGCGGCGATGCCGAGCAGTTCGGCCCCTTCCTCAAGGCCCGTATCAACAAAAAACTCCGCATCGAGACCAAGAAGAAGAAAATGAAGGCCGAGAAGGCCGCCGCCGAGGCCAAGCAGGGCGACAAGCCCCAGGAGACCAAACGCAAGCAGAAGAAGAACAAGAAGAAGCGCTAAGGCCAAGCCAGACAGGCAGCCTCGCATCCCGCTATCCTCCCCATGCACCCGAGCGTGCTACACTAGCAGCATCTATGCCACCGCGAACGGCTCGGCTCCGCGCCCGCCACTCGCAAACGAACTTTAAACGCACGAGGGTTGGCCATGCCGCTTTTCTCGCAACATACCGCCCGGTTCTCGCCGGACGTTCCTTTGGAGGGCACCAGCTCTCGCGAGCTGCTCAAGCGGTACCAGCCGCTCGAGACACTTGCGACCGGCGGTTTTGGCTCCATCGAGATCTGCCGCGACACGCACCTGCGCCGCCGCGTCGCCATTAAACGCATCCCCCTTATCAACGGCTCCGGCATGCCCGCCAGCGACATCATGGATGTCCTGCGCGAGGCGCACACTGCCGCCATGCTTCAACATCCCAACATCGTGCAGGTCATCGACTTTACGCACGACACAGCCTATGCCTACCTGGTTATGGAATATGTCGATGGCATGTCGCTGGCCGAGTTTTTGCACCGCGTGGACGGCCACTCACTTACCTTTGACGAGGCCGCGGCTATTGCCGATGCCCTGGGCCAGGCGCTCACCTTCGCCCATAGTAATGGCGTACTCCACCTGGACATTAAGCCCGCCAACGTGCTCATCGACCACTCGGGCAATGTAAAGCTCACCGACTTTGGCATGGCGCGACTGTCGTCCGCCGGTGGCTTTGGCGGCTCACGCGGCGGCACCATCGGCTACATGCCGCCCGAGCAGCTCGATATCGAGACCGGCACGGTCGACGAGCGCGCCGATGTCTTTGCCCTCGCCTGTGTGATCTACGAGGGCCTGTGCGGCAGCGCTCCCTTTATGGCGGCCACGCCCGCCGACTCGCTCGACCGCATCATCGGCGGCGCCACCTATCCCAGCGAGCTGATACCACACTTTCCCCCGGGAGCCGAGAGCGCGCTCATGAGCGCGCTCTCCCCCATGCCGCAGGACCGCCCCAACAGCATCGAGGCATTTTGCGACCAGCTCCTTGCCGGTCTGGGCAGCGTACGCGAGGGCCGTCGCAGCCTGGAGCAAATGGTTGGCGAGCTTTCGGATGACGAGCAGGAGCTCGACGATATCGAGCCGTCGCACTACGAGGACGACGCCATCGAGGTCGACCCCGCACTCGGCTGGGCGGGCACGCGCTGGAGCCATGCGCGCGACTACACCATGCGCACTATCTCGGCGCTAACGTGCGGCACCTTTAGCTTTTTGCTGATGCAAACGGCCGGGGTCGCGGCGCTTCCCGGCCTGGTCATTGCGGCCATCGCGATCGGAGCGGCGGCTGGCCTGGCCCCCCAGATTGGCTCGGCCATCTCGGCTGTGGGCTTTTTGGTGCTCATGGCCAACGCCACCATGCAGGCACAGGGCATCCTGTCGATGCTGCCCGTCGCGGTGATCTTTGCCGCCGCCATGTCCGGTTGGTGGATCGCCTGGGGTCGCACCGAGACTGCCGCGAGCGCCACGCTCACCTGTGCACTCGCGCTTGGCTGTCTGACCGGCAATACCTTCCTGGCAGCTGGGGTCGCCGCCGGCGTCGCGTCATTTTGGCTCGGCCCGGCAAGCGCCGCCGCGGCAACGGGCATGGGCGCGCTTTTTGCCCGTCTGGCCACGGTCGCGCTTTCAGCCGGAGGCGTGCTGGGGCTCGGTAACGTTGCCGCAGCGCTGGGAGACCCGCTCCTTTGGGCCGCCTTTGTGCTGGTCGCGGCAACTGCCTCAGCGTCATCCGCGCTGCTCAATGCCCATGCCAAGCGTGCCGATCAGGGCTCAAACCTTGCCGCAATCGCCGCCATCGCTGTCACCGGCATCGGCTGCGCAGCGGCGTCCTGTCTTGCACACCATATGGAAATTGCCAGCCTTGCAGCCGCGGTCGTCGCCAAGGCGGCGGTTGCGGGAACCCTATCCTCTATAATCGTTGGGATATGCCTATATTTGCTCGGATACCAAAGAACCTATACGGAGAGTGATCTTTCGTGAACTTCCTGAACATCTTCGAGGACCACGTGGCCGGCATCTTCGGTGCCACCCGTGCCCCGTTCTCCTTTAAGAAGCTTGCCAAGCAGGCCGCTCGCGACATGGAGGATCAGACTCTGGTGATCAACGGCGTCAACACGGCGCCGGCACTCTATACCATCCTTATCGCCGCCGACGACGATCCCATGCTCGCCCCGTTCTACCCCGAGCTTTCGCGCGAGGTCCGCGAGTTTGTGAAGGCGCAGGCCGAAAAGCGCCGCTATGTCTTTGTCGGCGAGCCCCTCGTGCGCTTTATGATCGATCCGCAGCTGCGCGCCGGCAAGTTCTCGGTCTTTGCCGAGAACGTCGATGCGCCCACGCTCGGCCGCCTGTACGAGGAAGAGCGCGCCTACCAAAACGGCCTGGGACAGAACAACTCCGCGGCAAGCCGTGCCGCCAGCGCCCCGCGCGCCGGCCAGCAGCAATTTGCTGCCCCGCAGCAGCAGCGCCCCGCCGCCATGCCCCAGCAGCAGCCGACGCCTCGCGCCGCCGCTCCCGACCCGCTTGCCGTGGCAGACCCCTTCGCGCCTAGCGTCCCCGACCCCGCCGCAGCACCCATCCCGGTGCCGCAGACCGTCTCGCGCGACGCGCTTGCCGGCATGGGCGGAGCCGCCGCGACCGGTGCCGCCGTGGGCCTAGGCGCCGCAGCCGGCATCGCCTCCAACATGGCGAGCACTCGCGCCCCGCAGCGCCCGCTCGCCCAGCTCGTCGACGTCGTGAGCGGCGAGAGCCATAGCATCACCTCCGCACAGGTGACCATCGGTCGCGAGCGCTCAGTTTCCGACATTGCCCTGCGCGACCCCAACGTGTCGCGCCGCCACGCCCAGCTCACCTTTACGGGCTCGGATTGGTCGATCGAGGACCTCAATTCCACCAACGGCACGCTCGTCAACAACCGCCGCATTACGCGCTGCCCGCTGCGCAACGGCGATCTGCTGACGTTTGGCCTGAGTACCTTTGAATTTAGGGGATAGTCGCTTATGAACATCGATATCGTCCTTTTTGCAGGCCGCATCGTCCTGGTCGCCCTGCTCTATATCTTCCTGTTCGCCGTCATGAAGACCGGTGTGGGGCTTGTGCGCGGACAGCGCCGCGACTCGGCCATCTGGACGATCGATGTGGACAAGGGTCCGCGCGGTATCCGCGGCATCCACGTAGACATGCTCGGCCCCGTCATCGTCGGCCGCTCGCCGTCTTCGGACATCTGCATCAACGAACCGTTTGTCTCGGCCTCGCATGCGCGCTTTTCGCTGCAGGGCCCGGCGCTCATCATCGAGGACCTCAACTCGCTTAACGGCACGCTCGTCAACGGCCGCCAGCTCGTGGAGCCCGCGACGCTGCGTGAGGGCGACGAAGTCCAGATTGGCGACGTGGTCATGAAGGTGAACCGTCGATGATCGACGAGGAGAACAAGTCCGCAACTATGACCGAGGCACCGGCCGCCGCCACAGCTGCGCCGGCCCACGCCGCTCCGGCGGGCTCCGCACCCGTGGAGCCCGAGGACACCGTGTTCTCCCTGCCTCTTTCGCATGTAACGCATGATATTTCGGATCTCGCCGATAACGAGGACGAAGAGGATGCCGTAGCGGCGCCCATCGGCGCACATGCTGCGGAACAGCCCGCAGCGCCCGAAGCAACCGCGGCGCCGGCTCACTTTGCAGAGCCCGTCGCCGCGGCAATCAACGAGAGCGCTGCGGTGTTTGCGGCACCCGAGCCCGCCGCGCCGGCGTTTCCCATAGCCCCGGCATCCGAGGTTGCGCCCGCGTCTACGCCGGCGCCCGAGACAGGGCCATCCCCCGAGGACGGCCCTGCACCCAAGACCCCGCAGCCTGCGCCCGCAAGCGAGTCCGATGCCGTGGCCGAGCCCGCCGCCCAATCGAAAAACACGCCCGCGCCGTCGCACTTTGCGACGCCCGAGTCTATAGACGTCAGCCCGCAAGACGACGAGTCGACCGCCCGCGTTTCCGAGGAGCCCGACTCCCCGGACACCGGCGATTCCGAATCAAACGCCGAGACCGACACCGTCTCTCCCGGTGACACCGCCGAAATCGACGTTGCCGCCGTTGAGGCCAAGCTCAAAGACCCCGGCTCGACCATGAGCTTTGAACCCCTAACCGAGGAGCGCATCGAGACCGACTCGACCTATGATGCCGGCACCACCACGCAACTCATGTGGGGCGCCCGCTCCGACGTTGGCTGCGTGCGCCCGCACAATGAGGATTCCTACCTGGTGCAGTCGCCGCTCTTTTGCGTATGCGACGGCATGGGTGGTCACGCCGCCGGCGAGGTAGCCTCTTCTATCGCCGTCGAGACTATAGCCAAGACGGCCCCACAGTCCGCCGACGCAGCACGCCTGGCCGCAGCCGTCGAGGCAGCCAACGCCGCCGTAATCGAGGCAGCCCTGAACGGCCTGGGCAAGCCCGGCATGGGCTGCACAGCCACCTGCGCCTATATCGAAAACGACACGCTCGCCATCGCCCACGTGGGTGACTCTCGCGCCTACCTGCTCCACGAGGGCACGCTCATCCGCGTGACCCGCGACCACTCCTACGTGGAGGAGCTCGTGGACGCCGGCGAGATCACGGCAGACGAGGCTCGCGTCCACCCCAACCGTTCGGTCATCACCCGCGCGCTGGGCTCGGACCCCGCCATGTATGCCGACCACTTCACTCTGCATATCGAGGAAGGCGACCGCCTGATCCTGTGCTCCGACGGCCTCTCGAGCATGATTCCCGATAGCGATATCGAGAACATCGCCACGCAGTCCTCAACCGCGCAAATCTGCGTCGACAACCTAGTGGACGCGGCGCTTGCCGCCGGCGGCCACGACAACGTAACCGTAGTAGTCGTTGACCTGGTTGACGATGGCGTTATGCGCGAGGCGCAACGCGTGCGTCGCCGCAATGTTACTATCGCCGCCATCCTGGCCCTCGTCTTTGTGCTAGCAGCTGGCATCTGGGCCTACACGGGTGTCACCGGCTCGTACTACCTGGGTACCTACCAGGGCAATGTCGCCGTCTGGCGCGGCCTGCCCGGCAAGCCACTCGGACTCAAGCTCCACTGGCTCGAAAGCGAAACCAGCATCAAGCTGTCCGACCTGCCCGAAGACACGCAAAACCGCCTCAAGGCGGGCATTCCGCAAACAAGTGTCGACGATGCGCAGGACACGATATCCAAGTACCGCCACCAGATCGACGAGGAGCAGACCCGCCAGGTGATCGACGCGCAAACGATTCGCGACAACACCAATCAGGGATCGACCTCCGAATCAGATTCCGAGAAAACCGCCGAACAGTCCGCCGAGGCCGAAGCCTCCGATAAGAATTAGAAAGGGAGTGCCGCTTATGAGTCGCCGCAACACCGAGCTGCTCTTGCTCATCGCCTCGGCGTTCCCCGTCATCCTGCTGTATGCGATGTACGTCCTCACCGCGGGCGCTGCCATCTCCTTTGAGACGCTCGCCGTACCGATCGGCCTCTTTGCCGCCTTTGCCGCGGCCCACATTGCCGTGCGCATCTTGGCGCCCGGTGCCGACCCCGCCATCCTGCCCATCGTATTTATACTTTCGGGCATCGGCATCACGTTTGTGACGCGTCTCGCCCCCGCTCTCGCCATCTCACAGCTCATCATCCTGTTTGTCTCGGTGGCCCTGATGGTGGGAACGCTCGCGTTGGTTAAGAACCTCGACGTGGTCATGCGCTACAAGTACACCTTTGGCATCATCGGCATCATCCTGCTGATGCTGCCTATCTTTATCGGCACCACGATCTCGGGCTCCAAGCTGTGGATTCGCATCGCGGGCTTTACCATCCAGCCCGGCGAGTTCGCCAAGGTCTTTATCGTGCTGTTCCTGGCCGGGTACCTGGCCGAGAACCGCGAGCTGCTCTCCATCTCCAACCGCAAGATCTTGGGCTTTAAGATCCCTCGCCTGCGACTGCTACTGCCGTTGTTTGCCGTGTGGGGTGTGTGCCTGCTCGTCGTCGTCTTCGAACGCGACCTGGGTTCGGCCGTGCTGTTCTACACCATCTTCTTGCTGATGCTCTACGTTGCCACGGGGCGCTTTTCGTATGTCGTTATCGGCCTTGCGCTCTTAGCCGTTGGAGCCGTGGGCGCCTACAAGTTCCTGTCGCACGTTCAGGTGCGTTTCCAGGTTTGGGTCGATCCGTTTAAGGACGCCCAGGGCCAGGGCTACCAGATCGTCCAGTCGCTCTTCTCGCTTGCCGACGGCGGTCTGGTCGGCGTTGGCATCGGCAACGGGATGGCCAACAACATCCCCGTCGTCGAGTCCGACTTTATCTTCTCGGCCATCGGCGAGGAGATGGGTCTTTTGGGCGGCGGCGCCGTGCTCATCCTGTTTATGCTCTTTGCCGTGCGTGGCCTCACCACAGCTGCCCGCGCTAAATCCGACCTCGCCGCCTTTAGCGCCACCGGTCTTACGGCAGCCATCAGCTTCCAGGCCTTTTTGATCGTGGGCGGCGTCACCCGCCTGATCCCGCTGACCGGCGTCACTCTGCCCTTTATGAGCCAGGGCGGCTCCTCGCTGCTGGCAAGCTTTATCATCGTCGCGCTCCTGCTACGCGCCGGTGACGAGGCGACCGGACGCGAGGCAGAGCTTACCGGCACCGGCACCATGGCCGCCATCACCGATGATCAGGTCGCATCGGCCGCTGCCCCGACGGGCACACGCTTTGCCACCTCGTCTTCCTACGGCAGCGGTAGCCATTCCGTCGGCTCGCGCATGCGCCGTCGCCTGCTCGACACGCCTGAATCCGGCGTGCTCGGCCGCGTTGCGCTTGCCAACCGTCTAACCCGCGCGGTGCTCGCCTTTACGGCGCTGTTCGCCATCCTTATCGGCAACCTCACCTATGTCCAGGTCATCAAGGCCAAGGACTATCAGGACATGCCGACCAACAACCACACCATCGCCCGCTCCAAGTACATCCAGCGCGGTTCCATCATCACGTCCGACGGCGTGACGCTGGCCGAGTCGCTGCAGCAGGAGGACGGCACCTACGTACGCTCCTACCCCAACGGTAACCTAGCAGCGCACGTGGTTGGCTACGTGAGCCAGCAGTATGGCACCACCGCCATCGAGAGCGTCATGAACGACACGCTCACCGGCTCTAAGGATTACTCCAGCTGGAACAACGCCATCGCGTCGCTCGCGGGCCAGACCCAGCCGGGCAACACCGCCAAGCTCACCATCGACTCGCGTATCCAGACGGCTGCTGAGCAGGCGCTCAAGGGCTTTAAGGGCGCTGTAGTGGTCATCGACCCGCGTACCGGCGCGGTGCTCGCATGTGCCAGCTCGCCCACCTACGACAACACCAACATCGATGCCCTGCTGCAGACGGGCGGCGGCGAGGACGGCTCCATGTACAATCGCGCCATGGACGCGCTGTACACGCCGGGCTCAACGTTTAAGGTCGTTACGCTTTCCGCGGCACTCGAGACCGGCACCGCCAGCCTGACCAGCACCTACCAGGCGCCCGGCTCCATGGACATCGGCAACGCACCGGTCACCAACGATGCCAACGAGAGCTACGGCACCATCAGCCTGCAGCAGGCCTTTGCCGTGTCCTCCAACGTCGTCTTTGGCCAGGTGGCAAACGAAGTTGGCGCAAACACGCTCGTACAGTTTGCCAACGCCTTTGGCTACGGCCAAAAGCTCGGCCAGGACCTGACCTCCGCGGCCTCCATCATGGCCGACCCGTCGCTCATGACCGAGTGGGAGACCGCCTGGGCCGGCGCCGGCCAGCCTGTCGGCATGGACCACACGCCCGGCCCGCAGACCACCGTCATGCAAAACGCCGTGATTGCCGCCGCCATCGCTAACAGCGGCGTGGTCATGGACCCGTACTTTGTAGCCCAGGTACTCGCCCCGGACGGAACCGTGGTCAAGACCACGCAGTCCCGCTCGCTTGGTCAGGCCGTCAGCTCCGCCACGGCCGACCAGGTCAAGCAGGCCATGCTTGCCGTCGTCCAGTCCGGCACCGGCACCGATGCCCAGATCCCCGGCGTCAAGGTCGCCGGCAAGACCGGCTCGGCCGAGACCGGCGGCACCAACGTCAACTCGATGTTCGTTGGCTTTGCACCTTACGATTCACCCACGGTCGCCATCTCGGTGGCCTTGGAGGATTTCGACAAGCATGACGTCAAGGCCGCCAAGATCGCCGGTATCGTCCTGACCGCGGCGCTTGCCGCACAGGGAGCGTGATGCCCATGATCGAATCGGACACCCGAGGCGCGCCGCGGCCGAAGAGTTAGCGGCAACGCGCCACACGGCCCCAGCGGCCACATCGTAGGTACTACACACATCGTTGAGCGAATAGTTATGTTAGGAGCAGGAATGGAACAGAGGGTCCTCGGGGGAAGATACCTCCTCAAGGATAAGGTGGGAACAGGCGGCATGGCGACCGTCTACCGTGCACAGGACCAGGTCCTCGACCGCACGGTTGCCGTCAAGATCATGCTGCCGCAGTATGCTGGCGACGCCACCTTCGCCGCACGCTTTAAGCAGGAGGCCCAGGCAGCAGCCGGTCTCTCCTCCCCCTATATCGTGGGCGTCTACGATTGGGGCAAGGACGGCGACACCTATTACATCGTCATGGAGTACCTGCGCGGTACCGACCTTAAGAGCGGCATCAAGAGCCACGGCGCCCTCGACCCCAAGAAGGTCGCGCAGATCGGCTCGCAGATCGGCTCCGCGCTTTCGGTCGCCCACAAGCACGAGATCATCCACCGCGACATTAAGCCGCAGAACATCATGGTGCTGCCCGACGGCAACATCAAGGTGATGGACTTTGGCATCGCGCGCGCCAAGAACAGCCACCTCACGCAAGACAACAACGTGCTGGGAACCGCCCACTACGTCAGCCCCGAGCAGACCCGCGGTCAGGACCTCGGCCCCACCTCGGATATCTACTCGCTGGGCGTCGTGATGTACGAGTGCGCCACTGGCCGCGTTCCCTTTGACGGTGACGACGCTATCTCGGTCGCACTCAAGCAGGTCAACGAGCTGCCTATTCCGCCGAGCCAGATCAACTCCGGTGTCGACGCCGACCTTGAGCGCATCATCCTCAAGTGCATGGAGAAGGACCCGGCAAACCGCTTCCAGACCGCCGACGAGCTGCGTCAGGTGCTCAACAGCTACCTGTCGGGCCGTGCCGTCAACGTCTCGGAGCCCACGCGCATCATCGGTGCCCCCGGTGAACTGGGCGCCACCAAGACTCGCGAGCTTTCCGATCAGACGCGCGCCATGGTGCGTCCCGTCTCGGGCGTGAGCGGCCAGAATACCGCCCGTAGCTCGGTTTCGGGCTCCACCGGCTCCTACGAGGTCAAGGAGCCCAAATCCAACAAGAACAAGATCATCGCCGCCGTGGTGGCAGCGGTTGCCGTCATCGGCATCGTGGTGGCCTTTGCCACAGGACTCTTTGGCGGCGAGCAGGTCACCGTGCCCGACGTGCTGGGCAAGGACCAGCAGACCGCCATCGAGCTGATCAAGGAAGCCGGCCTCGAGGTCGGCACCATCGACCAAAGCTACAACGACGATGTCGACGAGGGCAAGGTCGCCGAGCAGACACCCAACGGCAACACCAAGAAGACCAAGGGCACCAAGGTGAACCTGGTAATCTCCAAGGGCCCCAAGCCCTCCGAAAAGGTTGAGGTTCCCAAACTTGTCGGCCTGACCAAGGACCAAGCAGAAGCCGCACTGGCAAGCGTTGGCCTGAAGGGCAACGCCTCCGAGGAGGCCAACGAGGCTGATGAGGGCCAGGTCTTTGAGCAGGGCACCGAAGCCGGTAAGGAAGTCGCGAAGGGCACGACCATCTCGTACAAGGTCTCGAGCGGCCCGGATACCACGTCCGTCCCCGACCTGACCGACATGACCGAGGCCCAGGCGCGCAACGCCCTCGATATGGCAGGCTTTGGCGTCGACGTGAGCTACCAGGAGAACGACTCGGTTACCGAGGGCACCGTGATCAGCTGGAACCCCAGCGGCAAGCAGAAGCCCGGCGCCACGATTACCGTCGTCATTGCCAAGAAGTCCGGCAAGGCCACCGTCCCGGGCAACCTGTACGGCAAGAGCATCTCCGCCGCCGTTACCGCGCTCAACAACGCCGGTTTCTATAACATTGGCTTCTGTGACCAGAACGGCAATCCCGTAAGCGGTAACGAGGATGCCACCGTTACGGGCGTCTCCCCCACTGGCAAGCAGTCCACCGACAGCACGATTACGCTGACGGTCGCACTTTCTGGTTCGGGCTCGGGCTCGGGCACGAGCACGGGCGACGATTCCGGTACGACCAACTAGTCGCCACCCCACCGCTTATCGCGGCTTTCGCCGCAAACATATTCGCTCACAGGCGCCCGCTTGCTCCCCCAGCAAGCGGGCGCTTTCTTTATCTGAAGCAGCGAATACTCCGGCATGCCTTAAACCAGAAGAGCCCGGCACCGTAGCGGTACCAGGCTCGATATTCCTCTAGTGCCCCCGGGCGGATTCGAAAACTCCCCCCCCCGCGGGGAAATTGGTGACGCGGGTGTCGACGGCTCGAATCCTGCCGGCGGTCCCCACAAACCAGAAACGGCGCCGCTCTCGCGACGCCGTCATAATCTTCTGGTGCCCCCGGGCGGATTCGAACCGTCGACACCCGCTTTAGGAGAGCGGTGCTCTATCCCCTGAGCTACGGAGGCATGTTGTACTAGTGTAGCAGATTTACGCCGTTGTAATACAGCGTATAGCCACTCTTCGAAGTTGCGGTGGAACAGCCCTCCGGAAAGTGTGTCCCACTATCCAGGCAAATTCTGGGTCAAACTTTCCCAATGGGACCTCGCTGGAAACTGTGTCCCAGAATTTCGGCTCGAAACGGGACACAGTTTCCCAAACGACCCCGTTCCGGAAACTACATCCCGGAATCGGCGCTCGAACTGGGATGCACTTTCCCAATCGAGCCCCATGGGAAACTGCGTCCCACTTTGGGGGGCGCTCTTTAATGACTAGTTACCTTTGTGGAAGAGGTTTTTGATAACGGAGGGGATGCTCTTGGCGCCCTTGGCCGTCACATCGATAAAGTCGGGCGAACGCACAAGCTTATCCTCGTCGACGTACTTGCGGACAGCACGAAGCGTCTCTTTGTCGTCGCGCGTCGAAAACGTAAAGTGACCGTTGTCCTTGGTGAAGATGGCAAAACGCGTGATCTTCTTGGTGCCGCGTAAAACCTCGGCGGCAATATAGTCGACCTCGTCCCACGGGATTTGAATATAATCCTCGGGATTGCGCTCGTTGTAATACTCGAACGCCTTATTGCCCACCATCACGTTACCGTGGCTGGTAAGCCCCATCAGGCAGGTTGCCGGCGTTGCCAGATCGACCGTGCTGTTCTGAGATTGCGCCATACGCGCCTCGCCCTCCAATAAAAACAATCGGACCGCATCCAGTGTACCCACCGGGTGCGGTCCGTTTCAATGGCTCAAAAGCCCTTACCTAGCAACTCTCGGTCTTAAGCCGAAGCGTGCTTACATGAAGCCGCAGAAGCGACCGATGATGCCGACGGCGAAGAGAGCCAGGATGATGACGATCGGGCTGACCTTCTTCTTGAGGAGCTTGCAGACCAGCAGGGTCAGGCACACGGCGGCAAGGCCGGGGATGAGCTGATCGAGGTTGGCCTGAAGCGTGGTGACCTTCATCTGATCAAGGGCGGTAGCACCGACGGAGTTGTACATCGTCAGCGCTTCCTTGATACCCTCGGAACCGGAGGGCAGGCTAGCCCAGTCGATAAAGGCGCCAGCAGACTGCTTGACCGTGGAGACGATCGGGGTGAAGGAAATGGACACCCAGCGCTCGACCAGGGCGCCGATGATGAACATACCCAGGATGGAAGCGCCCTCGGTGACCTTGCCCATCAGACCACCGGAGAGGTCCTTGGCGATGGAGGAGCCGACCTTGTAGCCAAACTCCTGCGTGTACCACAGGAAAGCGTAACGGATGATGTTCCACGCGAAGAAGAACAGCAGCGGACCGACGATGCTGCCGGACATAGCCAGGGAAGCGCCCAGAGCGCCCAGAATCGGGCGAAGGGTGAACCAGAAGACGGGGTCACCGACGCCGGCGAGCGGGCCCATCATACCGACCTTGACGCCCTGGATGGCGACATCATCGATCGGAGCACCGTTGGCGCGCTCCTCCTCGAGGGCGAGGGTAACGCCAATGACGGGGGCGGAAACATAGGGGTGGGTGTTATAGAACTCCAGGTGGCGCTTAAGAGCGGCAATCTGGTCATCCTTGCTGGTGTAGAGCTTCTTGATCGCAGGGATCATTGCGAAGCACCAGCCGCCGTTCTGCATACGCTCGTAGTTCCACGAGCCCTGAAGGAACTGATGACGGAAGCAAACCTTCTTGCGGTCAGCCTTGGTGAGCTGAATCTTGTTCTCTGCCATATGTATCACTCCCCTCCTACTCGTAATCGTTCAGAATGTCGCCGAGCGGGTCGCCGGAGCCACCGCCCATGCCGCCACCCTGCTTGGCCAGATCCTTAAGGCCAAGGTAGATGAGGGCAAGGGAGATGCCAATGAGACCAAGGGCGATCAGCGTAAGCTGAGGGATGGCAGCAAGGACGAAGCCGAGGACGAAGAACGGCCAGGTCTCCTTGGTGGCCATCATGTTGATGACCATGGCGTAACCGACGGAAGCGACCATGCCGCCGCCGACAGCCATGCCGCCGGACAGCCAGTCGGGCATAGCGTTAAGCGCGTTGGTAACGGCCTCGGCTGGGATGACGCACAGAAGCACTGCCGGGATGGCGATACGAAGGCCCTGCATGAGGATGGCAGCATACTGCCAGCGCTCGATGCCGGAGAAGTCGCCCTTCTCGGCGCAACCGTCCATGGCGTGAGCGATAGCGGTAGCAATGGTACGGCAGATCATGGTCAGGAACAGACCAGCGACCGACAGCGGGACGGCGACGGCGATAGCGGTGGTAACGGCCTTGGCCGAATCGGTGGCGCCACCGTTGAGGGCGAGCACCATGATGATCGAAGAAGCGACCGAGGCCAGAGCGGCGTCAGGCGCGACAGCGGCGCCGACGTTAGCCCAGCCAAGGGCCATCATCTGGAGCGAACCGCCCAGGAGGATGCCCTCCTGAAGGTGACCGGTTACGAGACCGATAAGCGTGCATGCCACGAGCGGCTGATGGAACTGGAACTCATCCAGAATGCCTTCCATACCGGCAAGCAACGCGACAATCGCAACAAGCAGAATAGTGATTGCAGACATGTATCGGACCCTCCTTTACTATGCTTGAGCGGCCAGTTCGGCCTTAGCTTTCTTCAACATGGCGTCGAGATCCTCGGAGGAATCCGAAGGAACCTTGCGGACCTCGAACTTGACGCCCTTGGCCTTGAGAGCCTCGAGAGTCTTGACATCGTCATCGCCCATAGCGACGGCGTTGGTGACGACGACCTTGCCCTTGGAGTGAGCCATGGAACCGATGTTGACTTCCTTGATGTCGACGCCGGCCTCGATGGCCTTGAGCAGATCCTGCGGGTTCTCAAAGAGCAGCATGGCCTTGGTGTCACCAAAGCGCGTGTCCTTGACGACCTCGGCCATCTTCTTGATGGGCACGACGTTGGCATGGACTCCCGGAGGGGCAGCCTGCTCGATCATGGTCTTGCGGAGCTCGTCGTGAGCAACGCCGTCGGAAACCACGATGATGCGGTTGGGGTTGATCTGCTTGGTCCACGTGGTGGCCACCTGGCCATGAAGCAGACGGGTGTCGATACGGACGTGGGCGATCTTGATGCGCCCATCGCCGATGACCGTTCCCGGAGGGATGGCGCCTGCAGGAGCAGCGGCGGCCGCAGCCGGCTTCTTCTCCTCGGGCTCCAGAGACTCGGGCTTGACGCGCACGCCAGCCTTAGCCTCAGTCACGAGATGTTTTGCGATCGCATGTGCAGTGTTCTTTGCGTCAAAGCGCTGCGAATATGCCTCGATGAGCATAGGCAGGTTGACACCGGTGACGATAGCCCAGGAATCGTGGCCCTCGATGAGCCCGCTGATCTGGTTGAACGGCGTGCCGCCCCACAGATCAACGAGGAAGAGCACCTGCTCCTGGTCCTCGAAGGAAGCGACTGCTTCCTCGACCTTGGCACGGAAATCGTCGGGGCCCATGCTCGGCTCGAGCGAGACCACGGCAACAGACGGTTGATCGCCAAAGACCATCGAGCCCGTCTGCTTGATTCCAGCTGCCAAGTCCCCGTGGCTAGCAAGAACAATACTTACCATCACATAACCTCCTTTTTGTCTACGTATTTCCTACACGACATGAAAGGAGTATACCTGTTTGGATTGTGGAATTATAGCTAAATTCGCAAATGGTTGGATTATTTGTTTAAACGTCTAAGTTTGTTACAAATTGATTACATTGCTGGCTTATAGCTCATTGCCTGCTAAAACGTGATTTGCTGATTGTTTTCAAAGACATATAAAGGTGCACCGTTCGTTAAGACCGCTTTTAGGTGAATCCCAATGCGTCTGCGTGCCACCATTTTGTTTAAACAGACATGACTTGACTAACCGAAGCAAATATGTTTAGAACTCTAGCCCATGTAGACATTAGATGTTAGGCGATGTGGAGAGGGTTGGCGGCGTCGACGGCATCGGGGGCGTCGGAGAGGCCGTCAGGAGCAGCGTCTGCCGGGTCCTCGTCGGGGGTCTCGATCTGTTTGATCATTACCTCTTGGCCCTGCAGCAAATAGGTCTCGCCGCTACCGCAATGGGGACAGGTCTTGCCGTGCTCGACCGTCGCGTAGTCGCAGCCACACGCCTCGCAATGCGTCACGGCCTCGACGGGCTCCACGATAAGCTCCGCGCCCTGCGCGATAGGCTTTTTATCTGCTACCCAGCGCCAAGCGTCGAGCAGCAAGTCGGGAACGACGCCCGAGACCTCGCCCAGCAGCAGCGTGACGCTCGAAACGCGACGCACGCCATGAGCGCGCGCCACATTCTCAACATCGCGAATGATGTGATAGACGATTCCGAGCTCGTGCATTTATTTCCTTCCGCCGTTCCCGTTATGACTACTTACTTGCGACCGAACTTAATCTTGATGGCGCGCTTCAAAGCATACTTGCCCAGACTTGGGAGCTTTTGCTCGTATTTGACCATCGTGGAGCACTCGGGGCGGTCGCGATCCAGATGGATGGCGTCAAACGCGCACTTGGTGGTGCACAGGCCGCAGCCGATGCACTTGTTGGGGTCGACGATCGAGGCGCCGCAGCCCAGGCAGCGGGCGGTCTCGACGCGCACCTGCTCCTCGGTAAAGGTCTCAACATACTCGCTAAACGGCGCAGCCTTCTCGCGCTCGCGGTCCACGTGGGCAACCTCGCGGCTCGCGTTGTCGTAACTCTCGATCACGACATCGTCGCGGTCGAGCGCGGTGTAGTGGCGCTGGTTGCGGCCGATGGTGAGCGTGGAGCCTGGCTGCACAAAGCGATGGATGGACACGGCGGCCTCGTGACCGGCGGCAATGGCGTCGATGGCAAAGCTGGGGCCGGTGTAGACGTCGCCGCCCACAAAGATGTCTGGCTCGGCGGTCTGGTAGGTCTGGGGATCGGCAAGGGCACCCTGGCCGCGGCCGAGCTCCACCTTGGAGCCAGCCAGCAGGTCGCCCCACACAATGGACTGGCCAATCGACATGACGACACGGTCGGCATCGACACGGCGCAGATCGTTCTCGTCGTACTCGGGCGCAAAACGGCCCTCGTCGTCAAAGACACGCGTGCAGCGCTTGAAGGTGATACCGCACACACGACCGGCCTCGTCCAGGTGAATCTCCTTGGGGCCCCAGCCGCAGCTGATGTGAGCGCCGTCCTCAACGGCCTCGCGACGTTCTTCCTCGCTGGCGGGCATCTGGGCCTCGCTCTCCAGGCAGAACATCTCAACGTGCTCGGAACCCAGACGGCAGGCGTTGCGCGCGACATCGATAGCCACGTTACCGCCGCCCACCACAATGGTGCGGCCGGGCAGCGCGTCGATCATGCCACTGTTGACCTCGCGCAAAAAGTCGACGGCCACGGTCACGTCCTCGGCATCCTCACCCGGAATACCAGCAAGGCGGCCGCCCTGGCAGCCAATGGCAACGTAGAAGGCCTTAAAGCCCTGCGCGCGCAGCTCGTCGAGCGTCACATCGCGACCGACCTCAACGCCATAGCGGAACTCGGCACCCATCAGGCGAATGATCTCGACCTCGGCCTCGATAACATCCTTCTGCAGCTTAAAGCTGGGAATGCCGTAGGTGAGCATGCCGCCCGGGCGCTCGTTCTTCTCGAACACGACGGGCTTGTAGCCCTTCTCGGCCAGATAAAAAGCGCAGGACAGGCCGGCCGGACCGGCACCGATGATGGCGATCTTCTGGTCGAAGCCGCCGGCACGCGTCGGGGTCACCACAGGCGGGACATAGCGGGTCGCGGCATCCAGATCGCGCTGGGCGATAAACTTCTTGACCTCGTCGATAGCCACGGCGGCGTCCACACGGCCGCGGGTGCAAGCATCCTCACAGCGGCGGTTGCACACGCGGCCGCAGATAGCGGGCAGCGGGTTCTCGCGCTTGATGAGCGCCAGCGCCTCGTCATAGCGACCCTGAGCCGCGAGCTTCAAATAGCCCTGAACGGCAACGTGCGCGGGGCAGGCCGTCTTGCAGGGAGCGGTGCCGGACTCATGCGTCTCGATACGGTTGTCGTTGCGGTAGTTGGGCGACCACTTGGTGTGATCCCATTTGGTGGCGTCGGGCAGCTCCTGGCGCGGATACTCGGGCACCTGTCCGCCGGCCTTTTTGCTGCAGAGCTTCTGGCCGAGCTTGGCGGCGCCGGCCGGGCACACCTCAACGCAGCGACCGCAGGCAACGCACTTGTCCTTCTCGACCTTGGCGACATAGGCCGAGCGCGACAGGTTGGGCGTGTTGAACAGCTGAGAGGTGCGCAGGGCATAACACACGTTGACGTTGCAGTTGCAGATAGCGAAGATCTTGTTCTCGCCGTCGATATTGGTGATCTGGTGCAAAAAGCCGTTGTCCTCGGCCTGGCGCAGGATGTCGTAGACCTCGTCGCGCGTCACGTAATGGCCGCGGTCGGTCTCAACCACATAGTCGGCCATATCGCCCACGGCAATGCACCAGTCGGCGGGATCGTCGGCGCAGCCCTCACCCATCACGCGACGGCTCGCGCGGCAGCTGCAGGTGCTAGCGGCATATTTGCCATCGTATTTGTCGAGCCAGTGCTCGATATGCTCGATCGGCACCGAGGTGCTCGCGGCGTCGATGGCCTTCTCGACCGGAATGACGTGCATGCCGATGCCGGCGCCTCCGGGCGGCACCATCGGCGTGGCCTTGGACAGCGGTCCCTTGGACGCCTGCTCAAAGAACTTGGCATAGACCGGGTGCTCCTCGAGCTGGCTCACGCGCATGTTGAGGAACTCGGCAGAACCCGGCACCAGCATGGGCAACACCCATTGCTTGGCGCGCTCGGGGTTTTCCCAGTTGTACTCGAGCAGACCCGTGTAGCTCATGTCGTCGAGCATCTTCTCGATCTGGGTCTCGGGCATGCCGGTGAGCTTGGCCATCTCGGGCAGCGTATAGGGACGGCGCATCTTCATCTTGCAGAGCACTTCGGCCTGCTCGTCGGTCGCGGCCTCGGCAAACGACCAGTACTCGTAGCCCAACAGCTCGTCGCGATGCAGCAGACGGTTGGTGCAGTGCTCGCACAGCTTGACGATGGCCTCGCGCGGATGCTCCGGCAGCGGCGGCACGAACTCCGAACCGATGTCGGGCTCGGTGTAGCTAATCCCCGGTCCGTTGAGAATCATGGTTGTCCCTTCTCTTGCCACAGCCCGGCGAGACCGCGGCACCCCTCTTTTTTGCAGGCCGGGCATGCCCCCATGCCGTTCACCCGCCATTAGTTGACATTGTGTCAAAAATAGTATTGACGAACCGTCAACAATATTCAAGACTGTTAGGCGAACGGTCAGGCAAAAGAGGATGAAAGGCGGCAAAACATGAGCAACAACACAGCAGATACCTCTGTGGTCGATGCCGTCCCCGCATCCGATAGCGCGGCAAAGCGCTTGACGGGCGACGAACGCCGTCGCGAGATCCTCGCCGCCGTGCGCACCGTGAGCTCTGAGCTAGGCGTGTCGCATCTATCCGTCTCGGCCGTGACCAAGCGAGCCGGCTGCACGCGCTCATTGTTCTACCACTACTTTGCCGACATGGACGCCGCCGTCACCGCTGTTATGGACGAGGCGATCGACGGCTTTATCTCCGAGCTCGAGCAGTGGAACGCCGACCGCACCGTCGGTGATATCGAGGGCGCGCTCGACACCGTCGCCCCGCTCTTTAAGCGCCTGGTCGCCAGCGGCCACGAGCTGCCGAGCACGCTCACCTCGAGCAGCGGCGCGCTCTACGGCGGCTTTTTGCACAACGTGGTCCAGCGCGTGGCGCAGTATATCTGCGACACCACCGTAGTGGACTTTGTCGCCCATCATGAGCTACGCATCAACCATGTCTACGAGACGTTCTACACCCTCATCATGGGGTTGTTGATGTATATCCGCACGCACCCCGATGTGCCCGACGAAACGGTCAAGGAAATCATCGCCTCGACACTCCACATCGAGGGCTATACCGCCAAGTATCCGGAGCGCAAGCCCCAGAACTGACGACATTTGGCCAAACTGCCCGCGATCAGAAGAGGGGCCGCGGGCGTGTGAAAGGAGAGCAGCATGCTGTTCGATGTTTGGGGTAGCGATACCCTTATCCACTGGGCCGGCTGGGCCATGGTCTTTATTGGCCTGATCGTGCTCAACGAAGTCGGCCGCCGCACCAAGCTGGGCGCGGCAATCATCTTTGGCGTGGCTCCGCTGGCCATGACCATCTACTGCGTCGCCATCGCCATCGGCGTCTCACAGGGTGCCGAGTGGGCGCTCACCAACCCCACCCATGTGTACCAGAACAGCTGGTTCCACTACGCCAAGGTATACGCGGCGCTCGCCGGTTGCTGGGGCTTCATTGCCATTAAGTACCAGTGGGGAAAGATCGGCAAGGCGCATTGGTTCCGCGCGTGGCCGTTTGTGATCGTCGCCATCAACATCATGATCGCCGTCGTGTCCGACTTCGAGAGCGCCTATCACTTCTTTGTCCTGGGCCAGTCCACTTGGGTCACCTCCGAGGGCGCCACGCAGCTGGCCGGCTGGAACAACGTGTTCAACGGCATCGCCGGTATCATCAACATCTTCTGCATGACCGGTTGGTGGAGCGTCTACGCCTCCGAGGATCAGACCGATATGCTGTGGCCCGACATGACCTGGGTCTACATCATCGCCTACGATATCTGGAACTTCTGCTACACCTACAACTGCCTGCCCACCCACTCCTGGTTCTGCGGCTTTGCGCTGCTGCTGGCGCCCACCGTCGCCGCCTTTATCTGGAACAAGGGCGGCTGGATCCAGAACCGCGCCTTTACGCTGGCCATTTGGTGCATGTTTGCCCAGGTGTTCCCGTACTTCCAGGAGGAGTCCATCTTTGTGACCCACTCCACGCTCGACCCCGGCGCCGCCACCGCGGTCTCGATCGCCGCACTGGTCGCCAATGTCGCCGCGATCATCTACATCGCCTACCGCGCCAAGAAGCTCGGCCGCAATCCCTACAAGCAGGATGTCTTTGAGGGCACCAGCGATTGGGAGAAGGCTACCGCTCGCCGCGCCAAGGTGGATTACGCGCACGCCGAGTAACGCGCCTGACGCAGACATCGCTTGAGCGCGAAGCAGCATAGCCGGCTCCGCGCAACTCAACGCATTGCAGAGCCCCGGAATGTGATTCGTTCGCGTTCCGGGGGCCTTTTGCTGCCGCGAGGATGCGGCCGAACGATGCGCTCGAGTTAAATCGGATCTTATATTTCGCACGCGCTTTATATGGCTCCATTTTTGGGTACAGTGTTGTCCCGATATTGAGCTTGGGGGATATATGAAAGATGAGACGATGGGCCAAGAGGATGCGGCCCAAGATGCAGAAGCTTGCGCTGAGGCCTTGGAGAGCTTAGACCGGATTTCACTCGATGAGATTGCGTTTGACGATTCGGGCGTTGATGTGCAGGATGAGTCGGAAGCCGAGGCGCAGTCCGATGATCAGGACGCAGACGACGTTGAGCCTGCCGAAGATGAGGCAGATCATGAAGACACCGAATGCGAGGCCGACGACCAGCCCGAATCCGACACGAGCGAGGAAACCATCTTGCTCGACAGCTTGCCGGCCGAAGATTCGCTGACCCGCGAGCTTCCCGGCCTGGGCTCTGCGCCTGCCGTGGACGAGACCATCGCCATGGGCGATATTCCCCTGCCGTCCGTTCCCTCGGCACGCGAGGCCGAGGTTCGCCATCGCAAAATGTCGCCCAAGCGCCGCAATCTGATGGTTGCCGGCGTCGTAGCCGTCGCGCTTGTTGCCGGCGGCGCAGGCTATGCTGCCTGGAACGGATATCAACAAGAGCAGGCTGCCGTGCTTGCCGCAAACGCCCATACCATGATGTCGGTGCAGATTGGCGTGCATGCCGCGGGCCTCGACTGCTCAACTGGCTCCAAGATTCCCGTGCAGGTGAGCGGACAAGATTCCGACGGTTCTTCCGTGAGCGAAACGCTCTACGTTGACGAGCACGGCCGCGGCATCAAACTGCTGCCCGGCGATTACACGCTCTCCATCGCCGCCTCCCCCATCGCGGCCGACGGCACCATCTATACCGTCCCGACCACCAAGACGCAGGTCGCCGTTAAGAGCGATGGACAGGATTTAAGTGCCCAGGCCACCTTTAAGCTCAAGGTGCCTTCGGCCGACACGGTGACTGACGACCAGATCGATGCCGCCGCCAAGTATGCCGAGGAAGGCGGTGCGAGCTCCGCCGCGGCCGCCAAGATACTTCAGCAGGCGGCAACCGCGCGGCGCGACGCCGCCGTCAATGCCGTGAGCGCGAGCGAAGCGCAGGCCGCGCGCGATGCCGATGCTCGGCATAAGGCAACGGACCTGTATCAGCTCGATATTCCGGTTGAGTGGTATGGCAAGGTCGCAACCTGGCAAAACGGCAACACGCTGTGCATTTATCTGGACGGCGACAGCGATACGCCGATCGTGACGCTCGTCGCGGTGCGCGAGGGCGAGAGCTTTACGCCCGATGAGGGCGATACGGTTTTGGGTGCGGCCAATCTGGGCAACGGTTATACCGTCTACGCCAGCGGCCCCGTCTATCCGTACGTGGTGCCCCAGACCATCAACGGACAGACGCAGAACCCCGTGTCAACCTACCCCATGGACACGGCCATTGAACTTGTCGAGCTGACGACCGGCAACCGCTACACCTATAGCCAGATCAAGAACGTACTGGTCGGCAAAGACGGCAAAGCCGACGCCGCGACCAAACTCGAGACCGACTACCTCGCCCAGATTCTCCTGCCGAGTATCAAAGCCCAGGACTAGCCGGCCCGAAGACAGCCGCCCAACGCAGTTGCGGTGAAATAGGGATTGTTTTTGCTGGTCAAACCGCAAAACAGTCCCTATTTCACCGCAACTTTTTGGTGGCCTTTTGGGTGGCACTTAGCGCCAGGGGTCGGCTTCGAACAGCGGCTCGCGCTCGGGGCGGCGATCGCTGTAGGGATCGTAGCCGTCATCGTCCTCGTTCTCGGCACGGATGTAGGGGTCGCGCGGCTTGGGCGCCGGCTTGGGAGAAGCCTTCGGTGCGACCGGCGCGGCGGGCGCTGCCTCAGCAACCGGTGCGTGCGTCTTGTTCTCGTCTTTCATCTGCATATCTCCTTGCCATGTACTCATGCTCAACATCATCGATTGTCGCACGAAAAAGGGCGGCGGACCCGATTGGATCCGCCGCCCTTGGCGTTTTGCGATGAGGTGCGGTTAAAGCCGGCCCCATAATTTACTCTGCGTCGGGGACCTCGTAGGTGGCCGCCGGCGTGTTGTCGCACACGACGGTAAAGCCACCGTCCTTGTCGACATCGACCGTCACCTGATCGCCCTCGCGCACCGTGCCGTCGATGATAGCGGCGGCGATGGCATCCACGACCTCGCGCTGAACCAGACGCTTGAGCGGACGGGCGCCAAAGACCGGGTCCAGGCCGCCCACGGCGAGCATCTGCTTGGCCGCCGGGGTGATGGCAAGCGTCATGCGCTCCTTGGCCAGACGCGCGCGGACGTCGGCGAGCTGGATGTCGACGATCTTCTCGATCTGCGCCATACCGAGCGGATGGAACACCACGATATCGTCGATACGGTTGAGGAACTCGGGGCGGAAGGTCTGAGCCATGGCTGCGTCGACCTGATGGCGCATCTCCTCCTCGTCCTTGCCGGAAAGCTCGGCGATAGCCTTGGAGCCCACGTTAGACGTCATGATGATGATCGTGTTCTTGAAGGACACCTGGCGACCCTGACCGTCGGTCAGACGGCCGTCATCGAGCACCTGCAACAGCACGTTGAATACATCCGGGTGAGCCTTCTCCATCTCGTCGAGCAAGATCACGGAATACGGACGACGGCGCACGGCCTCGGTAAGCTGGCCGCCCTCGTCGTATCCCACGTATCCCGGGGGCGCACCGATCAGACGCTGGACGCTGAACTTCTCCATATACTCGGACATGTCGATACGCACGAGCGCGCGCTCGTCATCGAACAGGCACTCGGCCAGCGCCTTGGCGAGCTCGGTCTTGCCTACGCCGGTGGGGCCCAGGAAGAAGAAGCTGCCGATGGGCTTGTCCGGATCGGAGAGGCCCGCACGGCTGCGGCGCACAGCTGCGGCGACGGCGGAGACGGCCTCGTCCTGGCCGATGACGCGCTTATGCAGCTCGCCCTCCAAGCCCTTGAGCTTGTCGAGCTCGCCCTGCATCATCTTGGACACGGGCACGCCGGTCCAGGCGCTCACGACCTCGGCGATCTCATCGGAGGTCACCTGTTCGTTGAGGCCCTCGCCGTCCTGCTGCTTTTGCGCCTCGAGCGCAGCCTCGGAATCCTGAATCTGCTGCTGCAGACCCGGAATCACGGAGTAGCGCAGCTCGGACGCACGGCCCAAATCGCCGTTGCGCGTCGCACGCTCCTCTTCGCTCTTGGCCTCGTCGAGCTGTCCCTTGAGCTCCTGCACGTGGTCGATGGCGTTCTTTTGGTTGAGCCAACCGGCCTTTTGCACGTTGAGCTTTTCTTGGACCTCGGCGATCTCTTGGCGCAGGGCCTCCAGACGCTCCTTGGAGGCGTCATCGGTCTCCTTCATGAGCGCCTGCTCCTCGATCTGCAGCTGGGTGAGCTGACGCGTGGTGGCGTCGATCTCGACCGGCATGCTGTCGAGCTCCATGCGCAGGCGGCTTGCCGCCTCATCGACCAGGTCGATGGCCTTGTCGGGCAGGAAACGGTCGGCGATGTAGCGATCGGAGAGGTCGGCGGCGGCCACGAGTGCGCTATCGGTGATATGCACGCCGTGGAAGATCTCGTACTTCTCCTTGAGGCCACGCAGGATCGAGATGGTGTCCTCGACGGTAGGCTCGCTCACCATCACGGTCTGGAAACGACGGGCGAGCGCCGCGTCCTTCTCGATGTACTTGCGGTATTCGTCGAGCGTGGTCGCGCCAATCGCGTGCAGGTCGCCACGGGCGAGCGCCGGCTTGAGGATGTTGCCGGCGTCCATGGAGCCCTCGGTGGCACCCGCGCCCACGATGGTGTGGAGCTCATCGATGAACAGGATGACCTTGCCCTCGGACTTCTGGACTTCCTTGAGTACGGCCTTCAAGCGGTCCTCGAACTCGCCACGGTACTTGGCGCCGGCGACCAGCGCGCTCATGTCGAGCTCGATGAGGTCGCGGTCGCGCAGGGTGCTCGGCACGTCGCCGGCCACGATACGCTGGGCGATGCCCTCGACGATGGCCGTCTTGCCGACGCCCGGCTCGCCGATGAGCACGGGGTTGTTCTTGGTGCGACGGGACAGGACCTGGATGGTACGGCGGATCTCGTCGGTACGGCCGATGACCGGGTCGAGCTTGCCGGCGCGGGCAAGGTCGCAGATGTTGCGTCCGTACTGCTCTAGTGCCTCAAACTGGGTTTTGTCCTCGGCAGACGTCACGCGGTCATCGCCGCGCAGCTCCTCGTAGACCTGCTCGATGCGCTCCTTGGTGACGCCGGCATCACGCAGCACGCGGCCCGCCTCGCCCTTGTCCTCGGCAAGTGCCATCAGCAGATGCTCGGTCACCACAAAGCTGTCGCCCATCTTGGTGGCCTTCTTCTCGGCCTTCTCGATGACGCGGACGAGCTCGTTGGACAGGCCCATCTGCTGGCCCTCGCCCGAAACCTTGGGCGCGTGGTCGATGGCATCCTGTGTGGAGCGTGCGAGCTGAGCCGGGTCGGCACCGATGCGCTCGATGATCACGGAGATATTGCGCTCGCCGGCACCGAGCAGGGCGGACAGCAGGTGAATCGGCTCCACCGCGCCGGCCTGCGCGTCGGCAGCCGTGCTCATGGCGGTCTGCAACGCCTCGCGCGACGTCATTGCTAGCTTATCGATTCTCATGGAATCACCTCTCTTGGGGCGGCCGCCCTACGGGGCGGCTTCACGTTGTTCGAGAAGTATTGTTGCCAGCTTTGCGCGATCTTATACACAAATCTAAGTCTCTATATATAAGATTTTCTGAGTGATTGATGGATAGGGTACTGAGACGTCGGTCCACTGTATCCCCGACGCCCGATTGTCTCAATCTGTAACATCTATTGACCGTTTCTGGCTCCAGATGTTACAGATCGAGAGAAAATGACCAGCGGCAACCGTTTGTCTCAATCTGTAACATCTACTCGGCAAATTAGGGTCTAACTGTTACAGATCGAGACAAACCGAGAACCACCGCAAAGGGGACAGGCACCTTTGCGGTGGTTCTCGGTTTCGACGTCCAGCTGTCACACGTTATGAGATTAAAATTGAATCGTTAGCTGAGATTATTCATTTGTCATCGAGCTTGCCTGCTCTTTCTCTCGAGGAGCGCATATGAAGCCGCCTCATTCCACCGGCCGCAACGTCATCGCCATTCTCGCCATACCCATCGTGATGCTCTTCCTTATCGTCGCCACGCCCTTTTCCCTTGGTATCGCCTCGCCCTTCGATCTTTGCGGGATGATCGACGCCGGCTCGCGTGCCACCTCGCTCTCCTTTGTCTGCCGTGGCGTGTTCTACGAATATGCAATTCCCACCGGAAGTTGGCAGTCCAAGTTACCGTTGCTCGGCAAGGTCGACGGATGCTCCCCCTATTTCTGCCTTGAACCTCAGGCGCTAAACTATCTAATCGACGACCAGCCACTCGACTCCATCACCCTCGCCTACGACTACGCACCAAACACCGATGAGCGCCACATGAACCAAGTCCTCGACAAGATGCTTGGACAGTGCGGGCTCACCGAGGAGACCGGTCGAACCATCTATAGCAACCAGAAATTAAAGCGAACAGAACTCCGCCGTGTCGGAAAAATCAAAGGGCGAAACGGGGCCGCCTACTGGGATGCCTGGGCAACACGCGACAAGGGCGAATTCGGACACAGCACCTATATGGTCACTGTCTACACCAAAGACGGAATTAAGGACAATGTTGACGATTTCGCGTCATCCAAACTCGGCATCCCCAAAACAACCAAGCCCGCCAGCCCAGATGAAATCCTGTAGAGACGCTCATTAACATACCGCTCAACAATCACAACAACATCGAGCTCGTTCCCCACCACCACAAAGGTGCCTGTCCCCTTTGTGGTGGTTTTCGACAAAAAGAAGCCGCCCCATTAACAGAGGCGGCATCAAGCAAGTCTATTTATTAGCGTCCCTCAAGACCCAACGAGAACGCAGAAATGTAGCCCGGGGCTTACCCTTTCCCGAACGCGACCCTCGCGAAGCGCATGAGCACGAGGGAAAGGTGTGGCCGGGGCGTACAGCAGAGTTAATCGGCAGCGGCCTTGAACTTGTTGTAGTTGATCAGGCAGCCGGCCTTGACGATGGCACGCTCCTCTGCCGTCATATCGGCAATGTAGAGCTCAATCTGCTCGACCGCACCATCGGCGCGAACCACGTAAGCGGCGATGTCCTTCAGGTCGCCGTCGAGCGCGGCGCGGATACCCGGCACAAAGACGTAGTCGCCCACCTCAAAGCTGGGCTCGGCCTCCATCTGGAAGGGCACCATGCCCCAGTTCATCACGTTGGAGCGATAGCGCTTGGTGGCGTACTCGTGGACGATGTTGGCCAGGCCGCCAATTACGCGCTGGCAGCTCGCGGCCTGCTCGCGGGCAGAACCGTCACCGGGCTTCTTGGCATAGAGCATGGAGCCGTACTCAGTCGCCTTGGCATCGGCCGCGACACCCGCGCCGGTCAGCGCCTCAAACACGCTGGCAAGCTCGGCATCGAGTGCCGCCAGGTCGCCCGCTGCCTCGCCGGCAACGCGGCGCTTTTCCACCGCGTCGACCTCCTTGGAGCGGCCCACGTAGGCAGGGTCGCGACGGCTGAGCGTAAACTCGGCCAGACCCAGCGGGTTGGAGCGGAAGGAGCTCGTCTCGCCCGAGGGAATGAGCTCGTCGGTCGTAGTGACCGGGTCCATGATCTTGGAGCACACCTTGAGCAGGATGTCGTCGCCGAGAGGCTCCATCGCGGGCCACGGCTTGATGTTGGGGCCCTCGACCAGCTCGTCGGCCGGCTCAGCCTTGCCAAAGCCCCAGTACACGCGCTTCTTGTACGGCGCGTCGTCAAAGGTGTACTCGCAGGCCTCGTCCCAAGTCTCCTCGGGCAGGTCGGTCGCCGGCGTCAGGACGCCGCCGTTGGCAGCCGTCGCCGCAATGGAGCGGGCGTCCATCAGGGCCACGGCGCTCAGCTGACCGTTGCCCGGCTTGGAACCCTCGCGATTGGGGAAGTTGCGCGTGGTGTGGCGGATCGAAAGGCCGTTGTTGGCAGGCGTGTCGCCGGCGCCGAAGCACGGGCCGCAGAATGCCGTGCGCACAATCGCGCCGGCCTCCATAAGGTCGTAGATGTAGCCGCGGCGTGTAAGCTCGAGTGCCACGGGCTGGCTCGTGGGATAGACCGACAGCGAGAACTCGCCGCAGCCGGTGTTAGCGCCCTTGAGCACGCGAGCAGCCTGGACCACGGAGTCGTAGTTGCCGCCCGAGCAGCCGGCGATAACGCCCTGCTGCACGTGCAGCTTGCCGTCGACGATCTTGTCGAGCAGGCTAAAGTGCGTCTTGCCCTCGCCGATCTTGGCGGCCTCGAGCTCCACCTCATGCAGGATGTCCTCGAGGTTCTCGTTGAGCTCGTCGATCTCAAAGCCGTTAGAAGGATGGAACGGCAACGCGATCATGGGCTTGATACTCGACAGATCGACTTCGACGCAGCCGTCGTAGTAGGCAACATCGGCGGGCTTGAGCTCGCGGTAGTCCTCGCCGCGACCGTGCATGGTCAAAAACGCGTGCGTGTCCTCGTCGGTGGCCCAGATGCTCGACAGGCAGGTGGTCTCGGTGGTCATGACGTCGACGCCGTTGCGGTAGTCGGTCGTCATGCTCGCGATACCGGGGCCCACGAACTCCATAACCTTGTTCTTAACGTAACCCTTGGCAAAGACGGCACGGATGATGGCGAGCGCCACGTCGTGCGGGCCAACGCCGGGGCGCGGGGCACCCGTGAGGTAGATGGCAACGACGCCGGGATAGGCGACATCGTAGGTGTCGCGCAGCAGCTGCTTTGCCAGCTCGCCACCGCCCTCGCCCACGGCCATGGTGCCCAGAGCGCCGTAGCGGGTGTGCGAGTCGGAGCCCAGGATCATCTTGCCACAGCCGGCGAAATTCTCACGCATAAAGGAGTGGATGACGGCGATGTGCGGCGGGACGAAGATGCCGCCGTACTTCTTGGCAGCCGAGAGACCAAAGACGTGGTCGTCCTCGTTGATGGTGCCGCCCACGGCGCACAGCGAGTTGTGGCAGTTGGTGAGCACGTAGGGCAGCGGGAACTGCTCCATGCCCGAGGCGCGCGCCGTCTGGATGATGCCGACAAAGGTGATGTCGTGGCTCGCCATGGCGTCGAAGCGAATCTTGAGCGCCTCGGGGTCGCCGGACGTATTGTGTGCCTGGAGGATCGAATACGCGATGGTGCCGCGCTTGGCATCCTCGGGCGTCTGCGTAATACCGCGCTCGGCAGCCTCGGCCTCAGGCACAACCTCGCTGCCACCGCGCAGGTAGATGCCGTCCTCGTACAGCTTAACCATACTGTCTCCCACTCTGCCCAAAAGATTTGGGCGCATAGCATACATTCGTTCAATATCGTGCCATAGAACGGTTGCGAGTGGGTTACGAATCTGCACGTTCACTTTATCTCGGTAAAGTAAGGTACGAACCCGGCGAGGGCCGGCAGATTTGGTGCAAGAGTGTCCCTTTCGACTAGTCATTTAAGAACGTCCCCAATGACTACCCTACCGTATCCGGAGCAAGGCAACGCCGCAGGCAGAGGACGGACAGCGAGCGGCGTCCAGAGCGAACAAGTTGGCATGAAAAAGGCAAGGCATAGACCTTCTGGTCATGGCTTGCCTTTTGAATGGCAAATTGTCGCTCTGGGCGGCGCGCAGCGTCGAGCCGTTACGCCGTTCGGCAGAACGGCGTAACCTAGAGATCTCCGCCTGCGCCCAAAAGTTTGCGCATGACTTGCTCGGGGTTGACTGAGCCGTCGCGCGGGGCCAGGGCGGTAATCTTCTTCTGCATCTTGTACTCGTGCAGCTCGTCCTCGAGCTGGCGCACGCGGGCGCGGAGCTTTTCGTTCTCGCGCTCGCGTTCTTCGGCACGCTCCTTCATATCGAGAATGCGCACCACGCCGGCAAGGTTGATGCCCTCGTCAGTCAGCTGGTTGATGAGCTCCAGGCGCTCGATATCGGCACGCGAATACAGACGCGTGTTGCCGCCCGAGCGCTGGGGGTTCACCAAGCCCTTGGACTCGTAGACGCGCAGAGTCTGCGGATGCATGCCGGTCAGTTCGGCCGCCACGCTGATCATGTACAGCGGTTTATTCCTATTGTCCTCGGCCATGCTACCTGACCCCTTTCCGTCTCGTTATCGTCCATCATAAGCCCGCGGGCGTGGGCGTGCGCCGCGACCGCCCTAGTACGTCGCCTTGTAACGGTTGACCTTCTCGCGGTAGTCGCGCGTGTCGGCCTCGCGCAGCTTGGTCATGGCATCGCGCTCATCGTCGGACAGGTTCGTAGGAACCTGCACCTTGATCTCGACGAGCAGCGCGCCTGTGCGGCCACGGTGCTTAACGTCGGGCGCACCCATTTCCTTAAAGCGGAACTTCTTGCCCGTCTGGGTACCCGCGGGCACCTTCAGACGAACCGTCGCACCGCCGGGCGTCGGCACGTCCACCGTGCAGCCGAGCGCCGCCTCATAGACCGAGACCGGTACCTCCATAGTCACGTCGGCACCTTTACGCTTAAACAGCGGATGCTCCTCCACGTGCGTGGTCACGACCAGGTCGCCGCGCTCGCCGCCGGCAACGCCATACTCGCCGCGACGCTTGTAGCGCAGCTTGCCACCGTCGACCGCGCCCGCAGGCACCGAGACCGTAATGGTCTGTTGCTCGCCCGTCGAGGGAATGCGGTAGGTGACCTTGTGCGTCACGCCGCGAAACGCGTCCTCGGCCGTCACATCGACGGTCAGCGACAGGTCGCCGCCCTTGCGAGCACGGCTGCGACCCGCGCCGGCACCGGCAGCGCCCGCAGCCCCGGCAAAGCCCGAGCCCCAATCGCTGCCCCAGGCGCCGTTGCCGCTAAAGATGCTGTCGAAGATGTCGCCCCAGCCGCTGGCACCCGCGCCGGCACCGTAGCCGCCGCCATACGCGCCGCCCGCGCCCGGCATGCCGCCAAACATGAGCATCTGGTCGTACTCTTTGCGCTTCTTCTCGTCCGAAAGCGTCTCGTAGGCCTCGCTGATCTCCTTGAACTTGGCCTCGTCGCCGCCGGCATCGGGGTGATATTTTTGCGCGAGCTTGCGAAACGCGCTCTTGATCTCTTTGTCGGAGGCGCTCTTGGATACGCCCAGGATGTCATAGAAGGTTTTGCCTGCAGCCATCGTAGCTCCTCTCCTGTTTCATCCGCCGCCCAGCGGGCGGCGGCCCATGCTTTCATATGGCACTAGGCCAGAAAGGGCCCCGGGTGTTGCCCCGGGGCCCTTCTCAATTACTCCTCGGTGCTCTCGGCCGTATCGGCCGCAGCATCCTCGGGCGCCGCTTCGGGCTCCGGTGCGGGGCGCTTCTCGCCACCGTAGGTCACCGTCACCATCGCGGAACGCAGGATGCGATCCGCCATACGGTAGCCCTTCTGGTACACATCGTTGACGGTCTCGTCGTACTGCGATGCGTCCTCGACGCGACCCACAGCCTGGTGCTCGAGCGGATCGAACGCCTCGCCCTTGGGGTCGATGGGCTCAACGCCCTCGTGCGCAAACACATCGAGCAGCTTGGCATGAACCGCGTCAACGCCATCGACGAACTGCTTAAAGTCGTCGGAAAGCTCTTGGCTGCGGGCATGGTCAATCGCGCGCTCGATATCGTCGATCACCGGCAACAGCGCGGTGACAAGCTTCTCGGTCGCGCGCTCGCGCTCGGCAATGCGCTCGTTGGCGGTGCGGCGACGGAAGTTCTCCCAGTCGGCCTGCAGACGGGCGGTGCGCTCGGTGGCGTCCTTTGCCTTGTCCTCGGCGGCCTTCTGAGCCTCTGCCGCAGCATCGAGCTCATTGCGCACGTCGGCGAGCTCCTTTTGGGCCTGCTCGAACTTGAGCTTAAAGTCGTTGTCGGCGGCTTCCTCACCGGCGCGGATAGCGGCTTCCACCATCTCGTCCTCGGTCATCGTCGCCTCCTTGCTGGAATCCTCTACCTGGTTCTCGGCAGCCTCGGCGGCCGGGGCCTCGTTGGCCTCGGTATCGTCTGCGGCCTCTACGGGAATCTTCACGTCCTTCTCCTCAGAGTCAACGGGGGCGGCGCCAGCGGCGGCCGCCTCCGTGCGAGCTTTACGGGCGGACATGATTACTTGTCCTCGTCGTCCACAACCTCGTAGTCGGCGTCGACGACGTCATCGTCGGCAGGCTGGGCGCCGGCGGCACCGTCGGTCTGCTGCTGAGCGTCGGCGTAGACAACCTGGGCCAGCTCGTAGGCCACGGACTGCAGGGACTCGCCGGCGGCCTTGATGGCCTCGACGTCAGAGCCCTCGAGCGCCTTCTTGGCGTCGGCGATAGCGGCCTCGGCCTTGGACTTCACGTCGGCGGAAACCTTGTCACCGAGCTCGTTGAGGGTCTGCTCGGTGGAGTAGCACAGGCTGTCGGTCTGGTTGCGGACCTCAACCTCTTCCTTCTGCTTCTTGTCCTCCTCGGCATGAGCCTCGGCGTCCTTGACCATACGATCGACTTCGTCGTCGGACAGAGCGGTGGAGCCGGAAATGGTGATCTGCTGTTCCTTGCCGGTGCCCTTGTCCTTAGCGGAGACCTTGACGATGCCGTTGGCGTCGATGTCGAAGGTAACCTCGATCTGCGGCACGCCGCGGCGGGCAGCCGGGATACCGGTCAGCTGGAACTTACCGAGCGACTTGTTGTCGCGGGCAAGCTCGCGCTCGCCCTGGAGCACGTTGATCTCGACGCTGGTCTGGTTGTCGGCAGCGGTGGAGTAGACCTCGGTCTTGGAGGTCGGGATCGTGGTGTTGCGGTCGATCATCTTGGTCATGATGCCGCCCATGGTCTCGACGCCCAGCGACAGCGGGGTAACGTCGAGCAGCAGGATGCCCTCGACGTCGCCGGTGAGCACGCCGCCCTGGACGGCAGCGCCGTCGGCAACGACCTCGTCGGGGTTCACGGACATGTTGGGCTGCTTGCCGGTCATGGTCTTGACGAGCTCCTGGACGGCGGGCATACGGGTGGAGCCGCCGACGAGGATGACCTCGGTCAGATCGGAGAGCTTAAGCTTGGCGTCGCGCAGGGCGTTGGTGACAGGCTGCTTGCAGCGCTCGAGCAGGTCGCGGGTGATCTTCTCGAACTCGGCGCGGGTCAGCGTGTAGTTGAGGTGCAGCGGGCCGGACTGGTTCATGGTAATGAACGGCAGGTTGATGGTGGTCTGCTGGGCGGCGGAGAGCTCCTTCTTGGCGTTCTCGGCGGCCTCTTTCAGACGCTGCAGGGCCATGGGGTCCTGACGCAGGTCGACACCGTTCTCCTGCTGGAACTTATCGGCCATCCAGTCGATGACGCGCTGATCCCAGTCGTCGCCGCCCAGGTGGTTGTCGCCCGAGGTGGACAGAACCTCAAACACGCCGTCGGCGAGGTCGAGGATGGAGACGTCGAAGGTGCCGCCGCCCAGGTCGAAGACCAAGATGCGCTGGTCGGTGCCCTGCTTGTCCAGGCCATAGGCAAGAGCAGCAGCAGTCGGCTCGTTGACGATACGCTTGACGTTGAGGCCGGCGATCTTACCGGCGTCCTTGGTGGCCTGACGCTGGGCGTCGTTGAAGTAGGCCGGGACGGTGATGACGGCGTCGGTGACGGTCTCGCCCAGATACTTCTCGGCGTCGGCCTTCATCTTCGCGAGCGTCATGGCGCTCACCTGCTCGGCGGTGTAGTCCTTGCCCTCGATGTCGACGACGGCACGGCCACCCTGGCCCTCCTTGACCTCGTACGGCACGGTCTTGATCTCGGAGGTGCACTCGGAGTACTTGCGGCCCATGAAGCGCTTGATGGAGAACACGGTGTTCTTGGGGTTGGTGACAGCCTGGTTCTTAGCGGCCTTACCCACAACGCGGTCGCCGTCGGCACGGAAGCCCACGACGGACGGGGTGGTGCGGTCGCCCTCAGCGTTCACGATAATGGTCGGAGAACCGCCCTCGAGGACGGCCATTGCGGAGTTGGTAGTACCAAGGTCGATACCAAGAATCTTACTCATTAGAAATTCCCTCTCTCTTGTGCGTTCGCGCCGCCTCGACGGTCTGTCACGCGGCGCTTCGGCTTGTCTTTCAGGATGTAGTGTATCCCCTTATGGGCCGGAATATACAAAATCTAAGTCAATTCATATAAGATTTCTTATTGCTGAGAGTTTAGGTTCTCAAATGCGCAGGTAGATGCGCTGATTGAATTCTCGACAAATCTATCGAGATCTATGTAGAGATAGCTGAGGTTTGGGTCCGGGGGTGCCTGGGGCTGCCTTGCGGAAAGCTCGTCCCGGTTTGAGCGTGGATTCCGGGTCGCAGTTTCCGTCTGAAAGCTCAACCGGAAACCATATCCCGTTTTGAGAGCTGATACCGGGTCGCAGTTTCCGCTAGCGGGCCCAACCGGAAACTGCGACCCGTTTTTCGGCCAAATAACGGGATGCCCTTTCCGCAAGCGCGCTCAATAGCTCAATATTTCAAGTCACCTTTAGCTAACATTTGCGCAGCTCAACGGCCCCACCTGCGCGTTTTTTAGTAAACCTTGGCATACTCGGCGAACGGTATGAAGATGCCGGCCAGAGGGTATTGCAAACGGTCGCTCCCGTGGTATGTTTTTGCCCGAATCAAACCGGCGCGCATCGCCTGTAGCGTCGGTCAACAGAGAGGAAACTACCATGGCTCATCCCGTAATTGATGCCGACGAGTGCATCGCTTGTGGCGTTTGCGTCGACTCCTGCCCCGCTGGCGTTCTGGAGCTCCAGGACGTCGCTACCGTCGCTGACGAGGACTCCTGCGTCGCCTGTGGCGCTTGCCAGGACGCCTGCCCCGCCGGCGCGATCACCGAGATCGTCGAGGAGTAACAACTCCCCCACCTGCACACTCAAAAGTACACCGTGCACAAAAAAGGAGGCCTCCGCATCGCCGCGGAGGCCTCCTTTTGCATATGTGGGCAGCTAATTTGGAGCGGGACCCTTGGCAGTTGCGGTGGAATAGTTCCTGTTTTATGTCTTGGATGCCGATTTTAGGAACTATTTCACCGCAACTTATAGATGCGGCGTCGACTAGGACAAATCGTCTTCGTAGGGCATCAGGTCTGCTAGGTAGCCTTTTTCCTTGAGCATCGCCTCGATCTCGTCGAGGGTCTGTTCGTCCTCCGCCGCAATGCGATGGAAGTGGTAGCCGCTGGTCACCGTCAGCAGCGGAAAGCTCTTGCCGCTCTCGATATCGTGCAGGTAGCGCTCAACATCGCGACGATTGCGGATGTCCAGGTCGGCTGTGATCTTACCGTACACACGATGGTTGACGATCACGTTGAGCACGGCGCCACCCGCGTCGACGATACTCGTAAGCTCGTCGCCCGCCTGCTCCACACCGTGGCGCACCTTAACAAGACGCGTGGGCACGGCGGGGCTGCTGGGGGCCTCCTGCAGCACGTAGCCGCGATTGGTCGCCACGATATCGTGCCCGTCGGCGCGCAGCAGAGCGATGTCTTGCACGACAATCTGGCGGCTCACACCCACCTCGCGGGCAAGTGCGCTGCCCGAAACGGGCTCCTTGGCTTCCTCGAGCACGCCCATGATGGCACGGCGACGCTCGCGGGCGTCCATTATTTACCGTCCAGCAGACGCAGGTGCTTAAGCGAGAGGTCGAGAATCGGCGCGGAGTGCGTCAGCGCCCCCGAGCTAATAAAGTCAACGCCCAGGTCGGCGAGCGCGCGGATATTGCTGGCGTCCACGTTGCCCGAGCACTCGGTCTTGGCGCGGCCGGCGATAAGCTCAATTGCAGCAGCCATGTCGTCGTGGGTCATGTTGTCAAACATGATGATGTCGGCGCCGGCCTCCACAGCCTCGCGCACCATGTCCAGGTTCTCGCACTCGATCTCGACCGTCGTGGTAAACGACGCATGGGCGCGTGCCATCTCGATCGCGCGCGTCACGCCACCGGCGGCATCGATGTGGTTGTCCTTGAGCATGACGGCCGTCGACAGGTTGTAGCGGTGGTTGCTGCCGCCGCCGATCTCGACCGCCGCCTTTTCAAACACACGCATGCCCGGCGTGGTCTTGCGCGTGTCGACGAGCACGGTCTTGGTGCCCTCGAGCACCGCGGCCATCTGGTATGTATAGGTAGCGATGCCGCTCATGCGCTGCAGATAGTTGAGCGCCACGCGCTCGCCCGAAAGCAGCACGCGCGCATCGCCGCGCACCTGGCCCACGTGGTCGCCGGCGTGCACCTCGTCACCGTCGGCAACGTCGAACAGCACCGAGCTCTGCGAATCCAGCAACTCAAAGGTGCGGGCAAACACATCCAGGCCGGCGATAATGCCGTCGGCCTTGGCGATGAGCTCAACGGTAGCGGGGCGCGCCGTGGGGCACACGCTCGCCGTACTCACGTCCTCAAACGTGATGTCCTCGCGCAGAGCCTGCAAAATCAGATCATCGACGACGAGCTTCATGGTAATGGGATTCATGGTCTACTCCTCCACGGCCTGCGTGCCGGCGGCACGGGCCAAATCATCGATTGCAAGGGCATCGGCGCTCAGGGCGCGGTGACGCCCGTCAAGCGCGGGATCGCCCGCCTGCTCCACGGTCAGCGATTCGCCGGTACGCATATACCACGCGGCACGACGACCCCAGACCAGCGCCTCGAGCAGGCTGTTTGATGCAAGGCGATTCTTGCCGTGAACGCCGTTGCAGGCCGTCTCGCCCGCGGCGTAGAGCTCGGGCATCGAGGTGCGGCCGTCCTTATCGACCCATACGCCACCCATAAAGTAGTGCTGCGTGGGCGTAACGGGGATGGGCTCGTCCAAGATGTCGCGGCCGTCCTCAAGGCAGCGCGCGCGAATGTTGGCAAAATGCCCGGTCACCACATCGCGTTCGACGGGGGCGAAGCTCAGCCACTCGTGCTCGGTACCGTCCTGCTTCATCTGCTCGCGAATAGCGGCGGCGACCACATCACGCGGCTGAAGCTCGTCGGTAAAGCGCTCGCCGGCGGCGTTGAGCAAAATCGCGCCCTCGCCGCGGCAGCTCTCGCTGATCAGGAACGTACGGCCCGGCTGCGGCGAGAACAGCCCCGTGGGGTGGATCTGCACGTAGTCCAGGTGCTCCATCTTAATGCCATGCCCCTGAGCGATGTAGCAGGCGTCACCGGTGAGCTGCGGGTAGTTGGTGGAGTGATCGTACACGCCGCCGATGCCACCCGTCGCCCACAGCGTATGGCGGGCATGGATCTTAAACGGCTTACCGGCATGCACGCCCTCGGCGGCATTTGCCAGCTCGTCGGCGGGGCGAGCTGAATCGTCCTCGTCCACGGGAACGGCGACGACGCCGGCACACACCGTGGCGCCGTCACGCTCGCCCGTCAGGATGTCGGTCATGGCCACGTGCTCCAAAATCTGCACGTTATCCAGCTTGCGAACGGCCTGGAGCAGCTTGGTCGTGATCTCCTTGCCCGTAATGTCGGCATGGAAGGCAATGCGCGGACGGCTGTGCGCGCCCTCGCGGGTAAAGTCGAGGCTGCCGTCGGCCTTGCGCTCAAAATCCACGCCCATCGCCAGCAGGTCGTTGATGACCGAGCGGCTCGAGCGGATCATGATGTCGACGCTCTCGCGGCGGTTCTCGTAATGACCGGCGTGCATGGTGTCCTCAAAGAAGGCATCGTAGTCTGAGCCTTCGGGCAGCACGCAGATACCGCCCTGCGCGAGCATCGAATCGCACTCGTCGACAGCGCCCTTGGAAAGCATGATCACGCGCGTGCTCGTCGGCAGGTTAAGAGCCGCGTACAGGCCCGCCACGCCGCAGCCGGCAATGACGACGTCGCACTCCATATCGGGGTATTGCTTGGTTTCCACAGGAATCCTCTCCCTTGAATGTGACATAAGGGACCGTCCCTCCTGCCACATTGTTCTAGCGCGCTGCGTACTCGAGCATGCGGTCGAGCGTGAGCTTGGCCTGGTCTGCAGCCTCGTCCGACACGCCGATCTGCACCTCGCCCTCGCCTGTCTCCAGGCAGTGCACGAGCTTTTCGAGCGTGATGAGATCCATGTTGACGCAGGTGGGCTGCACCGCGGGGAAATAGAACTTCTTGCCGGTGCCCTGGCAGCGGCGCTCGAGCTCGTAGAGCACGCCGCGGACCGTCACGATGATGAACTCGCTCGCGTCCGACTCCTCGGCATACTTGATGATGCCGGCGGTGGAGCCGATGTAGTCGGCCTCGGCCAGGACGTCGGCCTTGCACTCGGGGTGCGCCAGCACGAGCGCGTCGGGGTGGGCCTCCGTCGCGTCGACGATCTGCTCGACGGTGATGATGTGATGGCGCGGGCAGTAGCCGTTGTTGAGGATGACGTGCTTTTGCGGCACCTGCTCGGCTACGAAGCGTCCCAGGTTTTGGTCGGGAATGAACAGGACATGCTGCTGCGGCAGCTCGGACACGATCTTAACGGCGTTGGAACTGGTGACGCACACGTCGCTCCAGCTCTTGATCTCGACCGTGGAGTTGACGTAGCACACCACGGCCAGGTCGTCGCCGTACTCGGCGCGCGCCGCGTCGACCGTCTCGCGCTTGACCATGTGCGCCATGGGACAGTCCGCGCCCGGCTCGGGCAGCAGCACGGTCTTAGTGGGATTGAGCAGCTTGGCGCTCTCGCCCATAAACTCCACGCCGCACAACACGATGGTCTGCTGCGGCAGGCTTTTGGCGAGCTTTGCCAGGTAGAAGCTATCGCCGACGTAATCGGCAACGGCTTGGACCTCGGGCGCCACGTAATAGTGCGCCAGGATCACCACGTCACGTTGGGTTTTTAGTTGCTGAATGGCCTCGACGAGCTCTGCGGGCACCAGTGCCGCACGCTCCGTTGCCGTCGTTGCCGATGCCAGGCCGGCCGCGATATCGCGTGCAAGCTCCGACGCATCCATGTTCGCGCTCTGTGCCATCAAGGCCCCTCTCTTTTGGCGAATCTTGGGGCTTTAGTATGACACCTAGGTTTACAGCTGACAAGACAGCTGTAAACCTAGGTGTAAAGTTGAAATAAAGATTCAATCATGTGGCAGGTCCATTTTCAAACTGGCAAGCTGAGGATAGCCGAGCTCTCGATAGCGCAGGAGGCATCTTTCACCACCGCAACACCGCTTGGCGCGAGCTGCACGCCGTGGGGCGCAAACGGTCCGCACCCCCGCAAGCGGCGCGTGCCCGATGTGGCAAAATCGAACTACTTAAGGGGGCCGAATGCTCAAGATTATTGCCTGCGACGACGACGTCGCTTTTCTAGATAGACTGCACCGGATGATCGACCGTTGGTCGAGCGAGACGGGCACGGCGGTCGATGTTGCGCTCGTCACGCGCGGCGAGGACCTGCTGGCCCGCCATGCCGCATCGCGCGCCGACATCATTCTGCTCGACATGATCATGCCGCTCGTCAACGGCATGGACACCGCGCGCGAATTGCGCCAGGCCGATACCGCCGTGCGCCTGGTATTTCTCACCTCATCGCCCGAGTTTGCACTGGAGTCCTACGAGGTCCGCGCCTTCGACTATCTGCTCAAGCCCGTAACTTATGAACGCCTGGCGCAGTTACTCGACGAGCTTTCGAGCATGCGCCCGGCGGCAACCGACGAACTCGTAATCAAAACGTCCTTTGGCTACCACGCCCTGCGCCTGTCCGACATCGAATATGCCGAGGCGCGCAACAAGCACGTGGTCTTCCACCTGCGCGACGGACGCGATATCGAGGCACTCGAATCGTTCCGCAGCGTCGAGGACCGTTTGGCGCAAAATGCCACCTTCTTTAAATGCCACCGCAGCTACCAGGTCAACCTGCGCAATATCGATCACTTTGGCCGCACGGACATCGTCATGCGCTCGGGCGCGTGCATCCCGCTTTCGCGCAGCTGCAAGCAGGGATTCCAAGACGCCTACTTTGCGGTGCGCTTCGAGGGCGGGAGGCGCTGATGGTCTCCTCGGTCGAAATGATCCTTTGGGCAATCCACCACGCCACGACGCTGCTCTTTGGCGTCTTTGCCTCGGCGGCGCTGTGCGGTATCGAGATCAACCGGCGTCATGCGCTTGAACTGGTGCTGGTCGGTGCCGTAACTGGATGCGCATTTGGCCTCGCCAATGCCGTCGGCGGAGAGCTTTTTGCCCGTCAGGTCTATCCGCTCGGCGTGCACCTGCCGCTTACCATCTACCTATGCGCGCGCTACCGCCTGAGCCCGCTGCTTGCCGTGCTCGGCATTACGAGTGCCTATCTGAGCTGCCAGTTCAGCAATTGGATGGGCATCGCCGCATTTGCCGCAACCGATTCTCAGATCGCGTACTATCTGGCGCGCATCGCGACCACACTCGCCGTCTTTGCCGTCCTGTTGCATTGGGCCGGCGACATCGGTCCGCGCTTGGCGATTAAAAGCACCACCGAGCTGGGCATCCTTTTAATCCTGCCGCTCGTCTATTACATCTTTGACTATGCCACCAACGTCTACACCACGCTGTTCCACTCGGGCTCGGTGGTAACGGTTGAGTTTTTGGCATTTGCGCTCTGTGCCTTCTATCTTATGTTTCTCGCCGTTTACCTGCGCGAATACGAAGAAAAGGAAACCGCCGAGCGAGAGCGCTGGATGCTCGAAACCCGCGACAGCGTCGCCATCAAAGAGCTCGAGGCTTGGCGTCAATCTGGGCGCGAGCTGTCGATTCTTCGCCACGACATGCGCCACTTCCTACGCGGCCTGGCCGCTTTAATTGAGGAAGGCCACACCGACGAGGCGCTCGATCGCATCGACGAACTCTGCGAAGCCGGCGACCGCACCGCCGTACGCCGCTTCTGCGCCAACGAGACGGTAAACATTGCGCTTTCGTCATTTAACTCGGAAATCAACAGAAACGGCATTACCGCCAACCTGCGCGCCGCCGTACCCGAAACCATCCACGTAGGTGACGCCGACCTGTTTAGCGTGCTCTCAAATGCCTTGGAAAACGCTATCACCGCCGCAAGCGCCGCACCCCAAGGAAAGCGATTCGTCGACTTTGACCTGCGATTAGAGGACGGCCAGCTGCTGCTGTTAGTTTCCAACACGTTTGACCGCGCGCCGCGCATGGTCGACGGCATGCCCGTGACCCGGCATGCGGGCCACGGCTTTGGCACCAGGAGCATCAAACTTGCCGTGGAGCGCATGAACGGCAACTGTCAGTTCCGCATTAACGGCGATCGGTTTGAGCTGCGCGCTGTGATGTAGAAGTGCGGTGCCGATCTCGAGGCGTGCCTTGCCCGCCAGACAATCGCTCGCCGGCGCCAATCCGCTACAGCGGAGCGGCCGCCGGGGTCAGCTGCTTGATGTATGCCCACATGCGCTGCTTGGCGGCCTTGTCGGTGAGCGCCGCCTCAAAACCGTCGAGCGCGAGCACGCGGCGGCCCTGCACATGAGCGACCAGGCCGGGCTTGAGCATAGCGGTGTCGAAGTCATCGATCGCCACGAGCATATCGGCGTAGGTCTCGCGCATGGTATCGGCCGCGCGATCGTCCAGCAGCAGGACCGCCTCGGGGTCCAAGGCCTCGAGCGCCTCGCGGAACAGCTCGCACGGCAGAGTCTCGCCCACCGTGACCGCTCCGTCACCCACGCCGGCGACGCTTGACAGCACGCAAAAATCCTCGGGCGCGTAGCCGATGGCCCCAAGCGCCTTGCGCAACGCCGCGCCATCCGGGCCGGCGGCAAGCTCGCCACCCGAACGCTCGGCCTCGTCCAAATCGCCTTTGACCAGCACGATCGGCGAGCACGCGTTGCCCGCGATACGCACGCCACGGACCGCAAGCGATGCGAGCTCCTGCTCGGCCGCCTGGGCGATGGCTTCTTTTTTCTGGCTTTGTGACGTGGACATGCGCTCTCCAATCGTTTGCGTGCCCACCATTATATAAAAGAGCTGCCCGCGAGTGGTTGCTTTGCGGGCGGCTGGGTATAAGCACGGTCGTACTGAGTTTTACGCGGCCGAGCCGCGTCGCATTATGGAGGTCACCATGGCTGACATTAATCAGATTACCCCCGAGAACTTCGATTCCATCGTTAACGACAGTCTGCCCGTTCTGGTCGATTTTTGGGCACCGTGGTGCGGGCCCTGTCGATCCCTCTCGCCCATCGTTGACGAGGTTGCCGATGAACTGGCGGGCAAGCTCGCCGTTGCCAAGTGCAACGTCGACGACAACCAGGACCTGGCCATGAAGTATGGCGTCATGAGCATCCCCACGCTGATTGTGTTTAAGAACGGCGAGGAGATTGACCGCTCGGTTGGCGCTCTGCCCAAGGCGAGGCTGCAGGCGCTGCTGGAGAAGCATCTGTAATACGCTTGTTACTTACCCGCCGTCCATGAGCGGTTTTGCACCGCTCGCCGGACTGCCGGATGCACCGAGTGCAACCACGGATAGTATGGTAGTCACAAACAGCCCCCAGTGAACGGGTGCGGGTCGCACAGACTCGTACCCGTTTTCTTATGCAACTGCGCGCAGAGCGGGCGTAGTAAAATCTGAACCACTGAACCGCCCCATACAAAAGGAGATTTCCCATGCATGATGTTGGAATGAACATGAGCCAGCTTGCCATGAGCGTCAAGCAGGTCGACGACACCATCGAGCTCGCTCACGAGTGGAGCCATCAGCTGCTGCATGCGACCGAGAATTTTGACATGGAGCGCATCGGCGCCAAGCTCGAGGCCGCCATGGCCGCGCTGCACGAGGCCCATGACGCACTCGAGGGCTACGAGGAAGCCATCGAGGCCGACCACAACTCCGTCGGCTCCGTGAAGCTGGTGTAAGGTGACCGAACACGAGCACGGCTGCGGGTACGAGCACGAGCATCTGCACGGGGCGGACGGTGACGCGGGTTGCCACTGTAGTGGCTCCGGCTCCGAGCTGGTCCGCTTTTCGGTTACCGCACCGGACGACCTGCTGCGCCGTTTTGACGAACAGATCGCGCGCCGCGGCGACGTGGCCAACCGCTCCGAGGCCGTGCGCGACCTGATTCGCGCCTCGATCGCCAAGGAGCAGATGCGCACGCCCGATGAGCATGTTATCGGGTCGCTCACCATGATCTACGACCACCATACCGGCGACCTGACGCGCCGTCTGGACGAAGTGCAGCACGACTACACCGACGAGATCGTATCGACCATGCACGTGCATCTGGATCACCACAACTGCTTGGAGATTCTGGCGCTCAAGGGTCGCGGCGAGCGCGTCTACGAACTAGCCGATCGCCTGCTGGGCCTGCGCGGCGTTAAGCACGGCGAGCTCACGTGCGCCGCCACCAAGCAGAGCCTGGGGCTGTAACAGCACACATTTCAACGAAGGAGGGTCGCATGCGACATGCGCATATCCATGTAACGGGCATTGTGCAGGGCGTTGGCATGCGACCGTTTGTGTATCGCGAGGCCATGACGCATGGCATTTGCGGATGGGTGCTCAATGCGGGCGACGGCGTGCATATCGAGGCGCACGCTCCGGCCGATGCGCTCGATGCTTTTGTTGCCGCGCTTTCTGAGCATGCGCCTGCGGCAGCTCGCGTTGAGCGAGTCGATATTGCGGATTTGGAGCCTGGCGGCTGGAGCGCTGCCGATGAGCAGGGCTTTCACATTGTGGCGTCGCAGGACCAGACCGCACACACGACGCTCGTCTCGCCCGATATCGCCACCTGTGACGATTGCCTGCGCGAGTTGTTCGATCCCGCCGACCGACGCTATCACTACCCCTTTATCAACTGCACTAACTGCGGCCCACGCTTTACCATCATCCGCTCGCTGCCTTACGATCGAGCGGCCACCTCGATGGATTGTTTTCCCATGTGTCCCAAGTGCGCCGCGGAGTATGCCGACCCACTCGACCGGCGTTTTCACGCGCAACCCGATGCCTGCTTTGATTGCGGGCCGCATATTACGTGGCGCGAGGCTGTAAACGGCAATGCGTGCGGGAATTCGTCCGCGACACCGACCGTCGGCACCACACGCGAGGCCAGCGACGCTATCATCGAGCGCTGCGTTGAGCTGCTGGCCAGCGGTGGCATCGTCGCCATCAAGGGCCTGGGCGGATTCCATCTATCCTGTGACGCTGCCAACGAGCAGGCGGTGGCCGAGCTGCGCCGTCGCAAGCGTCGCAGCAATAAGCCGCTTGCCGTCATGGTGCGCAGTCTTGCTGATACCGAGCGCCTGTGTCATATCGACGATGCTGAACGCGATCTGCTCGCCGGCAGCATCCGCCCCATTGTGCTGCTGCGCCGGCGCACTGTTGACGAGGGCAACGGCAGTTCCCCCGACGCCCTCGCGCTCGCGCCGTCCGTCGCGCGCGACCTTCCTGAGCTCGGCGTCATGCTCCCCTATACGCCGCTTCAACATCTGTTGCTTGCCGCGGCAGAAGCCTGCGGTATGCACGCGCTCGTCATGACCAGCGGAAACCTAAGCGAAGAACCCATCGAGACCGACGACGACCTTGCCTGGGAACACCTCGTTGCCGCCGGCATCGCCGACGCGTTGCTCGGCAACGATCGCGCGATTCTCTCGCGCTATGACGATTCCGTGGTGCGCGTGGTCAACGGCGCCGTTATGCCCGTTCGCCGCGCTCGCGGATATGCACCCCAGCCGCTGCCGTTGCCGGCGCTCGACCGCGCTCCGTCCTGCGTGCTCGCCTGCGGGCCACAACAAAAGGCCACGATTGCGCTCACGCGTGAAGGGACGAACGGCGAGGCAACCTGTTTTGTGTCGCAGCATATCGGCGATGTTGAAAACGGCGGGACCTTCGATGCCTGGAACGCTGCGCGCACGCGCTTGGAAGATCTCTTTGATTTGGCGCCCGCCGCCTTGGCCTGCGATTTACACCCCAGCTATCTATCGGGCCAGTGGGCGCGCGAGCAGGCGCGAAAATGCAATCTGCCGCTCGTCGAGGTGCAGCACCATCATGCGCATATCGCGAGCGTAATGGCCGAGGCCATCGCCGCGGGCCAGCTTACAACCGACGCGCGCGTCCTTGGCATCGCCTTTGACGGCACCGGCGCCGGCACCGATGGGACCATTTGGGGCGGCGAGTTTCTTGTTGCCAGCCTTGGCGGCTTTGAGCGCGCCGCGCATTTGCGCACCTGGGCGCTCCCCGGTGGGGCGGCCTCCGTGCGCGACGCCCGCCGCAACGCCTTCGCCCTGCTCAGTGAGCTCGGCCTGCTCGAGCACCCAGGTGCCGCTCGGCTTTTGGACAGCCTCGACGAACAAACGCGCAGCGTGACAGCCACCATGATCGAGCGCGGCATCAACAGCCCGCGTACCAGCAGCATGGGGCGTCTCTTTGATGCCGCGGCAGCAATTCTGGGCATCTGCGACAAGGCAACCTACGGGGGCGAACCCGCCATCGAGCTTGAGGCTGCCGCCTGGCGCGCACTCAGCAGTGAAAGTGCCTGCCCCGCCGGCAATATAGCCGGCTTTTCCGTAACCGAATCATCCCGTCCGGACGCCTGCCATGTTCTAAACTCCAGATCGCTTATTGAGGCGCTTTTGGAGGGAACCAGGGCCGGCACTGCGGCCTACAGGCTCGCGCTCGACTTCCATATCGCCATCGCGCGCTCTTCGGCACGAATCGCACGCGAAATCTGCGCGCGCGAAGGCATCGATACCGTCGCGCTCTCGGGCGGCGTGTTCATGAACCGACTTTTGCTCCAGCTCCTCACCCGCGAGCTCAAAAGCATGGGTCTCACTGTCTTGATTCCCCAAACCGTGCCCGTTAACGACGGCTGCATCGCCTACGGTCAGGCGGCAGTCGCAAGCGCTCGTCTTGCGCAGGTTGCATCGCAGTAGGCTGTTCGGCCAGCCCGCAAGCCGCCGTCTCACAGGTGTAGCGCGTTTGCCCGCAGCGCCCGCGAGCGCTACCATCAACTGATGGATTATTGAGCGCCCGTCCAGCGCAAAGCGTATAAAAGGGGAACAATATGTGCCTTGCCGTTCCCGGTAAAGTAGTCAAACGCGACGACGACCTCAAGGCCACCGTCGACATGATGGGCATCGAGCGCCCCGTGTCGCTGCGACTCGTGCCGACGGCGCAGGTTGGCGACTATATTCTCGTACACGCCGGCTTTGGCATCCAGATTGTCGACGAGCAGGAAGCACAGGAAACGCTCGAGCTTGTTAATGCCATGTCCGAGCTGGTCGAAGAAGACCAGCTGACCACCAACCCGGCGGAGGCTTACTAGTGGCGCCCGAGCAGCCGGCGCGCTCCGGTATCGATTTCTCGGCATTCCGCGATCCCAAGCTGGCTCGCGAGCTCATCGAGCGCATTCATGAGCTTGTCGGCGACCGCACCATCAACCTTATGGAAGTCTGCGGCACGCATACCGTGAGCATCGGGCGCTATGGCTTTCGCTCCATTATGCCGGCCGGGCTCAAGCTGCTGAGCGGCCCGGGCTGCCCCGTCTGCGTCACCGCCAACCGCGACATCGACCACGCAATCGCGCTCGCCAACATAGACGGCGCCATCATCACCACCTTTGGCGACATGATGCGCGTGCCCGGATCATCCACCTCGCTCGCTGCGCAAAAGGCGGCAGGACGCGACATCCGCATCGTCTATTCCCCGCTCGACGCGCTCGACATTGCCGAGCAAAACCCCGATCGCCCGGTCATTTTTATGGGCGTGGGCTTTGAGACTACGACGCCCACCATCGCCGCCGCCATCTTGGAGGCCGAGGCGCGCGGGCTTTTGAACTTCTCGGTCTATTGCGCCCACAAGACCACGCCGCCGGCGTTGCGCGCCATCGCCAACGACCCCGAGACCGCCATCGACGGCTTTATCCTGCCGGGCCACGTCGCCACCATCACGGGCTTGGCGCCCTTCAGCTTTTTGGTCGACGAGTTTAAGACTCCAGGCGTGGTAACGGGATTTGAGCCGGTCGACATCTTGCAGGGTATCTGCATGCTGGTCCAGATGGTTGTTGAGGGGCAACCCGCGATCGACAACGCCTACCGTCGCGGCGTCAATGCCGACGGCAATCCTGTGGCGCGCCAGCTGGTCGAGCAGGTATTTGAGCCGTGCGATACCACATGGCGCGGATTGGGGTCGATTGCGGCTTCGGGACTCGCCATTCGTCCCGAATTCTCGCGCTTTGATGCCCGTACCCGCTTTGATGTGCCCGTTGAGCCGACGGTTGAGCCGCGCGGATGCCGCTGCGGCGACGTGCTGCGCGGAGCCATTACGCCGAGCAGCTGCCCGCTCTTTGGCCGCACCTGCACGCCCGAGCACCCCGTCGGCCCGTGCATGGTGAGTTCCGAAGGCAGCTGCGCGGCGTACTACCGTTACCGAGTCTAGCCCGAACGCCCCCGCGCACTGACACCTCCCACGATTGGAGTTTTGGATATGTCCCATAGCATCACCGATAGCACCGTCCTGTTGGGCCACGGCTCCGGCGGACAGATGATGAAGCGCATCATCGATGAGGTCTTTTTAGATGCCTTTGGTTCGCCCGAGCTGCTCGAAGGCAACGATGCCGGCGTCGCCGCGCTGCCCGCGAGCGGGCGCATCGCCATGTCGACCGACAGCTTTGTAGTCTCGCCGCAGTTCTTCCCCGGTGGCAACATCGGCCGCCTCGCCGTGTGCGGAACCGTTAACGATGTCGCGACCTCGGGCGCCAACGTGCGCTACCTGTCGTGCGGCTTTATCCTTGAAGAGGGCTATCCCATGGATAAGCTCCGCCAGATTGTGCAGACGATGGCCGAGACGGCGCGCGAGGCGGGCGTGTCCATAATCACGGGCGACACTAAGGTGGTCGAGCGCGGCGGGGCCGACGGCGTCTATATCAATACCGCCGGCGTGGGCGAGGTGCCTGCGGGCGTGGCGCTCAGCGGCGCAAACTGCCAGCCCGGCGATGTCATCCTGGTCTCGGGTACACTGGGCGACCACGGCATCGCCATCATGAGCCAACGCGAGGGTCTGGCGTTTTCGAGCACCATCGAAAGCGATGCCGCGCCGCTCAACCACCTGATTGCCGATGTGCTTGCCGCAGCACCCGACACACGCTGCTTCCGCGACCCCACGCGCGGTGGCCTGGCCTCGACGCTCAACGAGTTTGCGCAGGCCAGCGGCGTTGCCATGGAGATCGACGAGAAAGCTGTGCCCGTGCGCCCCGACGTGCAGGCAGCCTGCGAGATGCTCGGCTACGATGTGCTGCAGGTGGCAAACGAGGGCAAGATGGTCGCCGTCGTGCCGGCCGAGCAGGCCGATGCCGCGCTGGCCGCCATGCGCGCCGCCCGCTACGGCGAGAATGCCGCCGTCATCGGTCGCGTGCTGCCACTTGCCGAGGGCACCCGCCCCGCCGTGCGCGTACGTACCGGTTGGGGCTCGACCCGCATCCTCGACATGCTCGTAGGAGAGCAGCTGCCGAGAATTTGCTAACGACAAAGGCTCAGGGCTATTAAAGATATTCAGATTCCAAACATGCCCGGCACGCATGCCCAGTATCATGGGGTGCGTTTTGAAACCCAATGACGGGAGCTTTCATGGCAGCAGCTTTTTCCCATGTGATTTTTGATCTGGACGGCACCATCCTCAACACGCTCGAGGACCTGGCGGCCGCCGGCAACCATACCTGCGAGGCGCACGGCTGGCCCACGTTTGCTGTTGACGAGTACCGCTACAAGGTGGGAAACGGCATGCTCAAGCTGGTTGAGCGCTTTATGCCCGCCGAGTACGCAGGCGACGGCCGCATGTTTGAGCAGACGCTTGCCGAGTTTAGGGCTTACTACGGCGAGCACAAGGAAGACCACACCGCTCCCTATGCCGGCACGATCGAGATGCTCGACCGCTTGCGCGCCGCGGGCGTTCAGCTTGCCGTGCTCACTAACAAGGACCACGTCTCGGCGGCTCTGCTTATCGAAAAGTATTTTGGTTCCGAGCGCTTTGCGCTGGTGCAGGGCCGTGTCGATGCGTTTCCGCCCAAGCCCGAAGCACCCGTCACGCTGCATGTGATGGAAGAGCTAGGCGCCGACCCGGCGACCACGCTCTACGTAGGCGATTCCAATGTCGATATCCTGACCGGCCACAACGCCGGCCTTAAGAGTGCGGGCGTCAGCTGGGGTTTCCGCGGCCGCGCAGAGCTGGAAGCCACCGGCGCCGACTACGTGGTGGACACCCAGGCAGAGCTCGCGGCGCTGGTGCTGGGCGAGTAACGAGCGACACTGCTTAACGCAGCTGCGGCAATTCTTCCGCGCGGAAACCGCATCCCGTTTTGGAGCTCCGGAATGGGATACGCTTTCCGCTTGAGGCACATCAGGGAAACCGCATCCCGTTTCAGAACAATATTCCGGGTCGCACTTTCCGCAACCCACCCCATCCGGAAAATGCGACCCACTATTCGGCCAAAAACCGGGTCGCATCTTCCCAAGCACTCGATGCAACGCTGGCACAAGGAGTGTCCCAACTGCCGGCAGAAAAAGAACGTCCCCAGCTGCCGCCTGGTCATTTAAGAACGTCCCCAACGACTACCCCAACAATGGCAACACCGCAGGTAGAGGACTGACAGCGAGCGGGCACCAGAGCGAACAAATTGGCATGAAAAGAGGACGGCATAGACCTTCTGGTCATGCCGTCCTCTTTGAATGACAAGTTGTCGCTCTGGTGCCCGCGCAGCGTCGAGCAGTTGCGGCGTTTGGTAAAACGCCGCAACGAACTAGCTCAGCATTGCATCCATCATCTCGGAGTTGACGGAGTCGTCGGCAGACCACTCGCCGTCGTCGTTGCAGGTGTACTTGAAGATAACCGTGGTCTTCCTGGGCTCGGTGGCCTTGGTCACATCGACCATAACCTGACCGGCCATCTTGTACAGCTCGTCATCGGAAGGAACCGTATCAAGCGCGGCGACCTTCTCCTGATACTGGGTGGAGAAGTCCTCGACGATCTTGTTCATAGACTTGCAGGTGATAGAGACCTCGGCGGTCGCGACACCCTTGTCCTCGTCGACCGTCACGTCGCCGATCTTGTAGTCAAAGCCCTCGAGATAGGTCTTGGCATACTCCTTGGGATCGATACCCAGCTGCTCGAACTCGTCGCCCGAAGCCTCCTCCAGACCAGAAAGGAAGTCGTCGCCACCGTTCTTGACCTCGTCAAACTGCGTCGTAAGATCCTCGGTGATGAGCTCCTCAACCGAAGGACCTCCACAGCCGGAAAGCACGACCACACATGCAACCAAGACGGCCATGAGGGGCGCAAGCAGCAGCTTCTTTTTCATGTTGTTCCTCCCAATGAGCGGCACTGCGCTTCCCAGACGCGGCGCACGTTGTAATAAGTAAGCCCATACTATCCACTTATGAACACCCTCGGCAACGCGAAGGCGCGGTCGGTTCGTTTTAGCGTCCGAACGGTTTGCAAGCCCACCCAACGTGCAATAAAACGCTTTCCCGCGGTGCAATAAAAAAGGTGGCCGGAAAACCCGACCACCCTCGCACAGCCTTTGGATGCCGCAGTTTACTTGCGGACGACCTTGACGATGGCGTCACCGGCGGCGACGGCGGACTCTGCCTCAACGGTGAGCTCGACATCGGCAAACTCGGCGGTGTTGGACACGGCCACGACGACGCAGTCCTTGTAACCGGCAGCGGCGATCTTGGCGCGGTCGATCTTGAGTATGGGCTGGCCAGCCTTCACAACGTCGTCGGCCTTGACGAAGCCCTCGAAGCCATCGCCGTTCATGTTGACGGTATCGACGCCAACGTGCACCAGAACCTCGATGCCGCTATCGGACTGCAGGCCCACGGCGTGACCCATGGTGACGGTCACCTTACCGTCGCAGGGAGCGTAGACCAGATCGTCCTCGGGCCACACGGCACAGCCCTTGCCCAGAACCTCGCCACCAAAGACGGGATCGGGCACGTCGGCCATCTTGATGACCTTGCCCTTGACGGGCGAGCACAGCACGTCGGCGCCGGCAGAAGCAGAGATGGAGGCCGGAGCAGCGGCAGCCGCGGGCTCAGCCTTCTTCTTGAACATATCAAACAGACCCATACGTTTTCTCCTCTTGATTAAGCGCAACGTTGTGCGCATGCCTACGGTAATTATAGTGCCAAATGGTTCAAATGCTAAGGTGGGGACTCGAATCGCAAGCCCTTCCCGGTAGTGCTCGTGGGATGAGCATCTCCTTTGCATCGCGGTTCGATAAGCCGAGTATCGCCCACGCGCGGGACGGGCAGAAGCGGGCACGCCAAACCCGATACTTCTTTTCGCAGCGGCACCCCGCCGCCACCCCGCTCCTGGCACCTCCTGATACCTACCGAAACGTGCCAAAATAAACCCGTCCCTTTTTGGTAGGTTTGGCGAGTGTGGATTTTCGGACGCTTAACTAACGAGCGTGGATAATCTCCCACTTTGACTTTGAGGCCGTCACCGAGCCAAAAACGGGAGATTATCCACGTTCATTTTGGATGACCCCCCCCCTGTACCAAGCCGAGCTCCATGGTCAAGTAATAACGACTTCTCATCATTAGATTGTTTATATCAATTCTAATAACTATTTAATCATTAAACTCGTTATTAGAATTGATATGATTAGCCTAATAACGAGTTTCCGGCACTAAAGATATGGAGGGCGCGATGCAAATCGAGGAGAACGGCCAGGGAACGCTCCGCAATAATCTATCGGGGAAATTGGCTTACTATTCGTTTTTTCCAACGCCCTTGCAATCATTGAGGCAGCTAAACCTCACCGAGGAAACCTATCGCACGCTTTCCGCATGCTCACGAAAGCTTGGAGAGCTTGAAGGCATGCTCTACTTTGTTCCCAACGCCGACATGTATCTGACAATGTACGTGCGCAAAGAAGCACTCCTTTCTTCGCAAATTGAGGGAACCCAGTGCACGTTTGACGACCTACTTAGTCCATCACAAACACAACTCCATCATAAAGATGTCGCAGACGTCGTGAATTACGTCCGTGCTGTCGACCGCGGCGTAGAACTGCTCAAAAAGATGCCCTTGTGCACGAGACTTCTTAGGCAAGTTCATGCGGTCCTGCTGGACGGAGTGCGCGGAACGGAGAAGAATCCAGGCGAGCTGCGCTCCTCACAAAACTGGATTGGCCCCTCAGGCTGCACCATTGCAACCGCATCGTTTGTCCCTCCAAACATTGAAGATTTGAGTAACACGCTCCAGGACCTCGAACGCTTTATCAATGAGCCTCAAGTCGAAATGGATCCGATTGTGCGGGCGGCGCTCGTCCATTACCAATTTGAAACTGCCCATCCATTCCTAGACGGAAACGGTCGCCTGGGCAGGCTTCTCATTACACTTATGCTCATCAATGATGGCGTTCTTCATTCTTGCTTGTTCTATCCATCGTTCCAGTTCAAGAAAAACCGAAGCGAGTACTACCGGCAACTCACATCCGTAAGGGAGAGAGGCACTTACGAGGAATGGATAGAGTTTTTCTGCAACAGTCTTCTCGAGAGTGCGAAGGACTCGGTAGGGTCTTTAAAAAACCTTGTTGACCTCCATAACCGTTCCACAGCAACCATTACCGAAAATCTCGGAAGGACTGCTGCAAACGGGCAAAGGCTGTTGGGCATTCTTGAAGAGCACCCCATCGTCGACACCGCATTCATCGCTGCCCAACTCGATATCGGCAGGAGTACCGCGAGCTCGCTCGTCAAATCATTTGAAGAATTGGGTATCCTCCGTCCGCTCGACGAGTCAAGACAGAGATACCGGCAGTACGGGTATGAAGAGTATCTTTCGATTCTCAGGGAAGACGCCGAGCCGATTAGATAGGCATCGCAGCCCAGGCAAATTAAAGCGAGCGTGGATAATCTCCCACTTTGAGCCTGCACACAGGCCAAAAACGGGAGATTATCCACGCTCATTCCTGAGTAGTCATTTATGAACGTCCCCAATGACTAGTCCGGCAACGCCGATGTTTCGGCAACGACAGCGAGCGGGTCGCATTTGTGACAAGGTGACGTGAAACGAAAGGGCGCTGACCTTCTGGTCGCGCCCTTGAAGTTGAACGTCAGATTGTCCAAATGCGGCCCGCGCAGCGTCGAGCAGTTACGGCGTTTGGTAAAACGCCGTAACTAACGTGCTCCGTACTGCTCGTAGTAGGCGTCGATGGCGGTCTTGAGCTCGTCATCGATGACGACCTTGCCGTCGATCTCGTGGTTGTAGAGGGTCTCGACGACCTCGGCCATGGAAACGATGCTCGCGACGGGGAAACCGTACTTTGCCTCGATCTCCTTCTGAGCGGTGGTCACACCGCCCTTGCCGACCTCCATGCGGTTGAGGGACACGATCAGGCCCTTGATCTCGACATCGGCAGCAGCCTTGACCTTGGGATAGGTCTCGTCGATGGACTTGCCGCTGGTGGTAACGTCCTCGACCATGACCACACGGTCGCCGTCCTTGGGCTCATAACCCAGCAGGTTGCCCTTATCGGCACCGTGGTCCTTGGCCTCCTTGCGGTCGCAGCAGTACTTGACCTCCTTGCCGTACAGCTCGTGGTAGGCAATTGCGGTCACGACGGCCAGCGGAATACCCTTGTAGGCCGGTCCAAACAGCACATCAAAGTCGTCGCCAAAGTTATCGTGGATGGCCTGGGCGTAATACTCGCCCAGCTTCTTGAGCTGATAGCCCGTCACGTAAGCGCCGGCGTTCATAAAGAACGGGGACTGACGGCCGCTCTTGAGCGTAAAGCTGCCGAACTTAAGGACGTCGGACTCGACCATAAACTTGATGAACTCTTGCTTGTAAGCCTCCATGCGGGCTCCTCTCGTAATCGCGTACGTGCCTTCCAGTTTAGCGCAGGCGAAGCGTCGATGCGGGCGCGCTTTGGGGCCACGGCATTCTGTAAAGGCTTTGTCAGGGGGAATGGTTTTCCGAACAATGGGGTTGACATGTCAAACCCCCTCATCAAGAATACGGGCGGATTAAAAAGGGGTACGAGATACCCAAAGCGCGCTGCGCTCAGCCTTTAGGAGGTGTGCCATGGAAGGCAGTCCTAGTCGAAAAACCTGCATGTCGCCCTCGGCACGCCGCGAGGACTCCGCACACGCATAAACGCCACCGGCAGATCGCCAAAACCACCGCAAAGGCGCGCTGCACCCTTTGTGGGCTCAAGAGCTTGACGTGAGCGACATCTAGGTTTTTTGAAGCAAATACGACACGTACGCTAACTCCCCTCAACAAGGAGGACCCTATGCTGATGCTCAAAACCGTCACGGTACTCGAAGCCATCTCCAAGCGCCGCCGCACGGCGCGCCCTGCCGCTCATACCGGCCTGTCCAAGAACACCATATTCGCCGCCACCCATAGTGCCGAGGACGCCCTCGTACTGCTTGACGCCACGGCAAACGGCCTCACCGTCGAGCAGGCAACTGAGCGCCTGAACGCCGTCGGCCCCAACACCATCGAGGCAACGACCAAAACGCTCGCCCGCCGCATCGCCGACGCGTTCATCGATCCCTTCGCCGGCATCCTCGCCGCGCTCGCGCTGGTCTCGCTCTACATCGACGTGCTCGCCGTGCCCGAACCACAGCGCGACCCCTCCACGGTCATCGTCATCGGCGTCATGTTGCTGGTATCGGGCGGTATGAAGTTTATCCAAGAAGCCCGCAGCGGCAATGCGGCCGAGGCCCTCAAGGACCTGGTCTCCAACACTTGCACCGCCCTGCGCGACGGTGAGCGCGTCGAGATCCCCTTCGACGAGCTCGTCCCCGGTGATGTGATCCGCCTCTCTGCCGGAGATATGGTGCCGGCCGATGCCCGCGTCATCACCGCGCGCGATCTGTTTGTGATTGAGTCCGCGCTCACCGGCGAGAGCGAGGCCGTCGAGAAGACCACTGCCATCACCGTCGTCGAGGGTGCCGACGGCTCCGCGCTGCCACTCTCTGCCTGCAAGAACATCGTCTTTACCGGCACCTCCGTGCAAAACGGCACCGCCATGGCGCTTGTCGTTGCCACCGGCTCGGATACTTACCTGGGTGGCATCGCCAAGATGCTCAACGGGCGCGGCGAGAAGAGCGCGTTTGACCGCGGCGTCTCGAGCGTCTCCATGTTGCTCGTACGCCTCATGCTCGTTATGGCGCCGGCCGTCTTTGCCATCAACGCCGCCACCAAGGGCAACGTCATCGACGCGCTGCTGTTCGCCACGAGCGTGGCCGTGGGCATCACGCCGCAGATGCTTCCCGTCATCGTGACCACGAGCCTGTCGCAGGGCGCCAAGGACCTCGCCCGTCGCCAGGTTATCGTCAAGGAGCTGCCGGCGATCCAAAACCTGGGTGCCATGGATGTCCTGTGCTGCGACAAGACCGGCGCCCTTACCGAAGACCGCATTGTGCTCGAGCGCTACCTCAACACCGATGGCAACGAGGACGCACGCGTGCTGCGCCATGCGTTTTTGAACAGCTTCTTCCAGACCGGCCTCAAAAACCTTATCGACCTGGCCGTAATCGACCGTGCCGACGCAACGCCCTCGGCCGTCGTGCCCGATTCCATGCTGGGTCAGAGCCTGCGCGACCGCTATACCAAGGTCGACGAGGTGCCCTTCGATTTCTCGCGCCGTCGCCTGAGCGTAGTTGTAGCCGACGCCCAGGGCAAAACCCAGATGGTTACCAAGGGCGCTGCCGAGGAAATGCTCGAGATCTGCTCCTTTGTCGAGGTTGATGGCATCGCCCAGCCGCTCACCGACGAGAAGCTCGCCCAGATTCGCAAGCAGATCGCCGGACTTAACGCCGAGGGCCTACGCGTAATTGCCGTGGCGCAGAAGACCAATCCGCGCTGCGTGGGCGAGTTTGGCATCGCCGACGAGTGCGACATGGTGCTGATGGGCTTTTTGGCCTTCCTCGATCCGCCCAAAGCAAGTGCCGCGGGCGCCGTCGTCACCCTCGAGGCCAAGGGCGTGGCGGTCAAGGTCCTAACCGGCGACAACGACCGCGTCGCCGCCACCGTCTGCGAGCAGATTGGTATCGATGCGAGCAACGTCTTGCTCGGCTCCGAGATCGATGCGCTCGATGACGCCGAACTTGCCAAGCGCGCCGAGAAAACCCACCTCTTCGCCAAGCTCTCGCCGCTGCAGAAGGCGCGCCTGGTACGTGTCATGCGCGAGATGCTCGGCCACACCGTGGGCTTTATGGGCGACGGCATCAACGACGCCGCCGCCATGCGTGCGAGCGATTGCGGCATCTCGGTCGATTCGGCCGTCGATATTGCCAAGGAATCCGCCGATATCATCTTGCTTCAGAAGGACCTGGGCGTGCTCGAGCGCGGCATCATCGAAGGCCGCCGCACTTACGGCAACCTGCTCAAGTACCTCAAGACTACGGTGAGCTCCAACTTTGGCAATGTGCTGTCCGTGACCGTCGCGAGCCTGTTCTTGCCGTTTTTGCCCATGAGCGCCCTGCAGCTGGTACTGCTGTCGCTGGTCTACGAGATCGTGTGCATCGCACTGCCGTGGGACACCGTCGATGACGCCTGGACTGCCCGCCCGCGCGCCTGGGACGCCGCGTCCATCAAGGGCTTTATGCTCGAGCTGGGCCCCGTGAGCTCGCTGTTTGACATCGTGACCTTCGCCGCGCTCTTCTTTGTCGTGTGCCCCGCCGCCGTGGACGCAAGCTGGTCCGAGCTTGCCGCCGCGGGCGACGTCGCGGGTATGGCGACCTTTGCTGCGCTCTTCCAGAGCGGCTGGTTTGTCGAGTCAATGTGGTCGCAGACACTCGTGGTCCACATGTTGCGCTCCCCGCATCTGCCGAGCCCGCACGACCACGCCGCGCCCGCATTGTGCGTTCTTACCGTGCTGGGCCTGGCGCTCGTCACCTGGCTGCCGGCAAGCCCCATCGCCGATGCGCTCGGCCTCATGCCGCTGCCCACGAGCTTTTTTGGACTGCTCATTGGCATCGTTATCGCCTATATCGCGCTCACCCAGCTGGCAAAGCGCCGCTACATTGCCCGCCACGGCGAGCTGCTGTAGCAAGTAGACGGAAAACACCCTGCCAGCTGCCGTTGCCACTACCACAGCTGCCAACGCCGCTGCCGTTGCCTCTGCCGCCGCCGCAGTCTATCCCCCCAGCAATTGCGGTGAAATAGTTCCTGTTTAAAGCCCCGTGACTTTAATTTAGGGACTATTCCACCGCAACTTATTGGGAGATTAGCTAGTCCTTGGGTGTCCAGGACCAGAAGAAGTTGATAAGGGCCACACGCGAGGCGGTACCGGCCTTTTTGTTGATCGAAGAAATGTGGCGATAGAGCGTGGAGCGCGAAAGGAAGAGCGTTGTGGCGATGTCCTGAACGCTCTGGTCCGAAACGACCAAGACCTCAAGAATATCGCGCTCGCGCTCTGTAAGCCCAAAGGTGGCGACGAAAGCATCGAGGCGTTCATCGGACGTGAGCTCCGCTGCCTCCACGGGCTCGGGGTCGGAGCATGTGGGCGCAAGATCCCCACCAAGATCGTCGGTGGCAAGCGGCAGGCCATCCTGCATCACGACATCATCGGCTCGTTGCCCCAACTGCCCCAGCAGCGTAATCGCAATGCCCACAAATATCACGAGCGCCGCACCGACCGCAGCCAGCACGTTTTGACTCGAGATGATCGCCACCGCCGGCGCCGTCACGAGCATCGAGCACACGTTGTTGACGACGCGACCCATGCACGGCCAAAAATATGACCAGCGCGCATAGAGCGAGACGGCGGCATATTTTGTGGTAAAGAACACCACGAAAAAGCCCGAGCCCAGATAAAAGATGATCGTGGCAGCGAGCTCGTTGCCGCCATTGCCGTCGACGATGAGCACAAAAAACGAAAGCGTGGACAGTATGGCGGCGCATGTCATGCCGATATTCATATACGAACGGCCGTGCAGGTCAAATAGTGCGCCAGCGGCCAACGAGCTCACGACAAGCAGCAGGCGTGGCCAATCGCCCAAATCGACGGCTCCGACAGCATGCAAGGTCGTGAAGCCCGCGTTGAGAGCGGCGAATACGCCGGAAAGGTACGCCGTCGCTACGGTCAGGCGAACTACGGCACGACGGAATGCCGCCTTTGCCTCGGGATCGTCTTGCCACTTGGCGCCATGTTCCAAAGCATCTACCGAAAGCCCGGCAACACTGGGTTCAAAGCTGGGATCGGACTCGTCGCGCAGCTTGGCGCGTCGGGCGCCGTGGAGCGACGCCACCTGCGCGGTCGCACAGACAACCAGAACAGCCTGCTGAGGAATGCCGGCAGGCATCACCATGTGGTTGAGCACCTGCACCAGAACGCCCATGGCGTAGGAAAGTGCGGCGGCACGCGCCAAGCAGGGCGTCCGCGCAAAGCGCCGCGCAAAGTTTGCATGGGCAGTCGATCCGCAGTAGCCCAGCGCGCAGCACGCCACCAGGCCGCCGGCAATTACTACCTCAAACCGCACTGCCGTAATCATCAGCAGCAACGCCGATACCAACAGCACGCCTGTAATATCGCTCGTCGCATCGATCGTCTGGGGAAGGCGATAGTACAGAAATGGGCGCACGAAAAAGCCAATCACGCTCGCGCCGACAACGATGCTCTCGTAGATGACGACCTCACTCGATGGCACGAACTCGGCTATGCGCACATCAAAGAGATACTCGCACGCCAAAAACGTGAAGAAGAACAGCGCCAGGCATATAATCTCCCGAATGCCCCGACGCAGATATGCGGTTGTGTCTCCCATGCCCCTCATGGTTAACCCCCGGCCGCTCAATTGTCTGGAATTCCATTTTAATAAAGAACCAGTCTCAATATCGAAGCCAGGCTCGAAATGTTGCCAATTCGACCCCAGCCGTCCACATCACGCCGCGATTTTGAGCCGCATGGACCAGAAGGGACGCGCGCGATCTCTAGCTCGGCCAGGAGTGTCTCCAACTACCACTCATTTAAGTACGTCCCCAATGAGTGGCCGAAGAACGTCCCCAACGACTGGTCAAAAATGGGCCATGTGTCCCAGTTGTGGAGACTCCTTGAGCCGTCTGGGTATCGCGAAGGATCGCGCACTCCCCCATCATCAAAAGCGACACACGCTACCAGTTGATGGGAGGCAGCCATGGGCTTCTTTGACAAGATGTTCGAGAAGAAAGAGTGCGCGATTTGCGGTACCGAGCTGGGACTTCTAGGTAAGACAAAAATCAATGAAGGCTACCTGTGCAAAGAGTGCGCCGGCAAGCTCTCCCCCTACTTTCACGGCTATCGCTCCAGCACCGCGGACGATATCCGTGAGCAACTCGCCTACCGCGAGGCCAACGCCGAGCGCCTGTCTTCGTTCAACCCCACGCGCACGCTTTCTGCCGGGCGCACCAATATTATGCTCGATGAGGACGCGGGCCTGCTGATCATTACCTCGCAGAGCCGCTGGCGCGACGCCAATCCCGACATCATCGAGTTCTCGCAGGTACTCGGCTGCGATATGGATATCGACGAGCATCGCACCGAGATCTATCGCGAGACCAAGGACGGCGAGCGCGAGAGCTACAACCCGCCGCGCTACGACCTGGATTACGACTTTAATCTGACCATCCACGTCAACACGCCGTACTTTACCGAGATCAACCTGCGCGTGAACGACTCCACCATCGATCAGCGCGGCTCCATCGAATACCGCGAGGCCAAGCGGCAGGCTACCGAGGTCCGCGACGCGCTGGTGCAGCTGCGCCAGGAGACGCGCGACAGCGTCGTGGCCGCCAAGGCCCCCAAGACCGCGATGACCTGCCCCTTCTGCGGAGCCACCACCATTCCCGATGCCAGTGGGCGCTGCGAATACTGCGGCGGCGCCATCGGCGCATAGCCTCCGGCACGGAAAGGACCGATCATGGCCTTCGAGAGCGTTAACTATCAGTGCCCTGCGTGTGGCGGCCCCCTTCACTTTGCCAGCGCCGAGCAAAAGCTCGTCTGCGACTACTGCGACTCGCGCTTTAAAGTCGAAGAAGTCGAGGCCCTCTATCGCGAGCGCCAGGACAAGGCAGACGCCAAAGCCGATGCCGCAGCCGCGGCTCCCAAACCTGCTGTCGACGATGCCGTGCAGGAGCTGGCTCAAAACGCCGGCTACATCTGTTCGTCGTGCGGCGCCGAGCTCGTGTCCGACGGCACCGTCGCCGTCACCACCTGCCCGTACTGCGGTAACTCCGCCGTGGCGCCCGGCCAGCTCTCTGGCGACTTCTCGCCCGACCTGGTGATTCCGTTTAAGCTCGGGCGCGACGACGTCACGGCCGCACTCAAGGAACACTACAAGGGCAAGATCTTGCTGCCCAAGAGCTTTGTCACCGGCAACCACATCGACGAGGTCCAAGGTGTCTACGTGCCGTTTTGGCTCTACGGCGCCCGCGTTGACGGCGAAGTGTACTTTGACGCGACCAACGAGACCGTGACCGAGGAATCCGACCGCACCGTCACGACCACCGACCACTACGATGCCTATCGCAAGGGCAATATCTCGTTTAAGCGCGTGCCCGTCGACGGATCGTCCAAGATGCCCGACGGCCACATGGATGCCATCGAGCCGTTTGACTACGACGCGCTGCGTCCGTTCTCGGTCGCATATATGCCCGGCTACATCGCCAACCGTTACGACGAGGACTGCGAGACCTGCAAGGCGCGCGCCGAGCGCCGTATGGAAGAAAGCACGATCTCGGCCCTGCGCGAGACCGTCGTCGACGAATACGACGATGCCACGGTCGAAAGCAAGCAGCTCGACTACACCTGGGAAGACAGCGACTACGCCCTGTTCCCCGTCTGGATGCTCTCCACCTCGTGGAACGGCAAGAGCTACCTGTTTGCCATGAACGGCCAGACCGGCCGCTTGGTCGGCGAGCTCCCCTGCTCCAAGTCCAAGCTCGCCATCGCCTCGGTGCTGTTCTTCGTGATCGGATTTATCCTCTCCCAGATTCTCTTTATGGGGGAATACGCCTTCGATCCGGATTACCTCACCTTTGATATCGAGGGCATCCTCATCAACGTCATCGCGCCGCTGATCATCGTGATTATCGGAGACGTGCTACTGGTAGGCCAGCTCAAGACGGCCAACGAAGCAACCCATGCCGATGAGTATTGTGGCGAGCTCGACCTGACCGAGAAGCACGACACCTTCAGCCACACCGAGACCACCGTTGTCATGAAGGACGACAAGGACGATTAACCATCCTGACCAATACCACCCGGCCTTTGACGAGAAAGGAAGATCACCATGGGACTCTTGAAAGCTGGATTGGGTGCTGCCGGCGGCGTCATGGCCGACCAGTGGAAGGAATTTATCTACTGCGAATCGATGCCCGCTGACGTCTTGGCCTGCAAGGGCAGCAAGCGCACCGGCGGCCGCAGCTCCAACACGCGCGGCGAGGACAACGTCATCTCCAACGGATCGGTCATCGCCGTCAACGACGGCCAGGGCATGCTCGTGGTGCAAAACGGCAAGATCATCGAAGTCGCGCTGGAGCCCGGTGAGTTCGTCTTTGACACCGGCAGCGAGCCGAGCGTCTTTAGCGGCAACCTGGGCGATTCCATCAAGGAGACCTTCGCCAATATCGGCAGCCGCTTTACCTTTGGCGGCGACGCGGGCAAGGACCAGCGTGTCTACTTCATCAACACCAAGGAGATCATCGGCAACAAGTACGGCACCGCCTCGCCCGTGCCCTTCCGCGTGGTCGATAACAACATTGGCCTGGACGTCGACATCTCCGTGCGCTGCAACGGCGAGTATTCGTACCGCATCACCAACCCGCTGCTGTTCTACACCAACGTATGCGGCAACGTGACCGATAGCTACACGCGCGACAAGATCGACAGCCAGCTTAAGTCCGAGCTGCTCACCGCCCTGCAGCCCGCCTTTGCCAAGATCTCGGAGATGGGCATCCGCTACAGCGCCATCCCCGGCCACACCACCGAGCTCGCCCGCGCGCTCAACGAGGTCCTCTCTGCCGACTGGCGTGACCTGCGCGGCGTTGAGATCGTAAGCTTTGGCGTCAACTCCATCGCCGCCTCGCAAGAAGACGAGCAGATGATCAAGGACCTGCAGAAAGCCGCGGTCATGCGCGATCCCACCATGGCGGCAGCCAACATCGCCAGCGCCCAGAGCGATGCGATGCGCGCGGCAGCCGCCAACCCCAACGGCGCGATGGCAGGCTTTATGGGCATGGGCATGGCAGGCGGCATGGGCGGCATGAACGCCAGCCAGCTGTTCGCCGCCGGCCAGGCACAGCAGCAGGCCGCCCCACAGCCAGCTCCGGCACCCGCTCCCGCACCGGCTCCTGCCGCTGCCCCCGCGGCCAGCGCATGGACCTGCAGCTGCGGTGCCACCAACACCGGCAAGTTCTGCTCCGAGTGCGGCAGCCCCGCACCCGCCCCGGCACCGGCCAAGTGGTTCTGCCCCAACTGCGGCAGCGAAAACGGCGGCAAGTTCTGCAGCAACTGCGGAACGCCCAGGCCCTAGCCCCTCTATCTGGTAATTGGCGGGGGATCCGCCACCCCCGCATTTGCTTCTATGGGTTTCGTTCGATAAAGGAGGACACCATGAAGACAACGTTCAAAAAATCCGTACTCGCATTTCTGACATGCGTACTGGCGCTCGCCTTTGCCCTGACGGGCTGCAGCGGCGGCGGCAAGGACCCCAAGGCCAACTTCGTCGGCAGCTGGCAGTACTCGGGTGGAACCTTGGATGGCGAAGAGCTCACCGATGAGTACATGGATATGCTCAAGGAGTGGGGCCTCAACTGCGTCCTGATCCTCGACGAGGACGGCACAGGCGTCCTCGATATGTTCCTTGAAATCGCCGACCTGAAATGGGAAGCCAAGGACGCCACCACCGTAACGATCACCGCCGAAGATGAGTCGCACGACCTGAAGCTCAAGGACGACAAGCTCGTCCTTGAGGTGGACGGCGACAAGCTTATCTTCACCAAGTCCGACAAGGATCTGTCCGGCACGGTGAAGAAGGATCGCGAGGCGGCCGAGAAGGAAGAGGAGATCGATGAGGCCGTCGAAGACGACGATGTCCAGAGCGTCGAAATCTCCCCCGCCGTCACCGTCGCCGATGACGATCTGTGCACCATCACCATCACCGAGAAGTTCAAGGACGACTGGGGCGACATCGGCTTTGTCGTCAACATCACCAACAAGAGCGACAAGGACCTGACCTTCTACGCTCCTTCCGGCAAGACCAACGTCAACGGCACCATGAAGGAACCCTGGTTCTCGGCTCACCTGATGCCCGGCACCAACGCCACCGAGGAATTCACGTTCTCGAACGGCACGCTCGATAGCCTTGACGACCTCGTCAACACGACCATCGGCATCGACGCCTACCTGACCGATTCCTACGAGGACGTCGCCTCCTACAGCGCAACCATCGCGTAACGGCAGACACCGATAGCCGCGGATTGGCGGACACATCCGCGCACATGTTAGGCGGGGCCGCAGGAGTTAATCCTGCGGCCCCGCCGTTTTTATGCCGATGCGTAACGAGCGCTAGCGCTCCATATTGGGAACGATGCTGCCCTCCGTTACTGCGCGCACGGCCAAGCGCATGATGTTGTCGTAGCCGGTCTTGCTCAGGATCTCCGAGATGCGACGCTTGATGGTGCCCTCACTCATAAACAGCTCGGCCGCGATCTCGCGACGGCTCTTGCCCTCGCAGGCAAGGCGCAAAATCGATAGCTCAACATCGTCGAGTGCCGCCGTACCCGAAAAAATACTCTCGGGCGGCTTGGGAAACGTGCAATAGCCCGCCAGCGTGGAGCGCATCACGGCGAACAGCTCGTCGATACCGACGTTCTTGTACACAAAGCTATCGACGCCCGCCTCGCGGGCCTGATCGACAAAGGTGATCTCGGGCATGCCGGTCATGATAATGACGCGGCACTCGGGCAGTTGTTCTTTAATGCGCGCCGCCGCCACGATGCCGTTGGAATCATGCTCGGTGCATACGTCCATCAGTATCATGTCCGGGCGCTCCTTGAGCGCGACACCCAAGGCCTCGGAAGCATCGGCAATGGCGGAAACAACGGTCATATCGGGCTGGTCGCCAACGGAACGTGCCAGGCTCTCGCGCAGGATGGCCTGGTCTTCGACTATAAGGACGCGGATCATGAGCTTCTCCTTTGAGCTGTGGCGCTGGCGTTGAGCGGGATGGACACCGCAAGCGTAAAGAGCGGGGCGGCATGGACCTCTAGGCTGCCACCCAGATCTTGCGCGACATGCCTCATACCTGGGATACCCGTTCCCTCGCGATACGATACGGGTGCAGGCGCGCCGTCGTTAGAAACGGTCATCCGCGCAACAGCGCTGTCTTCCGACGTCTCCCGCCACAGGCGCACATGGACCCGATGGGCCTGTGCATGCTTGGTGGCATTGGTCGAGGCTTCGCGGATAATCTGCAGAAAGGCTGCAGCGACACGCGCGTCCTCAGGCAGCGCCCCCTCAACATCGATCTGCACACTCACCAGGCCAAAAGCATGGACGATATCACCCAGCTGCTCTGCAGGCTCGCTGGCACCACCACTGCGCAAATCGGCGGCAATTGAGCGTAGCAACGGGTCGATCTGCTCGAGCGACTCGTCGTCCAGGCGCCCCTCCTCCAAATAGCGATGGAGAATGGACAGGCGCTGCCCGATCACATCGTGAACGCGGGCGCGCATACGCAGATAGGCCGCATTGTCGGCAACCTTTTTAACTTCTTCAATCTGGGACTGGAGCTCTTGGCCCGCAAGCTCAAGTAGGTGGTTGGCTTGCGCCAAGCGATCGTAGGCGTGTGCGTATTCCGTCACGTCCAGTCCGATAATGCGCTCAAAGAGGCGTCCCGAAACCATAACCTCGTCGTGCACAAATAGGCGAATCTCGGCGGGAGAAATCTCGATCACCGCGCGAGCCTCACCAAAACGGTCCAAGTTAATCCGCACACGGTTCCTACTGCTTTCGGGCATTTGCATGCTGAGTTTGCGCAGGTCGTTCCATGTACCGCTCATATCGCCTAGGTCGGTGGGCATAGAGAGTTCCACCAGGTTTTTGCGCATGCAGCGGTTCATGAGCAGCGGACGGCCCCTCGGGTCTAGATACAGGATGCCCACGGGAATCACGTTGATGGTCTCGATCGTCGAGAACATGGTGATATCCTCCTGGCGGTTACGGACGTCCATCAAGAGCGCCGCGATGGAGCGGAACAGGAAGAACGCTCCCTCTGCGATAAGGACAACGGTCCACGCCGAGCCCATGGCAAAAACCACCGGCGGTGTCACGGCGGCAACGAGCAACAGTTCGGGCAGCATGACGAGGCGACGATAGTGCACCATAAGCGTCACGCCATAGGCAAAGATCGCGGCATTGAGCCACAGCACTCCGCCCATTGCCCTAGCGCAAACGTCAAGCGGCGCCACCAGATACGAGCCAGACGACGCGAATAAGATGAGCGCCGAAATCATCAGGTGAAGCACGAGGCTCGCCTCGTAGGCGCAAACCACCTTACGGTTATAGGACGAGCGGCGCGATGCGATGAGCGGGACGTGGATCGTCTGCAGACACGCAGCCAGGGCAAAGACAACATCGAGCGCAACGATTTGGGGAAGGATGAGCGAAATCGTCATCGTCACTCACCCGCCCTCGGCATCAAGACGATCATGCGCAGCTGGCCGGGCTCGCCCTCAAGGCGGTATGCCACGTTGCGCCCTTGCAGAGCGCTTTCGAGCTCTTGCGCAGCGGGCGTCTGCGAAAGATCTTCTTCGTCGTTGGAAAAAAGCGTGGCGCGCAGCTCGACACTGCATCGGTCATGGTCGCCCAAGTGATACATAAGCGCCGGATGGTCGGTGGTGTAGGCAAAAAACGCAAAGTCATACACGCAGTCGTACAGGGCGCTTACCGTACTGGCGTGCATCGGGCGCCGTATGGCGATAATCGAGGCGCAATCGACATCGATGGTGCGCAGGTCGCTTGCAAGCTCGTTGGCAATGAGCTGAATGCGGTCGCGATCAAAACCGCTCTCCCCATGCTGTGCCAACGTGAGCGACCCCTTGCGCTTGCAATAGGCGACGAGCATCTTTGCGCGCTGCAGCATGCGGTAGCGCTCGTGCGAAGACGCCTCGTCGGTCAACGGCGGCAGCGAGCTCAGCAGGTCGTACATCCCTTCGAGCGCGCGGGCAATCGCCTGGTCCACGTCTTGGACCAGCAAGGTCTCGGCCTCTTGATCTGCCAAATGCGTCTTAAGGTCGTAGTCGGCGGCGAGCAGCTCGTTTTGACGCTGCAGCTCCATGCGACGATGTGCCAGCTCACGGTTAAGCTCGTTGAGCTCCGACACGTCTTGGGCAAGCAGGGCCGATCCGCCCAGCAGTGGGAAGGCACGGTACATCACATCGGGATCGGACGCCACGGCAAAGGCATGGGCGTGGCCGTGCTCCTGGGTCCGCAACTCCTCGCGCACGCCTACCGGCATTGGCTTTGACACCGGCGTGGCATAGACCTCCTGCAGGTCGCGCGTTAGAACTTTGAGGTCGAGCGGCAAGGTGTCGAAAATGCCGGCGATGTCGTGATACGACGGAATGACACCACAATCGAGACAGATTTCCATCGCCACCACGCACAGAACGCAATAGACGAGCGAGAAGTTGAGCCTCCATGCCCAGGGCACGCGCAACGCATACGAGATGGCAAAGAATGCGCCACCCAGCAGTACGAGCGCCGCCGTGCCCGAGAAACGCTGGATGCGAAAGGACGAGGACCGGCCCACCAGGATAAAAAAGGCCACGAAGTTAAAGGCCGTCCACACTAAGACGGCGAAATAACCCCAGCCGTACGTGTAATCGTTGCTCCAGGTGTCGCTTGTACGGTCAAAGCGGAAGACCTGTTGGTGAAAATCGTTGGTGAGCACAAATCCGATAAGCAGGATGGCCACAATCCACAGCGCAGCGCAGTAGCGGCGACCCAGGCGGTGTTGCTCCAGGCCCGCAAGGCGCAGACCACACAACTGGTAGAGCAGCGGAATGAGCGTCATGGGCACGTAGTACAGGTACCACAGCACGGTGGCATAGAACGGCGTGAACGACTTGTACTTGAGAATGACTTCGATCATCCACAGGGCGCAGATGGTGGCGATGGCAACAAGGCGGCGGCGCAACACATAGTCCAAACAGCGCAGATAGACCGATACGCCCCAGATCGAAAATATAATTGCGGCGACAAGCAGCGGGAGAGAGCTCGAATGGACGAGCGCATCCACGACCTCTTCGGACACCTCGCTATAGGCGGGCACGGCGTTAGAAAGTTTGGGGTCGAAGGCGAACAGCGCCGGCAAGACTGCCAAAAGCATGAGGAACAGCGCGGTGATGACACCGGCGATAGCAAAGACGCGGTGGCGGTACACCTGATGTGTTATGCCAACAAGGAATCGCGGCATGGCGAAGAGCCTGCCGCCCCTGGGATCCGCCACGGGAGCGGATCGGGCGGCCGCGTGGCCGATATGTCGCGTGCGGGTACCCATAGTGCTTTTAGTGTACCGACAGGTGGGCCCAAAAAGCGGGCCACATGTCCCAAAATCCGCAGACGGCAAGGCGCCCGGCAAGCATTAACTGCTCGCCGGGCGCCTTGGTTAGGAGACTCTGAAGTCGAGTGTCTCAGCTTCCTTAGGAAAGGTCCTCACCATTAGAAGCAATAACCTTCTTGTACCAGTCGAAGCTCTTCTTCTTGGAACGCTTGAGGGTGCCGTTGCCCGCATCATCGCGGTCTACATAGATAAAGCCGTAGCGCTTGGACATCTCGCCCGTACCGGCGGATACCAGGTCGATCGGGCCCCAGGTGGTGTAGCCCAGCAGGTCAACGCCGTCCTCGGTCACCGCATCGCGCATCGCGGCGATATGCTGGCGCAGGTAGTCGATACGGTAGTCGTCGTTGATGGAACCATCCTCCTCGACAACATCCTTTGCGCCCAGGCCGTTCTCAACCACAAGCAGCGGCTTCTGATAACGGTCGTACAGGTCGTTGAGCGTAATACGGAAGCCCAGCGGATCGATGGCCCAGCCCCACTGGCTCTCCTGCAGGTAGGGGTTCTTGGCGCCGGCGAAGGCGTTGCCCTGGGTGCGCTCGACATCGGGGTTATCGGCACCGGCGGAGCAACGGGTGCTGTAATAGCTAAAGCTGATGAAGTCGACGGTGTTGGCGGCCAGGATCTCGCGGTCCTCGTCCGTCATGCCCACATCGATACCCAGACGCTCGAGCTTCTTGACGGCATATGCCGGGTAGTAGCCGCGGCTCTGGACATCGACGAAGAAGTAGTTGTCCTGGTTATCGAGCTGCGCCTGGCGCACATCGCCCGGACGGCAGCTGTAGGGGTAGTAGCTACCTGCGGCGAGCATGCAGCCGATCTTGACCTCGGGGTCGATCTCGTGGGCAATCTTGGTTGCCCAAGCGCTGGCGACGAGCTCGTTGTGGGCGGCCAGGTACTCGACGGCCTCCTTGTTCTCGCCTTCCTCAAAGACCAGACCGGCACCCATAAACGGCAGGTGCAGAATCATATTGATCTCGTTGAAGGTAAGCCAGTACTTCACCAGGCCCTTGTAGCGGGTGAAGATCGTGATCGCGAGGTTCTTGTAGAAGTCGATGAGCTTGCGGTTGCGCCAGCCGCCATACTCCTTGATGAGGTGAATCGGGCAGTCGAAGTGCGTGATGGTCACGAGCGGCTCGATGCCGTGCACCTGACACTCGCGGAACACGTCCTCGTAGAAGGCCAGGCCAGCCTCGTTGGGCTCGGTCTCGTCGCCGTTGGGGAAGATGCGGGTCCACGCCAGGCTCATGCGGAAGGTCTTAAAGCCCATCTCGGCAAAGAGGGCGATGTCCTCCTTGTAGTGGTGGTAGAAATCGATGCCGGTCTGCGCGGGGTAGTAATAGCCGTCCTCGAAGTCGAGCATTTTACGCTGGCCGGAGACCACCGCATAGCGCTCGGGGCCGTGCGGAGCCACGTCCACGTTGGCAAGGCCGCGGCCGTCCACGTTGTAGGCGCCCTCGCACTGGTTAGCAGCCGTCGCGCCGCCCCACAGGAAGTCTTTACGAAAAGCCATGCATCGATCCTTTCGCACGCTGTTGTCATAGGCTCAGTATCCCTGCAAACAACGTGTCGCTCAACGGCAACGACGTAGGCCGATACTTCTTTTCACGCGCGGGTGCTCGGCAGCCGCCCCGTCTGACACTTTTTGATACCCGCCCGCCCAATCCACCACAAAGGGGACAGGCACCTTTGTGGTGGATTGGGCCCGGCTTGTCTCGATCTGTAACAGTTAGGCCGCCAAAATCGGGCTTGGTGTTACAGATTGAGATTGTTCGGTCTGTCCCTGCAGTTTGTCTAAATCTGTAACAGGTAGAGACGATTTAGCCCGCTAGATGTTACAGATCGAGACAGAAGATTCTAGTCGCAGGTGATGTCGAGGTTTTTGCCGATGAGACCTACGTAACCGCCTTCGCTCAGCAATTCATTTGACTGAATAGGAAAGAAAGGAAACAATAGGAAAAAAAGGAAAGGAGACTTATGACTGAAACCATCTTCTCCCCCTCATTTGGAAATCGCCCGTCCTATCTGGTGGGTCGCGGGAACGTGATTTCGACATTCATCTCCGGTCTTGAGCAGGAGCCGGGCAATCGAGACCGAGCCATGCTCATGCTCGGCCAGCGAGGCAGCGGCAAGACGGTTCTTCTGTGGGAACTTGCCGACCGCGCACGCAAGCTCGGTTTTGTTGTCGCCACACCCACCGTAGCCTCCGAAGATATGCTTGAGCGCATTGTTGAAAAAATCCAAGAAGCAGGCGAGCCTTATGTCAGCAAGCGTCATCTCCCCAAACTTTCTGGCGGTAGCTTGAGCGTCTTCGGCTTCTCAGCCGGTCTCGAGTTCACACGCAATGTGCAGGAGACTAAGAGTTTCCAGTTCAAACTCACGCAGCTGGCGCGCAAGCTGACCGAGCAGGGGCACGGCATCCTCATCCTTATCGATGAGCTCCAAGCTAATTCACCTGAGATTAGACAGCTCGTCACCGCCTATCAAGAGCTGGTCGGTGAGGGACTCAACGTCGCGCTTGTTATGGCAGGTCTCCCGGGAGCCGTCTGTGCAACGCTCAATGACCGCGTGCTGACATTTCTCAACCGCGCTCGCAAGGTCACGCTCGAACCGCTTTCAGTCGGAGATGTCGATGCCTATTATCAGCGGGCTTTCGAAGAGCTCGACCTTGATATTCCAGGCGATCTTCGCCTCCGTGCCGCTCGCGCAACCCAAGGCTCGCCCTATATGCTGCAGCTCATCGGCTATAACATCGGCAATCGCTGCAAGACAGGAGGACACGTAACGCCAGAGCAAGTCGACGGAGCTATCGAAGCGTCAAAAGCCGATTTCGAAAACGATGTTTGTGAAACGACGCTCGCCGCGCTATCGGACCAAGACGTCGCGTTTCTCGACGCAATGACTGATGACGAAGACGCCGTTTCGCGCATTTCCGATGTAGCGAAACGTATGTCAGTCACACCCGACTATGCGCAAAAGTATCGCCGGCGCCTCATCGACGCCGGCGTAATCGAACAGGCGCGCCGCGGTTACGTGCGTTTCGCCGTTCCATATATGGCTGACTATCTGCGCAGCCAACTCTAGGCAGCCACCGCAATGGGGACAGGCACCTTTGTGGTGGTTTGGGCCCGGTTTGTCTCGATCTGTAACAGGTAGGCTGTCGAAACCGGACCTGGTGTTACAGATCGAGATTGTTCGGTCTGTCCCCTGCAGTTTGTCTAAATCTGTAACAGGTAGAGACGATTTAGCCCGCTAGATGTTACAGATCGAGACGGAAGATTCTAGTCCACGGTGATGTCGAGGTTCTTGCCGATGAGGCCTACGTAGCCGCCCTCGGCAGCCTTGGGGCTGTCAGCATGGCAGAGAACCCACTTGTCGGCCTTCCAATAGCAGTAGCTGTCGCCGGCCGTGGGCATGTCGGCCGCAGCCTCGGGGCGCGGACCGTTGGTGCCGGCGGGCAGCGCCACCATCACCTGGAAGCCCCCATCGTCGACCATGCACGGCGTGTAGTGAAGCGTGGTGTTGAAAACCTCAACAAGCGTACCGGCCGGTACACGGAACGCCTTGACGCACGCGGTGTCGAGCTTGCCGTCCTCGATCTCCCAGCGATGCGCCACGAGCAGGATAAAATCGCGTGCACCCAGGTTGAACTCGCTGGCGCGGTGATACTCCAGGCAGTTGAGCTGCGTGTTGTGGCCGTTGCACCAGCCGAGCTGGAAGGGACGGCCGCCAAACATGAGAAAGCCCAGTTTATCGGCATCTTTGACGCCCTCGAGCTCCGGCGCGCTTGCTACGTACTTGCTGCCCTCGGGAATGGGCGTGGCTGAGAGCGCCTCGAGCACGGGCGACGTGAGCTCGGACGGAACGTCATCCCAAACGTTGCCATAGGACTTGAACTCGGGATCGTTGACAGAGTAGATATGCATGTTCGCTCCTGTTCGTTTATGTGACAGTATGAACATTCTAGAACAAACATAAGCGATTTTAAACACTCGTCCCGACCAATCAACAAAAAGGCGCCCCCGCATAAGCGAAGGCGCCCAATGCGCGCGTTTTGGGCAATAAAGCCCTTACGCCTGCTGATAGTGCAGGTGCTTCTCGTCGATATCGGCCAGGTCGCGGTCGAGGTAGCGGCGCGCAAGCCAGTTGGCCATGGGGAGGTTCTGGTCCAGGTAGTTACCGCATTCCTCGGGAGCGGCACCGGGGACATCGCCCTCAAAGCCGGCGACAAACTCGAACAGCTCACGCACGAGCGGCAGGATCTCCTCGCTCGTCAGCTCGCCAAAGACAACCAGGTAAAAGCCCGTGCGGCAGCCCATGGGGCCAAAGTAGACAATGCGGCTCGACCACTCGGCATGGTTGCGGAGGAACGTCGCGCCCAGGTGTTCGATGGTGTGGCACTCGGCCGTGTTCATGACCGGCTCCTTATTGGGCGTGGTCAGGCGTAGGTCAAAGGTGGTGACGGCGGCGGCGGTCGCCGGATCGCGGTCGATGCGGCTCACGTACACGCCGGGCTCAAGCAGCAGATGGTCAACGGAAAAGCTGGCGATGCGCTCCATGGCAGATCCTCTCAGTAGTCAAATTGGGACGGGGCTCTTTTAGCTGGTTCGAATGGTCGCACCAATCATACCAGTCAAAAAAGCCCCGTCCCAAAAAGACAACTTAGCCAAGGACACGGGCCATACGCGTCTTGAACTCGGACAGGAAGCGCGGAGCATCCACGGTCAGTGCCACAAGCGCGCTCTTGTCCGGATCGGACAGGCGGCGCTCATCGCAGATGGTGCGACCGCGGTACTCGCCCAGCAGATCAACACGCAGGTTGCAGCCGAGCGCACCTACGAGCGTGGGGTCGATTGCCACGGCAACGGCCAGCGGATCGTGCAGCGCGCAGCCGCCCAGGTAGGGCGCGTTCATTTCGTACGAGCCAATGTAGTGCTCGACCATGCTCGCAAATGCGCAGCCAGCCATAGTGCCCGAGCCCGTCCAGCCGGCAATGTCGCGGCGTGTGAGCACCACGCGATGCGTCACATCCAGACCCACCATAGTGAGCTTGCGGCCCGAGCGCAGCACCGCGTCGGCTGCCTCGGGGTCGCTCGCCATATTGGCCTCGGCGCCCGCGCTCACGTTACCGGGCACGGTAAGGGCACCGCCCATCACGACCACGCGGCCGATGGACATCATCGCCGCCGCATCGCGCTCCAGGGCGAGCGCCAGGTTGGAGAGCGGGCCAGTCGCTACGTAGACCAGATCGGGACCATAGGTGCGCGCGGCATCGATCAGATAATCGACCGCAGCGTTGCCGTCGGCCGAGGTCGCCCCCACCGGCTCGTAGGGCGACGCGGGCACGCTCGCGCCGCCGATGCCGTTCTTGCCGTGAATGAGCGCGGTGGACGCCGGCGGCGTATAGGGCTCAGTCGCCTGCAGAGGACGGTCGGCACCCAGGTACACCGGAACCTCGGGGCGACCCAGCAGATCGAGCACCGCCAGGCAATTGTGCGCCGATTGCTCGACGCGCACGTTGCCAAAGCACGTGGTGATGCCCACGAGCTCCACCTCGGGGCTCGCGATGGCATAGGCCAGCGCCATCGCATCGTCCACTCCCATATCCAGATCAAGGATCAGCTTCTTGATTGCCATTGTTCTACTCCGCTTCTCCGTCTTTATCGTTTAACCAAACCAATGTTCAACTTCGGCGCGCGTGGGAATCGATTGCTGAGCGCCCAGGCGCGACACCGTCACTGCCGAAGCGCGAGCACCCGCGGCCATGCACTCAAAGAGCAGCAAGCCCTCTAGGCGAGCCGCCGCCAACGCGCCGATAAACGTATCGCCGGCGGCCGTGGTATCGACTACCGTGCTCGAAAGTGCCGGCATGCGCAGCAGCTCACCGTCATCGCCGAGCGTAACCGAGCCGGCACCGCCCAGCGTGATGACCGCGGCGCCGGCGCCCTTGTCGAGCAGCGCATTGAGCGCGGCGACGCAACTCACATCATCCGTGGGCAGAATGCCCGTCAGCACCTGGCACTCGGTCTCGTTGGGGCAGGCCAAGTCGACCGCAGGCCAGACCTCCGCAGGCAGCTCGCAGGCGGGCGCTGGATTAAAGACCGTATAGAACCCCAGCTCGTGAGCGCAAACAAGCGCCTCGGCCGTCGCCGCAAGGTCACATTCGCCCTGGGCGATAAAGACGCTTCCGGCAGCCGGGGCAATCTCGCTGGCGTCGCCGTCGAGCTCATGGGCCACCAGACACCTCAACGCGCGGGCAACGTCCTCGCCCGCAAGCGCATGGTTGGCGCCCGGCGACAGCACGATGCGGTTGTCTCCCTCGCAGCGAATGATGGTCGCCGTTCCCGTCTCCACATCATCGCGATGCACTACAAAGTCACAGTCCACGCCGGCGTCTTGGAGCCCCGCCACGAGCGACCGCGCCGATCATGTGCGTGCAAGCGCCCATACGCGCGGCAGCTACGGCCTGATTGGCGCCCTTGCCGCCGGCGTTGGTGATAAACCCGCTGCCGCCGACGGTCTCGCCCGCACGCGGTATGCGCTCGCACGCCACCGAAAGGTCCATGTTCATGCTGCCGAACACCGCAACGATGCCGCGATCTGCCATGGAAACCTCCTCATCTGCGGGCCTTATGCCCACCGTCGGCCGTCGATCGTGCACTCTCGCACCCCCTATAACTTTAGTTCACTTTGATGTGGACGCGCGCTTGAGCTTGCGCCAGCAGCAAGCATTCACAGGAGCAGGCAGCTACAATGAAGGCGTGCTGATTATTCTCGTCATTGGATGATGTTTTATGGAACAACTCTCGCAATCGGGCTCGCGCGGTCGACGCCGCACGGGCAACGAGCCGGCGCCGCACGAACGCGTGAAGGGCGAACGCCGTGCCAACGAACCGCGACGCACCGTGAGCCCCCATCGTGCTTCTGCCAACAACGCGGGCCGCGCCAACACTCCCGCCGCGGAGCAGACGCCTGCTCGCCCCAAATCCCGCTACATCCCTGCCCTTGACGGCCTGCGTACGCTCGCCGTCGTCGCGGTGGTGCTCTATCACCTTAACCTCACGTGGGCGCAGGGCGGCCTGCTTGGCGTCACGATCTTCTTTGTGCTTTCGGGCTATCTGATCACGCGCTTGCTGCTCAACGAAGTCGCTAAGACCGGACGCATCGACCTTAAGAGCTTCTGGATTCGCCGCATCCGTCGCCTGGTCCCCGCCGTGGTGACCGTCGTGGTGGTAACCTGCGCGCTGTGCACTCTCTTTAACCACGTGATGCTCACCAAGATGCGCCCCGACATCCTGCCGTCGCTGCTGTTCTTCAACAACTGGTGGCAGATTGCCCAAAACGTCTCGTACTTCAATGCTCTGGGCGACCCCTCGCCGCTCACGCACTTTTGGTCGCTTGCCATCGAGGAACAGTTCTACCTGATTTGGCCGCCACTGCTGTTTGCCATGGTATCCATGCATGTGAGCAAACCCAACACGCGCCGCGTGGTTCTGAGCCTTGCCGTGGTATCTGCCCTAGCCATGATGGTGCTTTACAACCCTGTCGCCGACCCCAGCCGCGTGTACTACGGCACCGACACCCGCGTGTTCTCGCTGCTGCTGGGTGCCTGGATGGCCTTTATCCCCGATCGCGACCTGGCGCCGGTGCGTCTCGCTCATCGTTTGGGGCTCAATCGCCTGGCTGGCGCCGCCAAGCACGGCAAGAACGCCGAGGGCAAACCTGGCGAGAAGGCCGACGAAGCAGCCGAGACCGCCCCGGCACAGCCGAGCGCCCTCGTGCGTTTTTGGTCCTCGCCCGCATCCATCGATGTGTTGGGCGTCGTGGGTCTGGTTGGCCTTGCCGCCATGGTCGCGCTCACCAACGGCTACACCGCCTTCCAGTATCGCGGAGGCACGCTGCTGTGCTCGATCCTCACGCTCATGGTCATCGCGGCCTGCGTGCAGCCCCAGGGAATGGTTGCCCGCGCGCTGTCCGCCGAGCCACTCGTGTGGGTTGGCAAGCGCTCCTACAGCATCTACCTGTGGCACTATCCGCTGCTGCTCCTCATGAACCCGGTCGCCAACATCAACGATACGCCGTGGTGGCAGTACATTTTGCAGGTGTTGTTGGTGGTCGCCGTGGCAGAGTGCTGCTATCGCTTTATCGAGACGCCGTTTAGAAAGGGCGCCTTTGGGCGCACCGTATCCGAGTTCCGCGACGGCACCGCCACGCCCGCCAACTGGGTGCGCGCGCACGTCCCTGCCTGCGCAGCCTGCGCTGTCGTGTTGGTCGTTGCACTGGGCGGCCTGATCTTTGTGCCCGAGACGTCTGCGCTGAGCGGCGAGGGCGCCGAAGTTCTGAACAAGGAAGCCAAGAACGCCGCACCCACCGACCAGCAGGCGGCCGACGACACCGACAAGGACAACGACGGCTTCCCCGACGGCTCCTACGACCTGTTGATGATCGGTGACTCCGTGTCGCTGCGTGCCGTGGACACCTTTGACGGCGTGTTCCCGCACAGCCATATCGATGCCGAAAAGGGCCGCCAGTTCGATGCGGGCCGTGCGACATTTGAGGGCTATCTTCAACAGAACCTTGCCGGCAAGATCGTGGTCTTTGCGCTGGGCACCAACGGCTTGGTAACCGACGACCAAATCGACGCCATCATGGCCGATGCAGGAGATAAGCGTATTGTGGTGTTTGTGAACACGCGCAGTCCGCAGCCGTGGGTTGGCTCTACCAACCAGGCCATCGCTAACGCCGTTACGCGCTACAAGAACGTGCGCGTTATCGACTGGTACGGATACAGCGCCAACCGCAACGACCTGTTCGATGGCGATGGCACGCACCTATCGACCACTGGCGTGACTGAGTACCTCAACTTGATCCACGATGCCATCAAGAAGGACCTGCCCGTACACCCCGAGGATCACGTCAACGATCCGCAGCCGGCAGCCGTCAAGTCTGCCACCGACGCACTCGTCAATGCGCTCGCTCTCAAGCCGCACAAGCTGGGCACCGACAAGTAACCTGCAGCGCAAACTTCCCACATCCGGAGGGGGTGTCTGCCACGGCAGACACCCCCTCCGGCAGTTAGGGACACTCCTGGCGCAGCCAATGAAGACCTCTACGGATGAATTCCAGGCCGCTCCGTCGCTCCAGACATCGTTTCCGCGCCTCGTGCCTGCCCCAAACAAACAAAACAAGCCCTTTTCGCCGCACCCTCAAAGGTCTGTGGGCAAAAAAGGGCAAATATGAGTACTGTTACCATTTTAGTAGCAGGAAAAACCACCCAAAATGACGCTCGGGCGACCCCTACAGCCCCCTAAAGCAGCCAACCTGACTGGTTTAAGGCGTATTGAAGCCAATTTTAATGAACATACTATAGGTTATGTTCATTATCTTTTTGGATGTAAATGCTATTCACTTAGCAACAGTACTCATATTTGGCATTTTTTGCCCACCGCCATATAACTAACGCCCTATAGCAGACAAAAAACAGGCCGCAGCCCATCGCTGCGGCCTGTTCGGAAGCAAAAGTGGGCGTTAAGCGCTGTAGCCCATCGCTTGCAGCACAAACATGACGACCGTGAGCACCGTAATCACGGCGATAGTCGCCCAAGTGAGCACGTTCCACACGCGGCCATTGCGGTTGGCACCCATGATGTGACGGTCGGCGGCGATAACCACCTGGAACACCAGAACCACGGGCAGTAGCACGCCATTGATGACCTGTGAGGTCATCATAATCTGGAACAGATCGACGCCGGGCATAAGCACCAGCACGGCAGAGATACCGATGATGGCCGTAATGATGCCGCGGTAAACCGGGGCCTCGTCCCAGCTGCGGTCGGCACCGCGCTCCCAGCCAAATGCCTCGCAGATAGCGCTCGACGTAACGCCCGGCAGCACGCAGGCGGCCAAGAAGCTCGCCGCGACCAGGCCCGAGGCAAACAGTACCGTGGACCACTGACCCGCAATAGGCTCCAGCGCGCGGGCGGCATCGGCGGCATCGCTAATCTGAATACCCACCGGGAACAGCACCGTACCGGTCGTGATGATAATGAAGCCCGCAATGATATCAGCAGCGATCGAGCCGCTCACGGTATCGATACGCTGCAGCACGATGTCGTCCTCGCCCGCGTTCTTATCGACCACGTTGTTCTGCGCCAAGAAAATCATCCACGGCGCGATGGTGGTACCGATCGTTGCGACCACGAGCGACACGTAGCTGGGGTCATTTTGAATGTTAGGCACGACCAGGTCGACCGCGACCTCACCCCAGTTGGGGCCAGCCATAAACGCGGCGACAATATAGGTCACGAAGACGCAGCTTACCAGCAGCAGAATCTTCTCGATGCGCTGGAAACTACCCGACATGGTAAGCATCCACACCAGCAGCGCCACCAACGGCACCGAGATGCTCGCCGGCACGCCAAAGAGAGCAAGGCCGCTGGCGATACCCGCAAACTCCGAAATGGTCACAGCCGTGTTGGCGATCAACAGCGCCGCCATAGCAAGTACACTCTTGCGCACGCCAAAACGCTCGCGGATGAGCGATGCCAGGCCCTTGCCCGTGACGCAGCCGCAGCGCGCCGCGGTCTCCTGCGTCACGATGAGCAGCACAGTCATGACGGGAAGCATCCAGAGCATCTTGTAGCCATAGCTGGCGCCCGCACTGGAATACGTTGCAATGCCGCCGGCGTCATTGCCCGAAAGCGCCGCCAGCAGGCCGGGGCCCATTGCGCCAAAGATGGCCGCGATGGTCAACTTTTGCTTGGTGCCCGACTTTTGCTTGGTATTTTGCACGCGACCACCTAGCCAATGACCGACATGGTGAGCAGCACCGCAGCGGCGCAGTACGCTACGCACGAGATCATGACGGCAATAACGTTCATGGCGGTGCCCGACGTGTTGAGGTCATGCTCGTCACGCCAGAACAGCACCATCAGGTAAATCACGGCACTCATGTTGCCAACCAGGCAAATGATAGCAGCGATATTAAAACACCCGGTAAAGAGTTGCTCCTCAAACATGGACGCATCGGGGAATGCAGCGGTGCGCACCAGCTGCGCGCACAGGTAGGTCACGAGCGAAAGGATCAGGCCCATACCCGTGCTCTGGAAGAAGAATCCCAGGTACGGTTTGGGCTCGTCGTCGTGGCCGTCGTACTCGAGGAAGTAGTTCTTGACGAACGACACCATGCGCGAGGCAGCAAGCAGCACGAGCGGCATGGCGCACATGGGGAACACCACCAGATGCGCGGAGCCGAGCGCCGTTCCCAGCACGGTCGCCATGATGCACGAGGCGATGCCCCACACGACGACCCAGTACTGACGATGCACGAACCAGCTGAGCACGTTCGTCGAGTCGTCCGACGCGCTATCGCCCGAGCCGACACCGGCGATCTGCAGGTCCTCCTGATGCTCCTCGGCAATAACGTCCATGGCGTCGTCGAAGGTCACGATGCCCAGGATATGACGGTTCTCGTCGCAGACAGGGATGGCAACCAGGTCGTACTTGGTCATCTCGTCCGTCACGTCTTCCTGGTCCTCGTCGGGTGACACGTAGACCAGATCGCGATAGGCGAGCTGGCCCAGCGTGGCGTCGCGGTCGGCCACGATCAGCGTGCGCAGCGAAAGCACGCCCGTCAGCATGCCGCTCGGGTCCTCGGTATAGACGTAATAGACGCTCTCAAAGTCCTCGTCGAGCTTGCGAATCGCCTCGATGGCGTCGCCGACCGTCGCCGTGGCGGGCAGCGAGACAAACTCCGAGGTCATGATGCGGCCGGCGGTGTTGTCCTCGTAGCCCAGCAGATTACGAATCGCCTTCTCCTCCTTGACGCCCATCAGGCGCAGGAGCTTCTCGGCCTTCTCATAATCGAGTTCGTCGATCAGGTCGGCAGCGTCGTCCGGGTCCATCATGGCCAGCATCGACGATGCGTCGGTATCGGACAGGCCCTCGAGCATCTCGGTCATAAGCTCGTCGTCATCGAACTCCGAGATGGCCTCGGCGGCCTGGGCAGTATCGAGCTGCGCAAACACCTGCGCACGCAGGCGCGGGTCGAGCTGCTCGATAATGTCGGCGATGTCGGCAGGGTGCAGCTCGCCGAGCGTCTTGTGCGACACCGAGAGTTGAATGTTCTTGGTCGAGCGGTCGAGCAGGTCCATGTAGGACCAAGCGATGATGTCCTCACTGAGCGGCTTGCCCAGGTGCTTCATAAAGCCTTCGACGATATGCTCAAGTGCGGGGCTGATGGCGCGTAGCAGACCGCGGGCACCGACCTCGGCGCCCAGCAGGCGCAGCTGGTTTTCGCCCGACATGGAAAACTTGATGTCGTTTACGCGCACGACCTTCATGCCCTGCGTGTCGACAATCTGCTTGTTGAGCACGTCGCGGGCAAGCAAGAGTTCGGTCGGCTGCAGGTACGAAAAACGGATTTCGGTGGCCGACGTCTTAAGGTGTACACCCGTCTCGTCGATACGGTCGACCCATTTGCGCCAACTGATCATAAACGGCGTCTTGCCGGGACCGCGGAACGCGAGCGACGTCACGTGTGGAAAAACTTCGCCGGTAGCAATGCCAAAATCGTTGACCACGCCGAGCTTTTCGCCATCGACGTCCAAGACCGGCAGTTTGAGCATCTCACTCAGATAATTCAATGGTGCTCCCCATCATAATTCCCCCGGACGCGGCCGCGCGTGCGGCGTCCGGGGGCTTCTGGATATGTATACGCATGCGCGGGCGGCACGCCGCTCGACGCTTACACCCCGTGCATGCGCAAAAAGCACCTGCATGGGGTCATCGACTGTATGGTCGAGGTTTGGATTTCACCTGTAACCTTTCTCTTGACCCTCATTAACCGCAGTAACTATAGCATCAGCATCGCCCTGCGGCATCGAATTTATGCGCTGCACATTGCAGGCATACCAAACGCTGACGCATCCGTGACATAGTCATTGGGGACGTTCTTAAATGACTACCCAATAACTACTCTGTGGTGTCGTTGTCCTCGGCAAGTTGGGGGAACACGGCGTCCTTGGGCATGGTGGCCTTCGTCAGCGAGGTGAGCTTTTTGCTCAGCGACGTGTCCGTCTTGACCAGGTCGCTGAGCGTCACGATCTTGTAGCCGTCGGCAATGAGGCCGTCGATAATCTGCGGCAGCGCCTCGAGCGTCTGCTCGGCGCATTCGTCTCTATCGGTGAGCAGCACGATATTGCCCGGCGTCACCGAATCGAGCACCGTCGAGACCTGCTCGTCGGCACCGTTGAGCAGCCAGTCGCCCGAGTCAATATTCCACGAGACCACGGCGGAGACCAGGTCCATCGCATCAATCCAGCTTTGCTCGTCAAAGGCAGCGTAGGGAGCACGCAGCAGCATCGTCTTCACGCCGGTCGCCGACTTAATCGCATCGGTGCCTTTCGTGATCTGTTCGCGTACCGCCTCACGGTCCTGACCCTTGAGCGAATCGTCGCTGTAGCTGTTGGATCCGATCTCGCACCCGGCATCGACAACCGCCTTGGCCGTGGCAGGCGAGGCCTCGGCCGCATCGCCCGAAAGGAAGAACGTCGCGGTGACGCCCTTTTCCTTGAGCACCTGCAAGATCTGTTTGGTGGCGCCGCTCGGACCCTCGTCAAACGTCAGTGCCACGTACTTTTTGTTGCCCTTGGGCGCCACGCTGGCGCACGCAACAACGCAATCGGTGGCGGGCACAACCTCGCCGCGGTCTTGCGTCTTGCCCGACTGCTCACCAACCCACACCTCGGATCGGCCCTGGACACCCCATGTCTGCACATACTCGATAGCGCCCGTGCCCTCGACCTTGAGCTTGGGCTCGATAACCGTAGCCTGAACCTCGTGCTTCTCGTAGGTGTTACGGCCATCCTTGACCGTCACCTTCTCGCCGCCCTCAAGTTCGCGGCTATCCCATTTGCCCTGTTTCACGCGCTTGCCGTCGACCTTCACCGACAGCTTTTCGCCCCCATGGCGCTTGAGCACGCTGTCATCGACGGCCAGCAGGTCGCCTGCGTCGTAGGTGTCAGTCAACTCCTGGTCGTCGATGAGATTCTGCAGCGTAGAGCCCACGCGCACCGCGGTCTTTTGCCCGTTGAGCTCCACGTCCACGCTGCGGTTGACGTAGCCCACGACGGCAGCGATAAACAGCACGAGCGCGCAACCCACGGCGATAAGCGCGTAGGGCAGGCGAGACGAACGACGGGGCGTACGGCTGTTGCCGATGCGAGCGCTGCGGTCGCTAAAGCCGCGGCTATGGTTGAGATACATCGCACCGGGCTTACGGTGACGCTTGCGCTGACCGCTGGGCAGCTGCCCCAGATCGCGGCGCGCCGTCGGACGCGCACCCGAACGCCCGTTTAAGTTGGATCCGTTTTGGCGCATATGCCCTCCCCCATAAACACAGCAAGCCGGAGCAACAGGTCTCCGGCTTGCCTCCCATCATTTGGTACGTCGCTATTTTGTAGCTTTTGACGAGCCTCCGCTCGCCTTTTGGTATTCGTCCTTAAAGGCCTTGAACATGCCGCGCGTCTTGCCGAGCTGCTTGCCCAGTGCGCGACTGCCCTTGTCCACGGCAACCGACCCCTTGTCGTCGAGCACCTTGGCACCCTTTTTGACCTTGTCGCCCACCACGACGCTGGCCTCGGCGGCCTTGGCAGCCGCACCGCCCGAATACCCGAGCGACTTGACCTCGTCCGAGACGACCATCGCGCCGTTCTCGTAGCCGCGCAGCATCGTCGGCGGCACCTGCGTGTCACCGACCAAAACACTCGAAGCAGCACCGGCGGTCACATAGAATGCCTGCACGATGCCCGAACGCGGCTTGAACTCCACATCCGAGCAATAGCCCACGACGTCGCCCGATTCCGTGCGCACGTCCATACCGACCCAGATGATGCAATCGTCCAGGTTGATGTCGAGGCGCTTGGCAGCGGCGGCATCGTACGTGTCCTTGACGTCATCGACCGCAATGGCGCCCTCGTAGACACCAATGGCGTCGAGCGCTACGAATCGGTCGGGACGCTCGATCATGCCCGCGATATCGGACTGGCGGACCATAAAGCCGACCACGCGCGTACCGCCCGGGGTAAAGACCGGAAAGTGAATCTTTCCGAGCTTTTTAGGGCTGCGCGGTGTGCCGTCCTTTTTGGTACGCTTGTCCTCGGTAGGCTTGCGATAGATCTTGGCGCCGACAAAATCCCCGGCGCGCATTATGCCTCGGTCGAGGGCTCCGCAGCCTCGGTATCAGCCTCGACGGCGTTCTCGACCACGACGTCGGCGGCAGGCGTCACGTTGCCGCCCGAAATGGCGTCGTTGAGCTGCTCGCGCAGCTGGTCCATGCGCTCGCGGGCCAGGTCGACCTTGGCGCGCAGGTCGTCGGTCTTGGCGTCGACCATCGGGCCAAAGTCATTCACCGCAGCACGGGCCTCCTCGGCGCTGTGCTCGTAGGTGTCGCGCATATTGTCCCAGGCGTCGTTGGCGATATCGGCAGCCATGGCGCGGGTCTCGGCGCCCGAGCGCGGGGCCAGAGCAACGCCGACAATAGCGCCGGCAGCGGCACCAAAAAGTGCGCCGGAGACAAAGCTGAAAGTCTTACCCATGATCATTCCTCTCCTGCGGGCACGTCGGTGCCCACCGTTTGAATGCTGTCCATTATACCCGCAGCGCATCACTTGCCGCTCCGCTCATCTGCGTACGGCAAAGGCGCAGGTATGTGATGGTGATAAACGCGTAGGCCTACTCCTGAGGCATAGCCGGCATGGCCACCGTGGCACCCGGGTCCTCGCCGGCGCCGTCCACGAGCGGCAGGCCGCCCTCATGCGCAGGTCCTGCCGGAACCGTCGCCGCACCGCCAAAGACGGCAGCGGAGGCCTCGTGGTTCTCGGCAACCGCACCCTCGGTATCAATCGCCACCTGGGGCTCGTCGTCAAAGTTGGGGACGCCTTGGGGCTCGGTGGGAACGAGCTCGGCGGTCGCATCGGCAACGGGCTCGACGTCGACCGGCACATCGCCCTCGTCAGCGCCCTCGTCCTCGGCAACATCTTCGCCGTTCGCAGCGGCGACGGCCTCGTGAGGATCCTTGCCCTCGGCCTCGGCGCGCATGCCCAGCACCAGGTTGCGCAGGCCCGCGACCGTGCCCTCCACGTCGGGGGCAGGCTGGTCGGCGTGCAGGTACGCCCAGTCCATCATAAAGGTGGCCGAAGACAGCGCACCGATGGCCAGCGCGTCGTCGGGACACGAAAGCTCAACCTCAAAGACGCGCTCGTCGTGCTCGCTTACGCGCGTGCGGCCGCACGAGATGCTACCGGCAAGACCGGTCTCGTTCATGAGCTCAACCGTCACGTGCTCCAGCAGGTGGCAGAGCTCGGTCTGGCCCATGCAGTCCTGGAACTCGCGGCCGGAATCGCCCAGGCACAGGTGCTTGGCAATCGCCGGCACCAGGTAGTACACGCGCGCCGTGGCCTCGATGTCCTCCGAGGTCATGAGCGGCATGCCGGGGTTCACCAGCACGTGCGCGCAAATCTTGTCCTCGCTGACGGTGACCTTAAGGATGTTGAACAGGCCTGCCATAACTCTCCCCTACTCTTCCTTGTCCTACTCGTCGCCGTCGTGCGGATTCGCAGAGCCCGCACCCGACGTCGTCGGCTCGTCTACCGAAGACTCGGAATCCTTCTTATCGGTTTCGGCCGGAGCGATCACGCGAATGAGCGAGATGCGCTGGCCACGCATCGACTGCACTTTAAACTTGTACCCCGCGACCTCAAACACCTCTCCGATGTCGGGCACCGAGTCGCAAAGCTCCAAAATCCAGCCGGCGATGGTCTCATAATCATCGCTTTCCTCAAGCGGCCAACCAAGCTCAATCGCGTCATCGCACGAAAAACGCCCATCAACGAGCCACTCGCGGCGCGAAAGGCGCGTGAGATACTTGTTGTCGGGGTCGAACTCGTCCTCGATCTCGCCGACGATCTCCTCGACGATGTCCTCGATAGTGATAATGCCGGCCGTGCCGCCGTACTCGTCCACGACCACCACGATCTGGTCGTGCGAGGTCTGCATCTCGGACAGCAGCGGCAGGATGTCCTTGGTGTCGGGCACAAAGGTGGCGTCGCGCAAAAAGCCGGCGATGGGCTGGTCGCCCTTGCCGTCGAGCGCGGGCTGAATCAGGTCCTTGATGTGCGCAATGCCGGCGACGTTGTCGGGATCCTCGTGATAGACGGGGATGCGGCTAAAGCCGGTCTGGCGCATGGTGGACAGCACGTCGGCGACCGTCTCGTCGTCCTCGCACATGGTGGTGTCCACGCGCGGCACCATGACCTCGCGGGCAACGGTGTCGCCCAGGTCGAAGATCTCGTGGATCATGCGCTTTTCCTCGTCGAGCAGGTCGTCCTGCTCCGAGACCATGTACTTGATCTCTTCTTCCGAGACGTTCTGGCGGTCGTCGGCACTCTTGATGCGCAGGATGCGGGCCAGGCCATCGGAGCAAGCGCCGGTCAGCCACACGAGCGGACGAGCGATCTTTTGGAAAAACGACAACGGCCCCACGACCTGCTTGGACACGCCTTCGGCGTTGGCCAGGCCGATGCGCTTGGGCACAAGCTCGCCGATCACGATGGACACGAAGGCGACCGCGACGGTGATGATGACCGGCGCCAGGCCGCGCGCGATGGTGGAGAGCGGCGCGATGCCAAAGCTCATGAGCCACGTGGCGAGCGGGTCGGACAGACTCGTCGAGGCGACGGCGGACGAGGCGAAGCCCACGAGCGTGATGGCGACCTGGATGGTGGCGAGCAGCTGGTCGGAGTCGGCAGCCAGCTTAATGGCACGCTCGGCGCGCTTGTCGCCTTCCTCGGCCTCGTGCTCCAGCACGGCGCGCTTGGCCGTGGTGAGCGCCATCTCGGACATAGAGAAGTAGCCGTTGATGAGGGTCAAAACGAGGGTGGTGATAAGGGAGATGGTTATGTCCATCGGGAGTTTCTCGAACCTCCAAGATTCGGGACGTCGGATTAAAACGTTGGTGGCGGATACGGCAATTGCACTGGCGACCGAGCGGGGGCACGGGCGCTGGCGTGGTCGCTAGATTACGAAGAGGATCACCGCCATGAACTGGAAGATGCTGCCGGCGAGCACCCACAGGTGAAACACGCTGTGCAGATAGCGCACGTTTTTGGCGATATAGAACGGCACGCCCGCGGTGTAGCACACGCCGCCGACGGCGAGCAGGGCAAGTGCCACGGGGTTGAGCAGCGCCACAAGTTCAGGCAGCTTAAAGACGACGAGCCAGCCCATCAGCAGGTAGACCACGCCGCTTACCCAATGCGGCTGGCGCTCGCGCAGGAAGCACTCGAGGGCAATGCCGATGATGGCGATGGCCCATACGGCAAAGAACAGCACAGCGCCGCCGTCGTTTGCGAGCGTGATGAGGCAAAACGGCGTATAGCTGCCGGCTATGAGCAGGTAGATGCAGCTGTGGTCGATGATGCGAAACACGCGCTTGGCGCGCGCGGGCTGAATCGCGTGGTAGAGCGTAGAAGCTAGGTATTCGAGGATAATGCTGACACCATAGACAATCGCCGCGGCCATGTGGGCCGGGCCTCCGCCGCGCAGGGCAGCGAATACGATCAGGAGCACCAGGCCCGCGATACCCAGCAGGCAGCCGACACCATGGGTGACGGAGTTCATGATCTCCTCGCCCACCGTGTAGTGTGGAACGGCCGCGGTCTTGGGTCGCGGCTTAGAACTGTCGCTCGAATCGGACATGCCGGTTACATCCTCCAACGTAAAGAGTTCTCAACACTATATCAAAGCGTCTAGGTACGTGCGAAATTTGCACCATACGTGACCCTTTGTTTACCCATTCTTTGCCTGTTGACGCATCAACGGCGAACGTCCATAATGCGCTTGCATTAAATGTTGATGTATTAACATCTTTAAGGAGAACAGTAAATGCCTCAAAGCGCACACCCCCATCGAAAGCTCAAGATAGCCGGCATTGTTACGTTGGTAGTCGTTGTCGCGCTGCTGGGGTTTGCCGGCAACTTTTTGTTTGACTTTGCCCTGAACCCCCAAGCGCCGTACACCATGAAGATGATGCAGGATAGCAAGAACGACAAAGAAGGTGAGCAGCCGGATGCCGAGGACACCGAGGCGCGGGCGTGGTTTAAAGAGAACCGCGAGAGCAGCAGCCTCACCGCGGACGACGGGACCGAGCTTGCCGCCTGGTATTTTGCTGCGTCGGAGAGCACGCACGACTACGCCGTCTGCCTGCATGGATATACCAACGAGCCCATCGGTATGGCCCGATACGTCAAGCGATTCCACGACCGCGGCATGAACGTACTCGCACCCGCCGCCCGCGCCCACGAGCGCTCCGGCGGCGACTATATCGGCATGGGCTGGCCCGAGCGCCTTGACATCGTCGCATGGATTGAGCGAATCGTTCAGGCTGACCCCGAGGCACGCATCCTGGTCTTTGGCGAGTCGATGGGTGCGGCAACCGCCATGAACGTCGCGGGGGAGTCTCTGCCCGCAAACGTGAAATGCATTATCGAGGACTGCGGTTATACGAGTGTTTGGGACGAGTTTTCTCTGCAGCTCAAGGACGTGTTCGGCCTGCCCAGCTTTCCCTTGCTCGATGTAGCAAACTTGGTGTGCAACGTGCGCGCGGGCTACGACTTTCATAAGGCGAGCAGTGTGGAGCAACTCAAACACGCGACGGTTCCCATGCTGTTTATCCACGGCGACCAAGACACCTTTGTGCCGTACGACATGCTCGACCAAAACTACGACGCATGCGCCAGCAAGGTCAAGCAAAAGCTCACTATCCATGGCGCCACCCACGCCAAGAGTGCGCAAGTTGACCCCGAGCTCTACTGGAATACGGTCGATGACTTCCTCGACAAGAATTTTTAGGCAAAAAGCAACGTCTGGGGTTTTGTTGCCAAAAATCGGTTTGCGGTCGGCGGTATTCGTTTTTTCACCGCACTTCCGAAAAGCCGCCCGCGAGCGTTGTGCTCGTGGGCGGCTTTTGCTCAACTTACGCTACAAAGGCTCTTATTTTGTCCAATAGTTAGACGCTACTTGACCTCGATGAGCTCGTACTCGCTCGTGCCCAGGCCGATCTTTTCGGCGTGCGCGATGCACGCGCGCCAGTCGGTGTCGGGATGCGTGATGCAGAAGGGATCACGCGCCTGCTCGCCCTCCAGATGCTCGTGGTTGTGCTCCATCTTGGCCGCGCTGTCGGTGAGCTCGGTGTTGGGCAGCGGCTCGGATGCCATGACGGCATCGGCGCAGGCCTGGTCGATGGCGACCGGGTCGAAGCTCGCGAACATGCCGATATCGTTGACGATAGGCGTGTCGTTTTCGGGATGGCAATCGCAGTTGGGGCTGATATCCATGGCGAGCGAGATGTGGAAGCTCGGGCGGCCGTCGACGACGGCCTTGGTGTACTCGGCGATCTTGCAGTTGAGCACGTCTGCCGCGGCCTCATAGCCGGGCTTGATGCAGTCCTGGTTGCATGCCGCAATGCAGCGTCCGCAGCCCACGCAGCGATCGTGGTCGATGGCAGCCACGTGCACCGTGCGAGTAGCGCCGTTGGCAAGCTCGCGCTCGCGGGTGTCGGTGAACGAGACAGCGTTGTGCGCGCAGATCTTTTCGCAGGCACGGCAGCCAACGCAGTGCTCGGTCGAGACGTTCGGCTTGCCGGCGGCATGCTGCTCCATCTTGCCGGCACGGCTGCCGCCTCCCATACCCAGGTTCTTCATGGCGCCGCCAAAGCCGGCTTGCTCATGGCCCTTAAAGTGGGTGAGGCTAATCACGATATCGGCATCCATGAGCGCCTGACCGATCTTGGCCTCGTGCACGTACTCGCCGCCCTCGACCGGGACGAGCGCTTCGTCGGTGCCCTTGAGGCCGTCGGCGATGATGATCTGGCAACCCGTAGCATACGGGGTAAAGCCGTTCTGGTAGGCGGTATCGATGTGCTCGAGTGCGTTTTTGCGGCTACCGACATAGAGCGTATTGCAGTCGGTAAGGAAGGGCTTGCCGCCCAGCTCCTTCACCACGTCGGCGACGGCGCGGGCGTAGTTGGGGCGCAAAAAGCTCAGGTTGCCCAGCTCGCCAAAGTGAATCTTAATGGCGACGAACTTGTTCTCAAAGTCGATCTGCTCAATACCGGCGTGACGGATGAGGCGCTTGAGCTTGTCGAGCTGGCTCTCGCGAGCATGCGTGCGCAGGTTGGTGAAGTACACCTTAGCGGGTGCTGCGGGTGCAGTTGCGGTCATAGATATATCCCCTCGGTCTATATGGCGTTACAGACATAGAGGATGGTACCAGTTAAAGCAGAGTTAAAGTCAAGTACGGCACCTAGTCATTGGGGACAGACTTAAATGACTGAAACCACTCATTGGGGAAACCACTCATTGGGGACGGACTTAAATGAGTGCCTCGCCACCTGGCAGCTAGGGACGTTCCTTTCCTGCCGGCAACTAGGGACAGTCCTTGCCAGCCCGGCCGGCGAACCGGCGAATCGGCAAAGACTGTCCCCGATGACTAGTCATTTAAGACTGTCCCCAATGACCACTCTTGCCGGGCGCCTCTGGCGTGGACCGCTAGCCCTTTCGCGCGACCAGATGCGCGCGGAATCCCTTCTGCGCCTCGAGCTTGAGCGGGGTGAGCCCGGATTCCTCGACGAGCGCGCGTAGCTCGGACAGCTTGAGGATGCGCACGTCGCCATGGCCCAAGAAGCGTGCCAGCGGTAGCTCGATGTTGTTCATGAGCCAAACCGCGACATCGTTCGAGGTGTAGTCGCGAAGGACCAGTCGCCCGCCGGGTCGAAGGACGCGCGCCACCTCGGCGAAAAACCTCTCCGGATGCGGGTAGTGGTGGAAGCTGTTGGAGCAGAGCACGGCGTCGAAGCTCCGGGGCTCGAAGGGCAGTGCCTCCGCGTCTCCGACGACAAAGTTGACGTTATCGAGTTGCTTTGCCCGGGCGACGTCGATCATCCCGGGTGTGAGGTCGAGTCCAGTCAAGTGCTTGCTGGGGTACCGGGCGTGGAGCAGTTCTAGGACGGTTCCGGTTCCACAGCCCACGTCGAGCGCGTCCTCGAACGGTTCGAGCTCAAGCTCCTCGAGCATTTGCGGATAGTCGTCCTTGCACATCTCGTAAATGCCGGCATGGCCGGATTCGTAGACCTTTGCCGCCTCGGTGAACTCCTTGATGGAGAGCTGCTTGAGCTCCTCTGCCGATCTTGCCATGGGTCTCCTTCTGTTCGGGGAAGTCTGACGTTGCGCGCGTTTGCCCACGTCGGGCCTGGCGGGCAAATAACGCGGGGGCACCCTTCCTTCGGTTCGTACCCCCGCGTGCGGGCGGTTCTCTATTCCTGGACCTTGAGCGCCTCGGCGAGGCTGACGCGTTTGATGGAGCGCGTGTGTAGCAGCGCCACGACCAGGTAGGTCGCAAAGCCAATGCCGACGCATGCAGCCATAGACCAAGCGGGCACGTAGATCTCGATATTGCCGTTGTAGGCGAGCAGCATCGAGCGGAAGATGGCCGTGAGCGAGCCAATAATGACCGGCAGGCTCAGCACGAGCGACGCCGCCACGCACAGCGTGATCGAGCGGATGTACAGATGCGAGATCTCGCTATCGCGATAGCCAAAGACTTTCATGTAGCTGATCGAACGGGCGCCGTGGTCGATCACCGCCTTGGTCAGCAGGTACATAAACAGCAGGAAGATAAACACCGCGAGCCCGATCATCATTCCGATCATTTTGCTCATCATGCCGATGAACTGGTCGCCCACGGCCCGCATGTCGTCGGGCGTGGTGTCGCCGGCAAAGTAACGAGCATCGAGGTCGAGCTTCTCGTCGCTCACATAGCCGTTAAAGTAGGCGGCGTCGTTGCCGAACAGCTCGTTAAAGTCGTCGATACTCATATAGATATTCATGTCCGACTTGGAGCCCCAGGCGCAGTCCTTGCCCGCGTACTCAAGGGAATAATGCTCCCCCTCGTACTTGTCGCCGAGCGTGACCTTCTGGCCCTCGCTCCAGCCAAACTTATCGAGCAGGCCGCCGCCAAAGACGACGCGCCCATCGCCGACGTTGAGGTCTTTCCAATAGCGCGAATCGGATGAAATGCCATAGACGGAAATCGTCTCCTCGCCATTACCATCGCCGCGGTCGTATTGCAGCTGGTAAACGGCGTATTTCTCGGCCTGCGCAATCTTGTCTGCACCGTTATCGGTCGTGTTAACCGGGTGAATGTCGTCGTTGTCAGTGTCGATCTTAGAGGCCTTGTCGATCAGGTCGATAGCCTCGTCGCGGTCGCAGCCGAGGGCATCGGCAAGGTCATCGAGGCGCGCATAAAGCGCATCCTTCTTGTCCTGGACGTTTGCAAGCGCACCCTGCGCCGCGGCCAGGCTCTCGGCAGACGGAGATGCGGTCGCGGCATCGGCTGCCGTCTGCGCCGCATCGGCCACGTCGTCAAGCTCGTCATCGGCATCTTGGGCGGCGGTGAGGAGCGCACCGTCCACCGACTGCAAGCGCTCGAGTGCCGACCACTGCTCGCGCTCCTCGGCAGTGCCCTCGAGCTCCAGCGGCGCCTTGAGCGTGTACTGGTGCTCGGCGACCAGGCTTGTCTCGAGGTTGTCCGCATAGTGCGTCATCGTGGGCAGAATCGCCAGGCCAAAGAGCAGCAGCAGCGACGCAAACGCAATGCCCACGAAGAGCGTGGCGAAGTTGCCCAGGTTGCGCAGGAAGATACGCAGGCGGAAGCGGGAAACAAAACCCATGCGCTCCGGCAGCTGCAAGCCGCGCTTGGTGCCCGATTTGCCGCTCGCCTCGTGGCGAAGAAACTGCAGCGGCGTCTTGCCCATCTTGCGAAGCAGGCCCACCAGCGTGATGAGAATGAGCGCGGCGGCGGGAACCACGGCACACTTCACGAAGATCTCCCAGCTCCAGTACACCTGGAAAGGCGGCAGGCTGTACGAACCGTAATAGAGGCTGCGCATGGGCTCGGTAAAGAACACAACGCCGAGCGCAGTGCCCAAAAGCGCCGCGACCACGCCCACGATGGCGGGAAGTGCCAGGTAGTGCAGCACGATCTCGCGTCGACGATAGCCGCTGGCGAGCAGCGTGCCGATGATGGCGCTCTCCTCCTCGATGGTGGCGTCGGTAAGGACCACAAAGACAAACGCCATGATTACGATGATGATGTCGAGCAACGTCGTCCACATCATGGAGTCGCCGTCTACGTCGTCGCGCGCGTAGCCAATGCCCTGATTGGAATCGGCATCGATCAGATCATCCACGCGCGCATCGGCATCGGTCAGTGCCTCGACCATATCCTGCTCCGCATCGATGCGATCCGCGGTGGAGAGATCGCGGTCGTTAAAGGTAAAGGAGTAGGTGTAGGCGGGCGCGCCGCCGGCGTCCTCGAGCGCGGCGAAACCGGCGTCGGTAACCTCGGCCACGCCATAGGTGATGGTGTTCACCGTAAAGTCCGAATTGTTGAGGAACAGCGCCTGGCTATCGGGCTGGGTCATGATGCCGCAGATGATGTAGGTGCGGCCCTCAAGCTCAACCTTATCGCCCACGGCGAGGTCGTTGTTGGTGGCGAAGACACGGTCGATGGCTACCTCATCGTCCGTCTTGGGCTCCTTGCCCTCACAGTAGGACGCGATATCGACCTTGGTGCGGTGCGCATAGGTGCGCAGCGTGCGCTTGGTGCCGTCGTCGCCGGCGGTCTTTTTGATGATGGCGTCGATGGAGAAATTCTTGTAGAGCGTAACGCCGCCGACGTCGCCGGCTGCATCCTCGGCCGCCTTGAGCTGGTCTTTGGTGGCCTCGAAGGAGGTGGTCACGCGGCCGTCCTCAATCGTGTACGCATCGCGCATGTCGTCGATAAGGCAGCCGATGGAATGCGCTGCGAGCAAAAAGCCCGAGGTGAGAGCGATGCTTCCGCACATAAGCAAAAAGATGCCCAGGTACTTGCCGATATTGCGGCGCAGTTCGCGCGGGAGACGTTTTGCGAGAGGTGTCATGGCGCCGCCTACCAATCGAGCTCGGCGGCCGCAACGGGCGACTCGTTGAGTTCATCCTCGACGATGTGCCCGTCGCGCAGGCGCAGCACGCGATTGGCCATGCGCGCGATGGCGGCATTGTGGGTGACAATGATGATGGTGCAGCCGTAGGTGCGGTTGACATCCTCCATGAGCTGCAAGATTTCCTTGGACGTCTTATAGTCAAGCGCGCCCGTGGGCTCGTCGCACAGCAGCAGGCCCGGGTTTTTGACGAGTGCGCGGCCGATGGCACAGCGCTGCTGCTGGCCGCCCGAGACCTGGCGCGGGAACTTGTTGCGGTGCTCGTAAAGACCCAGCGAACGCAGCAGGTCGTCGACATTGAGCGGGTTTTTGGACAGGTGCGCCGTGACCTCGATGTTCTCCTTGATGGTGAGGTCGGGCACCAGGTTGTAGAACTGGAAGACAAAGCCCAGCTCACGGCGGCGATACTCGCCCAGGTCGGCAGGCTTGAGCACCGTGAGGTCGCAGCTGTCCACCATGATGGAGCCGCCGTCAGCATCCTCCAGGCCGCCGATCAGGTTGAGAAAGGTCGACTTGCCCGAGCCCGAGGGCCCCAGCATGACGCAGACCTCGCCGCGGTTGATGGACGCGTCGATGCCATCGAGTACCGTCAGGCGCGCATCACCGTCGCCGTAGTGCTTTTTGAGATCCTTAACCTGGACGTAGGCTTCCTGCGTTGCCATGGTATCCCCCATTGTTAGCCTCGTACTACTTTATGAACGTAATAGTAAACCTTGGCGAACTATTTTGGGGCGAGGCCTAGGATTTATTTCAGACTAGGCGCGGGATTTGGCGCGTGAGAGGGCCAGGCCTACGGCGGCAATGGCGGCGGCGAAGAGCACGGTGACACCCAGGTCGCAGGCGATGTCGCCCAGCACGGCGGACGTCAAATCCGAGGCAAGCGCCTTGCCGATCGCGTCGTTCACCCAATATGTCGGCACAAAGTGCGCCACCGTCTGCACGGCCGAGCCCATCATCGAAAGCGGCATCCAGGCGCCGCCCAAAAACGTCATGAGCATGCCAAGCAGGTTACCCACACCGTTGAGCAGCTCCTCGCGCGCGCCCAGGCTCGAAAGCGCAAAGCCAACGGCCAGAGGCGTGCACGCCAGGGCAAACGTCGCCGCCAGCGCCAGGCACACACGACCCACGCCGACCTCGGCAACCGCGCCGGCAAAGCCCACGACGCCCATCATGCTCGACACAAACCAGATGCAGACGGTGAGCACTGCAGCAGCCGCGAACACGGCAAGCGAGCGCTGGCGCTCGGAGACCGGGCCGGCCTCCATGCGACGCACACGCTCGGGCTCGTTCATGCCCGAGAACACCAGTCCCACCGACACGATGACCGACGAGATGATCGCGTACGCGCCAAAGTTGAAGTACGACTCGAGCGTGGCGGCGGCAGTCGAGTCGACCTTGACCTGCTCGATCTCGACCTCGGCACGCTCGGTGGCCGCGTGTTCGGCAGCCTTGGCGACGTCGCCGTTAGAAGCAGCGGGCTCAAGCGCCGCCGCAGCGCCCACGAGCGAGATCCAGCGCGAGGCCTCAGCAGACGAAAGCGCAGCCGCCATGGTGCCGGCGCCGTAGGTCACATCGAGCTTGGGCAGAGACTCCCCCGAGCGGGCGGCTGCAACGAGGTCGCCTTCAAACCCCTCTGGGATAAAGAACACGCAGTCGGCGCTACCCTTGGCGCTATTGCTCTTGGAGAGCGCATCCGCAAGGTCGTACGTATCGTCGCCGACGCCCGTGACCAGCTCAAAACGCGAACCCAGATGCTTGGTAAGCGCACGCGAAAGGTCGCTGTCGTCGCGGTCGACCACGATCACGTTGGCGTCGTAGGGCTTGTACTCGGTAAGCTGCGACGAGTTCCAGCTTACCGAGGCCGCGATGAATACGCCCATGAGCGAAATGAACACCGTGTAGATAAGCAGATAGAGCGGGTGTGCGAGCGCCATGCGAAGCGCGGTCTTAAAGGTGCTCATAGCGGCTCCTTCCAAAGATCAGCGTGGCGGCGGCAACGAACAGCAGCGCCATAAGGACCAGCGCGCCGGCGCGAACGGCAAAAGGTCCCAGGTCCTCAAAGAAATACAGGCGGTTGAACATGTCGCAGATAAGCTTGACGGGGTTGAGCCAGCACTCGACCGGGCAGGCGCGGGCAACGTCATCGGCAAGCGCCATCGCTGGCTCGCCGTAGAGGCCGGCGAACAGTGCGCACGTGGTGGCAAAGCCCGTGAGGATGCCCGACTTGGACGCCTTGCCGCCCTTAACGGGAAGCGTGCCCACAAAGAGCCCCAGGCCCGTCGCGGCAAGCGCGGACACGGCGCCGCCCACCAGACACAGCCCCTCGCGCCCGCCAAAGTCGACGCCAACGACTAGGCGCACGTAGCCAATTGCAACCGCCATCGAGGCAAAGGAAACCAGCCACGAGCCCACAAAGATACCGGCCAGCGACGCCGTCTTGGAGAGGCCGCCCACGCAGCGGCGCGCGCCAAGACCCGACAGATTGGGCTGCAGGTCGACGACGCTCAAAGCGGCAAACTCGGCAGACATCATCGCGACCAGGCCAAAAAGCGCGTAATAGTAGATGACCGTGCCGTCGGGCGTGGTGCGCGTCAGGCTTACGCGGCGGGTTCCGCCCTCGAGCGACAGGGCGCGCGCAACCGCCTCCGGATCGGCAAGGGCGGCCGGATTGTCTTGGGCAATCTGGCTCATGAGCTCGGCATTTTGCGTATACGAGCTCGCCACCGTTTCAAGGATGCTGCGGTCGGTGAGCGCCGACGAGGCGCGCGAGCTGTCGTAGCTCGAAAGCAGCGTGAGTTTGGGCGCGCCTTCGGCGTCGACCGTATAGATGCCCGCCACTTCGCCGGCCTTGAGCGCACGGTTCGCGGCGGTCACATCGTCGCACTCGTGGATCTCGAGCAGTTGATCGTCGCCCTCCTCGGCAAGCGAGGCTGCCACGTCCTTAAAGGTCGATGCGCTCCAGGCTTCGTCGGCGACGACGGCAACCGGTACCGGGTCGACCTTGCCGTCAGAGCTCAGGTTCGCAAACATAAACATAAACATCGTGGAAAGCGCAACGGGAAAGATCGCGCCCCAGACCCACGTGCTCGGCCGACGCAGCAGCGTCTTGAGCGTGGTAATAATGGTGTTGAACATGGCTACCCCCTAGTCGCGCAGCTCGCGGCCGGTGATCTCGAGGAACACGTCGTTGAGGGTCGGCGGCTCGGAGTAGATGCAGCCGAGCGCCACGTCATGCAAACGCAACGTATCGAGGATGTCGGTCAGGTTATGCGGGCTCGCCTCGCACGAGAACGTGAGCTGGCCCGCCGTCGCCGCCAGGTCCAGGACATGTGGCAGGCTCGCAACGGCGGCGAGTGCCGCACTCGGCACCTCACCGACCTCGATCACGATCTTCTCGCCCATCTGAATCATGCGCTTGAGCTCGTCGTTGGTGCCCTGCGCCAGCACGCGGCCGCCGTCCATGATCATAATGCGGCTGCAGATTTGCTCGACTTCCTCCATGTAATGGCTGGTATACACCACCGTGGCGCCCTCGTCGCGCAGGCGGCAGATGCCCTCCAGGATGGCATTGCGGCTCTGCGGGTCGACCGCCACCGTGGGCTCGTCAAAGAAGATGAGCTCGGGCTTGTGCGCGATGCCGCAGGCGATGTTGAGCCGGCGCGCCAGGCCGCCCGAGAGCTTACCGGGGCGGAACTTAGCAAAGTCGCCCAGGCCGACAAAGTCAATCGCCTCGTCGACCAGCGCGCGACGGCGCTTGCGGCCGCTGACGTAGAGGCTGCAAAAATAGTCGATGTTCTCACGCACCGTGAGCTCGTCGAACACCGCAACTTGCTGTGGGACCACGCCGATGCGGCGCTTGAGGTCGTAGCGCGTGGGCGTCATGGGTTCACCGAACAGCTCGATGGTGCCTTTGTCGTAGGCAAGCAGCTGCAAAATGCAGTTGATGGACGTGGTCTTGCCCGAGCCGTTGGGGCCCAGCAGGCCAAAGATCTCGCCGGGGGCGATGCTCAGATTAAAGTGGTCGAGCGCAATAAGATCGTCGTAGCGCTTGACGAGGTTTTCGACGTGGACGATGTCTGTCATGAGGCGGCCCTTCTGTTGATTGCGGCCCGGTACGATTGCATCATCGCAGGAGCGGCCGGCGCGCACCAGTGAGCTTTGTCACGAGTGCGGAGGCTCGGTCGCGTTGCCCGCCGACGCGACCGCTTTGCCGCGCGGGAGGAATGTCACGGTTGCGCAGGCGGCCCCTCCACCACACGCAGCTTCGCGTACAATACCCGTATGAACAGGCTTTTCGACAAATCGATCGTGCTGGCGTGCTGTATTGCGGCCGCCATGGGTCTTGCTGTGGACGCTCGCCTGGTCGCGGCGTTTTGCCTTGGCGTTATTGCCACCTCACTGGCCGAGGTCGCACAGGGGGAACGCACGCGCCGCGCAAGCGAGACCGCAAGTTACGCTTACATCATCGCGGCTGTCTTCGTGCCGCCGTTTGTGCCGTTTGCGCCTCTCGCCCTCTATGACATCGCGCGACGCGTGCGCCGTGAACGCATCTGGCCCGCGCTGGCGATTGGCGCCGTGTTTGTCTGCGCGCTTGTCGCGGACCTTCGCGGCGGCGCGCTCACCACCCGAACACTGCTGCTAACCGCCATCCTTTCGGTCGCCGCCACCTTGCTGTCGCTGCGCACCGCGCAGCTGGAGCGCGAACAGGAACGCATGCGCCGCACCCGCGACAAGCTGCAAGAACGCGCCCTGGCACTCGAGGCACGCAACCGCGACCTCGCCGACCGCCAGGACTACGAAGTCGAGCTCGCGACGCTCGCCGAACGCGCCCGTATCGCGCGCGAGATCCACGATAACGTGGGCCACCAGCTCACGCGCGCTTCGCTTCAAGCCGAGGCCCTGCGCGTGGTCCATGCCGATGAGCCCGGCGTCGCCGCCGATTTCGCCGACGTCAAACGCACGGTTGACGAGGCGCTCCAGCTCGTGCGCGCCAGCGTCCACGCGCTCAACGACAACGCCGTCGACCTTTCCGTGCAGCTCGAACGCATTGTTGAAGGCGCGCGCTCGGACGGCGGCCCGCAGGTTGAGCTTGAAGTTTTGGCCGAGCATGCGCCCGCAAATGTCGCCAACTGCTTTGCGGCGGTGCTGCGCGAGGCGCTTTCCAACGCCATGCGCCACGCTTGCGCCCAGACCGTCACCGTACGGTGCATGGAGCATCCGTCGTTTTACCAGCTCATCGTTACCGACGTTGGCGCGGACGGGGTCCAAGCAAGCGGCCGCGGCGCCACGGAGGGTATGGGGCTCGCCTCCATGCGCGAGCGCATCGAGGCGCTTGGCGGCACCTTCACCGCCGGCCCGCGTGCCGGCTCCCCCGGCTGGCGCGTGTTTGCCACCGTTCCCAAGCAGCAAGGAGATGACGCCCGATGAGGCTCATTGTTGTCGACGACGACCGCTTGGTGGTCGATTCGCTCAAGATCATCCTGGGCGCCCAGCCGCAGATCGAGGTAGTGGGCACCGGCGCCAACGGCAACGACGCGGTTTCGCTCTATGCCGAACACGCGCCTGATATCGCACTGCTCGACATCCAGATGCCGGGGCGTGACGGACTTTCGGCGGCACGCGAGATCCTCGAGCGCGACCCTTCGGCGCGCGTGGTGTTTCTGACGACATTCTCAGATGACGAGTACATTGTGTCGGCGCTCAAGCTGGGCGCCCGCGGTTACCTGATCAAGACCGATGTCGCCGCCATTCCGCCGGCGTTGGCGCAGGTCATGGACGGCAAACGCGTACTCGAGGGTAAGGCGATAGAGGATATCGACTTTGATGGGGCGGGGTCCGAGGCCGACACGTCTCGCCGGCCCGCGGCCTTTGTCAGCCTGACCGACCGCGAGTTCGAGGTCGCCGAGCTCATCGCCCGCGGCCTCGACAACAAGGAGATTGCCGCCACGGCTTATATGGGAGAAGGCACGGTGCGCAACCACATCAGCTCGATCCTGGCGAAGATGGGCCTGCGCAACCGCACCCAAATCGCCATCGCCTACCTGCGAGGCTAGCCGCTGGCTGCCGCCAATTTGATGCCATTTCAAAACTATGCCGGTTTACGGGGCTAAACTCAGGACCCCCATCCATACCCGCGTTTTCTGCAAAATGACAGCTCGTCTACCTGCGGTTTTATTTCCACAGATATCGGCATGGTTGGGGATTCGGAATCCGGCCCCGTAAACCGGCATAGTTTTTTCGGACGGCCCTGTACGAGCGCCTCCGCAAGCCTCGTGAAACCAAGATGACCCGTTTCCCTCAGTCCCCGGGGGATCATTTGACGGTGCCCGCCACGAAATCGGCCCATCTACTACGTTTGACTCGGTACCCCTGACCATGCCTTTGTTTTGAGCAAAACCGCAGGCGTTCTACCTGCGGTTTTGTTTTCGCGTTTTTCGGCATGGTTGGGGGTAAGGGGCCAAACGTAGTAGATGGGCCGATTTCGTGGCGCACCCTCCTCCCCCGGCACACAAAAGTGCCGCCACGGAGGAGGGAGATACCTCCGTGGCGGCCAGGGGTGGGGTGGGGGCTGTGTTTTGGCTCCCCGCTAGCCGCCCGGGGCCTTTTGGCCCCGGGCGCTGCCAGCGTGCCTAGCGCTTACGGATACCCCAGACCAGGGCTCCGACGCCGGCCATGGCGATGACAAATGCCATAAGTAGAGCGGCAGCCTGCTGGTCGCCTGTGGTGGGCAGGAAACCCTTGACCGTCTTGACGATGTTCGTCACGGTCTTAGGCGTGCCGGGATCGGGCGTCGGCACGGGCGTCTCGGGCTTCTTGTACGTGTTGTTGAACACGATACCCTCGACGCTCTTGTCGCCCTTGGTAAAGGCGACGTTCGCCTTGAGGTTGCCCTCGCCGTCATCGACCACGTTGACGGTCACGGTAAAGACGGACTTGTCGTAGGTCATACCGACCTCGTCGCCCTTGACCTCGCTGATGGTGTAGGCGTGCGTACCGGGCTCGTCGTACTCAAACTTGTCAAAGTTGATCTTGCCGTCGGCATCGTTGGTGACGGTGGACTCGATGTCCTCGCCAACGAGTTTAAAGCTAAACTCGTCCTTCTTGAGTTCGCGTCCCTCGAGCACCTTGATAGCGCCGATGGAAACCTGCGTAGGCATGGCGTGATACTTGTTGGTAAAGCCAGCCGACTCGGTGGTTCCCTCGAGCTTGTGCGTCGCGGTCAGCGTGCCGTCGCCGTTGTCGGAGACGGTGGTCACGACGGTGTAGGTCGTGCCGTCATAGGTGACGCCCTTGTACAGGCCGAGCGCGTTGGGGCAAGCCTCGCGCAGCGTGTACGTGTGCGTGCCGGGTGCCTCGTAGCGAATCGGGCTCAGCGTCACGGTGCCGTTAGCGTCGTTGGTGCCGTTAGCGACAACCACGTCGTCCTCGAGCAGCTCAAACGTGAACTCGCCTGCTGCAAGGTCGCGTCCGGTCAGACGCTTGACGGTCTTGACCTGATCGGTCACGACAGAATCGGTAGGTGCCACGCCGTACGTGTTGGTGAACGTAAAGGCCGCACCGTCGCCGCCGTCGCGCTTGACGATCAGATGTCCCGCACCGTCGTCAGTCACGGTGCAGGAAACCTTGCGCGTGGCGTTGGTGTCGTTAGTCACGCCAGGGGCGCTGCCGGACTCGGTCACCGTGTAGGTAAAGGTGTGCGAGCGCGGGGCGGTGGGGGCTGCGGGCTCGGACTCGTCGCCGGGCTCGTCAACGTTGGCATCAGCGTCGGCGTCGGCCTCTGCCTCGTCAGCGTCGACGTCGTCAGCTTCGTCTGCCTCGGCCTTATCGGTCGCATCGTCCGTCACGCCCAGAGCGCGGTTGAGGTCCTCGAGCGTAAAGTGGATCTTGCCAAAGTCCACGTTACCGGCTGCGTCGTTGGTTACGGTCGTGCGCTCGGGCATCGGGGCACCTGCCTCGTCGGCGGTCACGGTAAAGGTGAACTTACCCGTGATGTCGGCCGGGGTCAGGCCCTCGGCAACCTGGAGCTTCTTAGTACCGGTGAGCGCGGCATCCACGGCGTCGGCGCCGTAGACGTTCTCGAACAAGGGCTCGACGCCGCCGTAGTCGACCGTCGCCGTCAGGGTACCGTCACCGTTGTCGACGACGATAACCTTAAAGCCAAAGCTCCACGTTGTAGCGGAAACGCCATTCGGCAGCCCGAATAAATCTTCGTAAGCCGTGTAGTTAATGGTCCAGGCAAGCTTGCCGTCCTTATCGGTACGATAAGCAAGCCCAGCAGCCTCAAGATTAGCAAGCATCTTAGTGTCGTAGTGCAGCGTATCAAAGCTCACGTGCCCGCCGATATTGGGCTTGAGGTTTTCGTATGCCACAAGCTCACCCTGATAGGCGATGCCGAACCAGAACTCGCCGTCGACCATCGGGCGACCGGTCAGGGTCTTGGTGGCGACAACCTGAGCAGCGGTACCACCAGGCGTATTGGTCGTAGCGCTGTAACTGTTGTGGAACGGGACCAGGGCACTCTCGACCTTGTTCTCACCGCTCTTGTGGACCGTCGTATGCGTACCCTCGGGACCACCGGAAACGGTCGTCGTAGCAGAGAGCGTACCGGCGGTGTCGTCGGCGATGGCGATCGTCACCGTGCGTACGGCGTCATCGTAGGTGTAACCGGGCTGGCCGTCGTTCTTTTCGGCCACGGTGTACTTGAAGGTCTTGCCGGCGTCAGCCTGCGTAAATTTAACCTCATGACCAGCCAGAATGTCGATCAGTCCGACCGTTGCCTCTGCCGCTTCGGGGGACTTGAAGCTGTTGGCCCCGGGCAGCAGGCCAAGCGCGTTGGCCGAGGCCTCGTCGGCAGGCGTCACGGTAAACGTGAACTGACCCTCGGTCATAGGACGTCCGGAGAGGCTCTTGCTGAGCTTGAGGCCGCCGGCCGCGGTGTAGTTAAGCTCAGTGCGGTACGTGTTGGTGAAGCGTCCGTTTTCCTTCTTGGTGACATTGGCGGTCAGCTTGCCCTCGCCGTCCTCAGTCACGGTCACTTCGGCGGTCGCGACATGCCCGTCATACGCCATGCCGGCCGCGTTACCCGCGTTCTCGCGGATCTCGTACGTGTAGGTTCCGGCAGCCGTGTAGCGGATCTTGCCGAACTTGACGGCAGCGATGCCATCCTTCGCATCGTGCTTGCTCACGGTTACGGTTGCAGGATCGGGCAGCGGGGCGCCTTCGGGGGCGGTGATGGTAAAGCTGAACTCGTCCCCATCCGTCCAGTCGCGGCCGCTGATGACCTTGTTCAGGTCAAAGTCGAGCTCTGCATCGAGCGGGGTCACGCTGTAGGTGTTCTCGAAGGTCGCAGCCTCGGCGTCCTTCAGGACATGCTCGGCCTTGAGGGTACCGTCGCCGTTGTCCGTGATGGTGGTCTCGATGGTGAACTTGGCATCGCTGTAGGTGATACCGCCGGCGTTGCCCTTGACCTCGCGCAGCGTGTAGGTGTGCGTTCCGGCCTTGTCGTACTTCACGGCGCTCATCGTGATCTTGCCATCGGCGGCGTTCTTGCCGGTGGCGACGACCTTGGCATCCTCGCCCTCGCCCTCGACGAGCTCGAAGGAGAACTCGCCGTCCTTGAGATCGCGGCCGGTCAGGACCTTGTTCGCCTTGATCTCGTCGGTGACGCTGAACTCGTTAGGATTCGGCTTGTAGCTGTTGTTGAACTTCGCCTCGTTGGCGCCCTGCAGCTCGTGCTTGACCGTGAGCTTACCATTGCCGTCATCAGTAACGGTAGTCACGATGGTGTAGGTCGTGCTGTCGTAGGTAATGCCGTTGCCTTCGGCGCCCTTGGCTTCGCGCAGGATATAGGTGTGCTTGCCGGCGGCGGTGTAGGTAATCTTGCCCATCGTAATCTTGCCATCGGCGTCGTTAGCGCCGGTGGCGACGACCTCGCCGTCCTCGACGAGCTCGAAGGAGAACTCGTCGGCCTTGAGGTCGCGTCCGTCCAGAACCTTGGTCGCGGTGATCTGGTCGGTGACGCTGGAGTTATTCGGAGTAACGCTGTAGGCATTCTCGAAGACAGCCTTCTCGACGTCCTGCAGCTCATGCTTAACCGTGAGCTTGCCATTGCCATCATCGGTGACGGCGGTCACGATGGTGTAGGCCGCGGTGCTGTAGGTGATACCGTTGTCGGCGTCGACCTTGACCTCGCGCAGCGTGTAGGTGTGCTCGCCGGCCTCGGTGTAGGTGATCTTGTCCATCGTGATCTTGCCGTCGGCCGCATTGGTGCCCTTGGCGACGACATCGTTACCCTCGACGAGCTCAAAGGAGAACTCTCCGGCCTTGAGGTCGCGGCCGGTCAGGACCTTCTTCGCGGTGATCTGGTCGGTAACGCTGGACTCGTTCGGGGCAGTGTTGTACTTGTTCTCAAAGCGCGCCGGCTTGGTGCCCTCGGGCGTATGGGTCACCTTAAGCGTGCCGTCGCCGTTGTCGATGACGCTCGTCTTGATGGTGTAGTTCGTCTTATCGTACGTAATCCCGTTGCTCAGCCCCGCTTCGTTGGGGAGCTTCTCGCGCAGCTTGTAGGTGTGAGTGCCGGGCTTATCGTAAGTGATTTTGTCCATGACGATTGTGCCATCGGCGGCGTTGGTGCCGGTAGCGACGACCTTGTCGCCCTCGACGAGCTCGAAGGAGAACTCGCCATCCTTGAGATCGCGGCCGGTCAGGACCTTGGTCGCGGTGATCTGTTCGGTGACGCTCGTCTCGACAGGCGTCACGTTATAGGTATTGGTGAACGTGAAGGCCGCATCACCGTCCGGCTTGCGGGATACGCGCAGATTCCCCTTGCAGTCATCGGTCACGGTGAAGGAAACCTCGCGCGACGGCTTAGCGTCGTTGGTCACGCCAGCGACCTCGCCGGACTCGGTCACGGTGTAGGTAAAGGTGTGCTCGCGCTTCTCGGACTTCTCACCCAGAGCCTTGTTAAGGTCGTCGAGCGTAAAGGTAATCTTGCCAAAGTCGACCTTGCCCTTGGCATCATTGGTCACGCTCGCGTTCGCGGGCATGGGTGCGCCCTCTTCACCGGTCACGGTAAAGGTGAACTTGCCGGCAATGTCAGCCGGAGTCAAGCCGTCGGCGACCTGCAGGTTCTTGATGCCCGCAAGCGAGGCCTCGGCAGCATTCGTGGTGTAGACGTTCTCGAACTTGATGCTCTTGACGTCCTTGGCATCCTTTAGCTCATGCGTGGCAACCAGCTGGCCCTTGCCGTTATCGGCGATGGTCGTCACGATGGTGTAGACCGCGTCGTCGTAGTCAATACCACCGGCGTTGCCCTTAACCTCATGCAGCGTGTAGGTGTGCTGGCCAATCTCGGTGTACTTGATGGCGCTGAACGTCACCTTGCCGTCGGCAGCGTTCGCAACGGTCTCGATAAGCTCAGAGTCCTCACCCTTGATCTCGCGCAGCTCAAAGCTGAACTCACCGGCCGTAAGGTCGCGCCCGGTCAGAGACTTGGTCACGTCAATCTTGTCGGTAACGCTGGACTCAACAGGCTCCGCAGTGTAGACGTTCTTGAACTCGGTCTCGTCGGCTTCGCTCCAAGTCACCTTCACAGCGGCGCTGAGCTCGCCCTTCTTGTTGGGCGTTACCATCACGGTGATCTCCGCGACGTTCTTGCTGTAGGCAATGCCGTCAACCGTGGTCCCGGCGTTCTTTTCGCTGACCTTGTAGACATACGTGCCAGGACTGGTGTATTCGATCGTGCCGAAGTCAATGGCAGCCTTGCCCTCGTGTTGATCGTCCTTGGTCACGGGCGCAGTCGCGGACTCGGGCATCGGGGCGTTATTCTCGGACGTCAGCTCAAACTCAAACGTGTCCCCTTTCGTCCAGGCGCGGCCTTCGAGCACCTTGGTCAGGCCAAAGCTAGCCTTGGTCTCCACCGTCGCCGGCGTCATGTTGTACGCAAAGCTAATCTTGCCGTTGTTGCCCAAGTAGGAATTGACATGCGTCGCGGTCGCCTTGGCGGACGTGTTGTTCCACTTGGGGTTGAGAACGTCTTTCGCGGTCTCGGTGTTGTTGCCGCCCACGTTATCCTTGGTGGTGTGGAGCTCGTCGATAAAGGCTAGGCGCGCGGTTCCCACGCTAAACGAAAGGTTGCCGTCCTCGTCAGCAACAATAGCGCCGTCAAACTTCGCAGCGTCGCCGCCGATAAACTCGATGACGGCAGAGGCGGGCTTGGCCTCGCCGTTTTCGCCCTGCTCCTCAAACTCATCCTTGTAGTAATAGGTGCCGGTATCTGCCAGCGAATTCTTTGCAGGCTGCGTGCAATCCTTGTCCGTGTAAATGGGCGTCTGCTTCTGGAAGTAGTAGTAGCGGTTGGTGTCGGCCGGCTCAAAGGTCGCAACCGTATTGCCCAGATCGCCGGCAGCCCACTTGTTCGCGTAGAAATTCACGGTCTTGGCGCCGTTGGCAACGGTCGTATTGTTCTCGATGTAATCCTTGAGCCCCGTTACCTTCTCGGGCGTAAACAGGTTGTCGAGTGCAGTGCTCTTCACGCTCGAGGTGTACTTCACGCGGATAGGCTGAGCGCTGTCGACCGAAAGCTTGCCGTCTACGGTCTTAAAGTGGCTCAGCGGAATCAACGACGCAGGAATGCTGACCGTTACGACATCGCCCTTCTGGGGATTGTCATCACCAGCACGCTGCACGGTAATGAGCAGGTCTTTTGCCTTGCCGGTGAACTCGTAGGTGTCGGTATTGGTTTCTTTATTGACCGTTTTGTCCGTCTTGGTAAACGGCGTGCCGTTGATGACGACCTCGGTGAAGCTGTCGACCTGCATAAAGTCGCCCAGCTCGTCGGTAAACGTGATGTAGCCGGACTTGGTCGCGTCGTAGCCCTTATCAATTTCGGTCGGATAAGGCGCCTCTGACGTAATGGCCTGTGAGATGTCGTCGAAGACCTTCTTGAGCTCTTCGGCATCGGTCGCCGACTTGTAGTAGTCGGAGTTTTCCGCGCGTGCACCATGAGCATCCCATGCCGTGGCATTGGGGTAGTTGCTCGAAACGGCCTGCATGAACTTGTTCTCTTTTTGGCTTTTTCCCGAATCCTGGATACCAGCACTGGGGTTCGCGCCATCAAAGATGCCGATGGTATAAACGGTGGCCTTGCCGTCCTTCATATTCTTAGCAGCTGTCACGGCAGCGTTGGCGACACCCGCATCGAATGTATTTTGCTTTGTTGGCGTACCGTCGGTAAAGAACACAATAATCTTCTTGGCATCTTTGCGGCCATAAGTGGTAGTGATTTTCTCGGCCAGCTCTAGGCCATAGTCGGCGCGCGTGGCGCCGGCAGGCTGAATTTTATTAATTGTATTCTTCTTGAGATCATCCGCATTGCTGCCGGAACAGTAGGTCAATTCTTTCATAACCTGGGTGTAATTGTAGGAGTACCCTCCGTCGCGATACATATTGTTGCCGATATTGTTGGACTTCTCGCCCGCAAACTTAACAATGGCAACCTTATGTTGCCTATCGACACCCTCGATACTCTCGTTTTGTTTGGCGATGGTATCGATAAAGCTGTTCGCAGCGTTCTTCAGTGCATCGATACGCTTAGTGCGATCTCCGCCACCCATAGGATCATCCATCGAGCCAGATGCATCCAGCACCATCACGATGTCGAGCGGCGTAGTAACCGTCACGGTTGAATTAGACGTCGAGGACATGGCCGAAAGCGTGGTCAGAAAATCCGACTCTTCGTTTTCCTCAGTTGCCTCGACCGTCTTGTCGGTCCAGATTCGGCCGACGTTTTGAGTCGTTACTTTATTACCGTTGTGACCGGCCGCCCAGATTTCCCAGCGTCCGCTGGTGTCGGGATCGACGACGACCTTTCCGCTCATTGTCGGTCCGTCCATTCCTGTGCTGGACCTGGCGTTGGCCTCGGGCAGCATGGCAAATGCTGCAGCTGGCAATACTAGCACTACGGCAAGTATCACCGCCAAGAGACCCCTCGTGTACTTACTCATCGCGTCTCCCTTCTCGCGGTCACAGACCTTGCATCAGCCTAAAGTTACGGAATGAGACACAATTAGGGCAGGTGACACACGTTCCAGATTTGATTTTGGGCGTGAGACAAATGTCTCACCAAAGTTGAGACACGAGAGTTTTCGCAGGAAAACGGGTGCGGCTCGGAGCCGACAGGCCAAAATGATCCGTTTTCCTCCGTCTCCGGGGGATCAATTGGTGGTGCTCGCTACGAAATCGGCCCATCTACTACGTTTGAATCGATACCCCCGACCATAACCGCTTTTCATGAAAAACCGCAGGCGTTCTACCTGCAATTTTGTTTTCGCGTTTTTTGGCATGGTTGAGGGTAGCGGCCTAAACGTAGTAGATGGGCCCATTTCGTGGCAGACGGATCACGAGGCAGCCCTCGCAAGGCCAAAATGATCCGTTTCCCTCTGTCCACGGGAGATCAGGGGCTGTTACGGATATGGTGCCATTTCAAAACTATGCCGGATTACGGGGCTAAAGTCGGGACCCTCATCCATACCTTCATTTTTTCAAAAACGGAAGGCTATCTACCTGCGGTTTTGTTTTTGCGATTTTCTGTATGGTCGGAGGTTCGCTATCCAGCCCCGTAATCCGGCATAGTTTTGTTCGCGGCGGCTCCACCGCGCGTTAAGCGCGGGTCCGGTGGGGCAATTTTGCCCCACCGGACTCTATTCCAGCTCTATTCCAGCTCTATTCCAGCGCTACTCCGGCTTGGTTTCTATCGTGGGAGTCTTATCCGCCGTGACTGGAGTACGGGCGGTGTCCATAGTCAGGCAATGTTTGGGGCAGCTTTCGACGCACTCACCGCACACCACGCAGACATACGGGTCGATCGACCAGGTGCCGCCTTTGCGATCGACCGCGAGCGCGCCCGCCGGGCAGCGACGCGCGCACATGCCGCAGCAAATGCACACGTCCATGTCGTTGACGATGTGCCCGCGCAAGCGCTCGGGCGCCGTCAGTTTCTCCTGCGGATAACAAACCGTGACCGGCTGCTTGACCATAGAACCCAAGGCCGTCTTGGCAAATGTCAGTAAACTCATGCCGCGCCTACCTTTCCGTGCAGCTAATGCAGGGGTCGATGGTCAGGATAATCATGGGCACGTTGGCAAGGAGCACGCCCTGCAGCGCATGTGTCAGACCCGCCAGGTTTTGCGACGTCGGCGTGCGCACGCGGAAACGGTCCAGGTTCTTGGTGCCGTTACCGCGCACATAGTAATACGCCTCGCCGCGCGGCTGCTCAATCACAACCTCGCCGCGCGCGCCGTCGGCCGGCGTGAGCTTGGTGCGCCCGCCGATTCCGTCGTGCGGAATCTTGCCGACAAGCTCCTTGATGACGTCCATGGCCTGTGTGACCTCGGCACAACGCACCTGGCAGCGGGCATAGCAGTCGCCATCGCTAGCAACAATAGGCTCAAACGCGGCCAGATCCGCATAGGCACCGTCGCCAAACATGCGCACATCGTAGTCCACGCCCGAGGCGCGACCGAACGGGCCGACCATCGACAGATCAAGCGCGTCCTTCTTGCTGATCACACCCACGCCATGCAGGCGCTCGCCGCAGCTATTGTCGTCCAAAAACGTATGCACCAGAGCCTCGTAGTCGGGACGCATGGCGTCGAGCGTCTGGACAATACCCGCCAGCTCGGAGTCCTCGATGTCGTGCTTAAGGCCGCCGATCTCGTTGATCGACAAAATCACGCGGCCGCCGCACGTGCCCTCAAAGATCTTGAGAATCTGCTCGCGCAGGGTCCACGAACGATAGAACAGCGCCTCGAAGCCAAAGGCATCGGCGAGCAGGCCCAGCCACAACAGGTGCGAGTGAATGCGCGAAAGCTCGTGCAAAATGGTGCGGATATACTGCACACGGCCGGGCACCTCGATGTCGAGCATGCGCTCGCAGGCGCTGGCATAGCCGCAGCTGTGGCCCACGGCGCAGATGCCGCAGATGCGCTCGGCGATGTAGCCAAACTGATGCATGTCGCGCTTTTCGGTGAGTTTCTCGAGCCCGCGGTGCACAAAGCCGATCTGCGGAATTGCCTCGATGACGCGGTCGTCATCGATCACCAGGTCCAGATGAAGCGGCTCGGGCAGCACCGGGTGCTGCGGGCCAAACGGAATAACGGAGCGATGTGCCATGGACCTTACGCCTCCTTTTTCTGCTTGTCGCGGGCAGCCTTGGCGGCAAGCGCCGCGCGGACCTTGGCCGCTTTTTCGGGATCCATGGCGGCGAGCTTTGCTTCCAGCTCGGCGGCCTTGAGCGCGGCCTTCGCAGCAGCTTCATCGTGCTGAGCATCGGAGCCGGCAGCCGCATCGGGCTGAGCGGCAGCGCCCGCAGCATCACCGGCAGCAGCGGCGG
>DBFBAP010000016.1:0-2010 GCA_048245415.1 Collinsella sp. | reverse complement strand
CCCGGCATGCTCGGCATGATCGCCTTCTGGCTGTACTACTGGCTGCTGTCCAAGAAGATCAACCCCATGGTGCTGATCGTGGCCACCATGGTCGTGGGCATCGTCGGCGCGTTCTTCGGCGTGCTGGCGTAAGGGCCCGGCCTATTATCTGCCCCCAAGGGAAACGGCGACCCATTGCGGTCGCCGTTTTTTATTACCGAAAGCTAGCTGGAGGTGCTTCGTGATTCGATCTGACAATCCACCCGATAATGGCGTGAGCGGGGCGATGTATCTATTTGGCACGGCGCTCTTATGGAGTTTTATCGGCATCCTCGTTCGCGCCAATTCGCAGTCAGCTCTTTTGATCGGTGCCGTTACGGCAATATTTATGGCGCTCTTTATCCTGCTCGTCGGTAGGCCCGTCCTCCGCGTCAGCCGTCTTATTGTCCTTGTGGCCGTCTGCAACTTCGTGACGGGCACCACGTTTAACTTTGCCAACCAGCTCACGACGGTCGGCAACGCGATCGTCCTGCAGTACACCTCGATGATTTTCGTTATCGTGTATCAGTCGCTCGCAACTCGCACGTTGCCCTCGCCTGCGAAGATTGCCTCCGTGTTGGTTGCTTTTACGGGTATGGGACTTTTCTTTTTAGGCGATTTGAGCGCCGAGGGCATGCTCGGCAACCTGCTTGCCGTCATTTCGGGAGCCACCTTTGGGCTGTGTTTCTTTTTGAACTCTCGCCCCGATGCGTCGCCCATGGTGTCCTCGCTCATCTCCTGCGGTATCTCGATGCTGCCGATCGTCTATTTTGCCGGCGACCTAGGCTCCGTGAAACCCTTTGAGTGGGGGCTTATGCTGGTGCATGGCCTTTTTTGCAGCGGCCTTGCGAGTGTGCTATATGCCAAGGGGATTGCGCGCACCAACGCGTTTGCGGCCAACTTGGTCTGCATGAGTGAGGTCGTGCTCGCTCCCTGCTGGTCGGCGCTCCTCTTTGGCGAGGTCTTTAGCTGGAACGAGTTCTTGGGCGCGGCGATGATCGTTTTGGTGATTGTGGCCAACTTGGCATCCGATGCTTTTGGCGACGGCTTTCTGGTGGCGCTTGTCCGCCATCGAAACAAAGAGCGTGCCTAATGGGATGCGCCTGCCGTTTACGGTAAAAAACACCCCGCTGAGCGACTGGTATTAAATAAGGCGAACCTGCATACCTATAATTGGTATCAAATCATTTGTGCCTGGTATGGGTGTTAGCAGCACGCCAGGTGCGGTTCGGACCGTGTGGTCAAACTCCCGGATTGATATCAATAACGCGCGCGACGGGAGTGACGACGGTTCGAGATTCCTTATTGGGAGGAGCTATGCTTGTCCAAGCAATCCTCGTCGGCTTAGTCGGAGCTTTTGGATGTCTCGACTACCAGCTCGGCACCCTCTACGCGTTCCGCCCCATCGTCCTGTGCCCGCTCGTGGGCCTGGTGCTGGGGGACCTGCAGACTGGCCTTGCCGTTGGCGCCAGCCTGGAGTTGCTGTTCATGGGCTCGATCTCCATCGGCGCCTACGTGCCGCCTAACGAAACCGTCGGCGGCGTGCTCGCCTGCGCGTTTGCCATTCAGCTCGGTCAGGGTACCGAGACGGCCATCGCGCTCGCCATGCCCATCGCCGTCCTTGCACTGACGATCGGCAACATTACCAATGCCTTGTTCCCTGTGTTTGTCGATATGGCAGACAAGTTCGCCCTCAAGGGAAACCTCAAAGGCATCTACGCCGTTCATTGGGGAATTGGAATCTGGGGCTGCGTCGAGTACTTCCTGCTGTGCGGCGGCGCCTTCTATTTGGGTTCCGACGCCATCCAGGGCCTGCTCGACTTCATCCCGCCCTTCATCATCGACGGTTGCGGCGTTGCCGCCAACATCCTGCCGGCCATGGGCTTCGCCATGCTCGGCCGCCTGGTGCTCACCAAGCAGCTCGTGCCCTTCTACTTCCTGGGCTTCCTGCTGTGCTCCTACGCCAACGTGCCCGTCCTGGGCGTCGCCCTG
>DBFBAP010000015.1:0-106360 GCA_048245415.1 Collinsella sp. | reverse complement strand
GCCGGCGCCGTTGGGGCCGAGCAGCCCGTACACCTCGCCCTCGCGGATATGAAGGCTCACGTCGGCCACGGCGTCCTGCGCCTGGTCGCCGCGGCCGAAGCGCTTGGTGAGCCCGCGCGTCTCGAGCATGTAACCCATGGGTTCGTCCTTTCTCTTCCGGGCGCACGGGCCGAGTCGCCGTGCCCACGCGCCTTACCTTTCGGGTTCACCATCCATGGTGGGGCGCGTTTCTAACGAAGCCGTAACGGCCGTTGGGCTCTTTTGGCGCCAGCCCTTCTCGACCCGTACGCCACTCATGGTATGTTTATCGCGATAACAAGGACGGAGGTGCCCGTGACACGCAATAAGTACCCGGAGGAGACGGTCGAGAGGATTCTCGACGTTGCCGAGCGGCTCCTCGTGGGGCGCGGCTACGAGCACACCACGATGATCTGAAGAGCAATACGCCAAATCGAAAAAGGCAAGCCCTGGAGACGCGATTTTTGCCATAACGAGCGAGAATATCGAAGATGTCTGCACGCCATTGGCGTGGGAAGGCGAACAGCCGGTTGCAATCAGCCTGAAATAAGGCGACGATTGGGATTCTCTAGCTCGGATTTCCCGCTCGGTTCCTAAGGCGCTTAGAGTCGGCTCATAAGGGCGAAAACAAAGCCACCCGCGACGATTCTTTCAGTCATCGCTCTTGTGCATCCCTCATGACCTGCGGAAATGCAAGACGTTAAAGCCGCTGGCTACGATTCACTTTGCCAAACGGGTGTCGAAGAGGATAGTCGGCTGTTTTGGTGTTCATATCGGACGTTTTAGGGCCTCAAAACCAACCCGATTTTGTCCCCGGACAAAAATGAAACTGTGGGCTTGCGGTTTCGAAATAGTTCACGGATTTGTCCCAGGGTTTGTCCCAAACGCCTACGCGAGGACACACGGAGGGATTCGGCGGCAAGGTGGACAAAACCGACAACCAAACTAGACCCAATTGGAATGGCGCCGCAACAAACGAGCGTGAAAGAGTGGGAGTAGTTCCGCCTGATTTTTGCATCAGTCATCATTATTACGCCCTTATTATTGTGTTTTTGCACGATAATAAGGGCGTAATTTGTTGATGGAGGTTCCCCATGCAGAGAAAGCTGATGGATAAGCTGGTCGAGTGGAAGGGAAGCGAACGCCGCAAGCCCCTCATCGTCAACGGCGCGCGCCAGGTCGGCAAAACCTGGATCCTCAAAGAGTTCGGGAAGCTGCATTTCGAAAGCATCGCCTATGTGAGCCTTGACAAGGATGAGCGGGCTCGCCGGTTCTTCGAACCCGACCTCGATCCCCGAAGAATCGTCTCCTCGCTCTCGCTGCACCTCGACATGGACATCGATCCGGGCAGAACGCTCGTTGTCCTGGACGAGATCCAGTCCTGTCCCGCTGCCATCACGTCGCTCAAGTACTTCTGCGAGGACGCCCAAGAATACCATGTGGCCGCAGCCGGCTCCCTTCTGGGCATCTCCGCAACGCATGGGACCGGATTCCCCGTCGGCAAGGTCAATTCGGTGAACCTCTTCCCGCTGAGCTTCACCGAATTCCTCGGCGCAACGGGAAACGGACGTTACGCCGAGCTGATCGAAAAGGGCGACCTTGCGATGATGAACACCTTCTCGGACAAGCTCAAGGAGCTTCTGCGCACCTACTACATCGTAGGGGGGATGCCGGAAGCCGTGAACGCCTACATCGACACGGCAGACGTGCGCGACGCGCGAGAGGTGCAGGACCAGATCCTTGTCGATTACATGAGCGATTTCGCCAAGCACGTGCCCGCAAACCTGCTGGCGCGGACTATGCTCGCGTGGGACTCCATCCCCAAGCACCTTTCAAAGGAGAACAAGAAGTTCGTATTCGGCCACGTTCGCAAAGGCGCTCGAGCAGCGGATTTCGAGGAGAGCCTGCGATGGCTTGAGCAAGCCGGCCTCATCGTCAAAGTGCCGCGCGTGAGCAAACCAGGCATGCCGCTGAAGGCCTACCGGGACCAAAACGCCTTCAAGGTGTTCATGTTGGACATAGGGCTTCTGGGGGCAATGAGCGGGCTGAGCCCGGCTGCGTTGGTAGACGGCAGCAGCATTTTCACGGAATTCAAGGGGGCCCTCACCGAGCAGTACGTCTGCCAGCAGCTCGTGTCGGACTGCGGCCTCGTGCCCTTTTACTGGTCGGCCGAGAACTCCAGCGGCGAGATTGACTTCCTCGTGCAGGCCGGGTCCGGCGTGTACCCCATCGAAGTGAAGGCCGAGGAGAACCTGCGCGCGAAGAGCCTGCGCGCCTTCAATGGGCGCTACGAGGGCATGAGCCCCCGCAGGTTCAGCATGTCGGGATTCCGTGACCAGGGCTGGATGCGGAACATTCCCCTGTACGCAATCGGGAACCCGGGCAATTGGGTTTAAGCCCGAAACGGGATTTCCGTGAGGCAGGCGGTTTCTTTCGTCTCGAAAAAATAACCCAATGCTGCATCGGTCAAATCGAACGGAAGCCATGCATTCTCCTGCGTCTCCGGAAGGAGAGAGGCGCAGAGTGCAGATTCGCGGCAGCAGGCTTCAGCCTAGACCAGCCCGCCCTCGATCGCGATGAAGCGGGGCGAGGACTTAGGCTTGCCCACGGGCTTAGGCGCATCCTTGACCCACGCCCACTCGGGGGCGACCAGCGTAAAGAAATATCCGCAATCGTCGCAGACCTCGTAGACGGCGTCCGGGTTGAGCGTCCGGGCGAAGTGGGTCTTGTGGCCGCGGCGGGGGCAGAGCTGCTCCTGCTTGCTGAGCGAGATCAGGTAGGGGTTCGTGAGCGGCACGCGAGGCCGCCGGGCCATGAGGTTCATGTCGACCCTTTTGCGCGGGCGGTTATTGCAACAGGTTTTGTGCATCATGCGAAGCGCGTTGACACGGTTGCGCTATCCAGTCATTATGACCCAGCACACTGTGTGCTGAACGATTGATAGGTGACTTCGTGAGGAGGGTCATGGACGCCAATAAACCCACACGCATCGTGGACGGCACGTCGGATGAGATCGTCGCGAGCGTGCGACGCCTCGCGTGCGAGCGCGGCTACGCGAGTCTTACCGTGCGCGATGTCCTCAAGGACCTGCACATCACGAACCGCGTGTTCTACAACCGCTTCGCCAATATCGACGAGGTGCTCGATATCGTGTATCGCGACATCGCCGGCAAGATGCGCGAAAGCCTGTGCGCACCGTATGACGGCGAGGGTGACTTCTTCGAACACGTGCATCACATCGCTGCGCGCACGCTGCACCTGTCCTACGTCGCCAAGCAGAACTTCAACCAGTTCGTGTTCGAGGCCGACTCGGCGGGGGAAGAAAACTTCGCCTGGTGGGATCGCGAGATTCGTGCGCTTATCACGCAGGGCAAACAGCTCGGCGTGGTGCGTGCCGACCTAGACGAGGCGCAGTCCTCGTATGCCATCTGGTGCTTTATCCGCGGGTTCAACGCCGATGCGCTCGGCCGCGGCATTCCCGAGAACGAGGCGCTGGCGCGCTTCCGCTACGGCTTCGACCTCATGCTTTCGGGCATGAGGGCTTAAGGGCTGCACCCGGCGCACCCGTTTGCCACCATCTTTTCGGCGGTAGGTCCCATACCTATCGCCGCTTCTTTTGCCCATCTCAGCACACAGTGTGCTGAATGAAAGGAGAACGTGTACATGAAGAAGACCGTAAAGAAAATCGTCATCGTCCTGGTGCTTGTCATTGTGGCCCTCGTGGGCACCATCGGCTTCACCTGGAAAGACGAGATCGCCTCCGTGGCCAGCTTCCACAAGATCCGCGAGCGCAACGCAAGCCACGGTGATGCTAACGTCTACGAGATGACCATGGCCGGCGACTACTACATCGACAAGTTCGTCGAGCAGGGCGGCGTTTCGAGCGACGCCGAGCTCATCGACTTCGTCATCGGCAACATCACGAAGGGTGTCGTCGACATCTCCATGCCCACGCCCCAGATCGGCTGCTCGTCGTTCACCGCCTCCACGGCCGCCGGCGACGCGCTGTTCGCCCGCAACTACGATATGCACACCACGCACGCCGCCATCGTGCACACTTCCGCCTCGGGCGACCGCCACGCCACGGTCTCCACGGTCGACCTGGGCCTGCTGGGCATGGACACCGAGTCCGAGGTCGACGGCCTCAAGGACCGCCTCACCTGCCTGGCTGCCGTCTACGCGCCGCTCGACGGCATGAACGACGCCGGCGTGAGCTGTGGCGTCTACATGACCTACCAGGGTCCCGAGGGCGAGGTCACGGCCACGAACCAAGATACCGATAAACCCGACATGACCACCACCACCTTCCTTCGTCTCGTGCTCGATTACGCCGACGATCTGGACGAGGCCGTCGAGATCGCCCAGTCTTACGACATGCATGACTCGGCAGGCACGAGCTACCACTACATGGTGGCCGACGCATCCGGCCGCAGCGCCATCTTCGAGTGGGTTGCCGCAGACGACGACACCGACACCGACGGTTCCGCCCGTGAGCTGCGTGTGACCTACAACGACGACGATGCCGCGTTCGGCGAGGTCGAGGCTGCGGCGGACTACCAGTGGGTCACGAACTTCGTGCTCGAGCCCAACTACTACGCCTCCGACGATGCCAAGAAAGGCCTCGACCGCTACAACGAACTCTACACGCGCCTGTCCGCGACCGACGGCATCGTGGCCGACGAGTCTGCGGCTATGGATGTGCTCGCCGCCGTGGGTCGTCGTAGCTGGAACAACGACGACGCCAACACCATCACCGTTCACAGCGTCGTGTACAACCTCACCGACCGCGTGATGTACTGGGTCCCCAACGAGAACTTTGACGACGCAAGCGCCTGGATCACCTACAAGCTGTAAGGAGCACCCGTGAACGATACCCTCGCGCCTCTCTTTGAGCCTTGGACCATAGGTTCTCTCGCTATCAAGAACCGCATCGTCATGACGTCGATGGGTGGCACCGACCTGTTCGGTTGGATGGAAAAGAACCATTTCGACCGTGCAGGAGCCGAGTTCCTCCTCGAGGTGGCCAAGCACGATGCCGGCCTGGTGCTGCCCGGATGCCAGCCGGTGTACAACCCGATGTTCGGCCAATGGTTACACAAGAACAAGAAGATATACCGCGACCTAGCGGTGTGGATGCCTGTGTTCCATGCAACCGGCGCCAAGCTGTTCGTGCAGCTCACGGCAGGCTTCGGCCGATCGTTCACCATCAGTCCGCTCATGGAGGCGCTCTACACGAACCCGGTCCTGCGCGCCGCTGCCAAGCCCGTCATGGACCTCGAGCGCATCTGCGCCGCGCCGAGCGCCTCGCCCAACCGCTGGTCGGACAAGGTGCCGTCGCGTGAGATCACCAAGCCCGAGATCGACCAGATCATCGAGTCGTTCGCCGAGTCGTCGCGTCTGCTCAAGGAGGCAGGTGTCGACGGTGTCGAGGTGCACGCCGTCCATGAGGGCTATCTGCTCGACCAGTTCGCCCTGAAATACGTGAACAAGCGCACCGATGAGTACGGCGGCAGCCTGGAGAACCGGTATCGTTTCGCGGCCGAGATCGTACGTGCCATCAAGCGTGCCTGCGGCGACGACTTTCCCGTGTCCATCCGCTACAGCGTCGAATCCAAGACGAAGGGGCTGCGTCAAGGCGCACTTCCTGGCGAGCAGTTCGTAGAGGCCGGCCGCGACATGGCCGAGTCCATCGAGGCTGCGCGCTACCTGGCCGACGCAGGCTGCGACATGTTCAACTGCGATAACGGTACCTATGACGCCTGGTACTGGGCCCACCCGCCTATCTACATGCCCAAGAACTGCAACCTAGACGACGTGGCCGAGCTGCGCCGGCACATCGACGTGCCCGTCGTATGCGCCGGACGCATGGAGCCCGCCGACGCCGCCGCGGCCATCGCCGAGAAACGTATCGACGCCGCAGGCTTCGCTCGGCCGTTCTTGGCCGATCCTGCTTGGGTGTCGAAGCTTAAAGCGGGTCGAGAGGCCGATATCCGCCCGTGCATCCTGTGCCATAACGGCTGCTTTAACATGTGCCACTACAAGGGTGTGGCCAACGACCAGGACCTTATGGATTCTTTGCATCTGGCGCGTTGTGCCGTGAACGCCGAGACCATGCAGGCGTCGCGCCACTACATCAAGCCGACCTCGTCGCCCAAGACGATCCACATCGTGGGCGGCGGCATCGGCGGCGTGGAGTGCGCCCGTGTGCTGGCGTTGCGAGGCCATCGTCCGGTGATTCACGAGCGCGGCGAGCGCCTGGGCGGCGTGTTCGTCGCTGCCGCGCGGGCAAGCTACAAGGATAAGATGCGTGACTTGCTTGCCTGGTATGAGCGGCAGATGGTACAGCTTAACGTGGACGTGCGCCTGGGTGACGAGGTGCGCGACATTACCGAGCTCGACGGCCCTGTGGTGGTTGCGACGGGCTCGACCCCGCGCACGCTGCCCGTCCCCGGCATAGAGCTGGCGCGTGAGGCGTGCGACTACCTGGAGAATCCGCCCGCGGCGCAGCGCGTTGTGGTGGTGGGCGGCGGCCTGACCGGCTGTGAGGTGGCCTACGACGCCGCGCTCGAGGGGCGCGACGTCGAGATTGTCGAGATGGCCGACGACCTGGTGGCGCAGAAGGGCGTATGCCTGGCCAACAGCTCGTACCTGCGCGAGTGGTTCGCCTGGAAGCAGGTGCCTGTGCATCTTGAGACCACGCTTGTCGGCATCGCGCGCACCGGGGACGCTGGCCTGCGCGTGAGCTGCAGGCACGCGGACGGTACGACGTTTGACATCGAAGCCGACGCCGTGGTGACGGCCACGGGGTACACGCCTGCGCCGCTTGCGAGATCGGGCCGTGGCGTTCGCCTGGTGGGCGACTGCAACGGCGTGGGCAATCTGCGCAGCGTGATCTGGCGCGCGTACGACGTGGCGATGACGCTGTAAGAAGAAGGGGGAAAGCTATGAAACTGACCGCCGAACAAGAGGCGATGCTCGCCGGCGAGCGCGGCGAGACGATGGCGAAGGTGCTCGAGACGCTCGTGCGCTACGGCGACCTGTACGGTGCCGACGAGATGGCGAGCGTGACGAGCAAGTACAACCACCTTGTGACGAGCTTTGGGCTCAAGGCGCTGGGGCCGGTGTACGAGCTGATGGGCAAGCTCATAGACGAAGGGGCCGTGAGCCAGATGGGTTTCTCGGTAGACCCCAGGCCGTTGGATGACAACGTGCCGGCGAGCTTTTTGCAGAAGATCATCTTTAAGCACTTCATGTACAGCAAGCAGGATTTTTACGAGGGGCAGTTGCGCGAGTTGGGGCTGATGGGCGACGACGCGTTCACATGCACGTGCTACATGGACGAGGTGGGCAACGTGCCCGCGATGGGCGATGTGCTGAGCTGGTCGGAGTCGTCTGCCGTGGTGTATGCGAACTCGGTGCTGGGCGCGCGATGCAACCGCAACTCGGGCATCATCGATTTGATGGGGTCGGTGTGCGGGTTCGTGCCACGGTTTGGGCTGCTGACCGACGACGGCAGACGCGCCGACTGGGTGGTCGAGGTGCGCTGCGAGCGAAGGCCCGAGGCGCAGCTTTTGGGTTCGGCCATCGGCATGCGCGTGATGGCCGACGTGCCTTACATCACAGGGCTGGACGCGTGGCTGGGCGATGAGCTCGATGGCAGCGCGAAGGCGTACCTGAAGGACATGGGTGCGGCGTGCGCGTCGAACGGCTCGGTGGGCCTGTACCACGTGGAGGGGCTGACGCCTGAGGCGCGAGAGCAGGGCCGCACGCTCGTGCGCGAGGGTGCGCAGGTGTATGTGATCGACGACGCCGAGCTTGAGCGCGTGCGCGCGAGCTACCCGGTGGTGTGGAAGAACGCGGACGCCAAGCCCAAACTGTGCTTTATGGGGTGCCCGCATATGAGTATGGAGCAGCTCGAGCAGTGGAGCGAGCGCATAGCGCAGGGACTGGCCGAGGCCGGCCGCACGCGCGTGAGCGTGCCGTGTGTGTTTACGGCGGCACCCGCGGTGGCGAAGCGCTTTGCGACCACGCCGGCTGCGCGCGTGCTGGATGCGGCGGGCGTGGTGGTGTCGAGCATCTGCCCGCTCATGTATATGAACAACCCGCTGAGCGCGAAGATGCCCGTGATCACGAACTCAAACAAGCTGCGCACGTATTCGAGCGCGCGCTATTACACCGACGACGAGATTCTGGACATCCTCACGAAGGGAGCGCGATGATGACAAAGACGTTTACGGGGCGTGTGGTGGTGCCCGGGACCGTAAGCGCGACGGCACTCGTGAGCTACGGCGGGCTCAACACGCTCGCGTCGTTTCAGAAAGCGTTGCAGTTTGGCGACAAGGAGTCGACCTGTGGCGACCAGAACAACCCCGACCTGTACGGCAAGAAGATGCGCGGCAAGGCACTGTGCCTGCCCGCGACCATAGGTTCGACCACCGGTGGCCTGGTACTGTACTGCGCCGTGGCCATGGACAGGCAGCCCGCGTGCCTGCTGTTTAGCGAGGAGATAGACTCGCTGGCCGCTGCTGGCGCCATCCTGCAAGACGTGTGGCTGGGCGACGCCACGCCCATGCCGGTGATCGACTGCCTGGGCGAGGAGTTTTTGAGCTACGTAGCTGACGGCATGACCGTGACGGTGACGCAGAACGGCAGCGTCGTGGTTGATTAGCGAGCCCATTCCCACCCGGGATAACGGCTCAATTATTCCCGTATTCCCGGTCAGCCGCAGGTGGTTGAGTGCGGGCTGTAAAGGTTTGCGGGTGGTGTGCATACGTTAGTTACGGACACCAAAAACGAAAGGGAGGCAATCGTGTGCACGATTGCCTCCCTTGTTGTTCTTGCTTCCCGTAAGGAAGTGGGGACCTAAGTTAATGGATCTGGCCCCTAGATGGCCAGGCCCGCCTCGTAACCCTCGCGCGAGGCGACGACGGCGTTACCGGCCTTGACGGCGCAGCCGACTACCTGCACGTTGTCGCAGTGCTTGCGTGCGATCTCCTCGAGCGGGTTGTAAGCCTTGTAGCCGAATGCCGAGACGACCGTCGCCGCGGGGAGCTTGTGCTCGATGCCCTGGGCATCGGTATAGACGACGGCGAAGCCCGTTGCGTTCTGGCTACCGGCGCCCGCTTCGCCGCTCCAACTTGCGATGTCGGTATCGACCTCTACACCGCTCTCGATGCACTTGACGGTTGCGTTGACGTGGGACTTGACGCCGGAATTGGCCATCATTTCCATGAACGCGCCCTTGGTGATGGGCATCATGTCCAGGCACAGCTCGCCGCGCATCTCGAGCACGGTGACGTCGTCGCGGTACTGGGCGATGAAGTCGGCCGTCTCGGCGCCTACCTCGCCGCCGCCGCAAACGACGACGGGGCCGGGGTTGACGATCGCCTTGCCAAGCAGGACGTCCTCGGCGAAAACGGCGTTCTCGATGCCGGGGATGGGAGGGGTGAGGGGCTTGGCGCCGGTGGCGATCACGATGGCGTCGGGTTTATTGGCGGTGATGAGGTCCTCATCTACCTCCTGGCCAAGGTTGACGTTGACATCGAGCTCCTCGAGGCTGGCGCGCAGGCTGCTGATGTACATGGACAGCTCACCCTTGCCGACGGGGAAGGCTGCGGAGCGGAACTGACCGCCCAGCTGATCCTGGGCCTCGTACACGGTGACGTCGTGGCCGCGCTTCGCTGCAGCCTCGGCAGCCTGAAGGCCCGCGGGGCCGGCGCCGATGACCATGACCTTCTTGGCGGTCTCGACCTTGTCCATGGCGTCCTCGTACTCACGACCGACGCGGGGGTTGACCAAGCAGGTTACCTCGGAGTCGATGTAGAGCGGGAACTCGCAGCCCTGCAGACAGCCGATGCACTGCCTGATGGTGCAGGTCTTGCCAGCCTTTGCCTTGTTGGGCATGTGGGGGTCGGCGAGCGATCCGCGGCCCATGGCGACGAAGTCGGCGGTGCCCATGGCGAGCAGGGTGTCGGCCATCTCAGGGTCGTTAACGCGGTTGGAGAGGATGACGGGGATGTTCACGACCTGCTTGATGAGGGCGCAGCGGTCCATGTTGACGGCGTGCGGGGTGAACATGGGGGCGATGACCTGGTCGGTGGGCTTGCTGGCGTACATGCCGTTTGAGCAGTTGATGGCGTCGAAGCCGACCTCCTCCAGGTGGCGGCATAGCTGCAGGGTCTCGGCGATGGTGCGGCCGCCGGGAACGAGATCATCGCTGGAGACGCGGACGATGATGGGGAAGTCCTCCCCCACGCGCTCGCGCATAGAAACGATGATCTCGTCCACGATGCGCACGCGGTTCGCAAAACAGCCGCCGTATTGGTCGACGCGACGGTTGATGGCGGGGGAGAGGAACTCGGCCAGCAAGTAGCCGTGGGCGCAGTGCAGCTCGATGCCGTCGAAGCCGGCCTCCTTGGCGCGGCCGGCGGCCGAGCCGAAGTCGTCCACGAGGGTGGCGATCTCGTCGATGGTCATGTCGCGAGCGGGGCCCTGGCATGCGGGGCAGGTGGTGGCGCTGGGCGCGACGAGGTCGAGGCCAAAGGTCGACTGGGGCATGACCTGGCGACCGGGGTGGTACATCTGGCAGAAGATCTTGGAGCCGTGGGCGTGAACGGCGGCGGTCAGGTCCTTGTTGCCCTCGATCTGGCCGTCGTTCCACAGGCCGGGGATGCGCGTGTAGCCCTTACGGTTCTCCTGGACGCAGTAGTCCTCGGTGATGAGCAGGCCCCAGCCTCCGCGGGCCTTCTCCTCCATGTAGCGAAGGTAACGCTCGGTGATGGTGCCCTCGAGGTTGCAGTAGTTGGTGACCATGGCGGGGACGACAAGCCTGTTCGGGATCTCGCAAGATCCGATTTTCATGGGAGAGAACAGAGTGTCGAGCTTCATTACTACCTCCAAGAAATCGTGGCGCGCGCATACTGCGCCCATGTACTATGTGATTAATGGTCAAGGTGGGGGCAACACCCAGGTCAAGCGGTTTGGGGAGATAATCCATGCGGTACACGCAAAAAGACATTCGCCAAAAGCTGGGCTTCACCCGCAACGCGCTGCGCCTGTATGAGAAACGCGGGATCATCCAGCCCGAGATCGATCCAGGCAATGGGTACCGCTACTACGACGACTGGCAGATGAACCTGCTGTGGGACTGCAAGTACTATCAGGCCATGGGTTTCTCGCTAGCGGAGGTGCAGGAGCTGCTCACGGCGCGCACGCCGGGGGATATCGAGAGCCAGCTTGCCCGACGCGAGGAAGAGATGCGCCACGACCTGCGTCGGCGTGAGCTCGCCCTGAGCGAGCACAGCCGCTTTATGGAGGAACTGCGTTCCAGCGAGAGCGACCTGGGCGTTGTGGAGGAGCGCGACTTTGCGGGCTGCATCTACGTCGTAGAGCGCGAGGAGCATCGTTTGCCTGCGGATATATGCACCGACGCCGTCGCCTTCGCAAACCGAAACGCCGCGCTTATGAAGCCCTACTTCTGGTTTCCCGTGGCCGGCGAACGGCGGTATTTTTGGGGGTCGGCCATGCGGCTCGAGGCGTATAGGGAACTGGGTGAGGAATGCGGGCGCGAGGGCGTTGTGGAGCTTGCACCGTCGCGGACGCTCTCGACGGTGCTCGACGCCGGTGACCGCGGCGGGTTTGGGGCCGACCTCTTTTCCGGCTTCGTGAAATGCGCTGTAGATGATGGCTACACGATAGCAGGGCCCCTTCATGGCTTGCTGCTGGCGCGAACGTTCGATTCGGCCGGTTACCATAGGTACGTGCGTGCGTATTTGCCTATTGAGTAGGAATAGAGAAATTTAGGAATTGCATTCCTAAATTTGACCACAATAAAAGCAAGTGAAATAACGCCTCCCATCGGAAAGACGGGAGGCGTTGTGTATATAGCCAGGGAAATCGAGCAGACCATCGACAAACTGCTCAAGCAGGGCAAAGTCGTGCTGGTCACCGAGATATTGCCTTCCCGGTTTCGAAACTTTAAAAGAATTCGAGTTTCGAAACCGGAAGGAGCGGATGATGGCCTGAGTAGACCGCAACACGTACCTGTAGCGGCTTTGGGCGCTTGAGGGCACCCGGGACATCAAGGTGATCACGGGGATGCGCCGCTCCGGCAAGTCCGAGCTCATGAAGGCGTTCTCCGCCTCCGTTGCGCGGAAGGACTCGTCCTCCAACAACGTCTACATCGACCTGCTGGACCTCGAGCGGCATTATCAAGCGTGTGCGTTTTCGTAGGCCTCTTTGATTTCTTCTGGCAAGCCGTCGGGAATGAGCGCCTTCAGCTCAGCCTCGTCGTTGCCCTGATTCAGCTGCTCGTAGTACCAGCATTTGAACTTCAGCATATCCAGCGCGCGGTTCATGTTCGCGATCTCCGACTCCATGTGGGCCTTCCACTCCTCGAACATGGCCTTGCGTTTGGGATAAGTCGATGGGCCCTCCGCGCACCATTCCATGAACAGCCGGATGTCCTTGATCTCCATCCCCGCCTTCTTCAGGCATTCGATGACCCGAAGCGCCTCGAGTTCCGTATCGCCGAATTGGCGAATACCGGACGCCCGCTTCAATTCCGGGAACAGCCCCTGTTTGTCGTAATACCGCAGTGTTGAGGTGGGCAAACCGAACATCTCCGCCACCTGTCCGATTGTGTACACGCGCATCCTCCATTCATTTTCAAGTTGAAGCTTGACCTAAAGTCAGGTTTAGGTAATACCGTCATTTTCGTCAATGCAAATAGGGAGTGCAAGGGGTGCTCCGTCATGGGCAAAAAGGTTTTGGTGGTTTCTTCGAGTCCGCGAAAGAATGGCAATTCCGAGACGCTGGCGGACGCCTTCGCCAACGGCGCGCGGGAGGCGGGCCACAGCGTGGAGACCGTGCTCCTGCGCGAAAAGCAGCTGGGCTTCGGCAGGGGCTGCCTTGCCTGCCTAAAGCTGGGGCGCTGCGTCATCCAAGACGATGCCGTGGAAATTGCCGCCAAGATGCACGACGCCGATGTTCTGGTGTCGCAACGCCCGTCTACTACAGCGTCTGCGGGCAGCTCAAGACCATGCTGGACCGCGCCAACCCGCTCTTCGGCTCCGATTATGCATTTACCGAGGTGTATCTATTGGCAGCGGCGGCGGAGGGCGGGCGCTCGACCTTCGAGGGAACGGAGAAAGCCGTACGAGGCTGGGTTGACTGTTTCCCCCGTCGCGCGCTCGCCGGAACGGTTTTCGCCGGCGGCGTGAGCGGCGTGGGCGAAATCGCCGGGCACCCTGCACTGGAGCAGGCGCGACGAATGGGCATGGAAATCTAGGCGGGCTGCTTGGCCGCGCAAATGCGGATTGGTTTTTTCGGATGTGATCACGTAAATTTGAATCAAGCCGGCGGAGGAGCAATCGGCCAATGAGATTGTGCCTGGAACGCTTGAACAAAATATTTGATTCGCAAGCGATTGAATAGCTCCATCTGTTTTGGTTAAAACAAGCTGCGTGCCGCGCGCCTGCGGTACGAAGGAGGGAGAAGGCTATGAATATCGTTGTACTGAGCGGCAGCCCTCGCAAAGGTGCCAATACCGACACCATGGTCGACGCATTTGCAGAGACTGCGCGTGAGAGCGGTCATACGGTGGAAGTCATTCGTGTTGCCAGCAAGAAGATCGGCGGCTGCCTGGGGTGCCAGTACTGCTTTGCCCATAAGGGTGAATGCGTGCAGAAGGACGGGATGGCCGGTGTGATCGAGTCGCTCAAAGAGGCCGACATGGTCGTTTTCGCCTCGCCCATCTACTGGTTTGACATCACCGCGCAGGAGAAGATCGCCATCGATCGCCTGTATGCCTTCGGTGCTACGGGATTTCCGTTTGCCAAGACGGCTCTGCTCCTCGACAGCCATAGCGATGGGGTCTATGACGCGGCGATTGCTATGTACAAGGCCACTTGCGCTTACTGCAAGTGGGACGACCAGGGCATCGTCACTATCAGCGGCATGACCGAGCGCGACAGCATGGCCTCGTCACCCAAGCTGGAAGAGGTGCGCGAGCTTGCTCGTAGGCTTGCCTAAGGGCAGGCGAGGGCCGGTTGCTGCTAACTTTAAACGCGGAAAAATGCCCGCGATGAGAAACGACGAGGCCCGGACGCAGTGCTACTGCGTTCCGGGCCTCGTCGTTTTGCGAGCTCATGACGGTTCGGTCGCCGTTGTTTTAGTCAAACAGGCTCGGCATGTCGTTTTCTTTCATGAGGGCGCCGGCAGAGGGGAGGCTCTGCGCGGTGAACTTTTCGGCCGAGACGCCGGCGCCAAGGATTTCCTCGGTTGTGCCGACGGTGGTGACTGAGCGGCCCTTCTTGGCGGTAAAGGCCTGGACGCCCTGCGTGTTGGTGGTCGTCTTGGTCTTGAGCAGCGACGTGTTGAAGTTCATCAGACGATAGTCGCTCGAGACCAGCGCGATGTCGCGATCTTCCTTGAGCACCTGGGCATACAGCAGCTTGCTGCCGCCGTAGATGGCGTTCTTGAGGCGCTTGCGGTTGGTCTTGGTGACGTATCCGGAAAGCGCAACGCGCACCACGCGGCCGTTCTCAAAGACAAACAGCACGTCGGCCTTATAGTCCTCGGGGTCGATGACCCAGATGACGCTCTCGTCGGGTTCCATCTCAAGATCGGTCGGCAGGTACGAGCCCAGCTGGGCCGACTTGGTGTCCTCAAACGCCGCAACCTTGCATTTGTACACCTGGCTCTTGTTGGTAAAGACCAGCAGCTCGTGGGTGTTGGAGGACGGGAACTCGATAAAGGGTTTGTCGCCGTCCTTGTACTTGAGCGTGGTCGCCTTCTTGAGCACGCGGTCCGTCATCTTCTTAAGGTAGCCATCGCGCGAGAGCATGATGGTCACCGGGTACTCCTCGACCTCGGGCTCCAAGCTTACCTCGATAACCTCATGGGGCTCGATCCTGCCCGTGCGGCGCGGCATCACGTACTTCTTGTTGACCGCGGCCAGCTCGTCGCTGATGACCTTCTTGATGTTCTCCTCGCTGGAGAGGATCTCCTCAAGCTCGGCAATCTCGCCCTCAAGCTTGGCAATGTCCTTGGTGCGGTTGAGGATGTACTCTTCGTTAATGTTGCGGAGCTTGAGCTCGGCAACAAACTCGGCCTGGGTCTCGTCGATGTCGAAACCCTTCATAAGGTTGGGCACGACCTCGGCTTCAAGCTTGGTGCCACGGATGATGGCGATGGCCTTGTCGATGTCGAGCAAGATTGCCTCGAGGCCGTGCAGCAGGTGCAGGCGCTCGGACTTTTTGCCCAGGTCAAAGTTAATGCGGCGACGCGTGGACTCAATACGCCATTTGACCCACTCGTGCAGGATCTGGCGCACACCCATGACACGGGGATAGCCGTCGACGAGCACGTTGAAGTTGCACGAGAACGAATCCTGCAGCGTGGTCGAGCGATAGAGCTTGGCCATGAGCTTGTCGGGGTCGACGCCGCGCTTAAGGTCGATGGCGATGCGCAGGCCCGAAAGATCGGTCTCGTCGCGGATGTCAGCGATCTCCTTGACCTTGCCCTCCTTGGAGAGCTTGACGATGCGCTCGATGATGACATCGGTCTTGGTGGTGTAGGGGATCTCGTAGACCTCGATGATGCGCTCTTCGGGAATCCAGCGCCAGCGGGAACGGATCTGGAAGCTGCCAAGACCGGTCTCGATGATCTTCTCCATCTCCTCGCGGCGGTAGATGATCTCGCCGCCGGTCGAGAAGTCGGGCATGGGCATGTACTCGAGCAGGTCGCAGTCGGGATCCTGCAGGTAATGCATGGTGGCGGTGCAGACCTCGTTGAGGTTGAAACCGCAGATGTCGGACGCCATGGCGACGCCGATGCCTTTGTTGGCCGAGACAAGGATATTGGGGAACGTGGTGGGCAGCAGGCGCGGCTCCTTCATGGCGCCGTCGTAGCTGTCAACGAAGTCGACCGGGTCCTTGTCGATGTCCTTGAAGATCTCGGCGCTGATGGGGGAGAGCTTGGCCTCGGTATAACGCGAGGCGGCGTAGCTCAGGTCGCCCGAATAGTACTTGCCAAAGTTGCCCTTCGACTCCACGAAGGGGGCGAGCAGTGCCTCGTTGCCGGTGGCCAGACGCACCATCGTCTCGTAGATCGCGGCGTCGCCGTGCGGATTGAGCTTCATGGTCTGGCCCACGATGTTGGCGCTCTTCTGGCGCTCGCCCTTGAGCAGACCCATCTTGTACATGGTGTAGAGCAGCTTGCGGTGCGAGGGCTTAAAGCCGTCGATCTCGGGGAATGCACGCGAGACGTTGACGCTCATGGCGTAGGGCATGTAGTTGACCTCGAGCGTCTGCGTGATCGGCTGGTCGGTGACCTCGGAGTGCAGGCCGATGACGTTCTCGGCGTTGACCTGCTTTTTCTTTGGCTGGTTCTTCGTCTTCTTCTTTGCCACGATTTCCTCTTGAACTTCTTATGGGCCGTCGTTATCGATTTGCTGCTATTGCAGGTCCAGCTGGTCCAGATATTCCTTGCCGTGCTCGGAGATATGGCGCTTGCGGCCTGCCTCGTCGTTGCCCAGCAACAGATTGAACATGGTCTCCATCTTGGTGACGTCCTCGGGCTCCACCTTGATCAGGCGACGCGTCTCGGGGTTCATGGTGGTGAGCCACATCATGTCCGGGTCGTTCTCGCCAAGACCCTTGGAGCGGTTGATGGAGCACTTTTGGTCGCCAATCTCCTTGAGGATGCCGTTCTTCTCGAGCTCGGTGTAGGCAAAGTAGGTCTTCTCTTTGCAGTTGATCTCGTAGAGCGGCGACTCGGCGATATACACGTAACCCTCGTCGATAAGTGTGGGCACCAGACGATAGAGCATGGTGAGCACGAGCGTGCGGATGTGGTAACCGTCGACGTCGGCGTCCGTACAGATGATGACCTTGTTCCAGTTGAGGTTGTCCAGGTCGAAGGCACCAAGGTTCTTGATGCGCTTGTCTTTGATCTCCACGCCGCAGCCCAGCACGCGCATGAGGTCCATGATGATGTCGGACTTAAAGATGCGCGGGTAGTCCTCTTTCAGGCAGTTGAGGATCTTACCGCGGACGGGCATAACGCCTTGGAACTCGGCATCGCGCGAGGTGCGAATGGCGCCTGCTGCCGAGTCGCCCTCTACGATGTAGATCTCGCGACGGTTCTTGTCCTTGGAGCGGCAGTCGATGAACTTCTGCACGCGGTTGGCCATGTCGGTCTTCTGCTGCAGGTTGGTCTTGATGCTTTGACGCGTCTTCTCGGCGTTCTCGCGCGAACGCTTGTTGATGAGCACCTGCTCCATGATCTTGTTGGCGGCGTCTTTGTTCTCGATCAGGTAGGTCGAGAGGCGTTCCTTAAAGAAGGCCGTCATGGCCTGCTGGATAAAGCGGTTGTTGATGGCCTTCTTAGTCTGGTTTTCATAGGACGTTTGGGTGGAGAAACAGTTGGTCACCAGCACCAGGCAGTCCTGGACGTCCTGCCATTTGATGCCGCTCTCGTTTTTGTTGTACTTGCCCTGTTGCTTAATGTAGGCATCGATGGCACTGGTCAGAGCGCTGCGGGCGGCCTTCTCGGGCGAGCCGCCATTCTCGAGCCAGGAGGAGTTGTGGTAGTACTCCTGCATCATAAAGGTGCGCGAGAAGCACATGCACGCGGTGATCTTTACATTGTAGTCGGGCAGGTCCTCGCGGTCGCGACCGCGGCGGTCGGCCTCGATAAAGAAGGGCTCGGTAAGGTAGTCGGTGCCGACCTTCTCGAGCACGTAGTCCTCGATGCCCTTGGGGTAGCAAAAGTCCTCTTCGGAAAACTCGCCATCGTCGCCCTCGATGCGCAGGCGGAAGGTCACGTTGGCGTTGACCACGGCCTGACGGCGCATGGTCTCGCGATACCAATCGTGGGGAATGCTAATCGAGGTAAAGACCTCAAGATCGGGGCGCCACTTGATAGTGGTGCCGGTGCGGTTCTCGTCGCTGGGCTCAATCTCGAGTGCCTTCTTCTTGGCTCCGACGACCTTGCCCTTCTTAAAGTGCAGGGAGTACTTGTTGCCGTCGCGCCAAACCGTGACGTCCATGTACTCGGAGGCGTACTGGGTCGCGCACGAGCCCAGGCCGTTGGTGCCGAGCGAGAAGTCGTAGTCGCCGCCCTGGTTGTTGTTATACTTGCCGCCGGCATAGAGCTCGCAAAAGACAAGTTCCCAGTTAAAGCGTTTCTCGGAGGGGTTCCAGTCGAGCGGGCAGCCGCGGCCGTTGTCCTCTACCTGAATGGAGCCATCGCGAAAGGCGGTAAGGGTGATGAGCTTGCCGTAGCCCTGGCGCGCCTCGTCAACGGCGTTGGACAGGATCTCGAAGGCGGCATGTGCACAGCCATCGAGTCCGTCCGAGCCAAAGATGACGGCGGGGCGCAGGCGTACGCGCTCCTCGTCCTTGAGCTGGCGGATACTGTCGTTACCATAGTTTGCGGTGTTTTTTGCCATACTCGCTCTCTCGGTGCTCCCTTGCTGCGTTTAAGTCATATAGATAGTCAAGGTAGCATAGCCCAGCCCTTGGGCGATTCCAACCAACACGAAATCCATCGAACAACCGTTCGGAGTTCGATGGAGATTCGTTTACTCGGACAAAACCGACTCGGTTATGTCCGAGTAAGTTTGAAGGCGGCCGGATGCGTCTTGCTGCGTTTACGGTTGGATACGTTGTCGAAAACGTGTCGTGCGGATTGTTGGATCGAATCGAACATTGGGACAGACGTCTCGTTTTATGGGCCGGGGGCGTGCATGTGCGAGTTCTTTTGGCCCATAAGGAACGCTGGTGGGTCGTCATTTGGGCCACGGGTCACTTCGCCGGCGCCGTGTTTCGTCATACGCTCATTGTGGAAGCCGATGCCACGGGACGACGAAGGCCTCGGGCAACGGATGAGCTGCAAGTGAAAGGAGCGGTGAGGATGATGAAGCCCATGACGAAGAAGCTGCTCTTAGGAATTCCCACCGTGGCTCTTTCGGCTGTGTTGGCGTGTACGCTTGCTGGCTGCGGCGGTAATGCGCCGAGTGGCTCGGGCGGGAGCGCACCTGTGCAGGAGAAGTCCAAGAAGGCCAAGGCCTATGAGTCGCAGACGGTCGAGGTGGCAGGCATTACCTATGAGTCGGTGGCTCACGGTACGTTCTATCGTGGCGATGCCAAGCTACAGGACGGCTTTTACCTGCACATCAAGATCACCAACAACAACACAAAGAACAGGACGTTCAGTTCCTTTAACGTGCATGCTGCCCAGGGCGATTTTGAGGCAGGCGACCCGTTGTTTACTTCCGGCAAGGCGGCTGTGCTCGACTACGTTGCAAGCGAGGCCCCCGATGATCTGCACAAGGGAATTGACCTTTCCGAGAGGCCAGACATCGGTCCGGGTGAGACCGTTGAGTACGTATATTTCTGGGCGCCCAAGACGGCGTACTACGGGCCCATCACTGTCGAGTTCGTAGACGCTTACGCCCCCGCTAAGAACCACGAGGCCATGCACTTTGACACCACGGACTGCGAGACCAAGGAGTTCAAGGCGGCCGGCGGCGTGGCCGATTCTGGCGAGAAGGCAGATTTAACGGGCATCGACTGCGCATCGTACAGCATCGAGGCCGCCGATGGGTACACGCTGGATTCGTCCGACGAAGAGCGCGAAAAGGCAAACTTCTTCCACGACGAGACTGGAGGACGCCTGAACATCAGCATCTTCCCGCGCTCGCCGGAGGAAGAGGTTGCAAGCCTAGAGCAGGTCTACGAAGGCAAGGAGACAACAACCGACCAGGTCGAGTACAACGGCATAACGTGGCTGCGCTTTACCGGTCCCGACAACGGCCATACGCTGTTTGCGACGGCTCCCGCGACGGGTGAAACCGTCCGTGTGTCGATCGGCTGGAAGATCGACTGGGATGCTGCCGCGCCCATGATGGAGGCGCTGAAGCTCAAGTAGCGGACTGCGATTCCCATGTCAGGCGACTCAGGGCTGGCTTCGGGTACCCGAGGCCAGCCCTTTTGGTGTTCGATGAGCCGAGTCGGCGTCTCTCACAAAGGTAACTAGGAGCTAGCGAGGCCTATCCGAATTGACCTCATCGGCGGTGTCGTTTTCGAGCGCCGTGCGGCGGGCGCTGTAGGCGACGAGGCCGGCACCTGCCGCGGCGAGTGCTGCAGCGGCTGCCGTAAGGGGAGCGTTGACATCGCCCGTGCCCGCAAGCGCGTCCGCTTTTCCGAAGCGCTTGTTAGTGCCGTGGTCCTTGCCACTGCCAGGGCCACTGCCGCCACCGGAGCTGCTTCCGCCGGAGCCGCCTCCACTCGTGCCGCCATCGTCGTCTGCTGTCATCGGGGCGTCGTGAAGTTCTGTCGTATCCGCGCTGTCGCATACGCCGACCTGAACTTCTGAGCGTTCGCATGCCGCGTCGGGCACATGAAGCTCGTGCAGTACGGCACCCAGCGCCGAGTTTGCGCCCGGTCGAATTTCCTCGAGCGTTACGGGATCGAGCGCCACCAGCTTACGCGCCTTCGCATATAGCGTTACGCGTTTGCCCACCTCGTCGCTCCAACTCTCGGGGATGGCGAAGCTCATGCGGAACTGTGCCGTGCAACCCGGTGCCAGCACGGCGTTGCCACTGTCGGCTACCAGCGGGTGCGTTGCAAAATGTGCGCCCAGCGTCTCGAGCGTGTACTTCACGTGTGTCATGTCGTTGGCCGAAGCGTCCTCGGCAAGCTCTGGATCGTAGATCGAAGCCATGCGTGCGTTCATTCCGAATCCGATGGATGCGCTGGAGAACGGCTGGCTGGAGCCCTCTCGGTACAGATCGATCGTGCCGGCGGTCAGCAAGGTGTTGCCGTCGTTTCGCACCGTGACCATGAAGGATTCGCCTGCTGCTCCGGGCACCACCGCGCCCGAGGTGGCTACCGCGCCCGTCGGCGTCGCGCATGCCACCAGAGGCACTTCGATGCCGTGTAGCTCTGCCTCGCTCTTCTCTGCACTCACAATGTGCGTGGCGAGCGCGGAGAGCATGCCCCCCGACGTCAAAAATGTTGTTACCTGATCGACGGGATGGTCCAGCTCACACATCACGAACGGCTCCGTGAATAGATCGCCTGCCAAGGTGCTGGCGAAGATGCGGAAGTGCTTGCCCATCACTGCTACCGGGTTGCCTTCTTCGTCGTAGGTTTGTCCCACCTTGCCATCGGTGTTCTCTACATAGAGCACGCACCTGCCGTTGTTGCTTACGCTAAACGATGCCGGGCCGCAGCCGGCTGCGCCCACGGGTGCCGTTGTAAATGCCGATGCGCCTCGCGTCCAGGTAACATGCTGCAGCTGCTCGTCGACGGTTGCCAAAAAGCCTGTATGCTGCGGCCACGATACCACGCGCGGCACCGTGGCGTCCGGCGACATGACGCCCCAGCCCGCAATGGACTGACCGATGACGGCGTACGATGCGCAACCGCAGCCGTCTGCGGTTTCGTATGCAACGGGCACCACCATTTTGCCGTTGACGTTCTCGGGCGCGCCTAGCTCGATGCTCGATGGTGCTTGCGGAAAGCGGAGAACCTGACGGAATGTGAGGCTGTCGCCCGACAGGTCCGACCACAGGGTAAAACACTCGAGCGCGACCTCTGCCTCGGTGCCCAACGCCTTTTCTGCGGTGGTTCCGCGGCGGTGGAGATAGGCGCCCGACAGACGCCCGTCGACAAGCGTCTTGCCCACCGTGATGCGTGGACACTGCAGACAATGGTAACCGTCCTCCTGCAGGCGGCCGCGCGAGATGCTGCGCCACGACGTGTGCGATACCACGCGAACTTCGCTATTGCTTATGCGCAGGCGCACAACGGACAGTATGCCGGCTGTGCTCGCCGTATCGAAAAGGGTGTCGTCGCCGTCACGCCGCTCGCCCGAGACCAGCAGTACGTAGGCGTCCTGGTTTCCCCTCCCGTCTGTATATTCCGCTACGTCGAAGTCGTAATCGAATATGCCGGTGCGCTCCACGTCGCCCTCGCCGAACCCAAGGGGGAAGTCCACGGGCGTGGGAGCGGACCAAGTGCCGTTCGTCTTTGTATGCACCACCAAGCGCGAACGACCATTCTCGCCGTAGCGCACCGAGGCGATACGGAATAGGCACTCCACGCCGGCAATCATTGCCAGTTTCATGTGAGCTTCGCTGAGCACGCCGGCAAACAGCACGTTGTCGCTCGAGGGCTTGATGCCGCCACGCTCGTCTTCCGACACGCCGGCAGAATTGGCGTTCGGGTCAGCAACGGCGTTCGTTGCCTGACCGATGTAGGTGTACTCATACATCGGCGCGGCATTTTCGTCGTTCTCCATCAGTGCATGGACGAAATGCTCGATCTGTCCCGTGTCGTCGCTTTCTGCATCTGCCTCGAGCTCAATGCGCGTGACCGCTTGATCCCAATCGCGCACGACAGGCGCGGCGTTTACGGCAGTGGCCTTAACCTCGGCGCGTGCGAGCAACTCGGCGTTGGTGACGATGGTGGCCGATGCGATAAATTGCGGCACGCCGCCCGCCTCGATGTTGCCGGGCGTGCCGAAGCAGGCATCCAACGTGTAAGGCGTATCTCCACCCAATGCGAGCTCAGAGCGCTGGAGCACATACTGGTTGCCATTGTTCACCGACATATTCCACGAATCGAGGAGTGTGGGCCACGACCCCGACCAAGCCTTGGTGGTCCACTTGAACATGATGAACTGGAGTATCACGTCGACATCGACGTCTGCACCCACGCGCAGCCGCGGAAGCTGGTGTCCATCTGCCTTCTCGTACCCAATGAACAGTGTGAGGGATGCGGCACCGCGCACGGCGGACGAAGCGACGCCTGCAACGCCGGCTCCAAAGGTGACGGCAAGTCCGATCTGGATGGTGAATGATCCTGACGTATTGGAATAGTCGAGCGAAATGTTTTTGAAGAACGCCGCACCGCTGCCGTGCGTGTGGGCGCCCACGGCGAGCGCCAGTTTTGCCAGCACCCAGGGGTTGACGTTGAGGAAAAACGGCACCGGTCCCAGGGTAAACTGCTCGGTCCAATTGAGGTCGGTTCTTACCTGGAAGAGGGCCTTGATATTGCCGTATGCGGGGTCGTTGTTGTTGCCCCAGGTTTTACCCACCCAGTCGTAGGCGAGCGAGCCGTACACCTGTGTGGCGATATCCATCGTGAATAGCAGCGTGCAATGGTGGCGAAGGAGCTTGGTGTTTCTTGGATCGGTGCCCGAACCGGCACTCATGCTCTTATATTGATTCCACTTCCCCTCCATTTCGTCGAGGTAGCGGTTTGCTTGCTTGGCACCCGACTCGCGCGGTGACTTCTTCCAGTACTCCGGATCCGGATTGCCCGAATCGTTCATATAGCTGGCTGGTTTGTATCCTCCGCCAAACAGCACGTATCCAGCAAACGAGAAATCGAAGAGGATCGGAAATGTGGGCATCCAACACGTGAACTTATTGCCGCCGATGCCGGGAAACGCCGCGGGGAAATCAAACGGAGTGATCTCTTGGTCCATGGTAGTGGGGACGATAGTGGTCGAGCCCGATTCCGCCTTTGCGGCCGGCGCGGTGACAACGGCCATGGGGGAGGAGAGTGTATAGGTCTTGCCCTGGTAGTCGAGGACAAAGCGCAACTTGCATCCTTCTTCCAGAAGGCTCGACGCTGCATCGAGAAACGAGTCTTCAAGCGTGAATGTTGCCAGATTATCCGCGCCCGATGCGCTGGCCTTGACTTGACCAATCTGCGTGACGGTTTCGGATGAGCTGCCCGCGGTGGGCGTCACTTTGTTGATGCGCAGCGTTGCCTGTCCACCCTGTGGCAGATGTGCCTGTACGGTAAAGGCGTGCGTATCGGGCTGATCGTTTGCTACTTCGTCCGCTGGCATTGCCATAAACGTGGCGTCGGCGTACTGAATGTCCCATTCGTCGAATGTGAGCTGGCGAAAGTACGGCTCGCCATCGGAGAGCGGACGTGTGGGTGCGGTAATGGCGGTGCCGCCTTGGACACGCGCGAGGGGAATCTCGACATCGCGGTAGCCCGCCATGCTAATGGAGATGCCGCCGTTAAAGTCGTACGCGTCGAGAAGCGTCGCCTCGTCCACGTAGCCTTCCGAAAGCGAGGCGATCTCAAAGATGGCGGTGCCTTCGTCATCGGTCGTGGCGGCGAGCTGCTTGCCTGCGGCATAGCGCGATGTGAGCGTGACCTGAGCACCCGTGATGGGCGTATTCTTGTTGGCAACGTCGACCACGACCACACCAAACATGGTGCGCGAGAGAACGAGCACCCTGAAGGGGTCTTTTTCGTCGGCATGGGCTTCGGTGGGCGCGAACGGCAATATGAAGGCGTTTGCGCTTCCCGGCACGCGCGGCAACATAATGCTCGCTAACGAGGACGCTCCGGCGACAAGTAACGAACGGCGATCAAGCATTTTGGGCTCCCATCCCGCAAATATCGGAGGAAATAATCCAATTTTGCGAGAAGGTGCCCCGTGGCGGTAGTGCCGTTCAAGGGTCAAAATGTCCAAATTGATCGAGCGAAGCGCCGGGTTCCGGAACGCGTTCGATGCGCTTGGTAGTCCGGTCGCTAACGTAACATATGCGCGACCAGCTCGGCGCGTGTGCCGATGCCAAGCTTTGCGTATACGCCGGATAGGCGGTTTTTGACGGTGCCCGGCGATACTCCCATATGGCGTGCGATTTCGGCGTTGGTCCACCCACGACAGGCGAGCATGGCCATGGTGAACTCTGTGGTCGTTAGATCGTCGGCCACATCCTCGCCCGAATCGGGGTTGTGGATGCGCCGCCAGCCGTAGCTGAATCGATACGTAATCTCGATGATGCGTGCGAAATCGTCAGGGTATTGCGATTTTAAGCATGCCTCGATAAGCCCCTGCAAAATGCCGTGGTGCTCGCCGATGAGCTCGATAAGGCCGTCGGGACGCGCGGTGTCCCAAGCGGCTCCGAAGTGTGCCTTTGCGGCGTCGATGTCCTTGAGGCTCATGCATGCCATGGAAGCTGCCAGGTGCAGGAACAGTTCCGAGATCGGATAGCTTCCCTGTTTCATGATCAGGGCATTTTCCGCCATGCCTAGGCTGCGGCCGTATTCGCCGCGCAGATACAAGGCGTGCGCCATCACGTAGCTGGCGAACAGGCGCAGACCTTCGGGCAGATGCGCCGCTAGTGGATAAAACTCTTCGGCGGAATACGGGGAAGGCAAGTGCAGCAGGACGCTCGCGGCCGAGGCGAACAGGATATGCGTGGCGTGGACGGCGGGCGATTCCTCGTCAGCCGGCGTATCGAGGATGCCAGCAAGGTACCGGCGGGCATCGGCGATACGGTTGAGCGACAGGCTGGCGTATCCGCAGATAAAGCATGCGGAATAGCGCAGCGCGGGATCGGTGGCGTCAAGATAGGGGCGCGCTGTCTTGGCAGCGAGGGCGGCCTGTCCGCGAAAGTACAGCGCTTCTGCCGTGGCAATGGTGCGCGAATCGGGGTCGGAAATGCCTGCAATCGCAGCGTCAATCTGCCCCGGCACAAAGGCGGTGCACATCAACGGCATGGGAACGCGTGGGTAGCCATCGCAGTCCATCTTCCATCTCCCAACAGCTGGCAACAATAGCAGCAATTGTACTCCTGTTGCTCGGGACCCCTTTCGTTTTACTGTTCGGTTAACGCTTCGGATCGTTTTGGAAGGCTTGCGAGCATGGTGGTTCCGTTCTCGGAACTTGTTTCAACCTCTACCGTGCCACCGTGAAGCGCTGCAATCTCCCAAACAAGCGCTAGCCCGAGCCCTGCGCCGCCGTATACCCTGCTGCGGGATTTGTCTAGACGAAAGAACGGCTGGAAGATGCTCTCTCGGTACTGCTTGGGTATTCCCGGGCCCTCATCTTTGACTCGCAGGAGCACGTGGTTGTCGCTGTCGCTGATGGAGACGTTGACAGTCGAGCCGGGGCGGCTGTAATGGATGGCATTTTCGACCAGGTTAAACACCAGCCGATAGAGGAGCGTGTCGCTCCCGATTACTAAAGCGTCTCCAGCACAATTGAGGGCTATGCCCTTATTTTCGGCAAGTGGCGCAAGGTCGGTGAGGACCTCTTCGGACAAGGGACCAAGTTCCACATCGTCCTCGCAAGGAACGCTGCGGAGCTCACTCATCTCGAGCAATACCTTGGCCATTCGAGACATGCGCTCGGTTTGTTCGTGTAGCAGGCCGAGCAGCTCGGCCGTTTCGGGTTGCAAACCGGGGTGCTCGGAGATGAATAGTTCAATCTGTGCTTGCATAAGGGCGAGCGGGGTGCGCAGCTCGTGTGCGGCGTTGCCGGTAAACTGACGCTGTGCAGAGAACCCTTCGCCAAGACGGGCGATCATGTCGTTGAAAGAGGCGCTGCATCGTTGCAGCTCGGTGGGTACATCTTCACTGAGTCTGATTTCGCTTAGGTTGTCAGGCTGCACGCGCTCCACCTGGGCGGCAAAATCCCGTAGCGGCTTGAGCGCGTGGCCGCTCACAAAGTATGCCAGCACGCCGCCAAGGAGTGTGACTCCAGCCGTGATGTACCAGGCTGTCGCGCCAAAAGATTCCTGTGCGTCGTTTACGACGATCGTAACCTCGTTATCGAGGGTCGCTTTCGTTGGGTCAAACGCCTGGGGCGAATCTCCGCCGGTTGCGTTAAAGGCCGAGATGTTGCTGCCGATGGCATCCATGTAGCGCATGCCCGTATAGCCGACCAGGCAGTTCGTCAGCACGCATGCTGCACACGTGAGCAGTGCCGTCATAATCGTTATGCGCCATTGCAGCGAAAGCCTTTTCATTCGCTATCCTCCATAACGTAGCCCTCTCCAATCCGATTACGAATCGGGTCGTATCCCAAAGTGCTGCGTAGCTTTTTGCGGAGCGACGAGATGTGTACGCGGGTTGCGTTGCTAAAGCTGTTCACGCTGCTATCCCAAACGTGCTCGATAAGCTCCTCTTGGCTTACCGGACGCCCCTGATTAAACATCAGGTATTCCAAGATTCCCGTTTCCTTGCGCGTAAGAGATAAAGCCTCGCTGTCCACGGAAGCGATGCGCGCCTTGGTGTCAAAGCGGAGCTTTCCGCAGGTTAAAACTATGTCGCTTTGTGTAAAGCGTCTGAGGGTAAGGCAGCGAATTCTTGCCGCAAGCTCGTCCAGATGAAACGGCTTGGTGAGGTAATCGTTGGCGCCGGCATCGAGTCCGGCGACTTTATCGGATACTTCGCCACGTGCGGACAGAATCAGTACCTTAGTCTCGCAGTCAGTTTTCCTAAGTTCCCTGAGTACGGTCATGCCATCGATGCGGGGAAGGTTGAGGTCGAGTACCACGAGGTCGAAGGCCTCAACGTCCAGTAGGTCGAGCGCCTCCTGTCCGTCGTGACAGCAGTCGACGCTGTACGCCAAGTTTCGCAAGCTGCGCGCGATTGCGTCACACAGCGCCCGCTCGTCCTCGACGATCAAAATACGCATAACAGTCTCCTTGCACATTTCAAATCGCGCTTAACACGGATTTTATAGTCGATATGGTCCAATGGTCGCGTAACGAAAGGAGTGGTCAGGTTGTTCAAAGCGGTAAAACCCGTGGTACAGGTTGCTTTGTTGATCGTCGGAATTGCCATGGTGTGCTTTGGCGTTATGCGTGGCGAGGCGGATGCCGTGCTGGCCAAGGCGATTAGGCTGTGCTTGGAGTGTATCGGAATTGGATAAAAGAGAAAACACTGCGTCGCATGTTTTGGCTCGATTTCGCGGATTCATTCAGGCGGCGGCGACGCTCATCACCAACATTCACCTGCCAAACTTTGCCAAAGGCGGCATCTATCAGGGCGCGGGAAAAACAGTCTGCGTACCTGGACTTAATTGCTATTCGTGCCCTGCGGCATCGGGTGCGTGCCCCATCGGGTCGTTCCAGGCGGTGGTAGGTTCATCCAAGTTCAACTTTTCTTACTACGTCACCGGTACGCTCATTTTGCTCGGCGTGCTGCTGGGACGCTTTGTATGCGGCTTTCTGTGCCCGTTTGGCTGGCTGCAGGAGCTGCTGCACAAGATCCCCGGCAAAAAGCTTTCGACAAAAAGGCTCAAGGCGCTTACGTATATCAAATACGTCGTGCTGCTGTTTGCTGTGGTATTGCTGCCTGTGCTGGTGGTCAACGATCTGGGGATGGGAGATCCGTTCTTTTGCAAGTACATCTGTCCCCAGGGTGTGCTCGAGGGCGCCATTCCGCTGGCGGCTGCCAATGCCGGAATTCGATCTGCGCTGGGACATCTCTTTACTTGGAAACTTGCCGTTCTCATTGCCGTGGTAGTGCTGAGCGTTTTGTTCTACCGCCCCTTCTGCAAATGGATTTGTCCACTCGGCGCATTCTATGCGCTCATGAATAGGGTGTCCCTACTGGGGATTCGGGTTGACGCATGCAAATGTGTCTCGTGCGGCAAGTGCTCAAAGGTTTGTCAGATGGACGTCGATGTGGTCCGCGCGCCCAATCATGCCGAATGTATCCGGTGCGGAAAGTGCATCGGGGTCTGTCCCGTCGACGCCATCAGCTATCGCTATGGCCTGGATGTGTCGGCGGAAAAGCTCCCCTTGACCGCCGATAAAAAGTAAACAAGCTTCGACAAAACGGAGGAATGACCATGAAGCTTTCTAAGATTGCGGCCCTGTTTATGGTGCCAGTATTGGCCTTGTGCCTTGTGGCGTGTTCGGCGCCCAGTGGCAATGCGAGCGAATCTGCGAGCTCCGATCCTAAGATCGCAGAACTCACTGCGCAGAAGCCGACCAATGCCGATGAGGCCGCCGAGCTGTATACAAAACTCATGCAGAAGGAGAACGATATCCTTTCGAGTGATAACGCACTGTGGGAAAAGGTATTCAATGCGGCAAATAAAGACTCGGCAATGATTGAGGACGGCAGCAATTACGGCGATTTCCTGCTCAAGACCATCGACGGCGCCAAGGATGAGTTCACGGCGGATGAGCTTAAGACGCTCAAGGCTGGTGCGCAGCAGATCAAGGAGATCGAGGACAAGCTCGAGAGCTTGGAGAAGGAGTTCCCCGGCTGTGGAAGCACGCCGAGCGCAGGCGAGAGCGTCGACGCTTCGGCCGCTGGCATGACGGCTGGTGCCAATGCTTCGAGCGAGGCGACGAAGTTCCCCAGCTTTACGGGCAAAGACCTGGATGGCAACGACGTGAGCAGCGACGAGCTGTTCTCTAAGAACAAGGTCACCGTCATGAACTTCTGGTTCACCACTTGCAAGCCGTGCGTGGGCGAGCTGGGTGATCTTGAGAATTTGAATAAGGAGCTTGCCGAGAAGGGCGGCCAGGTCGTGGGCGTCAATTCCTTTACGCTCGATGGCAACAAGGGCGAGATTGCAGATGCCAAGGACGTGCTGAGCAAGAAGGGCGTGACGTATAAGAACATCTGGTTCAAGTCGGATAGCGAGGCCGGTAAGTTTACGTCAAATTTGTTCTCGTTCCCGACAACGTATGTCATCGATCAGAATGGCAACATCGTAGGGGATCCCATCGTGGGAGCCATCAGCTCCGCCGAGCAGCGCGCAGCACTCAACAAGCTTATCGACCAGGCGATTGCGAATAGCGAGCAGTAGAAAGTGCGTAAAGCATAGCGAGGATCGTGCGCCGCTGTGCGAAGTAGTCCGCTACCTTTCAAGATAAGCTCTACCATATAGAGGTCCCGCTCGGGACCTCTTTTTTAGGCACCATCACGTTCGTTTTTTGGCGCGGTTCGTTACATTCCTCACTGGCGCCGGCAAAAAATGGGGATAGAGTAGGACAAACGCGTCGAATACGAACGGCGGGGGAGAGCGGGCAGGGTGCCTGCGCGGGAGAGGTTGCCGTCCATGCTGGAGCTCAAAGGAATTTGCAAAAGGTACGTCACGCAGTCGTTTACGCAGGTGGCGCTCGACAACGTAAGCCTGTCTTTTCGCGATAACGAGTTCGTGGCCATTCTGGGTCCCTCAGGCTCGGGCAAAACTACGATGCTCAACGTTATCGGCGGACTCGACCACTTTGACTCGGGCGACCTGCTGATCGACGGTATTTCGACCAAGGACTTTCACGATCGCGATTGGGATGCCTACCGCAACAACCGCATCGGCTTTGTGTTCCAGAGCTATAACCTCATTCCGCATCAGACCATTTTGGAAAACGTTGAGCTGGCGCTGACGCTCACGGGCGTGGGGCATGCCGAGCGCCGCCAGCGTGCGCGCGAGGCGTTGGAGAAAGTCGGCCTGGGCGAGCACGTTAACAAGCGCCCGAGTCAGCTTTCGGGCGGGCAGATGCAGCGCGTGGCCATCGCCCGCGCCCTGATCAACGATCCCGAGATTGTGCTGGCAGACGAGCCGACCGGCGCCCTGGACTCAACGACATCCGTACAGGTCATGGACTTGCTCAAGGATGTTGCACGTGACCGTCTGGTTATTATGGTCACGCACAATCCCGAGCTGGCGTACCAGTACGCCACGCGCATCGTCAACCTGGCGGACGGCAAGATCACCGATGATTCCGACCCCTTTGATGTCGCTGACGCCACGCGCCGCGAGGCCAAGCCTACGCGCAAAACCTCGATGAGCTTTGTGACGGCGCTGGGGCTTTCTGCCCGAAACCTCATGACCAAGAAGGGCCGCACGGCCATGACGGCATTTGCAGGCTCGATTGGCATTATCGGTATCGCGGCGATTCTGGCGCTGTCCAACGGCGTAAACGGCTACATCAAAAAGGTCGAGGAGGATACGCTTTCGAGCTACCCACTCACCATTTCCAAGCAGGATTACGATCTATCGTCCATGATGGGCGGGCAGGGGGCTGCGGATGATGACTCGCCTGAAAACGTGGATTCGTCCGACGACAGTGCCGGCGGCAAGGCTAAGGGAACCGATAAGATTCCAGTGGTTACGGCCGTAAAGGATATGTTTGCGAGCGTTAAGTCCAACGACATGACGAGCTTTAAGGCATGGCTCGATGCCGGTGGCGACGGCATCGACAAAGAGGTCAACGCTATTCAGTACGGCTATGGCGTAACGCCGGTTGTCTATCGCGCGGGCAAGGGAGACGAGAAGCCCGTGCGTCTGGTGCCCAATGCCATGACCGAGGCCATGAGCGGCGGCGCGAGCTCGGCAGCAACGGTGAGCATGGAGTCCATGGGAACCTCGGTCTTCAACGAAATGATTGACGACCAGGGCCTGCTCGACAGCCAATACGATGTCGTCGCCGGTCACTGGCCCACGTCCGCAAACGAAGCCGTGATGGTGCTTTCGAGTCGTGGCACGGTGGGCGACTACACGCTCTACAGCATCGGCGCGTTGGATATCAATGAACTCAACGATCTGGTTAACAGCGCCATGACGGCTGACGGTGGGGTCGAGACGCCCGAGACCGGCGCCGACTTTACCTACGACGATGCGCTGTCCACGACGTTTAAGGTGTTGTCGCCGGCCGATGCCTATCGCAAAAACGAAGAGACCGGCATGTGGACTGACATGTCTGGCGACGCCGACTTTATGACGGCCAAGGTTGCCGACGGTATTGACGTGCACATTGTGGGCGTGGTGCGACCTAACGAGACCGCCAACGCGAGCGCGTTGTCTCCGGGCATTGCCTATACGCATGCTCTGACTCGCCAGCTTATGGAGCGCGCCGCCGATTCGCAGATTGTGCAAGAGCAGCTTGCCCACCCCGAGACGGATGTCTTTACGGGTAAGTCTTTCGATGAGCTGCAGGGCGAGGCAAAACAGGGCGTGGATCTGGGCAGCATGTTCAGTGTGGACGAGGCGGCGCTCAAGAGCGCGTTCTCGTTCGATGCGTCTGCGCTCTCGGGTGCGGCCGGCGGTATGGACCTGTCTGGTCTTGACTTGTCCGGGCTGGACATTGACCTTTCGGGCGTTGGGAAGGACATCGACTTCAGCGACATCATGGCCAAAGCGCCAGCCCCAGATTTCTCGGGTATCTTTGACGGTCTGGAACTCACGCCCGAGCAAATGCAGCAGGTGGGAACGCTAGCCAACCAGCTGTTTGAGGGCTTTTTGCGGTCTGATCAGTTTAAGGCGCTGTCGCCCGAAGATCTTAAGGACGCGTCAAAGCTTGCTTCCGCATTCTCGGCGTATCTTGAGAGTGATACGGCAGCCCAGCAAATCCTGGCCCAGCTCAAAGCGCTCGGCGGCGATGCCCTGGCCGAGCGCCTGCAGCAGGCGATGACCGACTATGTGCAAAAGCAGCTGGCTCCGTATCTGCAGCAGGCTATGGATCAGGTGATGAAGGCGATTAGCGAGCAGATAGCGTCGACGGTATCGTCCCAGCTCAAGGCGGGCGCGGCAGGGCTCATGGACCAGATGGCGACGCAGATGTCTTCGAGTTTTGCCAACCTGGCGAGCGCCATGCACGTGGATGCGAGTGCCTTTGCTCATGCCATCCATTTCAACATGGACGCCGAGGACCTGAGCTCGCTCATGATGAGTTACGCGAAGGCGTCGAAGCTCACCTACGACAACAATCTGACCACGTTGGGCTATGCAGACGAGGCAGACCCCATCTCGGTCAAAATTTTCCCGCGCGACTTTGAGGCCAAGGAGCGCGTGCTCGACCATATCGATGCGTACAACAAGCAGGTCAAAGCCGCCGGCCACGATGAACAGGCAATCTCGTACACCGACTACATGGGTATCATCATGGGCTCGGTGACCGACATCGTGAACACCATCAGCTTGGTACTCATCGCATTCGTGAGCATCAGCTTGGTGGTGAGCTCCATCATGATCGGCATCATCACCTACATCAGCGTACTGGAGCGTAAAAAGGAGATTGGCATCCTGCGTGCGATCGGCGCGTCGAAGCGCAACGTGGCCAACGTATTCAATGCCGAGACCTTTATCGAAGGCCTCATCGCCGGTGTCTTTGCCATTGTCGTCGTGGTGGCCGTGAGCTTCCCGGTTAATGCCTGGGCGCTTGCTGCCAAACAGGTCCCCAACCTGATGAGCCTGCCCTTGCAGGATGCGCTGGTGCTTATTGCGATTTCGGTACTGCTGACGGTTGTCGCTGGCCTGCTGCCGGCCCGCAGCGCGTCCAAGAAAGACCCCGTAGAAGCCCTACGCTCCGAATAATGTGACAAAGGGACAGTCCCTTTGTCACATTGAGACCCTTGCGAAAACGGGGTCTAATTACCGTTCGGCAGGTTAAGAACTCCCTCTCCCCGCTTAATGCTTGACGAAGAGTCCTCTGGTTTATATACCTATCGGTAGGCATATAGGATGTATTGCCGATAGAAATGGAGCAACCATGACTCTCACCACACCAGCCAAAAAAGATTGTCTCCGTGAAAGCGGCGCATTTGCTTGGGTCGTCGTTATTGCGCTCGGCTTAATGTCCGCCGGAACAACTGGCACATATAGCATTATTGCCGGCTCATTCGTTGCTCCAGTATGTGAAGATCTGGGCTTTGACTACACTTCTTTTTCTTTCTATTTCACCGCGATTCTTCTTGGCCTTGCGCTTGGGCTTCCGCTTTTGAGTCGCTTCATTCCAAAAGTAATCGGCAAACCATGGCATATTTGCATTGAACTCGTCCTTATTGCCGCCGGCGCCGCAATGGCGTTCTACACCGAGGTCTGGATGTTCACCGTCTCCGCCGCAGTGATCGGCATCTGCTTTTCGTTTACAACGGGCGTCTGCATGTCCGATGTCATTGACCAATGGTTCAGCAAATCGTCCGGTCTCGCCATCGGCCTCGCTTGGGGCGTTAATTCTCTCTGCACGCTGTTATTGAGTCCTGTCATTACACTGGTCATCGAGCAGCAAGGCTGGCGTACGGGATACATCGTGCTTGCGGCCGTTTCTGCAGCTATGATTTTGCCTGCAAGCGCATTTATCATTCGCCTTAACCCCTCTGATCGCAATATGCTTCCGTACGGAGAGACCGCCTCCGAAACCCATGAGAGCTGCAGCGCCGATGAGCAGGAAGATGTCCTTTCGGGCATGGCACTCCGCGATGCCGCGAAAACGCCGTCTTTTATTCTCTGTGTCCTCTTGCTTTGCGTGGCGCAGCTCACCTGCTGCATGAACCAGCTGTTTCCAACCTATGCAAGCGAGGTCGGTTTCAATCCTATCGTAGGAAGCTTAATGGTCTCGGCAGCTTCACTCTCCGATATCTTCCTAAATCCCTTCGTGGGCAAAACATGCGACAAGCTTGGCGCTATTAAAGCAACGGTCGCATGGACAGGTGTCAGCATTCTTTCATTCCTGCTTCTTATCATTGGCGGAAGCAATGAGACCGTTTCCATCATTGCAGCTGGTGTAAACGATGTCATGTTCGCCATCGTTGGAACCGCAATGCCGATGCTTCTCCTCTCGCTCTTTGGATCACGCGATTTTGGAAGGATCTATTCGATCGTTTGCTCAGCGGGCTATGTCGTCGGTGCTTTTGGAATGCCGGTCATGATGAAGGTTTACGGCATGGCAGGGTCATTCCAGGGAGTATTTATCTTCTGCATTGCCTGCAACCTTATGATTGCTGCGTTTGCTATCGTTTCCGGCTTTCTCAATAAGGCTGCTGAAAAGTAATAAGCGCCGATTTGCATCGGCATAGATTGCCATGCAACAGGGGTCGACTCCAAGCCAGACTGGAGTCGACCCCTGTTTTCGTTTTAAAGGTTGCCCGCAGGCACCATGGGTGCCAACATGCGCTTCAGCTTGGCTGGTTTATTTGAACATAAGCTCGACTATTCCCGCCCAAACCGCTTTCTCATCAATATCCTCACCTTGAGCGACCGTATTGCTTGCTCCCTCCAGAACGGTATAAAGAATTTGTACGTAGAGCATTACGTCGGCGCTATCGGAAAACGCGCCAATCTCTACACCATGAAGAAGGATGTCTTTAAGCGCATCCATGGTTCGTTTGATCGCCGTCGCTTGACGTTCCTGAACTGCAGGAATTCGATTTGCTTGAACGCTAACCTCGGCCAGCACGCGCCGGCGCTTTTCATCGCTTCGATAGCCACCTATAACTGAATTGCCGAGCTCGATAAGCGCGGCCTTGAACCCGTCCCTATCGACTATTAGCGAGTAGTCGCGCTGATAGTCAATGGTCGGAAACATGCTGTCCAAGAGCGTAGTGAAAATCTCCTCTTTTGAGGGAAAGTAGTAGTACACCGACGGCTTGGATATACCGACAAAGTCGCAAATCTTTCCGATAGACGCTTTGTCATAACCGACTTCTGCCACAAGATCGTACATTGCGTCCAATATTTTTTTTCTTGTGCTCACGCTGCATTTCTCCATTGCAAATCACTTCCGCACTACCAACATTATTAAGGATGGCAACGGAACTTCAATTCGTGTCCAAACATGACCACTATATACGGCGAACGGTATGTATCAGTAGGCGAGCGGCAATTATTCAAAATTATCTACCGAACGGTAGGTATAGTAGTACTATAGCAGGTGAAACCCCGCTATTGTCGCGGCCGGACAGCATCGCGGGAAACCCGACGGAAGGACCAACCATGTACGAGAACTATCGTATGCCGGGCGAGTTCGAGAAGCGCTCCAACGTCTATGTGACATGGCTTCCCGATTACATCCGTGCAGAGGGCTACGATAACCGCCAGCCCTGCGTTGACGTGATCAAGGCTCTGCTCGAGTATGGCGACGTTACGGTCAACCTCAATTGCGGCACCCCCGGCTCCTATGAGGAGGCTTGCTCGCGCCTGAAGGAGGAGGGGGTTGATCTCGATCGCATCGAGATCACGCAGTTCGAAGACTCCAACTTCTATGTCCGCGACAACGGTCCCAGCATCATGGTCGACGACAAGGGCCATTCTTATATGGTCAACCCCGCTTGGACTTATTACGGCGTGTGGGACAAGAACTCCCCGGAGTGCCAGTCCGCACGTAAGGCAGCCGTTCACATGGCGGTTGCGCTCGGTTGCTTCGATATCGTCAATTCCGAAATGGTTTCGGAGGGCGGCGACCGCGAGTTTGACGGTCACGGCACTCTGATCGCCATCGAGGACACGGAATGCCGCAAGCGTAATCCCGAGTTCACGAAAGAGGAAGTAGAGGCCGAGTATAAGCGCATCTACAACCTCAACAAGGTTATCTGGCTTCCGCAGCCTATGCTCGAGGACGACGACTATCGACTGGGCATCCTCGACGAGAAGGAAGACGGAACTCCCATCTTTGGCATGAGCTTTGCGGCTCACATTGATGAGATGTGTCGCTTTATCACTCCGAACAAGATTCTTCTTGCCGAGGTGTCCGATGAAGAGGCAGCCTCGAGCAAGGCTGGCGCAGAGTCTCGTCGCCGCATTGAGGCGGCCTACGAGATCCTGAGCAACGAAACGGACTGGGAGGGCAAGCCCTTCGAGATCGTTCGTATGCCCACCGCCGAGCCGATTGAAGTCGTTATCGCCCCTGGCGATGAGGATTACGAGCTCTATAAGGGCTTCATCGACGAAATGGGCGGCAAGTTTATGGATGGCACTCCCTGGCCCGAGGGCCCCGTCCACTTCTACGCAGCAGCGAGCTACTGCAACTTCCTCATCTGCAATGGCGTCGTTCTTGGTCAGCGTTATTACCACGAGGGCATGAACGAAGTCGTGAAGGAGAAGGACGAGCAGGCCAAAGCCGTTCTTGAGAGCTGCTTCCCCGATCGCAAAGTCATCATGATTGACTCTCTCGCGCTTAACCTGTCCGGCGGCGGCGTGCACTGCTGGACCAAGGACGTGGCAGCCAGCTGCTAGCGAGCCTTTGAGCCTGCACTGTCTGATTTAGGCGCCACATTTACTGCTCCCCGAGGGATATCCGTGTTTCCCTCGGGGACACATTCGACATTCATCTATCACTAAATGGAAAGGGAATAGACATGAACAACAGCCTTCGTGGTCGCGACTACATCAACATCCATGATCTCTCCTCCGAGGATTTCCGCTATCTCATCGATCTTGCCTGGAACCTTAAGGCTCAGAAGAAGTCTGGTGTCGACCAGCGCTACTTCCCCGGCAAAAACGTCCTTGCCAACTTTGAGTGGGGCTCGACCCGTACTCGTTGCGCATTCGAGACCTCCTGCAACGATTTGGGCATGGGCTTCACTTATCTGACCAACTCCCACATGGGTGACTGCGAGACCGTCAAGGATGCCATGCGCGTCTTTAACGGCATGTATGATCTCATCGTCTACCGCGCACAGAAGGACGAGCAGTTCCTCTATGACGTCGCCGACCTGGTTGACATCCCGGTCATCAATGCCCTTACTCTCGGCGATCACCCGACTCAGATGCTCGCTGACGCTCTTACGATGGAAGAGCAATGGGGCGGTCTGCGTACGAGCCGCGGCAAGAAGATGGCTTTCGTTGGCAACTGCGCCGGCGCCCCGGTGTGGTATGGCCGCCTGTGCGCTATGCTCGACATGGACTTCCTCGCCATCGGCCCCGACGACCTCCGTCATCAGATGTGCAAGGAAATGATCGAAGAGGTGGAGGCCTGCTACGCCAAGTACGCTCCCAATAGGACCTTTACCATCACCTCTGACCTCGATGCCCTGGATGGCGTTGACGTTATCGTTACCGAGGAGTGGCGCTACATCAACCCCGAGTGCGGCGAAGAGGTCCTGGATCCCGACGACTACAACTCCTGGCTGGGCGATGCCGAGTCTCTGTACCCCTATCGCGTCACCAGCGAGCTGTGCAAGCGCACCAACAATCCCGACATCTTCTGCATGCATGAGCTTCCCTCTGTGCACAACGCGGATCACCGTGTTGGCAAGATGCTCCTCGACCAGTGCAAGAACGACCTTCATCGCGAGATCATCACCGAGGGTTTCGAGATTGCCGACGAGTGCTTTGAGGCCAACGCTTCGGTCATCTTCCGTGAGGCAGAGAACCGTCAGCACACCATCAAGGCCGTTATGTGTGCCCTTCTGGGTCTCTAGGAGTTGTATCAATGGAAAATGCAAAGTTAAAGAGCAGCAAGGTCTACGCATGGGTTCTCGTAATCGCGCTTGGCCTCATGTCTGCTGGTACGACCGGATCCTATAGCGTAATCGCCGGCTCCTTCGTCGCGCCCGTGTGCGAGGAGTTCGGGTTTGACTATTCAATCTTCTCGTATTACTTCACCGCGACGCTCATCGGTCTTGCGGCGGCGCTTCCGTTTGTCGGAAAACTCATCCCCAAGGTTGTTGGCAAGGTTTGGCTCCCCGTCGTCGAGCTTATTCTGCTCGCCGCCGGCGCAGGCATGGCTTTCTACACCGAAGTTTGGATGTTCATCGCCGCTGGCGCCCTGATTGGCATTTGCTTCGCCTTCACCACCGGCGTCGCCATGTCCGACGTTATTGACCAGTGGTTCAAAAAATCTGGTGGCCTGGCAATTGGTCTCGCTTGGGCAGTGAACTCGATTTACATGCTCATCATGAGCCCCGTCATCACCTCTGTCATCGAGGCCGCTGGCTGGAGGACTGGTTATCTGGTGCTCGCTGGCGTCTCCGCCGTGCTCATTCTCCCCGCTTCCGTCCTGATTATCCGCTATAAGCCTCAGGACAAGGGCATGCTGCCCTATGGCTACGTCGAGGGCGAGACGGTCGCCGAGACCGAGGTGACGACCGAGGATAGCACGCGTGGCGTTAGCTATGCGCGCGCCATTAAGTCGCCTGCCTTCTTCTTCTGCATCGGCTTCCTCTGCCTCGTTCAGCTCACTTGCTGCATGAACCAGCTCTTCCCGACGTATGCTTCCGAGGTTGGTTTTAGCCCCATGGTGGGCGGCTTCATGGTATCCGCTGCATCGCTCTTCGATCTGTTCCTCAATCCGATCGTCGGCACCACTTGCGATAGGTTCGGCAGCACGAAGGCCATTCTGGGCTGGCTCGCTGTCTCCATCCTCTCCTTTGTCATGCTCATGATGAGCAGCGGCAACTCGACGCTCAGCATCCTCGCAGCAGGCGTGAACGACGTAATGTACGTCATCGCTGGCACTGCCCTGACCGTTTTGGTTATGGATGTCTTTGGCTCCCGCGATTTCGGTCGCATCTTCGCGCTGATCTGCTCCGTGGGCTATATCGTCGGCGCCTTTGGCATGCCCGTTATGATGAAGGTCTATGAGCTTGTCGGCTCCTTCCAGGGCGTCTTCATCTTCTGCATCGCATGCAACGTTATTATCGGCCTGTTCTTGCTGCTGGCAAAAAAGACTGGTAAGAACCTCTCCTGGGACGAATAGTTCGATTCGTCTTAGACATACGCTGTAGGGCTTAACCTGCAGCCGCTTTGGGGCATCGACTAACATCGGTGCCCCTTTTCATCGAATGTGACAAAGGAACAGCCACTTTGTCACATTGAGTGGCATGTAAATCGAGGTCTAATACTTTTCCGAGAAGTGAACGGCCATACTTGGGCCTCCGAAGCATCGACATTTTTAGACGTCAAACCCGCAGGATTTGGCTGGCAAAACCGCAGGAAATTGCATCTCGAAAGTGCCGATGCTTCGGGGGCCCGTTTTCACTCGTTCACTTCTCGGGAAAAGTATTAGACCTCGTTGTATGGGGTGCGGCTGGAGGGTGGTCATCGTTCAGTAGCTACCTCTTCCTTGTGAATCGCCTGAAGCGCAAGGCATAATGCATGTGACAAAGGGACGGCCCCTTTGTTGTGTTGATATGAGAGAAGAGTAGATGATCCTTTCGCTGGCCCCCATGGAGGGGATTACCGGGCATGTGTTCCGTCGCGTGCATGCGGAGTGCTTCGGTGCGCTCGATTGCTATTACACGCCGTTTTTGCCGCCGCCGCGGGTGGGAAACCGCTTTGGCGGCAAGGCGTTTAAGGAGATCGATCCTGCCAATAACCAGGGGCTCAACGTGGTGCCTCAGCTGATGTCCAAGAACGCGGACGAGTTTGTGTGGGCGGCACAGGTGCTCGCCGACATGGGCTACCGCGAGGTCAATCTCAACCTGGGTTGCCCTTCGGGAACGGTTGTCGCCAAGGGCAAGGGCTCGGGTTTCTTGCGCAATCTCGACGAGCTCGAGGCGTTCTTAAGCGATGTGTGCGAGCGGTCGCCGTTGCCGGTGTCGGTAAAGACCAGGCTGGGGCTGGAGAATGACGACGAATACGAGCGCGTGCTCGATCTGTATTGCCGCATGCCGTTGGCAGAGCTCATTGTGCATCCGCGCGTGCAAAAGGACCGCTATACGGGTTCGCCGCGCAAAGAGTTTTATGGCGAGACGCTGGAGCGTGCGCCGTTCCCCGTGGCATACAACGGCGACATTTTTGATCTTGAGGATATGGATGCGCTGGTGGAGGCTTATCCCGGGACACGCCATGTGATGCTGGGGCGTGGCTTGCTTGCGAATCCCGCGCTCGCTCGCATGGTCAAGGGCGGCCCTGCTGCAACGGCAGCCGAACTGCAGCGCTTCCACGACACGCTGTTTGCGGCCTATGCAGAAGAGATTGGCGGTAACGCGGTCTTTCGCATGAAGGAGTGGTGGTTCTACGCCAAATGCGCCTTCGCCGACCCCGCTACCGTTCACAAGCTCGTACGTAAGACCAAAAAGGTCGACGAGTACCGTGCCGCCGTCGAGCGGGTCTTTCGCGAGCAGCCACTCGCACCCATAGCTCGCTTCCGCGGCTAGTTAGACATCGGGGACGTTCTTTAACGACTAGTCATTTAAGAACGTCCCCAACGACTACCCCCAATGCCTACTCATTTAAGTGCGTCCCCAATGAGTAGCAAAAAGTTGTACGCCAGCATCCAAAGATGTCGAAAAATGTCGACTTTGGATGCTGGTGTATATGTTTGGGTCGGCGGGGGAGTTGAGTCTAGGCAATCATTGCATCGAGCGTGATGAGCTCCCTGAGTCGCTCCGTGCGTGTTTGCCCATGGCGCTTTGCTTTTGCGTCAAACGCATCAAGAACAGACTCACCCACACGTGCCGATAAAACAACGCTTGGCTCATCGGAGATCGACGGCCTTCCCAGCTTGATGGTGCGACCCTTCGGCCACTCATCTATTTCGTATGCCTTCGCGGCTTTCTCCAACTCTCCGGGCGCAAACCCCATCATCTTTTCGAGCTGCTTAGCATCCATGGCGCCTCCTATCGATCGACATAATGTCGAGCGCCGGTTCTCGGATTCTCTTTTTGAATACAATTTTGTAGACAAAAATACAAGCAGTTTATCGGGCTAATTAGCTTGTTTTGACCTGCCTGTTCGATAGGAAATGAGCATTGACGGCTTCGATACTCCTTTGCTTTTCAGCTTAGAATTTGGATGCTCATTGAACTTCCGGAGGGGAGCGCTTTATTAAGCTATCGAGATTCTGGGCAGGAGCTCTCACTGGTCTTCGGTAATGGGACCAGCTTAATTCGCGACACAGTGTGTCGCGAATTGGAGTAGTCGTTGGGTGTCCTTCAATGGCTAGTCATACAAGAACGTCCAAGTGCCGGATTTTGTCATTTAGTGTCGTTCTCAGCGACTATTCTGGAGGGTCGTGGTCAAAAAAGGGCAAATATGAGTACTGTTGCAATTATGGTTGCATTTATTTTGCTATAAATAGTAGCTCCTGATGAGATTTGTTCCCATTAAGAGCTACGTTTATTGAACATATGAGGAGAAATAACGTCGTCTGCGGACGAGTGGAACTTTGAATAGTTCCTGAAATGATCAAAATTGCTGCTACTAAACAGGTAGCAGTACTCATATTTGCCCTTTTTTGACCATTGCTCCCTCGGAAACTCTTTCCCGAGGCATCAAACAGCCATAATCCAAAGGTCGCCTCAAACAATTAGCCGGTTAAGAGCGTCCATAGCTACCCAAAAGTTGTACGCCAGCATCCAAAGATGTCGAAAAATGTCGACTTTGGATGCTGGTGTACATGTTTGGGCCGTATGGGCTGGGTCCCTGGACGGACAGAGTGTGCGCACTAGAGCAGATTCTCCTGCACCCATGCGATGATGTCGCTTGACTCGTAGAGCGGCTTGCCGTCGATGAACAAGCAGGGAACCTGGCGTTTTCCGCCGACGGCGATGAGTGTCTGCTCGGCTTCGGTATCGGTCGAGATATTGCGTTCGGGAATGGTCACGCTGCTATCGGCCAAAAAGCGCTTGACCTTTATGCAATACGGGCAGCCGGTCATAACGTACAGCGTGAGCTCATGATTAGTAGCCATGGGTCTCCAATCGGTTGAGGTTTCGATTGAAATACCCAAAGCCGCCGCGGTCTATGCACGCGCCAAAGACGACTCGATGGCCTGGACCAGAAACGCCGTAGCTCCGGTGCCGCAGGGCTTGTCGTAGTAGTCGATAAAGCGCTGGTCGGCAAGATAGCCGTGGGCGAGGCCCAGGTACGCTTCGTTCTGGGGTTCGCGTCCCCAGTTGAGACCAATCCAACGACGATGCATCGCGACAAACTTGCGAGCCTCGCTTCCATTCGCATCGCCATCGCCCATAGCAATCGAAAGCTGGCCCAGAACAGCGCGTTCAAGTTCCTTCATGTCGTTCCATGTCTCGGGGTCCATGTCCAGCAGCGCTTCGTTTGCTGCATCGATAGCCTCATCGCCATAGCGCGCCCGCGCCTCGGCACCGTAGCGCTCTTCGTTTTCTTGCACGGCGCGCCAGCGCTCCAGTTGCGGCAGGACGGCGCCCATGAGCGAGACGGCTTCGTCGAGCGACATGCCGGTGTTTTGTGCCAGGCGCGGGGCACAATCCTCGATCATTGCCTCCATGGTGGTGTCGTAGGTGTACTTGCCGTGGTCGTAGCACCACTTGCAGTAATGATCGGTCGCGGTGCCCGCAGCATCGGTGCCGCAGTCGTCGGGCGTGAGTATCATGCCGCAGCTCTGGCAATAGTGCTCGGGCATTTCGAGCAGGTGAGACAGGGGCTCGCCGGTTACGGTGGCGATGAGCTTCATCATGTCGATGCCCGGGGTGACCTCGTCGCGCTCCCAACGGCTGACGGCTTGGCGCGTGACAAAGAGCTTGGCGGCGAGCTGCTCTTGGGTAAGGTGATGGGCGCGACGGATGGCAATGAGCTTTTCTGCAAAGGCCATAGCGGCTCCTTTCTGCTGGTTGATGGCTTAAGCATACGCGGCGGCAGGCGCCCCTCCAAGCAACCGTTGGTTGCACGACGGGAGACCTCGGCGAAGAATTGCGCGCAACGTCCCACGCCTCCATGCCGTACAATGACCGGCATGGAACCTATTGCACACATACATACCGACCTGCCGCAGAAGTTCGGCATCCCACGCAACAGCTTTTTGGCGCCCCATCTGCAGGGACGCATCGTTTTTGAGCCGGAATTTGCCTCCAATGCAGCAGTTGAGGGCTTGGACTCCTTCTCTCACCTATGGCTGCTGTGGCGCTTCGAAAACGGCACGCCCGGCGGCACGGCTAAGGACATAGCTGCCGACGCCAAAACGCAGGACAGGTCCGGCACCAACGCAAAATGGTCGAAAACCGTGCGCCCGCCGCGTCTGGGCGGAGCCGAACGTGTGGGAGTGTTTGCCACGCGCAGTCCGTTTCGCCCTAATCCCATCGGGCTCACCTGCGTCAAGTTCGATCGTGTCGAGCTCACCGATGACGGCCCCATCATTCATGTGCTGGGGGCCGACCTGCGTGACGGCACGCCCATCTACGATATCAAGCCCTACATCCCGTTTGCGGACTGTCATCCGGATGCGACCGGCGGCTGGATTGAGGACGCTCCGTGGCAAGAGCTCGACGTCGAGTTCCCGCAAGCTCTTCAAGACATGGTCCCACCCGCAAAGCTCCCCGGTCTGGTCGAGGTTCTTCGCCAAGATCCGCGCCGCGCGGGCAGCAAGCACGAGCCAAACCGCGTTTACCACTTGGCCTACGCCGGACTCGACATATCTTTTACGGTCGATGAAACCCAGCTAACCGTAGTCGCCGTCAACGACGCGCAAGACTAACCAGCCATCCGTCTGCACCCGTCAAATTAAGCGCCAAACCCCATGCCAAAATCGCCTACGCTGGTGGACAATAACGCCTATCGAAACAGCCTACTTTGCACGGGAGCTCAGCATGAAATACGACTTTAGCTCACTTATCGACCGCCACGGCATGGACTCCATTGCCGTTGACTCTTGGGGCGAGGTCCCCGGTATGGCCCCGAACGCACCCGACGAGGGCTTCGACCGCATACCCATGTGGGTGGCGGACATGAACTTCGCCACGGTGCCCACGGTCCAGGAGCACATCATTCAGCGTGCCCAGCACCCCATGTTTGGCTACTTTAACCCGCGCCCCGAGTACTTCGACCGCATCATCGAATGGCAGAACCGCCGCAATGGCGTCGAAGGTTTGAGCCCTGAACATATCGGCTACGAAAACGGCGTGCTGGGCGGTGTCGTGTCGACGCTGCGCGCGTATGTCCAACCAGGCGATGCGGTGCTGGTCCACAGCCCTACCTACATCGGCTTTACCAAGTCCATTGAGGCCGCGGGCTATCGCATTGTCCACAGCCCGCTTAAGTTCGACGACCAGGGCGTGTGGCGTATGGACTTTGAGGACATGGAGCACAAGCTCGCCCAAAACCACATCCATGCCGCGGTGTTCTGCTCGCCGCACAATCCCTGCGGCCGCGTATGGGAGCGCGACGAAATCGAGCGCGCCATGGACATCTATCGCCAGCACGATTGCGTGGTGATCTCGGACGAGATTTGGTCCGATATCATCCTGCCGGGGCACAAGCACATCCCGACGCAGTCGGTGAGCGAGGATGCCCGCATGCGCACGGTTGCCCTCTATGCGCCGAGCAAGACGTTTAACCTGGCGGGCCTGGTCGGCAGCTACCACATTGTCTACAACGAGACGCTGCGCGACCGCGTGTGCGCCGTGTCCAACAAGACTCACTACAACGAGATGAACGTCCTCTCCATGCATGCGCTTATCGGTGCCTACCAGCCGCAGGGCTACGAGTGGGTGGACGAGCTCAACCAGGTGCTTGCCGGCAATATCGAGTACTTCTGCGATTACGTGGACGAGCATTTTGAGGGCGTGTCTTATTCGCGTCCGCAGGGCACGTACATGGTGTTTCTGGACTGCACCGAGTGGTGCCGCGAACATGGCCGCGATATTCAGTGGCTGCTCGACGAGGGGGCGCGCGTGGGCGTGGGGTATCAGGACGGCCGTCCGTTCCACGGGCCCTGCCACATTCGCGTGAATCTGGCGCTGCCGCTTTCGCGCGTAAAGGAAGCGTGCGGCCGCCTGGACCGCTACGTTTTTAATGCACGGTAAGTGAGCGCTGCATGCGGGGTCTTCTGCCAAGTCGGCTGGAAGGCCCCACACGGTAAAGCGTCTGTAACAATTGGGTGCTCGTGTGGTTTTGTTTGCTATTATCTTTAACCATTTCAGTCTGTAAACAGGATCGTATGGAGCTCGATGAAAAGATCCCGTCGCTCGGTTGCCATTTCGTTGTTTGTTGCGCTTGCAGTGGCGAGCGCTTTTGTCGTAGCGATAGCTGGCTGCTCCGGGTCGAATGACGAGGCATCGACGTCTGCATCAAAAGGCCTGGAGGCCTCGCAGGTCCAGGACGACAACCTTAAGACGCTCAACGTCGGCAGCGACCTCTATCCACCGTTTGTGTATACCGACGAGTACGGCGATATCGTTGGCCTGGATGTCGAGATATTGACCGAGGCTTTGACTCGCATTGGTTACAAGCCAAAATACCAGCTGATCGACTGGGAAAAGAAGAAGGAGCTGCTGGCGAGCGGCGAACTCGATTGTGTCATGGGCAGCTTTAGTATGACGGGTCGCGAAAACGAATATCGTTGGGCCGGCCCGTACCTTGCGAGCCGCCAGGTGGTCGCGGTCGATCCCCAGAGCGATATCTACACGCTTGCCGATCTTGAGGATAAGATCGTGGCGGTTCAGTCCACCACCAAGCCCGAGGACATTTTGCTCAATCGCATAAATGAAAACGTTCCGCAGATCAAGGAACTCTACAGCTTTTCGGACGGTTCATACCTGAACCCGGCGCTCGTCGAGGGCCTGGTCGACGCTATCGCCGCGCATGAGTCCTCGTTCCTCACCTACGAAAAAGACTAGGGTGTGACATATCGCATTTTGGATGAGCCGCTGCTAGAGGTCGGTTTGGGCACCGCTTTCGATATCAACGATACGCGTGGCATCGACGTCAAGCTCACTCATGCCTACCAAGAAATGCTTGCCGATGGCACCATGGAACGCCTGGTGTCAAAGTACTTCGATGACCCTTCGCCATTTTTGAATATGGAGGGCCTGTCATGATCGATGCGCCCGACCACGCTGCTCAGGAGCGGGGCAATCGTTCGGCAGGGGCATGGCTCCTTGTCGCTCTGCTGGGGATAGCGCTCTCGGTTGTTGCCGGCATGATGAGCTACGGTTACACGACGGCCCAAGCCGAGCAGCGCTTTGCCGACGTTGTCGATTACGTGGCGACGCAGAGCCTTTCCTACGATGCGTTCAATAGCGCCTATACGACCAAAAACCTGATACGCGTTATGGAGATTGCCGGAGAGGCAGCGCGCGATATGGAGCGCGACGGTTCGGTGGATAACACAAGGCTGGAGCTATATGCCGACCAGTTCAACGTGAGCGCACTGATCGTGACGGACGCATCGGGCAATTTGGTGTCTGAGTCCTCGACGGATGGCGTGGGCTACGAGTCGCTTGCTACGTATCTCAAGGAAGCACCCGTGCTGGAGGTGGCAACCCATCCGCTTAAGTCCTATACCGCCCGCATCACGCTTGCGGATGATTCGGTCGCAGACATTGGCTGCGTGACTCGGCAGGATGGCGAGGGCATCGTTATCGCGGTAAGGCATCAGAGCGCGAAGGCGGTTGCAAGCAATACACTCAAACTGCAGAGTTTGCTCGAAGGCTATGAAACCATCGATAGCGGCAATATCGTGATCGAAAGCGACGGCAAGGTCGTTGCGACCAATGCCGTTGAACCCACCATATTGGGCGTATTCGATCTGCCTGCGACGGATGCCTTCATTGTTGACGGTATAAAGGATCGGTGCCCGGCTGGTAAGGTCAGATTGGTTAACGCCGACGGCGAGTGGTATTTGGGCACATTTGGAAAAGCGCACAAATTCTATGTGTACACCTATGCCTCGGCGCAGCGCTACTTTGAGGTCGCCGCGGCTGTTGCCGCCGGCGTGCTGGTGCTCTACGGCGGTGTTATAGCCGTTGTTGTGACGGTGCGTCGCCGCGCTGATCGTCGACGTTTGACGGACTTGCTGCAGCAGGAGCGCGACCATGGCGACAAGCTGGCAAAGGCAGTGCGTGAGGCCTCGTCTGCCAACTCTGCAAAGACGGAGTTTTTGCGCCGCATGAGCCACGATCTGCGCACGCCCATCAACGGCATTCGCGGTATGGTCGAGGTCGGCGATGCCAATGCGGACGATCTGCAAAAGCAGACCGAGTGCCGCTCAAAAATCTGGACGGCATCGGGACTGCTGCTCGACCTTGCCAACGAGGCCCTGGATATGAGTCGCCTGGAGAGCGGGCAGATCGACCTGGAGCTTGTTCCCACAAACTTGGCGACCCTCAACCACGAGGTGCGCGATATTCTTGAGCGCCAGGCCGAGGAGCGTCTGGTGACAATTATCTCCGACCAGCAGACGCTTAATCATCCCTATGCGCGGGTGAGCGTGACGCACCTCAAGCGTTTGTTGCTCAATATTGCCGGCAATGCCGTCAAGTACAACCGCCAGGGCGGCTATGTCCGCCTGGTGTGCCGCGAGGTGGAGCCAGCGGATGGCGTCCCCGTCTATGAATACACGATCGCCGACAACGGTATTGGCATGAGCGAGGAGTTCCAACAGCACCTCTACGAGCCGTTTTGCCGCGAGGAGCAGCAGGTGGAAGGCGCTTCATCGGGAACTGGCCTGGGCGCGCCTATCGCAAAACAGCTGGTCGAGCTTATGGGCGGAACCATGAGCTTTACGAGTGCCTTGGGGCAGGGGACGACGTTTACCATCCGCCTGCCGTTTGAGAAATGCAAGCGCTCCGAGATTCCTCAGGCAGTTCGCGCGGATGCGGGCGATGGCGATGCGCTCCAGGGCTTGCACGTTTTGCTCGTAGAGGATAACGACCTGAATGCCGAGATTGCACAGTTTACGCTCAGCCGTGCCGGTGCCGTCGTGACGCATGCTAAGGATGGCGAGTCTGCCGTTGAGGCGTTTGCCGCGAGCGCACCGCACGAGTACGACGTGGTGTTGATGGACATCATGATGCCTGGCATCGATGGCCTTGAGGCCACGCGTCGGATTCGAGCACTCGATCGCGAGGATGCCGCGACCACGCCGATTATCGCCGTGAGCGCCAACGCCTTTGCCGACGATCGCAGGCTTTCGCGTGAGGCGGGCATGAACGCGCACCTGAGCAAGCCTGTGAGTTCGCAGGAGCTCGCTGAGGCGCTTGCGCATATAGCCGCCGACGCTTCATAAGCATATGGCCCGGCTCCAATGCTGCATGGACCGGGCCATATTGCTATTGATGGGGCCTGTTGAGGGGCTTACTTTTCCTGAATCTGCTTGCCGCAAAGATGCTCAATCGAAATCTCGTAGAGTTGGACGCCCTTGATGTCTTTGGCGATTTCCTCCTCGACTTCTTCGGCAGAAGGGTAGTACTTAAGCGCGAGCTGGCGGACTTTGTCCTCGATGAATGCAGGCGCCTCATCAACCAGGCGACAGCGGCCAAAGACCACGGTACTCATAACGTAGGGAGCCCAGTCATCGTCCTTATACCACTCGTTACCGTAAACGGTAAAGCAGATCTTGTCATCGCGTTTGAGTGCGTCGACCTTGTGGCCGGCTTTGGCGCCATGGAAATAAATCTTGTCGTGCTCGGCGTCAAAGAAGTAGTTGACGGGAATGGCATAGGGGTAGCCATCATCGCCGTTGACGGCAAAGACGCCGCGCTTGCAGGTGGCGAGCAACTTGCGCGCTTCCTCGTCAGTGATGGCGCGTTTCTTTCGACGTAAGGGCCTAAACATCATTGGCTTCCTTTCTGCTGCGTATGGTGGTTGAGCACAAACTATAGCGAAACAGCTCCGTATTTCTTGATGCAGGCGAGCATGTTTTTGAGCTTGTTAAAGTCGACCGGTTTGGACAGATGGGCGTTCATGCCGGCGTCGTGTGCCGCCTTGGCGTCCTCGGCGAAGGCGTTGGCGGTGAGCGCGATGATGGGGATATCGGCTGCATCGACCTTTTCGCTCAGACGAATCGCGCGGGTTGCCTCGTAGCCGTCCATGTCCGGCATCATAATGTCCATCAGGATCGCATCGAAGCTGCCGGCGGGATGCGACAGGTACAGATCGACGACTTCGTTGCCGTTGGAGGCGCGGGTGACCACGACGCCCTCGGATTCGAGCAGCGCCTGGGCAATCTCGGCATTCAATTCGTTGTCTTCGGCGAGCAGCACGTTCATGTCGGCGAGCGAGCAGTCGAGCGCCCTCTCGACCGTATCTGCCCGCGTCTGAGGGTTCTTGTCGATATCGAGCGGAATTTGGACGTTGAACGTACTTCCCACTCCAACCTCACTCGAAATCTCAATCGTACCGCCCATCAGTTCAATAAGCGACTTGACGATTGGCATGCCCATGCCGGTTCCTTGGAACTTGCTGCGCGCATTGTCACCTTCTTGTGCAAACGGCTCATAGATATGCTTTAAAAACTCGGGAGCCATGCCAATGCCGGTATCCGAAACGCTAAAGCAAAAGAGCGCGCGCCCGTTATCGAGTGGCTTGGTCTTTGAGCTAAAGGTGACGGAGCCGCCGTGCTTGTTGTACTTAATGCTGTTGTTTAACAGGTTGATCATAATCTGTCGGATATGGGTGGGACTGCCGATCATGTATGGTCCCGTGGCGTACGGCAGACTATTGTCCTGCATTGTGATGCCGTTATCGGATGCGCGGAGCTTGCACAGCACCAGCGTATCGTCACAGAGCTTTTTGAGGTTAAAAGGCGCATGTTCCAGTGTTAGCTTGCGGTCTTCGATTTTACCCATCTCGAGGATGTCGTTGATCAGCGAGAGCAGGTGATTGGCGGCAACGCGCGCCTTGGCACGGCTCTCGCGGGCGACTTGCATATCGCCTTCCTTCAATTCCTCGATCTCGATAAGGCCCAGGATGCCGTTGAGCGGCGTGCGGATGTCGTGGCTCATGCGCGTGAGGAAAGCGGTTTTGGCAGCATTGGCGGCATCGGCTTTCTGCTGTTCTTTCTGCGCGCGTTGAAGCGACCAGGCAAGGATGACGGTGCTGGTGAGCAAAATACAGATGATAACAGTCACAATGGCGGCGCGGTTGCGGTAGAGAAACTGGAACGTGTCCGATTCTTGTGCCGTGTACGACGTTGAGGAGTAGCTGCTGGCGGAGAGCGATTCGCCGGCATTGATGATGCTCTTATTAATGATTCCCAGCAGTTCGGGCTTGCCGCGAGAAATCCAGCACGAGAGCTCACAGGTGTCAGGGAGCTCGACCGTCTCGCAGTCCTCGAGATCATAACGGTCGCCAATGGTTTTTACGCGTGAACTGGGGGCGACGATGCAGTGCGCCGTTCCCTTTCTGAGAGCGTCGAACGCTTCATCGTCGGATTGGTATTCGGTCACGGTCGCTGTGGGGAACAGGCTTTCAAGTGCATTTTGGTCGATAAACGATGATTCGGTGCAGGCGATGTTCTGAAGGTCTTTGTTCAGGTTGCTGCCGGTGTGGATGGCGGTGAGGGACATGGTCCCCAACGATACCGACTGCACAACGCCTGTTTGCTCGGCAAACCAGTAATCTCGGTATACCGGCAGCGCAACGTCTATGCTTCCCTCTGACAGGGCCTTTGACATCATCTTGTAGCTATCAAAGGCGACGGTTTTGACCGTAATGTCAAATTTATCGTGCAGCGTCGTCGCAAGCGATGCGAGCGAGCCTTCCATTTCGCCGTCTTCGTCTTCGTTGCAGTAGGGGAGTTTGCCCGTAATGTAGCCGAGCGTGATGGTGTTGTCATTTGCTTTGAGCCAGGAACGTTCGGGGCCGTTGAGCGATGATGAACCGCTGTTTTGGGTCGAGTAGTTAGATTTGACTTCGTCGTTATAGCGTGGGTTGACGCGGGCGATTGCCGTCATGGCGGCATTGATGTCGTTCATCAGGTCGGGGCGGCTTTTGGGAACGGCAAAATAGTAATCATTCGAGCCAAGGTAGAACATGGGTGACGCATCGGGCGACGAGATGGTGTCGTTCATGATAACGGCATCGACCTCGTTGTTTGCGAGCGCGTCGAAGAGAACGGAGCCTCCGTCATACTCCCTGTATGTGCAGGTGATTCCTTCGTTGGCGAGCCACTGCTGGCCAACGAAGGTTTGCATGACGTCGGGGTTGCAACCGATAGTGAGACCCTGGAGTGCTTGAGGGTCACCCTTTGCAAGGTCGTCACGGTCGGGCCTGGCGTAGATGTAGTAGCGCTCGGTGCCCTCGGGGTTCGAGGAAAAGAGCAGCTTTTGGGCACGTTCCTCGGAGTAGGAGATGTTGGGCATGAGGTCGATCTCGCCTGCCTCGAGCATGTCCATAAGCTCGGTGAAGGTGCCGGAGACGTATTCGTACCGCCAGCCGGACGTGTAGTACGACAGGGTCTGGAGGTACTCGTAACCCCATCCCGAGAGACGCTCGCCGGGGGTGCCGTCCTGGAAGCCCTCGTTGCTGACGAGCCAGCCGACGCGGACCGTCTTGACTTGCTGATCGGTATTGGCGGCATAGGCGGGGGCGGGCATGATGGTGCTCAGTACGGCGAGCGCGGCAAGCGCGACGGCCAGGGTGCGATATATAACTGAACGAAGGACAGCGGCAGCTCTCACATGCAATCCTAACGAATCGAGACAATACCGCATAAGGATACCAGCTCAGCCTGCCCAGTCGGCAGCTGTACCGCTAAACGCTCCCGCCCGGCAGTCATCGGGGACGTTCTTAAACGACTAGTCATTGGGGACGTTCTTGTTTGACTGGTCATTTAAGAACGTCCCCAATGACTAGTTCCGTTTGCTGGGGAGGCGTGGGACAATACCGAGCGAACGTGATTGGTTGTCCGTGGAAGGGGTCGCGATGAAAAAGCTCAGGACGCTTGCCGATGTGCTGCGACAGGCTGGCTTTGCACGCATTACGGGCCTGTTTCTTATTTTCTATCTGCTTTGCTCGACGGCTGTCTGGCTGTCCGAGCCCACGACCCTCACGTTTGGCGATGGTCTCTGGTTTAGCTTTGAGACGGTCTCGACGATTGGCTTTGGCGACATTCCGGCCGAAACGCCGGTCGCCCGTGTCATCACGGTCGTCCTGAGCGTTATCAGCATTTTTTACATTGCCATGCTCACGGGCGTTGCGGTGAGCTACTGCAATACGCTCATCAAGATGCGCCAAAAGGACACCATGGCGCGCTTTATGGATGATCTGGAGCATTTGGAAGAGCTCGATCGCGACCAGCTCGCCGATCTGTCGCGCCGCGTGCGCGAATATCGGCGCCGCCAACGCTAGAGCGGGCGCCACGCATCACGATGAGGGGGACTGAATATGAATATCACCGTGTATCTGGGTGCCAGCGCCGGCAATGACCCGGCGTTTCTGCCCGCGGTGCAGGAGCTGGGCAATTGGATTGGCGCCAACGGACACGCGCTCGTATACGGCGGGTCCAAATCGGGACTGATGGGCGCGCTCGCCGATAGCGTACTCGAGGCAGGCGGACATGTGACGGGTGTGGAGCCGAGCTTTTTTATCGAGGCAGAGTTTCAACACGACGGAATCGACGACCTTATCGTGACGAGCGACATGGCCGAGCGCAAAGCCAAGATGATCGAGCTCGGTGATGCGTTCATCGCATTTCCGGGCGGCACGGGCACGCTCGAGGAGATTGCCGAGGTTATGTCCGCGGTGTCGTTGGGGCACCTGAGCTCTCCGTGCATCCTGTATAACCTGGACGGTTACTACAACGACCTCAAGGCGTTGCTCGGGCACATGATTGATAAGGGGCTTTCGAGCCCGAGGCGCCAGCACGGCATCTACTTTGCCGACGATTTGCGCGAGATTGCCTCGATTATCAACGGATAAGTCTTGAGCCTGCCCCACTATGGCTCCCAATGGTGCCGTTTGCGGCGCAGGTGGTTGGCTCGTTCGGGCAACGCTCGCTCTACAATAAAACGTATCTATGTCGACTTTGACCGCGGGAGGACCCGATGGATAACCTTGCCAAACCCACGAACCGAGCGCTGTTTTTGGTCAGCGTTGCCGTGACCGGTGCACTCGCGGGTGCCGCAGTCTGGCTGTTCTTTTTTGCGATGGAGCACGGTATCGACTATCTATGGACCGAGATTCCGCACGCGCTGGGCGTCGCTTCGCCCGAGCTTGCCAGCGGCCCGTTTGGCTTTCTGCCGTACCCGTTTTTTGTCTGCCTGCTGGGCGGCCTGTTAATCGGTCTGTACGAAAAGATGACAGGCACCAAGACCGATGACCTCAACCAGGTGATGGCTAAGGTTAAGCAAGACGGGCGCTACCCGTACGACAACCTGGGCAAGCTTTCGCTCGCGGCATTGCTGCCGCTGCTGTTTGGCGGAAGCATTGGACCGGAGGCCGGCCTGACCGGCGTTATCGCCGGTCTGTGCAGCTGGGTCGGCGACCGCATGCGTCGCTTTGGCGCCGAGTTTAGGGAGCTCACGTTGCTGGGCACCCAGGCTGCCCTGACGGCGCTCTTTACCGCGCCCGTCTTTGGCTTTGTGGCGCCGCTTGCCGGTAGCACCGACGGCCAGGGTGAAGACACCGACGATGAGTCCGCGTCCGGCGAGATCACCATCAAGCTGCCCAAGGCGCAAAAGACGGTGGTCTACGGTATTGCGATTGCCGGCGGTCTGGGCACCTACCTGCTGCTTGGACAGCTTGTGGGCGGCGGCATGGGCATGCCCAGGTTCGACTCCGCCGAGGTGGGCAACCTAGAGCTTACCTGGCTCGTCCCTCTGTCGTTGATCGGCACCGTCTGCGGCTGGCTGTACTTTGTCTCTGAGCATGCAAGCGAGGCACTGTCCCATGCAATAGGGGAGCGTCCTGTCGTCAAGGCCATGCTGGCCGGTCTGGCACTCGCCATCTGTGGCACGGTCCTGCCCTATACCATGTTTGCCGGCGAGACCCAGGCCGACGTGCTCATGGAAACCTATCTGACCATCCCCGCCGGCGTGCTTATTTTGACCGGTCTGGTCAAGGCCATGCTGACCCCCGCTCTTATCAACTTGGGCTGGCGCGGCGGTCACTTCTTCCCGGTTATTTTCTCGGGCGTAAGCCTGGGCTATGGCCTTGCTATCCTCACCGGCGCAGATCCGGTCTTTTGCGTTGCCGTCTGCACGGCATCGACGATGGGCGCCGTCATGCGCCAGCCGGTCATGGTCGTGGGCCTGCTGCTCATGTGCTTCCCACTCAAGGGTATCGTCTGCATGATCATCGCCGCCGTTATCGCCGCCGGCATTCCACTGCCCAAGCCGCTGCGCAAGTAGCACGGTAGCGCGCGCCGGGGACATGCCCTTTGCCACGGATTTGCGGGGAGGGGGGGCGATCGCGTCCTTCGCGGATTGAGACTCGTGTGGCTACAGATCGCGTACTCGATAAACCTTGGTGCTGACAGCGCAGCTGATTACACATAGTGCGAGCGCCAGTACTGCAGTTCCTGCACACAGACAGCCAAGGACGGTGGGATCGGGATTCGCCCCGGCAATCGACATGAGCCAGTTGCTGATGGGGTTGGAGGAACTCAACGCGGCAATGGCAAGGCACCAGAGCAGGGCAAACAGGCCAACGGATAGGCGCAGCGCCTCCATGTGTCCAAATCGGAAGAACAGCGGCTGTGCCAAGAACACCATCATGAGGGAGATGAGCATCGATGCGGCGGAGGCTATTGTGATCTCAAAGACGGTCTGTCCCGTCGAAGGAATGCCCGTGTGATCGAAGAACGGAAGGGCGATGATGCTCAGAAGCGCGGCGGCGCACGCCATGACAGCCGAGAAGACAACGATGCACAGGTAGCGTGCGCAAATTATGTCTTTGCGCGTGAGAGGCAGCGTTGCCCGATAACGCTCCCATCCGTTTTGATTGTCGAAGCCAGCCAGTGAGTTCATGACCATGATAGGCGACATGGCACTGACCGCGCAGGCGCCAGCACTCATGCCAGAGTCACCGTCCGATGCGTTGGCGAGGGTCAACACGACGAAGATGAACAAGCCGACGCCCGCAATGCTCGGGATAAGCGAGCGAGCGATGGCGAGCTCGGACATAAAGGCGCGTTTCATTTCGAAGCTCCTTTCAGCATGAGGCGAAGATAGTCATCAATGGTTGCCGATCGCAGGGAATCTCGGGGAAGGCCTCGAGCGTATCGCGACGGTTGGGCACGAGCACGTCCACGCTGTAGGCATGGCGGGCGGCACGGGCGCCTTCGACGCAAGCCATAAGCTCGGCGGCCTGTGCTTGGGTACAGTGGGCGATGCCAGCGCGGTCGGTAATATCCTCGCGCGGCAGGTCAAAAATAATCGAGCCATTATCGATGCAGATGACGCGATCAGCGGCGCGATCGAGGTCGGATGTAATGTGGCTCGAGAGCAGCACGCTGTGCTGGCCGTCGGCGACAAAGGCAAGCAGCTCATCAAGCAGCTCCTCGCGTGCCATGGGATCGAGGCCCGCGGTGGCTTCGTCCAAAACGAGCAGTTTGGCCTTGTGGCTGAGCGCGCAGGCAAGCTGCAGCTTCATGCCCATGCCGCGGGAGAGGTCCTTGACCTTTGCCTTGGGATCGAGGCCAAATCGGTCGATGAGGCTGGAGAAGGTGTCGTGGCTCCAGGTGGGGTATGCCGGGCTTACGAGTGCCTCAACTTCGGTCACCTTGAGTGTGGAAGGGAAGGGGCATGTGTCCAGGACGAGACCGACGCGGGAGCGCAGGCAGCGCTGTGTCTCATCGGGCGCGTCGGCGCCACAGCGCTGCCCAAACAGGCGCACCTCGCCGGCATCGAGCTTGATAAGCCCGAGCGCGGCTCGAATCGTCGTTGTTTTGCCGGCACCGTTGGCACCAACAAAGCCGACGATCTGGCCGGGTTCCACGGCGAGCGTGACATCACGCAGCGAAAAACGGTCGCTCACGCGGCGTGAGACACCTTTGAGTTCTAAAAGGTTTTGCATGGTATAGCCTTTCTTGCAGATGGCTACTGCATGGTTTCGGGGGCTACGAGGTCGAGCATCTCGTGCAGCCTGTCGCGCGTGACGCCCAGGGTTTCGGCTTGGCTTGCCGCTTTCGCAAGCAGCTCTTCGATATGGCAGAGCTGGTTTTCGCGCAAGAGTTCTTGGTTGCCCTCGGCGACAAAACAGCCCTTGCCCTGCACGGTGCAGATAAACCCGAGCTGCTCCAGGTCGGCGTAGGCCCGCTTGGTGGTGATGACGCTCACGCCAAGATCGCTCGCGAGTGCACGGATGCTGGGGAGTTTGGCTCCTGCAGCGAGCGTGCCCGAAAGGATCTGAGCTTTGACTTGCGAGGTTATCTGCTCGTAGATGGGCTTGTCGCTCGAATTGGATAGGATGATGTCCACAGCGGCTCCTTAGCTGTTGGGCTACACGTGTATATAACCGGTAAGCACAGTATATATACACTATGCACAGTTACGCAAGAGGCAAATACGGATTGGGCCGGCTGCCTAGGCCCCAACTGATGAATTTGTCCTGATAGGTGCCCTATGGCGGAATTTCGCGGCTACAATAGTGCGGTTACAACGACGTAATGCACTCAATGCAAGAAAGGATCCGCATGGCAAGCCTGTCGGATGAAATCTCGTCGCGCCGCACATTCGCGATCATCAGCCACCCGGACGCCGGTAAGACCACGCTTACCGAGAAGCTGCTGCTCTATACCGGCAGCATCCAGACTGCCGGCTCGGTCAAGGGCAAGAGCTCGGCCAAGCATGCCGTCTCGGACTGGATGGACATCGAGAAGGAGCGCGGTATTTCCGTTACCTCCTCGGTGCTGCAGTTCACCTACAACGGCGCCTGCGTCAACATCCTCGATACCCCCGGTCACCAGGACTTTTCGGAGGATACCTACCGTACCCTTATGGCCGCCGACGCCGCGGTCATGGTCATCGACGGCGCCAAGGGCGTCGAGGCCCAGACCAAAAAGCTCTTTAAGGTCTGCACACTGCGTCACATCCCCATCTTCACCTTTGTGAACAAGCTCGACCACGAGGCCCGCGATCCGTTTGAGCTCATGGAAGAGATCGAGAACGTTCTGGGCATCAATACGTATCCCATGAACTGGCCGATCGGCAGCGGCCGCAATTTCCGCGGCGTGTTCGATCGTCAGACCCGTCGCGTTATCGCCTTTGAGGGCGACGGCCACGCCAACGCCACCAAGAAGGTCGCCGAGGTCGAGGCCGAGCTGGGCGACCCCGCCATGGACGAGCTTATTGGCGAAGAGAACCATAAGAACCTGATGGACGACATCGAGCTGCTCGATGGCGCCGGCGACGAGCTCGACTTGGATGCCGTGGCCTGCGGCAAGCTGAGCCCGGCGTTCTTTGGCTCGGCGCTCACCAACTTTGGCGTGGAGCCCTTCCTCAAGGAGTTCCTGCGTCTGGCCCCGACGCCGCGCGCCTATACCGATACGCTCACCAGCGAGCCGGTCGATCCCTGCCGCGACGACTTTAGCGGCTTCGTGTTTAAGATCCAGGCCAACATGGACAAGAACCACCGTGACCGCATCGCCTTTGTGCGCATTTGCTCGGGCAAGTTCGAGCGCGGCATGGACGCCTTCCACGTGCAGGGCAACCGCAAGCTCAAGCTTGCCACGGGTACGTCGATGATGGCCGATGACCGCGCCATCGTGGACGAGGCGTACGCGGGCGATATCGTGGGCCTGTTCGACCCGGGCATCTTTAGCATCGGCGACACCGTGTGCTCCGGCAAGCGCCACGTGCAGTATCCGCAGATCCCGACGTTTGCCCCCGAGATGTTCGCCCGCATTACGCAGGTCGACACACTCAAGCGCAAGCAGTTCGTCAAGGGCATGGAGGAGCTTGCCCAGGAGGGCGCCATCCAGATCTTCCGCGAGCTGGGTGCCGGCATGGAGAGCGTCATCGTGGGCGTGGTCGGCGTGCTGCAGTTTGAGGTGCTCGAGCGCCGCCTCAAGGCCGAGTACCGTGTTGAGGTCCGTCGCCAGCCGCTGCCCTATACGGACATTCGCTGGATCCAGAACGACCCCGATACCATCGATATCCCGGGCCTTTCACTCACGCGCGACACGCTACGCGTCGAGGACATGCGCGGCGGTAAGCTGCTGCTGTTCACGAGCCCGTGGAACGTGGATTGGGCAACCGACCACAACCCCGACCTGATCCTGTCGGAGTTTGGCAACGTAGCCTTTTAACGCATCGGCGCGGTGGCCTGGCGGGGCTGCCGCGCCGTTTGCTTGCCTGATGCCGTGTGAGCGGCTATCATACCCACCGTCGTCTCAAGACCGGGGCGTCCGAGCAGTTCGGGTCCGATATCCTGCTCGTTAAACCTAAAACCAAAGGAGTACATAATGATCAAGAAGGTCATGGAGGACTACAAGGTCCTGTTGCGGAGCATTCCCGCGGCAACGGTTTCGCTGTTTTTCGTGAGCGTCATCATGATGAACCTGCTGGCCAACAAAGAGCTCATCAGTCTGCCGTATCTGGCACTCGATTGCGGCTTTGTGGTGAGCTGGGTCTCGTTTTTGTGCCAGGACATGATCTGCAAGCGCTTTGGCGCCAAGGCATCCATCAAGATCTCTATCCTCGCACTGGCGGTCAACCTTGCCGTGAGCCTGTGCTTTTGGGCATGCTCGCTCACGCCCGGCATGTGGGGCGCCTACTACGACACGGGCATGATCGAGGTCAACACCGCCCTTAACGCCACCATCGGCGGCACCTGGTACGTGGTGCTGGGCTCTTCGCTTGCCATGCTCGTCTCTGCCGTGGTTAACTCCACGCTCAACCAGTCGCTTGGCCGTATGCTCAAGAAGAATAACTTTGCGAGCTTTGCCTTCCGTTCCTATGTGTCCACGGGTGTTGGCCAGTTTATCGACAACCTGGTCTTTGCCATTGTGGTGAGCCACACGTTCTTTGGCTGGACCTGGGTGCAGGTCCTTATGTGCTCGCTGACGGGCGCCGTCGCCGAGCTGCTGTGCGAGGTCTTCCTGAGCCCCGTGGGCTACAAGGTCGTGCGCGGCTGGGAGCGCGAGAATGTGGGTTCCGAGTACCTCGAGCGCCACGCAACCGCCTAAGGAGCAAGTATGCGGGTTTTGATCACGGGCGCTTCGGGTGGTATCGGAGCTGCATGCGTGCAGCGGTTTTTGGACGAGGACCACGAGGTCGTGGGCTTTGACCTGCTGCCGGCGGCGATCGAGCACGAGCGCTACCGCCATCTGATCGTTGATGTCCGCGAGCCTGACTCGTTTCCGGGCGACCTTGAGCCTCAGGTAATCGTGAACGTTGCCGGTACGCAGGATTCGGCCGACGACATCGCCGCCAACCTGTATGGCACCATCAACGTGACCGAGCGCTACGCCTTTGTGGGGGAGGGGCTTGTCGCCAAGCCGGCGCCGTCTATCAAATCCGTGGTCAATGTGGGGTCGGCGAGCGGGCATACGGGATCGGAGTTTCCCGACTATGCCGCCAGCAAGGGCGGCGTTATCGCCTACACCAAGAACCTTGCAAACCGTCTGGCGCCGCAGGCTATCGCCAACAGTGTGGACCCGGGTGGCGTTATCACGCCGCTCAACCGTTGCGTGATGGAAGACGAACACCTGTGGAACCAGATTATGGAGCTCACGCCGCTTAAGCGCTGGGCCACCGCCCAAGAGATTGCCGAGTGGATCTACTTTGTGGGCGTGACCAACCGGTTTATGACCGGGCAGAGTCTGCTAATCGATGGCGGCGAGGCCGGCCGCACACAATTTATTTGGCCCGAATAGGAAACGCGCCCGATGGAAAGCCGTCGGGCGCGTTTTTGATGTATCGATTTTTAGCCGAGGCAAGTCCAGTTGACGGGGGTCGAGCCGTGCTGTTCGAGTAGCCGATTGGCTGCCGAGAAGGGACGCGATCCCATAAAGGCGGGGAGTTCTGCCGTGGCACGGTTGGCCGAAAGCGGCGAGGGGTGCGTAGAGGCCAGGCAGAACTTGCCGGTTGTCTTGCCCGCACCAGTTGCGACGATCTTGCCTTCGACCATCTGCTGGGCAAAGCGACCCCATGTCAAAAAGACTATCGGCTGGGGCAGCTGGCAGCAGCGTTCGATAACGTAGTCAGTGAGCGTGTTCCAGCCAAGCTTGGCGTGCGAGTTAGCGGCATGCTCGCGCACGGTGAGCGTAGTGTTGAGGAGCAGGACGCCCTGTTGTGCCCATGGTGTTAGATCTCCCGTGGCGGGAATGGGACAACCCAGATCGGCTTTGAGTTCCTTATAGATGTTGCGCAGGCTCGGCGGCAACTTGGTTTGCGTCGCGGGGACCGAGAACGACAGTCCCATTGCCTGGTTGGGTCCGTGATAGGGGTCCTGACCCAAGATGACAACTTTGACCTGGTCGGCCGGCGTGTAGGCGAGGGCATTGAGGATGTCGTCTTGTGCCGGGTAGATGGTCTGCTCGGCACGCAAAAGGGCGATACGCTCGAGCAGCTGGTTCGTAGTGTCACGTACCGGCTGCGGCGCATCGCCCAACCAAGTTGCTATGTTGCGGTCGCGGGTCGCGGCGTCCATGGGGCTCCTTTACGTCAGATGATCTGCTGGCATCTATTGTAAAGGCGCACCGGTTGCCTTTATGCCGCGGCTGTATGAAGAGTGGGGTCTACGAGGCGCGCTCGGGCGCTCCTGCCATACGAGCGCGTCCATGTGCGCGGAGGCGCGGAAGCTCGACGGTTGCCGCCATGACGCCGGTGAGGATGAGGGCGGCGCCAAAGAAGGCGATGGGGCTCAGGACCTCGCCGACCAGGAAGAACGAAAAGACGGCGGAGCATACCGGCTCGAGCGAGAAGGCGAAACCGGTGGTCTCGGCAGGCACGTGGGGCTGCACGAGTGTCTGGGTGATAAAGCCGTAGGCAGAGCAGATGAGTGCGAGCGCGACGACGACCACGATTTCGCCCGGCGTGCTGGGAAGCGTGAAGCCGCCAAAGGTGAATGCCGCGACGCCCGAGAACAAACCGCCAAAGCCTAGCTGCCAAACGCCCAGAGCCAGCGGATCGACTTCTTCGACAAAGCGCTTGGCCACGATAATGTGGCTGGCATAGATAAAGGCCGAGAGCAGCATGATGATTGCGCCGGGATTCAGGCTGGTAAAGTCGGCGCCCGAGAGCAGCAGCATGCCGCAGGTGACGATAGCCGTGCCGATGAGCACCTTGCGCTCGGGGGCGCGACGCAGCAGGGCTGCGTTGGCAAACGGCACGATCACGACCGTCAGGCTCTGCAAAAAGCCGGCAGTGGAGGCAGAGGTGAGGCTGGAGCCCAGGCACATGCAGGTGAGCTCGGTTGCCATAATGGCGCCGATGATGGCGGCACGGACCATAAGGTTACGGTTGATGCGGAAAGCGCGCTCGTGGAAGAGCAGCAGGCAGGTCACAAAGGCGATGATGCAGCGTAGCGCGACGATGCTCGTGGCGTTCATGCTGTCCATGCCAATCTTCATGAGGGGGTACGAAAAGCCCCATGCGACGGGAACGGAAAATGAGAGCGCGATTGCTTTTTTGCGATCCATGGGACTCCTTTTGTTACAGAACGGTTTCGTAAAAAGGATTCTGCTCCCAGATATGGATGTAGTAAAGCGAATGTATCTTCAGTATGATTAAGAAATACTAATGTTGGCAGAAAAAGCCCTGGCAAAACGTTTTACGGCTACATCGATGTGGAGGCACGATGGCATCGCGGTATCAGATTGTTTGTATGGTGGTCGATTGCGGCAGTCTTAAGGGCGCGGCGGACGAACTGGGCTATACGCAAAGTGCGGTGAGCCAGGCCGTCAAAGCGCTCGAGCGCGAGCTGGGTACCACGCTTATCGAGCGCGGTAAGCAGGGCGTTTCGCTTACGCGCGACGGTAAACAATATCTGCCGTTCCTGCGCCAGATTGTGACCGCTGAGGCTGAGCTCGAGGGTAAGCGCCAGGAGCTGCTGGGGCTCTCCTCGACTGATATTCGCATTGCGACATTTACCAACGTGAGTCGTACCGTGTTGCCACGCGTGATCCGCGACTTTGGTGCGCTGCACCCGGGCGTACGCTTTACCCTCAAGCAGGGCGATTACACGCGCAACGCTCAATGGGTACACGATGGCGTGGTTGATTTTTGTTTTACGGCGCGCGGATTTACCGCTGGGCTCGAGAAGCGCGTGGTCTATCACGACGAGTTGGTGGCATTGTTGCCGGCCGAGCATCCGCTGACGGCAAAGGAAAAGGTGACACTCGCCGACCTGGCGTCCGAGCCGTTTGTGCTGCTGGATGAGGGCGAACAGAGCCTGGTGCTCGATGCATTCGCAGCGCATGGGCTGTCGCCGCACGTGACGAGTGAGGTGACCGACGACTACACCATCATGGCGATGGTGGAGGAGGGCCTGGGCGTGAGCATGCTCTACCGTCGTACTGTAGAGGGCATGCAAGCCGATATTCATGTGCGGCCCATCGTGCATGCCCCCTCGCGTGACGTGGTGGCCGCCTGGCGCAGCTGGGACACCATGCCCATCGCCACGAGGTGCTTTATCGACTATATGAGCTCGCATATTGTCAATTAATGACTGGCGTGGCGTTGAGTGCGGTGTTTAGCGGGCTGTCGCTTTGGCTTGGGTGGCGCGATAGGTGCGTGCCGGGTGGCAAAGTAGTACCGCCACGACCATAAAGAACGCCGTGGTGCCCAGGCTGATGGGGTAGACCATCATGATGTTCGCAAAGGTGCGGAAGTGCGGGAACACGCAGAACACCCAATAGAAGCGGATGCCGCAGACGCAGATCATGGTGATGAGGGCGGGCGTGAGCGAGATACCAAAGCCGCGCAGGTAGCCTGACATATTTTCGTAGAACATGCTAAAGGCGTACGCCGGGAAGATCGAGCACACGCGGATATAGCCGATTGAGACGATGCTGGGATCGCTATTGAACAGCGACAAGATCTCGCGCCCCAGGCCGACAATAACGATGATCGTGGTGAGTGCAACGATACCGCCTTCGACCAGGCAGACCTTGAGCGTCTTGGTGCAGCGGTCGATCTGGCGGGCGCCGTGATTTTGTCCCACAAAGGTGGTGCAAGCCTGGCTAAAGCTGTTGAGCAGGTTGTAGCACACGTACTCCAGGCTCATGGCGGCACTCGATGCCGCCATGACCTCGGTGCCCAGGCTGTTGATGGCAGACTGGATGATGATGTTGGCGACGGCAAAGACGGCGCTTTGGATGCCGGCGGGCAGGCCGATCTTGACGATGCGCTTGAGGGCGACGGGGTCGATAGCCAGGTCGCGTAGGGTGACGCGGACGACGGAGTCGGTCTTGAGCAGGCGGATAAAGAGCGTAGCGGCGCTGACGGTGTAGGCGATGGCGGTGGCGATGGCGACGCCCGCGACGCCCCAGTGGAGTACGGGGACAAAGATGAGGTCTAGGCCAATGTTGAGGACGGTGGACACGGCAAGCGCCTGCAGCGGCATGCGGGTGATGCCGACGGAGCGGAAGATCGCGGCTTCAAAGTTGTAGAGCAAGATCGAGGGCAGGCTGAGCAAAAAGACGCGCAGGTAGAGCGAAGCGAGCGGCATGGTTTCGGAGGGAACGTTGAGGGCGGCGAGCATGGGCTCGGCAAAGATCTCGCCCAGCGCGATGACGACAAAGCCCACGAGCGCCATTAAAATCGAGGTATGGACGGCGCGTTTGACCATGTTTTGATCGTTGCGGCCGATAGCGTTGGCGATGACCACGTTGGAGCCAAGCGACATGCCAATGAACAGGTTGAGCATAAGACTGGTAAGCGGAACATTGGAGCCGACCGCCGCCATGGCGAGGGTTCCCTGGTCGCCCGAGAAGTTGCCGATGATGACCGTGGCGATGAGGTTCGACAGCTGCTCCAAGATGCTCGTGGCGGCCACGGGGAAGGCGAACAGGGGAATATTTCGCCACAGCGAGCCGGTGGTCATGTCAATGTGCTTAGATACGGTATCAGCCATGCGCTCTCAATCTCTAACATGCTCTTTCGTGCTTATTTGCGCAGACGATGATACTCCTAATGCAACCAGTCGGCACGTAGGGACGTTCCTTTTCTGCCGGCAGCTGGGGACACTCCTTATCTCTTCTAACTAGTCATTCAAGAACGTCCCCAATGACTAGGCGGGGAAGGCGTGCGACAATGGTGGGCGTTGTGTTGTTCGCGCTAAGGAGTTGCCATGTTGTTGTGTCCCGTTTGCCATGAGCCGTTGGTGGACGACGAGCGTGGTGCTGCATGTGCGGGCGGACACCGGTTTGACCGTGCGCGCGAGGGTTATCTATATCTACTGCGCTCGTCCAAGAGCGGCGACTCCATGGGCGATCCCAAGTCGCAGGCGCGCAGCCGTCGTGACTTTTTGAACCGTGGATACTACGCGCCGTTGCGCGATGCGATGGTCGAGCTGGTGCGCAAGCAGGTGTCTGGGCGCGCCACGTCTGCGAACGGCCCCATGACGCTGCTCGATATTTGCTGTGGCGAGGGCTATTACACCAGTGCCATGGGCGCGGTGCCGGGCGTAGATGCTTACGGTTTTGACCTGGGCAAGGAGATGGTGCGCCTGGCCGCCAAGCGCGGCGATGCGACCTACTTCGTGGCCAACATGAAGGACATCCCCGTGGCCGATGGCGCCTTCGATATGGTGACCGAGCTCTTTGCCCCCTTTAACGAGCGCGAGTTTGCCCGCGTGCTGGCGCCGGAGGGTTCGCTCTACACCGTGGTGCCGGGTGCTCGTCACCTCTTTGGGCTCAAGGAGGTACTCTACGACACGCCGTACCTTAACGATGAGAAGCTGCCGAAGACCACCGAGCTCGAGTTGGTCGGAACGCAGCGGGTGTCTGCGAATATTACGCTTCAGACCCAGGCGGACATCGAGGCGGTGTTCCAGATGACGCCGTACTACTACCGCACGCGCCCCGCCGACAAAGAGCGCCTGGCAAATTTGGATACCCTTCAGACCGACATCGACTTCATCATCGCCGAGTACCGCCACAGCTAACAACCTACCAAAAAGGGACAGATTTATTTTGGCAGGTTTTATCTGGGAAAACGTAAAGGGTCGACCGCGGAGATGCGCGATCGGCCCTTTTTAGTTGCTTGGCTGAAACAGAGGTTATGAGAAGCGGGCGCTTACAGGCGGTCCTTGTTCTCGGCCTTAACGGCGTGTGCCTGCTGAACAAAGAACAGGTCGTACACCACGATGACAAAGGCGCCAAAGTTGATGGCGTCGCCGCCAAACGCGGGAAGCGTGAGCACCGCTTGGGCAAGCGTGGTGACCGCGGCAACAATACCGAGCTTAAACGCGCCGTCCACCTGCGAAGGCTTGTTGGCGCCCTTGATACCGGCGACGCCTGCGGCAAGGTCGACGAGACCCTTGGCGATAAGCACGACCGCTGCGAGCGTGGCGTACGAACCGTACGTGGAATCGAGACCGCCCGTGGCGATACCGACGCCGGCGGTGACGAGGCTGGCGATGCCCAAAACAAAGTAGATGAGAGCAAGGATTTTGAGAGTCTTGCGAGTGAAGCTCATGGCTGGTCCTTTCGATACGAGTACGCCAACTTGGCGCACCCAATGTACTGCACATATGGTGAAGCACATTGTAGTTCAACGCGGCGATGCATGCGTTTGAAAGCGTCTCTTGCCCGCACGGTCCAACCTTTCAAAAAAGAAAGCTGGGCGTAAGTCAAATCGATGGCAGCGTATGCGCGGCGCTGCGATGATGGGGCCATGGTAAGAGCTGGACCGAAGGAGAAGCCATGATGTACGGAGCAGGGCAAGTGCGTGAGCCGCGGTCGTTGGGAAGGCGCATGAGTGATTCCGTGATCGCTGCCGTGTGCACGGGATTGATGGCGGTGCTTTGCATTGGGATGCTGTGGACCATGTCGCATGTGGGACAATAGCGGACGGTTGGGTGCTGGCATAAACGGCGCTCACGTATTCGTTTTGCTTGTTAAGGAGTGTCCATGGGCGTCTTCGATCCCTTTTCTGCTGCTCGGGCCGCGGGGCTTGAGCTGACCGGGAAGCCCGAGGGCCTCACGCTTACCGACGGCACGATGGAGCTGCGCGCCGATTTCGGCCGCATGCTTCCGCGGCTCAAGCAGGGCCGTCTGCAGCAAGAGCTGTTGGTAAAGGCTGCGCGCGCAAAAGGCATCGAGTGTCCATGGGCGATTGATGCCACGGCAGGCTTTGGCGAGGATTCGCTGCTGTTGGCGGCCGCGGGCTTTACCGTCGATCTGTATGAGCAGGATTGCGTGATCGCGGCGCTCCTCAAGGATGCCCTGGATCGCGCGGCAGATGATCCGGCGCTTGTGGCTGCCGTGTCGCGCATGCGCTTACATGCGGGCGAGGACAGCATTGCCGGCCTTCGCCATACGGCTGAGCTGATCGGGCGGGGCGAGCTTGCCGCCCCCGACGTGGTGTATCTGGACCCCATGTTTCCCGAGCGCACCAAGAGCGCGGCGGTGAAAAAGAAGTTCCAACTTTTGCATCATCTGGAACAGCCGTGTGCCGATGAGGAGACGCTGGTCGAAGCTGCGCTTGCGGTGCACCCGCGCAAGGTCGTTATCAAGCGGCCGGTGAAGGGGCCACTGCTTGCCGGCGTTAAGCCGAGCTATCAGCTTGCGGGCAAGGCCGTTCGCTACGATGTTTTGGTGCCGCCGCGCCCGTAGCTTGCGTGCGATGGTTGGCGCTCCGTCAGTGCCGTGCCGATGCGGGGCCTATTTCCAAGGGTGCGATGTCAGGTGCCAGCCACCGCAGTATTCGCATCTGTAGCAGGCCAGCCCGCGGCGTCCGCGGTTTTCGCAGTCAGCCATAACTGCCTCGGCCTCGGCGCGCGTGTCGTAACGGTTTTTGCGCTCACACGATTTGTAGCGCCAAGCCTCATCGCGCTCGGCGTCCAAGGCGTCGCGACGCTCGTCCTCGCGTGCAAACAGGTCGCTCATATCGCCGCCGGTGGCAGCGCCCAAAAACTCGCTTTTGGCCTTTGACCAGGCGGCTCGCTTTTTGCTTCCCATCTGCTTCGCGCCCCTCTTCAAACGCTGGTATCATTGCTCAATCAAAGTGATACCAATAAACGTGAGGCCGCCGCGTGATGATCAGAAAAACCCTCGATACCGACATTCCCGCCGTCATGGCTATCTACGACGCTGCCCGCGCCTTTATGCGCGCGCATGGCAACGCCACGCAATGGCCCGAGGGCACGCCTTCTGCCGAGCAGCTGGCTGCCGATATCGCCGCCGGTGGCAGCTATGTGTGCGAAGTCGACGGTCGCGTGGTAGCGACGTTTGCCTTTTTACCGGGCCCGGACGGGTGCTATGACGTAATTGAGGATGGTCAATGGCGCAGTGACACTCCGTACGCCGTGCTGCACCGTGTGGCGTCCGATGGCGCCGTACACGGTATCGCGGCTGCGATGTTTGCCTTTGCCAAAGAGCGTGCCGATCACCTGCGTATCGACACGCATCAGGACAACCTGCCCATGCAGGGAGCCATTGCCAAGGCCGGGTTTAAGCGCGCCGGTATCGTATATGTGTCGGACGGTACGCCGCGCGTCGCGTTTGATTGGCTGCGCGAGGCATAAAGGCCGAGTCACATACCAGCGTTTCACCGAAATGAAAATGGCCCCGAGTGGGGCCATTTTTGGTAAAACGCGTTGTTGTGGGGCTCGCGTTGTTACTGCCCCAGATGAACCCGGGCAGACAAAAAGGGGAGGTGCCGGCTTTCGCAAGGCGCGAACCTACGAAAATCGCCGCGCGGCAACGCGGGGCGATGAGCTCGGTCGGGGGATAGGGCCCGCTTCGCCCGCCGGCCCGTAAATTGTATCATCCAGTGTGGAACGAGGGTGCCCGTTGCCGCGTGCGATGGGCTTGCAATAAGAGGAGAGCCATGTCGAAGCAAGCGGTCGCTGGAATCTTGGCGCATGTCGATGCCGGCAAGACCACGCTGGCCGAGGCCATGCTGTTTAACGCGGGCCGCATTCGCAAGCGCGGCCGCGTTGACGATGGCGACTCGCATCTGGATACGAACGAGATTGAGCGTGAGCGCGGTATCACGATCTTCTCGTCGCAGGCTGTGCTCGACCATGGTGACACCCACGTTATGCTCGTGGACGCTCCCGGCCATGTCGATTTTTCTGCCGAGGCGGAGCGCACGCTGCGTGCCCTGGACTACGCGATTCTGGTGGTAGGCGCCAACGATGGCGTACAGGGGCACACCGAAACCCTGTGGCGCCTGCTTGCGCGCTATGACATCCCGACGTTCATCTTCATCAACAAGATCGATTTGGAGAATCCCGGCCGCGATGTTTTGCTGGCACAGCTTGGGCAGCGTCTTTCCGAGGGCTGCCTGGATGCCAACGAACTGCTGGCGGGCGGTGCCGTTCAGGAAGACGCCGCTGCGTTAGACGAGGTGGCGCTCGACGAGTTTCTCGAGACGGGTGAGCTTTCCGTCGCGACGCTGTCGCGCATGGTTGCCGAGCGCAAGCTCTTTCCCTGTTTTGCCGGCTCGGCGCTCAAGGACCAAGGCGTGGACGAGCTGCTGGACGGCATATGCGCGCTGATGCGTGAACAGGCATGGCTTCCTGAGTTTGCCGCGCGCGTCTATCGTGTCAGCCGCGGGGATCGTGGCGAGCGCTTGGCTTGGGTTAAAGTGACCGGCGGCACGCTGCATGCCAAGCAGATGATTGACGGACGTTCCGGCGCCGAGGCATGGGAGCAAAAGATCGACCAGGTGCGCATCTATAACGGCGAGAAATACGAGCTTGCCCGGGAAGTTGCCGCTGGTGGCATCTGCGCCGTGACGGGTCTTGCGCACGTTCGCCCAGGGGACGCCCTGGGCGCGGAGCCCGCGGGCGATGCGCCCGTCATTGCGCCGGTCCTCACCTATACGGTGCTGCCGAACGAGCACGATGTCCATACGGTGTTCAAAGCACTGACTGAGCTGGCGGACGAGGATCCCATGCTCGGCGTAAACTGGAATACGCATCTTGAACAAATACATCTGCAGCTCATGGGGGCGGTGCAGCTCGAGGTCGTGCAGCGGGTGCTGGCCGATCGCTTCGGTCTTTCGATTGCGTTTGAGCCCGGCGGCATTCTCTATAAGGAGACTATTTCGCAGCCGGTTGAGGGCGTGGGCCACTTTGAGCCACTGCGCCACTATGCCGAGGTGCACCTGCGTCTGGAGCCGTTGCCAGCGGGTTCGGGCGTGCAGTTTGGCACCGTGACCTCGACCGATGAGCTCGATCTTAACTGGCAGCGTTTGGCACTCACCAACGCCATGGAGCGCGATCACTTGGGCGTGCTGACCGGCTCGCCCATCACCGATATTCGCATTACGCTCACGGGTGGCCGCGCTCATGCCAAGCACACCGAGGGCGGCGACTTTCGCCAGGCCACGTACCGCGCGATTCGTCAGGGTTTGATGCAGGCGCGTGAGGCCGGCGCGGCCGTGTTGCTGGAGCCGTGGTACCACTTTGAGCTCGAGGTGCCGGGGGAGTGCGTGGGCCGGGCGCTCTCGGATGCCACGCGCATGGGTGCCGAGTACGAGCCGCCGACGATGGCGGGAGACCGGGCGAAGCTTGTGGGTCGCGTGCCGGCATCCGAAGTGCAGAATTACGCGCTAGAGGTGGCTGCCTACACGAGTGGTCGCGGACATCTGTACCTAGAGTTTGCCGGCTATGCGGCTTGCCATGATGCCGAGCGCGTCATCGAGACGGCCGCCTATGGGCCCGAGGCCGATCTGCCCAACACGCCCGACTCGGTCTTTTGCTCTCACGGCGCCGGTTACACGGTCAAATGGTACGACGTACCCGCCGCGGCGCACGTAAAGATCGATCCCGCCACCTTCCGCCCCTGGCGAGCAGCAGACGCCGAGTTTTTCGGCCACATGTGACAAAGGGACAGTTCCTTTGTCACATGCTATTGGTATAACTCGGTATAAGTTGGTATAACTATTACCAGGGTTTGCCAATCCGAGGAGGCCGACATGAATCCAAATCCCTTTAAGCCCACGGCTGGCAAGCAGCCTCCGATACTCATCGGCCGCGAGTCGGTCATCGAAGATTTCGAGGAAGGGCTCGATAACGGCGCCGGAGCGCCGGGTAGACTCATGCTCATTACGGGAAACCGCGGCTGTGGCAAGACGGTTCTCCTACGGGAGCTGCAACGTCTAGCCAATGAGCGTGGATGGGCGGTTGTCTCCGATTCCGCTTCGCTTGGCTTATGCGACCGCTTGGCCGACGCGCTTCGTTCGAATAAACCCGTTGTGACGTCAATGGAGTTCGGTCCGTCGTTTGGCCGGATGTCGGTCGAGGCGGCGCGAGCAAAGGGCGAGACGTTGCGAGGGCTGGTTAACGAGCGCCTCAAGAGGCTCGGTCCAGGCAAGGGCATACTGTTTGCGATTGACGAGGCGCAATCGGCGTCTATCGAGGAACTGGCGGCTCTTGCCGTTCTCTATCAGCAGGTGCTCGGAGATCAAGATGCCACGGGCTTGCCCGATAGCGACCAGCGCGGTCTTGCGCTGGCGTTCGCCGGCTTGCCCAGTATGGTTGATGACTTGCTCGAAGAGCCGAGCGTGACGTTTTTGCGGCGTGCCCAGCAGCGTACGTTGGGGGCGATATCTTTGCCCAAGGTGCGCGATTCGTATATCCAGACGGTCAAAGACGCTGGTCTTTACGTTGACGCGGAGACGGCGGACCTTGCGGCGCGCAAGAGCATGGGGCATCCCTACATGGTTCAGCTGGTGGGATATTACATGTGGCGGTCTGCTGTCCGGCGTGGCTCGCAGGTCATCGAAAGGCGCGATGTCGAGGATGGCCATGCGGATGCCGTCTCCGAGTTCTACGAAGCGGTTGACGCGCCCCTGTATTACGGGCTGCGCAGTCCACAGCGCCTTTTTATCGAGGCTATGGCGGTTGACGAGAACAAACCGACGCGCATGGCGGATATCATTGAGCGTTGTGATCGTACCCAGAGCTGGGCGAGTAAATATCGCGCAAGCCTGATTCGCGAGCGCGTCATCGAGGCTGCCGGATACGGCCTCGTCCGGTTTACCGTGCCCATGCTGGGCGCGTACGTTCGCGATCGAGTTTTATGGCATGAGTAGGGTGATAAAGGTGACGGAACAGAAGATGAGCCCGCAGGCTATCGAGGTGCGTGGCGCGCGCGTTCATAACCTTAAAGACATCGATATCGATATTCCGCTGGGAAAGCTCGTGGGCATTGCCGGCGTGTCGGGTTCGGGCAAGAGTTCGCTGGCGCTGGGGGTTCTTTATGCCGAGGGCTCGCGTCGCTACTTGGAAGCACTCAGCACCTATACTCGACGTCGCCTAACGCAGGCCGAACACGCCCAGGTGGACGAGGTGCTGCACGTGCCGGCAGCGCTCGCGCTACACCAGCGTCCGAGCGTGCCGGGCGTGCGCTCTACCTTTGGCACCATGACCGAGCTCAACAACAGCCTGCGCCTACTCTTTAGCCGCTGTGCCCATCACGTGTGCCCGCATTGCGGGGCGCGTGTGGAGCCGAGCCTTAACGTAGCGGCTGGCCTGTCGCTCACGTGTCCGACATGCGGCCGCGAGTTCTACGCGCCGAGTGCCGAGGATTTGGCTTTCAATAGCGGCGGTGCATGCCCCACATGTGGCGGCACCGGTGTCATGCGCGAGGTGGACGAAGCGAGCCTGGTGCCCGACGAGTCAAAGACTATCAACGAGGGCGCGGTGCTTCCCTGGGGTACGCTCATGTGGGATCTGATGAAGCAGGTGGCAGGTGAGATGGGCGTACGCACCGACGTGCCGTTTAACCAGCTCACGCCTCAAGAGCGCGACATCGTGTTTCATGGTCCGGCGGTTAAGAAGCACATTCTCTACGTTCCCAAAAACGGTGAGGGCGCCACGCCGCTCGACTTCACCTATTACAACGCCGTCTATACCGTCGAGAATGCGCTCGCCAAGGTCAAGGACGATAAGGGTTTAAAACGCGTTGCGCGCTTTTTGCGCGAGGGAGCATGCCGCGATTGCGGCGGCACGCGTCTCTCCGAGGCTGCGCGCCAGCCCCAGGTGCGCGGTATCAATCTGGCGCAAGCGGCGGCCATGACGCTGGGCGGGGCGATTGAGTGGGTGCGCGGGGTGCCCGCATCCTTGCCGCCCGAGATGCGGCCCATGGCGACGGATATCTGCGATTCGTTTTTGAGCGCGGCCCGTCGTCTGGTCGACCTGGGTCTCGATTACCTTTCACTCGATCGCGCCGGTGCCACGCTCTCCACGGGTGAGCGCCAGCGCGTACAGCTTGCTCGCGTGGTGCGCAACCGATCGACGGGCGTGCTTTATGTGCTGGACGAGCCTTCGATCGGCCTGCATCCTGCCAATGTCGACGGCCTGGTGGGCGTGATGCGCGATCTGGTGGATGACGGCAACACCGTGGTTGTTGTCGACCACGATACGCGCGTACTGGCGGAAGCCGACTATCTGGTTGAGATGGGCCCCGTTGCCGGAGCAGGCGGCGGCAATGTAATCGCCGCTGGTACGGTAGACGAGGTTGAGCAATCGCAGGACAGCCGTATCGCGCCGTTTTTGCGCGCCGAGCCCAAGCGCTTGCGTCCGCAGGTGATTGACGACGAAATGTTCGACCAGGGCCATATCCGCATGGCGACCGATGCCATCCATACCGTCAAGCCGCTCGAAGTCGATATCCCGCGTGGCCGTCTCGTCGCGGTGACGGGTGTTTCGGGTTCGGGTAAGACGACGTTGGTGCTTGAGACGCTCATCCCGGCACTCAAGGCGCAGGCAGCTGGCGAGCGCCTGCCGGGGCACGTGCGTTGGGTCGATGCCGAGGGCATTGCGCGTGCCAACCTGATTGACGCCACGCCCATCGGCGCCAATGTTCGCTCGACGGTGGCAACCTATGCCGACATCCATGATGAGCTGCGCCGCGCCTTCGCCCGTACGCCCGAGGCCAAGGCAGCCGGCTACAAGGCGGGTGCCTTTAGCTACAACACTGGCGCCTTGCGGTGCCCTACGTGCGACGGCACGGGATCGATATCGCTCGACGTGCAGTTTTTGCCCGATGTCGAGATCGTCTGCCCGGCATGCCGCGGCTCACGTTATGCAGACGCGGCTTCGCATATCCATCGTGAGGGCAAGGACGGGAGCCTGCTTACGTTGCCGCGGCTCATGGATATGAGTGTGGACGAGGCTATCGACGCCACGGTGGGGCTCAAGAAAGTTCAGACGCGTTTGCAGACCTTGCACGATCTGGGCCTGGGTTATCTCACGCTTGGCGAGCCCACACCGGCGCTTTCGGGCGGTGAGGCACAGCGTCTAAAGCTTGCGAGCGAGATGGGCCGCGTGCAGGATGATGCTGTATTCGTGTTCGACGAACCCACGATCGGCCTGCATCCGCTCGATGTTCAGCTACTGCTGAGTGTGTTCGACGGCCTTGTTGCCAAGGGCGCCACGGTTATCGTGATCGAACACGATCTCGACCTTATCCGCAATGCCGATTACGTGATCGACATGGGCCCGGGCGGTGGCGACGCGGGCGGGCAAATCGTCTGCGCCGGCACGCCGAGCGACATCGCGGCTTGCTCCAAGAGCATTACCGGTCGCTACCTATAGGCAATGTGACAAAGGGACTGCCTCTTTGTCACATTGATTTCTATTTCACGCATTGAGCCGCGAGATAGTCGCGGAAGAATGGCAATTCAAATGCGACGAGCCCTCGTCCTCGTTCTCCGATGATGCCGGCATCTATCATGCGGCGTCGGTAGCGGGAGACCTGCTGCGGCGAACGCTTAAGGCGCTCGATAAGGTCGGCGGTGGTGGACTCTTCTTCGTCATCGAGCATGGCGATGAGGAATCGCTTGTCCTCTGCAGTGAGTTCCCGATAGGTTGCCGCGAGGATTCGGTCGTCCATCTCGTCGCGCGCGATTTTGATTCCCAGGTCAAAGTCGCGTGACGAGATTTTCTTCGAATCGTTTGTGAGATCCCAGGCACGGTAGCCTACGAGTTGCAATAGGAAGGGAAAACCAGAGATCGAGCGAACGGCTCTATCGATTCCCTCAGCATCTGCCAGGCGATCGTTTTCCTGGATTGTGCGAATCAAGGCCTCTCGCACGTCATAGTCGGCAATGCGACCCAGATGATACTGTTGGGCGCGGCGAAGGAACGAGACCGTCTTGTGGTTCAGCAACGTCGAGACGTTGTTGGGAAGTCCCGCCATGAGCAGCGCGACGCGTCTCCCATCGGTCACAAAGTGCTGATACGTCGCTGCGAGCTGAATCATCTCGTCGAGTGTCGGGTCCACCTCGTCAACCGTGACGAGCAGACCGGTGCCCGCTTCGTTGAGCTGGTCGATGATGTCGCTCATGCGATACCGCCAGGTTGAGGCATCGTGAACGCGACTGACCTCGATGCTGCCGAGCGGTGCAATTCCGAGACCGGTGACTTCGAAGTGGTTGGACGGGTCGATAAGATGGCCGGCAGCACGTTTCGCCCCGAACTCGATTTCCTCAAGCATTCCCGGGAGCGCGGTCGTCTTTACGGCAATCCAGCCGTGGGATTCCGCCCTTGTCGCGAGCGACGACATGAGAGCGGTTTTACCGGTTCCACGAGCGCCTGAGAAGATCGAGGTCAATTCTGGGCGCCTGCGCTGGCTCAAGAAGGCACGGTCCAAATCCCGAATAATCTGTTGTCTGCCAGCGAGGTGGGCAGGAACCTCACCAAAACTGGGGGTAAACGGGTTCTCGAGATATTCCACAAAGCTCTCCTTTCACACCGCCGTTTAACTTCATTTTACTTTAGTTAATTCTGATTAAAAGTGAGGGCTCTTTATCTAGAGCATCAATTAGGCGTGTGTGCCATCGGCGCGGCGCTTGAATGTGACAAAGGGACTGTCCCTTTGTCACATTCCCGGAAAGCCTGTTTGGCGCAGGGCTTCGTAGAGGACGATGGCGGCGCTGTTGGAAAGGTTGAGTGCGCTGATGCGGTAGTCGTCCGGGTCGACGAAGTTACCGCAGATGTCCTGTTGAAGGATGGCCTCGTGGCTGTCCTCGGTATGCCCCAGCGATTCCTCGTGAGCTTCCCATGCCTCGGCGTTATCGAGCGAGTCGCAATCGCGCAGCATCGGGATGCGCTCGCAGCGCTCGGGCGCCGCGGCAAGCAGTGGCTCGGGAATGCCCGAGCCCTCGCTGCCAAAGACCAAGTAGTCGCCATCGCGGTAGGTACTCTGCGCATAGGTTCTGCGCGCCTTTTTGGTCAGCAGATGCAGGCGCTCGTCGGCAGGGGAGAGGCCGTTGCGCGCAAGGAAATCCTCCCAGCCGGCATAGGTCGTCACGTCCAAGTTTTGCCAGTAGCCCAGTCCGGCACGACGCACCGTCTTGTCGTCGAGCGAAAACCCCAGCGGCTCCACCAGATGCAGACGGGCGCCGGTGACCACGCAGGTACGGCCGATATTGCCCGTATTGGCCGGAATTTCGGGTGCATACAGCACGATATTGAACATGAATCTCCTTGGTTCAGAACGAAAAACCACCACGAAGGGCACCTTCGTGGTGGTTTGGCGGTTGTGTAGGCGGAAAAATACCCGCTTGGATAAACCTAGGCGCGGTGCCAGTCGGTCAGGCAGGCATCGAGGGAGGCGATGAGCGCATCCTTGTCCATGTGACGGCCGATGATGCACAGGCTCGTCATGCGGTCGCCCGTCTCGTCGTCCCAAATCTGCATGATTTCGGGGTTCTCATCGATGATCTTCTGCTTCTCGCCCTCGGGCGCCGAGTCGACAAACAGGCCGTTCTCCATCAGGCGCATTTGGTGGCCGGCCTGCTCGAACATGTAGCACATGTCCGGATCGCCGGTCTGCCACAGCGGACCTTTGACGCGGATGACCTCGTCGGGCCACTCCTGCTCAACAAAATCGGTGAACTTCTGCAGGTCAAACGGCTTGCGGCGCGAGTACACAAAGGTCTCGATGTCGTACTCGAGCACCTCGGGGTCGTCGTGCTCCTCGGGATGCTCCATGGCCTCGATCCAGGCAGCGGAGTTGTAGGCGCGCATAAAGTCGAAGCGGTCGGTATCGAGCAGCTCCTCCATGGGGACCTCGCCGTTTTGGGCCTCGACGATCACGGCGTCTTTCTGCAGGCTGCGCACGATGGCCTTGAGCTCGGCGATCTGCTCAGGGCTCACGGTATCGGTCTTGTTGAGGATCAGCGTGGAGCAGAACTCGATCTGCTGGATGAGCAGGCTCTCGATGTCGTCCTCGTCGATATCCTCTGCCAGCAGGTCGCGACCGCCGTTGAACTCGTCGTACATGCGGGCGCAGTCGACCACGGCCACGATGTTGTCGAGCGCGAGCTTGGGCTCGCCGCCCACCTTGGCCTCGTCGCAGAAGCTCGAGATGGTGTAGGCGATGGGGATAGGCTCGCAAATACCCGATGCCTCGATGATGATGTAGTCGAAGTTGCCCGAATCGGCGATGCCCTGCAGCTGGTTGGCAAGGTCGTCCGAAAGCGTGCAGCAGATGCAGCCGTTGGTGAGCGGGATGAGGTCATCGGTCTCGGAAAGGCCGCCGTCGGCGATAAGGCTGGCGTCGACGTTGATCTCGCCGATGTCGTTGACGATCACGGCGGCGCGGATGCCGCCGTCGTTAGCGAGGATGTGGTTGAGCAGCGTGGTCTTGCCGGCACCGAGGTATCCGGTAAGCATGATGATCTTCACGGGTTTGTTGGGCATGTGCCCTCCTTTGTTAGACATGGCTTACAGTTGAATCTTATGCCAAACGCCTGCTCTTATACCCACGCGCCGGCAAATAACACAAGCTACTCCCAGGCTCCCCATACATCGGGGCAATAACCGACGGTGGCCTTCTTACCGTTGCGCACGATGGGCTCGGCTAGAACCTGCTGGTTCTCGAGCAGCTTGTCGAAGCGCTGGCTAGGGGTGAGGTGCTGGATGAGCGCGAGCGTCTCCTCGTCCTTGGCTTTGGGGTTGAGCAGCTTGTCGATGCCGCCGACCGCCTGCATCACGCTCGTGAGCTCGCCCTTGCTCATCTCCTTTTCCTTAAGGTCGATAAACTGCACCTTAATGCGGCGCTCTTTGAAGAAGCGCTGTGCTTTCTTGGTATCGAAGGACTTTTTGGTGCCAAAAATCTGCACGTTCATGTATTTGTTCCGCCGTTCTGCCTGATGAAGTTGGTCGTTGCTCGATCTGCCTCGGGTGCGTTGATGCCGGCGGCCTGTCCTGCCTCGATACAGCGAAGGAGCCAGGCCATGTTTTTGCCGATGTTGCGCATGGTGGCAAGGCCCTCGGCGTCCCCATTGGCGTCGCCGGGCACGCGACCAAACACGTTGTTCCAGTACGTGGAGGCAACCACGGGCATCTGGTTGATGGTGAAGTACTTGTTGAGTACGTCGAAGGTCGTCGACGTACCGCCGCGACGGGCGACGGCGATGGCAGCGCCCGGCTTGTGCGCAAAGGCCTTGCTGCCGGCATAGAAGGCGCGATCGAGGGCCGAAAGGATGCGGCCGCTGGGGTGCGCATAGTAGACAGGTGAGCCAAAAACAAAGCCATCTGCCTGCTCGGCGGCAGCGATGAGCTCGTTCACTACGTCATCGTCAAAGGTGCAGCGACCGCCAAGCTTGCCGCACTGGCCGCAACCGATGCAATCGCGAATGGGCTTGGCGCCCAGCTGAAACACCTCGGTATCAATGCCTTCGGCATTGAGCTGCTCGGCGACCTCGGCGAGTGCGCGGGCGGTGTTGCCGTTTGCCTTGGGGCTGCCATTGACCAAAAGAACCTTCATCACAAACTCCCTCTGCTTTTGGTGACTTCTGCAGAGGATTATCGCACGATGGGGGAGGCGGCGCGGGCGCGGTGCTAATCCAGTTTGGTACCTGGCACCTGCACGGCTTTCCCGAGCAACGCTTTGAGCTCGTTCAAAATGGAAACGGGCTGTCGGTCAACGCTGTTCAGATGGAGCGTGGCCACGCGAATGGGCGGCTGATATTCAAGCGAGCCGATGAGCACGGGAGAACCCAGGAATCGTTCGATTTCGTTTGCGAGCTCGTCGATTGCCTCGGGGCCGAGCTCATCGAAAAGCGCCACGAACATTGGTCCCGTCGAGCGGAACAGGCGACCCTTGCCGCGCGAACAATCCATGAGGCAGGCGGCGCTTTCGGCGAGCACGCGGTCGCCTGCATCGAATCCAAAGCGGGCATTGACTTCGGCGATATCGTCGACCTTAATGGCAATAAAGCCTGCCTTGCGCGGCACGCGACGCATTTCGCCAATGGCGTTGACCAGGGCGTGAATATCGCCCAGGCCGGTCACGGAATCGGTCGTATCTGCCAAGCTTCGGTTGATGATAATGCCCACATACATGTTGGGCTCGGTATCGGTTCCATCCAAGCGGTAGCCCGTGCAGTCGCAAAGCACGTATTTTCCAGTGGCATCCATTACGCGATACTGCATGTAGTGGAAGTGCCACGTGCCGTTTATCACCATGTCGAGCTCGGCGCGTACGTTGTCGCGGTCCTCGGGATGAACGCGGGCGAGCCACATGTCGAGTGAGTTAAAAGGGTGCTGGGAAGGCAGGTCAAAATCGCGCACGGCGTTAACCGACCATTGCGATTCTCCAGTATCGAGGTTAAGGATGAACGGATAGCGCGTCTCGGAGCTCATGGAGATCGCTTGGAACACCCGGTCGTTGCAGGGAAGCTGATCGACGATTGGGCGTTGCGGCGCGTCATTGTTTTCCGGTTGCTGTACACGATGCATAAGCTTATAGCGATACATCTTGCGATCGGCATCCATCGTCATCTGGCGACGCGTGTCGCCGACAAGTGGATCGACGCGCGAGCAGCCAAAGCTAAAGCTGGCGATCATGGGCGCCTTGCCATCTGAGTTCGCCTCGATCAGCCCGGCACGTACCTGCTCCAAGCGCTGCTCGAGTTCAGTCTCGTTTGCGGAGAGCGAGATAAGCACAAACTCGTCTCCACCGATACGGAACAGCATCTCATCGTGCTCCATGGTTTCGGAGAGCGTGCGGCAGATGCTCAGAATATAGCGATTGCCTTCGGCGTGGCCAAACCTATCATTGCAATGCTTGAGATGGTCGATGTCAATATAGGCGCAGGTGAAGGGGTCGCCTTTGCGCCAGAGTTGCTCGACGTGACGGTCGAATCCATTGCGGTTGCCCAAGTTGGTGAGCGGATCGATATAGGCGTTGCGCTCAAGCAGCTGGCGCTCTTGTTGCAGGATGGCATGCGTCTTTTGCAGTTGCTCACCAACGGCGCGTAGCTCAGCAGGCAGCGCGGCAACATCGAGTTCAGCGGTCGAGACGCCGTTCGCAAGTCGCTGAAGATAGGCAATAATCGATTGCTCGCCCAGGCGATATGACTCGTTCATGATGGATAACCTCCTTGGGCGGAACAACGGTTTGTATCATATCCCCAATTCGGTTTGAATTGGGGATATAAGTTAGCTAATGGAGACAAATGCCCCCTTCGACGGTGGCGTTTTGCGCGCGAGCGTATCAGTTGTTATTGCCACCATCGAGCAATGCCTCAAAATCCTTCGCAGGCATGGGGCGGTAGTAGAGGAAGCCCTGAGCGTAGTGGGCGCCCATTTGTCGTAGCATGTTTGCCTGCTCATTTGTCTCGACGCCTTCGACCACGACGGGCAGATGGAGCGACTGCGCCATTTCGAGCATCGATGAAATGATTTGCGTGCTGCGGCCTTGATCGCCGTCGACGGCTGCAATCTGCCAAATGTGCTTGTCGAGCGTCACCATAAAGCCGCTTTCCTCGAGTGCGGGGATATGGGTGCACATGCTGTGGGCGGCTATTATTCGACAAGCGGTAGCGCGACGATGCGATGTTCGATAAAAATGCGACTGGGACGATATATGTTGACGGGTATACTTGTCCCGTTTTAAAACGTAGGAACGGAGATGGTCGCATGGCACAGTCAAATATGACGCGCACGGTGGGGCTGGCGCTCGAGGGAGGCGGCTACCGCGGTATGTATACGGCGGGCGTGCTCGACGTTTGGATGGAGCACGGTTTGACCTGCGACCATATGGTGGGCGTCTCGGCGGGCGCGGCATTTGGCTACAACTTTAAATCGCGCCAGATCGGCCGCGCCATTCGCTATAACAAGGCCTATTGCGCCGACAAGCGCTATGCGAGCGTGACCAGCTGGCTGCGAACCGGCGATATGTACAATGCCGACTTTGCTTATCACGAGGTGCCTATCGAGCGCGATCCTATCGACTTGGAGGCGTATCGCACCTGTCCCATGCGATTTACGTGCGTGTGTACCGATATCGAGACGGGCAAGGCCGTCTATCACGATCTGCCGTATGGCGACGAGCGCGATATCGAGTGGATTCGGGCGTCGTCGGCAATTCCCGTGGCGACGCGTCCCGTTGCTATTGACGGGCATAAGTATCTGGATGGTGGCGTGGCCGATTCTATTCCCAGCGCGTGGCTGTTTGCGCAGGGGTATGACCGCAATATCGTGGTACTCACGCAGCCGGCGGGCTTTGTGAAGCAGCCCAACAGCGTGATGCCCATGCTGCGTCGCGTGTTTCGTCACTATCCGGAGTTTGTCGCAGCGCTTGAGCATCGGCATGAGGTCTACAATGCCACGCTCGATGACTTGACACGTCGTGAGGCCGCCGGCGATATCTTTGTGGTGCGTCCGAGCGAATCGGTGAAAGTGCCGTCGCTGTGCCGCGAGCCCGATGAGCTCGAGCGCATCTATCAGATTGGTCGCCGCGATGCGGAGGCAACCTTGCCGGCACTGGAGACATATCTGGCAGAGTAGAGGCTGCTGCCGCCATCTCGGCGGGAAGCGCATCCCGGAATGGAGGTCCAAACTGGGATGCGCTTTCCATTGCTGAAGATATGAGGCTGCGAATCAGCTGCTCGGCCTAGACTTACGCCTGCTGCCAGGTGTCGACGAGCTCCTTGGCGGCGGCGTAGGGGTCATCAGCGCTGCAGACGGCGCTCACCACAAAGAAGCCATCGACGCCGGTGGCCTTGAGCTGTGGCAGGTCGGCCGTCTTGACGCCGCCGCCCACCACGATGGGCACGGAGCTTGCTGCGTGGAGGGCGGCCAGGTCCTCAAAGCTCTTGGTGATGATAGAGCCGTCGGCCGCGCGTCCGCAGTCGCGCTTGGTCTCGGTCTCGTGGAGTGGGCCGATGCCCAGGTAGTCGACTAGGCTCATGTCGGCGGTCTTGACGTACTCGAGCATCTCCTCGCAACGGGCGGAAAGGCCCACGATGGCGTTGGGCCCCAGCAGCTTGCGACAGACCTCGACGGGAATGTCGCTCTGACCCACGTGCACGCCGTCGACAGCAATGCCCTGCTCGCGCGCGGCGAGTACGCAGTCCAGGCGGTCGTCAATCAGCAAAGCGACCTGACCGGTCTTGCCGGCCTGTGCGATTGCCTGCGCGGCGTCGCCGGTCAGCGCAATGATCTCGCGGGCGCTTGCCACCTTGGAGCGCACCTGGATGCAGGTAAAGCCGGCGTCGAGTGCCTGGGCCACCACATCGCCCACGGGGCGCCCGAGCGTGTTTTCGGGGCCGAGCACCAGATAGGCCGAGATATCAAGGTTGTCGCGGATACTCATCGTGTTTCCTCCTGCTTTTTGATCTGAGCTTCCATGCGCTCGAGCTTGCCGGTCATGGTGTCGGTAAATCCGGGTCGAATATCGGCTTTGAGCACGACTTCGGTGCGGATGCCCTTGCTCGCCAACACAAAGGTTGCGTCGCGCACGACCTGCATGACCTCGTCCCAGTCGCCCTCGATTTCGGTGAACATCGAGGTGGTGCGGTTGGGAAGGCCGCTCTCGCGAATGACGCGCACGACCTCGGCGACCTCGGCGGACAGCTCATCGCCGGTGCCGCACGGGGCGATGGCCACGGCGACGAGCGTATTCATGCCGGCATTGGTTGCGGGCTCGGACATGGCCTATGCCTCCTCGAGCTCGAGTCGGTTATCGGCGATGTCTTGGGCGGTTGCGCGGTAGAGCTCGTCGATAAAGGCGACCTTAAAGCTTGCCGGGGCGTCGGCGACAGCGGCGGCACGCGTGCCGGCCACGTTGTAGACGGCGGTGCCGCAGACGGCTGCCGTAAACGGGTCGGCGGCGCAGGCATACACGGCCAGCACGCCGCCCTGCGAGCAGCCGCAGCCGGTGATCTTGGACATGAGCGGGCTGCCGCCGTGAGACTTGGCCACCGTCGTGCCGTCGGTGATTAGGTCGACTTCGCCCGAGACCACAACGGCGCCACCGGTGTGGCGAGCGAGCGCCACGGCGGCATCGCGGGCGGCGTCGACCGTGTCGGTGGTATCGACACCACGCACGCGGCTCAGATCAGCCGCCTCGCCCTCAAGACCCCACAGGCCGGCGAGTGCGATAATCTCGGAGGCGTTGCCGCGCACGATGGCGGGCTTGTACTGCTTGAGCTCGTTTACCAGCTGGGTGCGCAGGCTGCCGATACCCAGGCCCACCGGATCGAGCACCCAGGGCTTGCCGGCGTCGTGTGCCGCCTTCGCCGCGCGGGGAATCGTCTGCTCGTAGATAGGGAAGAGCGTGCCCATGTTGAGATAGATGGCGCCGCCGCCGGCAACGAGCGCTTCGCCCTCGTCGGGCAGATAGACCATGGCGGCCGATCCGCCCACGGCGAGCTGTGCGTTGGCGACAAAGTCGATCGTCACCGTGTTGGTGATGGAGCCGGCCATCGGATTGGTGGCGCGAATTTCCTCTACGGCCTTGACCATATGTTGCTTAAGCTGTTCCGAATCAATCACTGCACATGCCTCCTTGGCATAGAAAAGGGGCGCTGTGCATAGACAGCGCCCCTGTAAAGGCGGCATGCTCCCTACGCCAGCATTAACTGACAGGTTCAAAGGATTGGGCCCCATGCCCTCTCAGCCTTGTGGTTTGCACCGCCGGCACTCCCGCATCGAATCTGTTGTTCCCTATACTAGCGCACCTGCCAAAAAGGGACAGGTTTATTTTGGCAGGTCGTTACAATAGGTAGGACCGATACGAATGGGGGCCTTATGATTAAACTTGTGCTGACCGATATGGACGATACACTGATTCCAGCCGGGCATGACGGCGCCAGCGACTACGCCATTGAGGGTATTCATGCCATGCAGGCGGCGGGTCTGCACTTTGGGCCGGTTTCGGGTCGTCAGCCGTCCGCGATGGGCTGGATGTTCAAAAACCGTTCCGAGTGTTTTTCGACCGGTGCGTTCTGTAACGGCCAGGTGATGTTTGTCGACGGCGAAGTAGTCGCTTCGCGCGCAATCGACAACGATGCTCTGATGCGTTTGGCTGACTATCTGGAGCAAGAGACCGACGATACATTTCTAAAAGTCTACAGCCTGGGCGATGACTTTTGGGGCAACGATGCCTATTGCGTGACGAGCAATCCCGAGCGTGTGCGTCGCGCTATGGAGTCGGGCGGCAATGCGTGGCTCAAAGGCGAAGAGGCCCCGTGTCGTCCCGTCGTCGATGGCGCGCCGGTGTTTAAGGCGAATATCTGGAGTGCCCGTTCGCGTGAGGAGCTCGCGGAGCTACGCGAGCGCGTTGCCGTTGAGGTGCCGGAACTCTCGCTTGTGTTTCCCAACAACCGAGTGCGCCTGTTCGACATCCTTCCGGATGGTTGGGACAAGGGCTGCGCTGCGCTGGAGCTGGCGCGCGCCTTGGGCCTGACGCCCGACGAGGTGGCCGTATTTGGCGATTCCGATAACGATCTGCCCATGATCGATGCCGTTCCCAACTCCGTTGCAGTCGCCAATGCCAATGAGGCCGTCACGGCTGCCGCGCGCTGGCATATCGGCGCCGCGGCAGATGATGCGGTCGCCGGGGCTCTGCATCAGATTGCCGCCTGCGCCGCGACGGGGGAGATGCCGCCGTTTATGCGTCAGGAGGGTGCAGCCGACGCGAATTTCGCGAACAGCTAAGGAGACAGCCATGAAGCTCCAGCAGCTCAGATATGTCGTCAAAGTTGCCGAATGCGGCAGCATTACCGAGGCCTCGCGCCGTCTCTTTGTGTCGCAGCCTTCGATTACCGCGTCGATTCGCGATCTCGAAAACGAGATGGGTGTGCACATCTTTGAGCGCACCAACAAGGGCGTCATTGTGTCCGAGGAAGGCGAGACCTTCTTGGGCTATGCGCGCCAGGTACTCGACCAGGCCGACCTGCTCGAGGGCAAGTACAAGGGCGCATCCGAGCAGGTGCCGCACTTTAGTGTGAGCTGCCAGCATTATTCCTTTGCCGTCAACGCGTTTGTCGACGTGATCCGCGAGTTCGATGCCGCGCGTTACGACTTCACCCTGCGCGAGGAGCAGACTCACGAGATTATCGAGGATGTCGCGCATATGAAAAGCGAACTGGGCATCCTGTACTTATCCGAGCATAACCGCGAGGTCATCGAGCGCATGCTGGTGGCCAACGAGCTCGTGTTCGAAGGACTCTTCTGCGCCACGCCGCATGTCTTCGTCTGCGCCGACCATCCGCTGGCGGACCGCTCCAGCGTGACGCTCGAGGATCTGGAAGACTACCCGTTCCTGTCCTACGAGCAGGGCAGCTACAACTCGTTTTACTATTCCGAGGAGCTGACCTCGACGTTCGAGCGTCGCAAAAATATCCGCGTGCGCGACCGTGCGACGTTGTTCAATTTGGCCATGGGCCTCAACGGCTACACGGTATGCTCGGGCGTGATCAGCCACGAGCTCAACGGCCCCGGCATTATCTCGATTCCGCTCGACGTGGACGAGTACATGGAGATTGGCATCATCACGCGCAAGAACACGACGCTTACGCGCTACGGTCGGGCCTATATCGACGCGATTCGTCAGCATATCTAGGCTGCTGTGCTCCGCACGGTTCAAGTCTCTTTATGACAGTCCAGACTGATATAGGAAACATCTATATCAAACTGTTATAAACGTATATTTTACGATGGTCATATGAGCGCTCATACTCTGTCCCAGTAAAGCAACCAATGCAAAGGGAGATATCTATGAGCACTTCGATTCAACCGAACGCGCCGTTTCGCGCCGATATCGTCGGCAGCTTTCTTCGTCCGCAGGCTGTAAAGGGCGCCCGTGCCGCCTATGTCGCGGGTAAACTCGACGCTTCCGGCCTTAAGGCCGTCGAGGACGATGCCATTCGCGATTTGGTGGCCAAGCAGAAGGCCGCCGGCCTGCAGGTGATCACCGATGGCGAGTTCCGCCGCAGCTACTGGCACCTCGATTTTATGTGGGGCCTTAACGGCATTGAGCGCCGCACCTCACGCACGGGTTATATGTTCCATGACGAGGAGACGACGGCCGACACCGCCGTGGTTACCGGTCCCATTAGCGGCGAGAACCACCCGTTCGTCGAGCATTTTAAGTTCGTCAAGGCGCTTGAGGAGGAGGGCCAGGTCGCACGCCAGACCATTCCGGCGCCGATCCAGACGTTCTCTGAGGTCACGCTCGATCGCTGCGATGGCCAGCAGGAGAGCCTGCGCGCTGTCTATAAGACCGATGAGGAACTTGCCGACGCCATTGCAGCCGCTTATCGCACGGTGATCGCCGACCTGTACGCAGCAGGCTGCCGCAACATCCAGTTTGATGACTGCACCTGGGGCATCTACTGCGATACCGATTTTGTCGCCAAAACCGGCATGAGCCCGGTCGACCTGCAAAAGGTAAGCGAGCTGGGCGTGGCGCTCAACAACGCCGCCATCGAGGGCAAGCCCGACGATCTGGTTATCAACACGCACGTGTGCCGCGGCAACTACCACTCCACCTACGCTTTTGAAGGCGGCTACGACCCTATCGCTCCGTATCTGTTCGCACATGAGAATGTCGATGCGTTCTATCTGGAGTTCGACACGCCGCGCGCCGGCGGCTTTGAGCCGCTCAAGTACGTCGCTCCCGGCAAGAAGGTCGTGCTGGGCTTGGTAACCACCAAGGCGGCAGAGCTCGAGAACGAGGATGTTATCGTCGAGCGCATCCGCGAAGCCGCTAAGTACGTGCCGCTCGAGAATCTGTACCTGTCGCCCCAGTGCGGCTTTGCCAGCTGCGAGATTGGCAACAAGCTGACCGAGGACGAGCAATGGGCGAAGATCGCGCTGGTCAAGCGCATTGCCGAGCGCGTTTGGAAGTAACGCTAGCGTTTGCAGGTGGCGGCGCGTGCGAGGCATTGCGTATCGCGTACAATGGTTCGGATCGTATCGTTCGGGCAGGTTATCCGATATGCCTGATTGCCCTTCCATTCGAAAGGACATCCATGTCCCAGTCCTCGATGCCCACCGTATCTGAACTCGAGGAGACTGTCGAATAGCAGCTGCGTTCAGCCAAATTAAAAATGGCGTCCATGCGTATGTACGCGTGGACGCCATTTTTAATGCGTCAGTATCCAGTGGATGCCGCGCGCCATGCGCAGGTCAGTTTGGGCAAAGTGATTGCCGGGGTTGAGCTCCAGCGTTGTTGGAATGTCACGCTCTATAAACAGCTCTTCCATCGCGCGCGTGTCGTCGAGTACGTGCCGCATCATGCGGTTGGGCGTCTTGGTTTCCTTTTTACCGAGCGACAGATAAGCGGCGTCGGGCGTGGCTGTCATCGTGCGCTCACGCGCGTAGTCGATAAAGCCGGGGAACCACAGCGACCCCGATGCACTCGCCGCGCGCTCAAAGACATCTGTTTGCCAAAGTGCCCACAGTGCAAAAAGACCCGCCAACGAATAGCCGACAACGCCGCGCCAGATGGGCGGTTGCGGGAGCGATGATTCGGCCTCTGGGATTATCTGCTTCAACAACTCGTCAAGAAAACCAGCAGCCTGTCCGTCAAAGGGCTCGGCATCTCGTATAGTTCCGTCGCATTCCCAGGGGCTCAACTCGCGATTCCAATCGAGTCCTCCGATGGCGACAAGGGTGAATGGCGGGCAGTCGAGCTCTCGGCAGCGCTCGTAGACTTCACTACCGTCGCCCATAACCACGGGGAGGTAGATGACGGGCGTGCCTTCTACACACTCTGAATAAACGGTTATCTGCTTCTGATGCGCTTCCAAGGCAGGCTTCTCTCGGTGTTGTGATATTGACAGCCTCAATTGTCGCACGCTGGCACGGGGGCAGGCGCTAAAAGAAAGGCGCGGAGCCGCTCGATGCGATTCCGCGCCTTGTTGTTTTGCTTTAGCAGACTATGCCGTTACGCCACGAAGAAGTAGACGAGGAAGGCAAGGGCTGCGATCCACATGAGCGGCTTGATCTTGGAGGCCTCGCCCTTAAAGAGCGCGACGATCACGTAGGCGATAAAGCCCAGGCCAATGCCGGCAGAGATGGAGTAGGTGAAGGGCACGCCGGCGACAATCATGAACGCCGGGAAACCCTGCGACACGTCGGACCAGTCGATCTCGGAGGCTTCGCTCATCATGAGGTAGCCGACGTAGACCAGAGCACCGCAGGTGGCGGCGCTGGAAACGATGGTGACGATGGGGGAGAAGAACGCGGCGAGAATGAACAGCACGCCGGTGGTGACGGAGGTGAGGCCCGTGCGGCCACCGTCGGCGGCGCCAGAGGTGGACTCGACGAAGGTAGTGATGGAGGAGACGCCCATGAAACCGCCCACAGCGGCGGCGGCGGAGTCGACGATCAGGATCTCTTTGATATTCTCGACGTTGCCGTCGTCGGTGAGGAACTCGCCCTGCTTGGCCACGGCCATCGCGGTGCCCATGGTGTCGAAGAAGTCACTCATGAGCAGCGAGAACGAGATGACGAGGAGCGCGGGGTCGGTAAGGACCTTGACGATGGCGGGCACGCCGCCGGCGTCGGCGATGGGGCCACCGATGCTCGAGAAGTCGAGCGGGGCGATGATACCGGTCGGAGCATGGGTCACACCTAGGGGGATACCGGCGATGACGGCGACGACGATGCCGATGAGCAGCGAGCCGGGGACGTTGCGGCAGGCGAGGGCGACTGTCACCAGGATGGAGATAATGCCGACGATGAAGGTGGGGGAGGTGATGTCGCCCAGACCGACGAGTGTACCGGCGCCAGCGGTGATAATGCCGGCATCGCACAGGCCAATCATGGCGATGAACAGGCCCAGGCCCACCGAGATGGCGTGACGCAGGACAACCGGGATGGCATCCATGATGGCCTCGCGCAGGCCACAAAGCACGAGCAGCAAGATGACGACGCCCTCAAGGAAGATGACGCTCATGGCCACGTGCCAGTCACCGCCGCAGACGGTGGTGGTGATTCCAGCGATCATCGCGTTGACGCCTAAGCCCGACGCGCAGGCGAGCGGGCGGTTGGCGAAGATGCCCATGCAGATGGTCATGATGCCGGCGCCCAGGCAGGTGGCGCAGGCGAGCGCTCCCGCATCGATGCCAGCGCCCGAGAGCACCGCGGGGTTGACGGCGATGATGTAGGCCATCGCCAGGAATGTTGTCAGTCCAGCGCGAAGCTCGGTCCCGATCGTGGACTTGCGCTCACTGACGTGAAATAGTTCGTCCATGCATACCCTTTCCTTGTTCGGCCCCGAGTTTAGGCCGATTGACACGAACTCACCCACTATAGCCCCTTTACGACGCTGTTGTTCCTCGCATGTTGATGTTCGGCGCTTTGTAGCAGACGGACGGTATTTTTCGCATGAAAATGTGAGGGTACCGTATACTTAAGCGGTTACAACGACCCCTATGGAGGAACGTATGATTAAAGAGCTTTGCCACGACGAGGCTATCCTGTCCCAGCGTTGCGAGGTTGCGACCGTCGAGGACGAGTCGGTCGCACAGGACCTGATCGATACCATCAAGTCGCTCGACGATGCCGGCTGCCTTGCCGCTAACCAGATTGGCGTTACCAAGAAGGTCTGCGTCTACCTGGACGACGCCGGCGAGCCCCACGTGCTCTACAACCCCCGTCTGGTGTTTGGCCTGGGTGCCAGCAAGATGGAGGAGAGCTGCCTGACGCACGAGGAGGTCACCAAGTCCACGCGCTATATCAAGTGCAAGGTCGCTTATGACGTGATCGTCGACGGCAAGATGCGCGAGCGCAAGCAGGACTTTGTGGGCTTCGAGGCGCAAATGGTCCAGCATATGATCGACCACTGTCTCGGCAAGTTGGTCTAAGGGGATCAAAGCACCGCACCTTGCCGCTCAATCGTCGCTTGCGTACCGTTAGTACGCGGCGCCCCTCTTTCGTGGCAGTCTGCGGCACTTTGACCCCTTAGACGACCTGCGGGGTTAACTTGGTTGAGTTTATCCAGCTTGAATAGTCCGGGCGTGACATTGTTGTCATGTCCGGGCTTTTGTGTTTAGCGCCTTTTTGTTTGGTGACAATAACCTTAGCAGGAACGTAAAGCTAGGAGGCGCTATGTGCACGAGTATTCGATTTACCGATAATTCTGGCCACATGTATCTAGGCCGCAACCTCGACTGGAGCTTTGACTACGGCCAGCAGGTTCGCGTGATGCCGCGCGGGTTTCACATTCCGTATTCGTTTATCGACGACGCGACAGCGGCACACGCGGTGATCGGTATGTGCATCGATTACAAGAACTACCCTATGTTCTTCGATTGCGGCAACGATGCGGGCCTCGCCGTAGCGGGCCTCAATTTCCCGGGTTATGCCGAGTATGCCGAGGGGCCGGTTGATGGAAAGATCAATATCGCGGCCTATGAGTTTCCCCTGTGGGTGGCAGCGACGTTCTCGACGGTCGATGAGGTCGAGGCCGCGCTGCGCGACACGGTGATTGTTGCCAAATCTGCCGGAGAGGGGCTGGGCGTGTCGCTGCTCCATTGGATTATCGGCGACAGCCAGCGCAGTATCGTGGTCGAGATGATGGCTGACGGCCTGCATGTATACGACGATCCGGTCGACACCCTTGCCAACCAGCCGACCTTCCCGTGGCACATGGAAAACCTCCGCACCTATATCACCGCCACAAGCGATTTTCCGCAGACGGCGACATGGCGTGGCGCCGAGCTCAAGCCCTATGGCGCGGGTGCCGGCATGCGCGGTATTCCGGGTGACTGCTATTCGCCGAGCCGTTTTGTAAAGGCGGCGTACCTCAATGCCAATTACCCGCAAAAGGAGAGCGAGACCGAAAACGTCGTCCGCATGTTCCGCTCGCTCGAGGGCGTGGTGATGATCGAGGGGGCGTCCAGGATGGGCGATGGCAAGTTCGAGAAGACTATCTACACCGGATGCTTTAGCGCGCGCACGGGCAATTATTACTACGCGATGTATGGGGATCCGTCGATTCGCTACGTGAGCCTGATGGATGCCGAGGGCGCGAGCCCCGATAGGCTCGTGGTTCCCGAGCCGCGCCGTTCGTAGCCGATAGCTTTACCGCAATGCAAAACGGCCCTGCATCTCCCGTGAGGTGCAGGGCCGCTTTCGTTGATTTGTGACGTCGCTAGAAGTTGGCGTCGTTGAGTTGTTCACTTTCGAGGCCGTCGAGCAGTTGCTGTTCGGGCGTATCGGCGACGCTCTCGAGCAGCTCGGTGGGATCGACGTTCATGTCCCTACCGGCCTCGTTGCCGTTGACCAAGTCGTCCGAGAAGATGTCGACTTCCATTTCCTCGGCCTCTTCAATCTGAACCTCGAGCGGCACCTGGGTGCGCACGAGCTTAACGGCCGGGCGCATGCGGGCAAACAGCGGCACGTACTCGATGATGATGGCAGAGTTCTCGAGACCGTACCAGCGCGCCGGGCTTCCGCAAGCGCGGCGGACGGCGTACTTGATGGCCATCACGCGGTGGTCATTGCGGTTGATGTCCGTTTCGGGGGCAAGCATCTTGCGCAGCATGCAAAAACGGAAGTCGCCCACGTTGCCGCGCGTCTCGTAGATGGAGTAGGTGTGGTGCTGCGGCGGCAACTCACCCGAGGCCATCAGGTCGCCAACGATCTGGCGCAGGTAGGCGTTGATGCGCTGATTGACCTTAAAGCCCAGGTCCAAGCGCACGCGGAACAGGAAGTCTGTGCCAAAGGTCTCAACGGAATACTCGTGCGTATAGGGCTCGTCGGTAACGTGTACGTTGATGAACCAATATGCCTTGGCGCGCTTGGGATGCTTGTCCAAGATGGAATAGAGCACGTCGCGGTCGAGCGTGAGCGGGTCGGGGCTGTTGGTGAGGAACACCAGATTGTCGGCGAGCACGGGGTAGGTCTCGTCATTGCGCAGGCGGTTGAGCTGGTCGATGTACTTGGAGACGGGTAGCAGAATCGTCTGCGTGCGCTCGATGGCGGTGCCGCGACGCCACACATACATAAAGGCCGAACAGCAGTGCGGCCAGGAAGATCATGACGTAGCCGCCGTCAAAGAACATGGTGAGGCACGAAGCGAAGAAGCACAACTCAATGGCACCAAAGAGCAGGGCAAAGATGCAGGCGCCCAGCTTGTGCTTGAGGATGCCGGCGATATAGCTCGTCAGCAGCGTGGTGGTCATGAGCATGGTCACGGTGATGGCGAGGCCATAGGCGCTTTCCATGCGCTCGGAGTTCTGGAACAGCAGCACGATGAAGATGCAGCCGACCCACATGATGTTGTTGACGAGCGGAATATAGAGCTGACCCTTGGTGTCGCTGGGGTAGTGGATGCGCAGGTGCGGCATAAGGTTGAGGCGCGTTGCCTCGGATACCAGCGAGAACGAGCCGGTGATGAGCGCCTGCGAGGCAATGATGGCCGCCACGGCCGAAAGCACGATGGCAAAGGGGCGCAGGGGCTCGGGAAGCATCATATAGAACGGGTTGACGATATCCATCGCGAGCATCTGGGGATTGGAATTGTTGGCGAGCAGCCAAGCGCCCTGACCCAGATAGTTAAGGATGAGGGCCGCCTTTACGAACGGCCAGGATGCGTAAATGTTAGCCTTGCCCACGTGACCCATGTCCGAATAGAGCGCCTCGGCGCCGGTCGTCGACAGGAAGACGAAGCCGAGCACCATAATACCCGAGTGGTTGATGGGCGAGAACAGGAACATGATGCCACGGATGGGGTTGAGCGCGCGCAGGATGGACAAGTTGCCGAGCATGTTGAACAGGCCGGCGCCAGCCAAGAACAGGAACCACAGCGTCATAAGCGGGCCGAACAGCTTGCCGATTGACGAGGTGCCGGCGCGCTGCATGGCAAACAGGCCGCAGATAATGATGATGGTGATGATGATTACGTTGGTCTGGCCGTCACCCAAAAGCGCATGGCCCCACTCGATAGTGCGCAAGCCCTCGATGGCCGTGGTAACCGTGACGGCGGGGGTGAGGATGCCGTCAGCGAGCAGCGCCGCGCCGCCGATCATGGCGGGGAGAATCAGCCATGGCGCCACCTTGCGCACGAGACTGAACAGGGCGAAGATGCCGCCTTCGTTGTGGTTGTCGGCCTTCATGGCGATTACCACGTACTTGACCGTGGTCACGAGCGTCATGGTCCAGATGACGAGCGAAAGCGCGCCCAGGATCATGTCCTCGCTGACGGTACCGATGCCGCCGTTGTTGGCGACGATTGATTTCATGGTGTACATGGGGCTCGTGCCGATGTCGCCATAGACGACGCCGAGCGTTACGAGCAGCATGCCAGCGGAGAGGGGGATGGCTCCGTGCCCGCCTTGCCCGCGCTGGTCTTGGAGGTTTGCCTCCAGTTTGTTGTGTGCCACGAGGACTCCCTTAGACATCCGGTTATCTGTCTAGGACAAAAAACTTTATGCCGTCTTTATACATACAAGAGTAGTTTGGCACATCGGGTTATTTTAGACAATAATCCTCAGCTGGGGATTATTTATCTATGCAGGTAGCATTTCAAAGCAGGGCTTTTAAGCACGTGCTGTCTGGGCGATGCCAGCCTTGGCGTTTGCGCGTTTGCCGGCGAGTTCGCAAAAAATCGCGCCGCCGATGATAAGCGCGGCGCCCATCAGGCGGACCGGTGTTATGGCTTCACCCAAAAGGGCGGCCGAGAACACGACCGCCGAAAGCGGCTCGAGGTAGCCGACGACAGCGACGGTCTGGACGGGCAGCTTGGCGACGGCGCTAAAGTAGAGCAGGCAACCGATGCCGGTGTTGACGACGCCGAGCATAGCGACGGCGCGCCAATCAATACTGGCGGCGATACCGGCGGACAGGAATGAGGGAGCGCCCTGCGTGATGAGCGTGAGGACCAGTGCGGTCACAAAGGCGGCGCACACCTGGAGCGTGGAGTTCTCGAGGCCCTCGATGTGCGGCGCACCCTTGCTAGCGATGACCATCAATGCATAGCAGAAGGCCGAGGCGATTCCACAGACGATGCCCGCAATGGGCATATTGCCGCCTAGACCTTGCGCTGCAATGAGAAAAGCACCGCAGGCGACGGCGACAAAGCCGGCGATTTTGCCGCCGGTCAGCTTTTCGCCAAAGATGAGCGGGGAGAGCGCCATGACAATGATGGGGCCGCAGTAGTACAGCAGCGAGGATACGCCGACGCCGATCGTCTGGTAGGCGCGGAACAGAAAAATCCAGCTGGCGCCCAGCGCAGCTCCCGAGAGGAGGAGGGCCGCGGCTTCGCGGGGACGAGATGGCGCCTGCAACTTATGGTGTTGGGTAGTGGCGAGGATGGTTATAAGCGAGAGGGCTCCCAGAAAAGTGCGCAGCAGCACGATATCGGAGCTCGGCAGTGCGATGGCGGCGGCGATGATGCCGTTGGAGCCAAACAATAGCAATGCTGCTAAGTACGTAAACAGTCCGTTGTCCATGCGCTTCCGTCCCCTCTATATTCGAGCATGTTCACTATGGGTGAACTGGCAATAGAAGAAAAGCGAATATAATGCATGGCTAACATGACAAAAATTCATGTAAAGGTGGGGGCGTGTCGTGGAAACGAATATTCAAAAGATGCAGGTGCTGCTGGAGACGGTGCGCGCCGGAAGCTTTACGCGTGCTGCCGAGCGCCTGAGCTATTCGCAGTCGGGCGTGAGCCGTATGGTGGCCGATCTTGAGGCCGATTGGGGCTTTAAGGTGCTCGACCGCAGTCGCGAGGGCGTAGTGCTTTCTGCCGACGGGCGGCAGGTCATGCCGGCTGTCGAGGCGCTCTGCGAGGAATTCACTCGCTTGCAGCGACGGGTGGATGAGATGCGTGGACTCATGCGCGGCAAAATCTGCATCGGTACGTTTTCGAGTGTGGCGACCCACGTGCTGCCGCCGGTGATTGCGCGCTTTCGCGCCGATCATCCGGACGTCGATTATGAGTTGCTGATGGGCGATTACTCAGAGATTGAACAATGGGTGGCGGAAGGTCGCTGCGACCTGGGCTTTATTCCGCGCGAGCCACGCGGCGCCGGCATGGCGTCGCGACCGTTGGTGCAAGACGAGCTGATGGCCGTGGTGCCAGCGGACTCCTCGCTTGCCACCGCGGAGGTCGTTTCCCTTGCCGATTTGGCCAACGAGCAGTTTATCCTGCTGGAACGCGGTAGCGACGACGAGATTACGCCGCTGTTTCGCCGCGCGGGCCTGGCGGTGCGCTCTAAGCTGTCGACCTGGGATGACTATGCGATTATGGCTATGGTCGAGGACGGCCTGGGCGTTAGCATTCTTCCCGCGCTCATCTTGCGTCGCTGTCAGTTCGATGTTGCCGTGCGTCCGCTCGAGGGACATCCTCATCGGCAGATCAATGCGATATATCGAACGGCCGATGTTTCGCTTGCCGCCGTCCGTTTCCTCGAATACCTCTAAACGTGTGCGCGTCATTGTCCGCTTTGGGCAAAACTCAGAGTCTGGTGCATTTTCTTATGAAATTGAACTTTCGAATGAGGTGCCGCGTTATACTGCTGCCTAAATTGAACCTTGGTTCAATTCGTATTCTATAAATTGAACTTTGCCAGCAAGGAGGTTCTAGTGGCCCAAGAGACGTTTAGCGATCGCCTGCGACAGGCTATGTCCGATCGCGACGTTCGCCAGTCGGACGTGATCCGCGCATCGGAGATGCTCGGCAAAAAACTCGGCAAGAGTCAGATGAGCCAATATGTGAGCGGCAAGACGATCCCGCGGCGCGATGTGGCTGAGCTGCTCGCCCGTATTTTGGAGGTCGATGTTTCCTGGCTGCTTGCCGGCGACGCCGATCAAGGCGAGGCATCATCACCCCGCAACGATTCCAAGCCCGAACCCCATCCCTCAGCTCAAATTGCAAGGAGCACCACCATGCGTACTTTTTCTAAATCCACCAAGCTCGATAACGTCCTGTATGACGTGCGCGGTCCCGTCGTCGACGAGGCCGCCCGTATGGAGGACGAGGGCGAGCGCATCCTCAAGCTCAATATCGGCAACCCGGCGCCCTTCGGTTTCCGCACGCCCGATGAGGTCATCAAGGACATGCGCCAGCAGCTGCCCGACTGCGAAGGCTATTCCAACTCGCGTGGCCTGTTCTCCGCGCGCAAGGCGATCATGCAGTATTCGCAGATCAAGGGCCTGCCCAACGTTCAGATGGAGCATATCTACACGGGCAACGGCGTGTCCGAGCTCATTCAGCTTTCGATGAACGCGCTGCTCGACAACGGCGATGAGATTCTGATCCCCAGCCCCGACTACCCGCTGTGGACGGCGTGCGCGACCCTTGCCGGCGGCCATCCTGTGCACTACCTGTGCGACGAGCAGGCCGATTGGTATCCCGATCTGCAGGATATGGAGTCCAAGATCACGAGCGCGACCAAGGCCCTCGTCATCATCAACCCCAACAACCCCACGGGCTCCGTTTACCCGCGTGAGGTGCTCGAGGGCATCGTTGAGATTGCGCGCAGGCACCAGCTCATGATTTTTGCCGACGAGATCTACGACCGCCTGTGCATGGACGGCTACGAGCACGTCTCCATTGCATCACTCGCCCCCGACCTGCCCTGCGTTACCTTTAGCGGTCTGTCCAAGTCGCACATGATTGCGGGCTATCGTATTGGCTGGATGGTGCTTTCGGGCAACCAGCGCTGCATGAGCGACTTCATCATGGGCATCAACATGCTCTCTAACATGCGCCTGTGCTCCAACGTGCCGGCTCAGTCGATCGTCCAGACGGCGCTCGGCGGCCATCAGTCGGTTAACGACTACATCCGTCCCGGCGGCCGTGTCTACGAGCAGCGCAACTTTGTGTATGAGGCGCTCAACAAGATTGACGGCATCTCGGTGGTTAAGCCGCGCGCGGCGTTCTACATCTTCCCCAAGATGGATGTTAAAAAGTTCAACATCACCGATGACGAGCAGTTTGCCCTCGACCTGCTGCACGAGAAGAAGATTCTGATCACGCGCGGCGGCGGCTTTAACTGGGCCGAGCCCGATCACTTCCGCATCGTGTACCTGCCACGCATGGAAGTACTCAAAGAGTCCCTCGAAGACCTCGCCGACTTCTTTGACCATTACCGCCAGGCGTAACGGCAAAGGTAGCCTGTAATGAAACGGTCGGCCCGCAACGGATGCGGGCCGACCGTTTTCTGTCTAAGCCCGTGCTGTTAGCGCTTGTCTCGTTGGGCGGGCGAGGTTCGCGCGTGAGCGGTAAGTTCTATTCCAAAATGGAATACAGTGGGCTTAAGCTGGAATTGATGTCCGGGTACCTGCTTTTCTAGAATGTTTTCAACAAGATGAAAGGCGGTTCCAACCAATGATTATCGATGCAAATTCCTACTGGTTCGACGAGCGCATCTTTCATGACGAGACGCTCTGTGAACAGTTTTTGGCCGAGGTACCCCGCGCCTATGACACCGAAGGCTATCTGACCATGAATTCCGCCGGCAAACGACAGATCGTGATCGAGATGCCCGCCGGTTCTCCGGGTCTTAACTACATTGAGGGCGACTACACCCTCGAGAAGCGCTTGGCCGATATGGATGAGGCGGGGGTCGACAAGGCGATCCTCAAGCTCCCCGGCTGCCACGAGTGGATGTCGCTCGAGATGTGCCGGCGTTTCAACGACGGTATGGCTGCTGACGCGAAGGCATCAAATGGCCGTCTGATTCCGCTTGTCGCTGTGCCGCCCTTTGGCACCAAAGCGAATTTGGAGGAGCTCGACCGCAGGCTCGACGATGGTTTTGCGGGTGTGCAGCTCTGCGCTCACTACGGCAAGCGCTATCTCGACGACCAGGTCTTCTCGAGCTTTTTCGAGCACCTGAACGAACGCCATGTCACCGTTTACGTGCACCATGTTCCCGTGCCGGTCGAGAACGAGTCGCTTCTCGCGTACGACAACCTTCGCCGCTCTTATGGCCGCTGCGTCGACCAAACTACGGCGATCGGTCGAGAGATCTTTGGTGATTTCTTTGAGCGCTACCCCAATATCAAGATGGTCCACTCCATGCTCGGCGGCGCATACTTTGCGTTCAAGGAGATGCTGCTGCCTCATGGTCCCAAGCGTCCAGATGCCTCGGGTCGCTTCCAGACCGATACCGAGACGGTCTCCAAGCGTCTTGAGAACAACGTTTATTTCGACATGTCCCATGCTCAGCCCTGGGGCGAGACGCTTCTTGCCTGTGCGGTTGAAGTCCTTGGTGCAGACCATATTGTCTTTGGTACGAGTTATCCCGTTAAACGCGAGTGGCTAACAGAGGGTGTCGCCTGCGTCCGCGCCACAGATTTAAGTGATACGGACAAGGACCTTATGCTTGGCGGCACGGCACAGCGCTTGTACGGCATCGAGTGAGCGACAGATAAAGGAGGGCGTTCGCCATGGATAAGGGAGAGATGAAGGCCGGAGCCGCCCGGGTGGCCATTAACTTAGAGGACGTATTGCCGTTCGACGGTTTCGACGCACTCCGTCATGAAATCTTTGCCCGTGCCTTCGTGGTCGAAGGGATGGGGCGGCGCGCTTGCATCCTTTCACTTGAGGTTACCTCGATCGCTCCGGCCCTACTCGTCGATCTGCGTGAGGTTGTCAAGGATGTCTCCAATTGCGACGGCGCCCTTTCTTGGGTGGTCCCGACCCACACGTTTTCTGCGCCTCACGTGCGCACCCCTGGGCATCTGGCCGACACCGATGCCCGCGATCGAAATGAGCGCTATCGTGCCGCGCTCATCGCCGCGACACGCGCGGCCGTTGAGCAGGCGGTTGCGGGCATTCGCTCTGTCACGCTCGCCTCGGCGGAGGGCTACTGTCCTGTGAACGTTAACCGCGACATTGAGACGCCGGCCGGCTGGTGGCTGGGAGTAGACCCCAAGGGGTTTGCCGACCACGCGATGCCCATACTTGTCGCGAGGGATGCCGAGGGCGGGCTCGTTGCCATGCTTGCGACGGCTGATGTCCAGTCTTCCGTGCTCGACGGATCGCACGATTCTCAGGGGAAGCGCTTGGTGAGCGGGGACCTCTTTGGCTTTGCCGCCACGGCTCTCGAGCGCGAATTGGGCGGAGTCGTGTTGCTGCTGCCCGGTGCCGCGGGGGATCAGAGTCCGGCGGAGCGCGCCGTGACCGTTGCGTTCGATTCGACCGGGGCGAAGCAAACGTTAGATGCTCACGAGAGTGGATATCGCATGCTGCATCGACAGGGTCGCGCTATGAGCGATGCGTTGATTGAGGCCGTCCGTGCGGCGCGTGAGGACGATGCCATCGGCGTCGATGCTCGCACGGTCGACGTCCTTTTGCCCGCCCAGACGCGCGCCGACTTCTGCTCATTGGCCCCGCATCGAACTTATGAGTTTCATGCGGCAGGCGAACAGCGTACGAGGGTCTATTTACTTCGGCTGGGAAATGTCGAGTTCGTTGGTATCCAGCCCGAGGTTTCGAGCTCGTTTGGCGCCGCCGTGCGCGCCGCCCGATTCTGCCCCGTGCTCTTTGCCACGCTTGTCAACGGAGGGCAAAAGTATCTGCCGGCCCCCGATGCGTACGAGAAAATCACCTATGAGGCCATGAACTCCGGCTTCGCCGCCGGTTCCCATGAGTGCCTCCTTCAAACCATCCTTGCCGCTTTAAACGCGGCATGACAAAAAGGAGAACTTGCATGAATATCGGACATGCACGCCGCAAGATTACCCCGCAAGGCGACATCTATCTAATCGGATACCGTAACCTCCCCAACCGTCTTGAACCTGCGACGGGCGTCCATGATGACGTCTTCGCCAACGCCATCCTCTTCCAGCAAGGCGAACGTGAAGTGTTTCTCTTTAATGCCGATGTCCTCGAGTTCGAGGAAAGCATGGCCGAGGAAGTCAAGACAATGCTCGCCGAGCGCTACGGCATTGACCGTGATTGCGTTCTGCTCTCGGCGACGCACGACCATACTTCAATCGTCGCTTACCACCGCAGCTGGTGGACGGGAAAATTCGACGAGGACTACTACCGCTGGTTCCTCGATACCATTTGCCAATGCTTTGAGGAGTGCCGCGCCAACGCACAGCCCGCGATTTGTCGCTTGGGCAAGCAGGTCATCACTGGTTTCTACGACAACCGCATCATCCCAGGTGAACTCGCCGACAATGAGGTCATTGTCGTATCGTTCTTCGATACCGAAGGCAATCCATTTGCGGGCTTTGTGAACTGGGCGGTGCATTCCGCCTGCGTCGGACCCGACTGCACGGAGCTCACGAGCGAACTCGCCGGTCTTACCGGCAAAAAGCTCGCTCAGAGTCTTGGCTACTATCCGGCCATGGTCGTCGGCGCTGCTGGCGACTGTAGCGACCGCAATTTTCGCCAGGGACGCGGCATTCCCGAGGTCGAGCGTGTTTCGACCGGTCTTGCCGAGGCGATTTCCCAGATCAAGCTCGATCGCGAGGTCGTTCTCGACCGCATCGAGCCTCAGACGTTCTATCACACCGTTGCCCATGACGACTTTTCGCTCACGCTTAAGTGTGCCGTCATCAGTCTGGGCGGCCTGCATCTCTTTGTGTTCCCGAGTGAGCTCGGCAGCGACCTGGGTATTCGCATGAAGCGCGAATGCCCAGTCGAGGGAATAGTTTGCGGTTACACCAACGGCTATTTCGAGTATTTCCTTCCGGCACGCGAGTACGGCCTCTCCTTTGAGACCGAGCGTACTCAGATTCCCCAGGGCGAACCGGAACGTCTGTGTGACAAGTTCTGCCAGACGACGAGACTTCTCGGCGCAGCAGATTCGCGTTTGTAGACCTGATTGCGTGACATGGGCCAATGAGGCTCGCCGCCATGTGATCGGCATCTTCCATCTTCTCTGCCCTTTCGCATCCCGGGCGTACGTGCGTCCGCGGATTTCAAAGGGGGAAGCGGGTTCCTTGCCCTCCCACGTCGACTACGGAGGCATGAAATCGATGCTATACCCCGCTCAGAAAAAGGAGAATTCCATGAAATACCAGAAGCTTTGCGATGAAATCATCACAAAGGTCGGTGGTCGAGACAATGTGTTAGACGTGAGCCACTGCATTACGCGTCTCCGCTTCCACCTCAAGGATGAATCACTTGCCCAGACCAATGAACTTAAGGCGACGAAGGGCGTCGTTGACGTCATCCAGGCTGGCGGACAGTATCAGGTCGTGATTGGTGCCACTGTCGAGGCTGTCTACAACGACCTTGTTCAGATTGGCGGGTTCGACACCAAGCCCGCGCTCGATATCGATGAGGGCGACAATGTCAAGAAGGGCGATCCGTTCTCGCGCCTGCTCGCCATCATTTCCGAGATTCTGCAGCCGGTTCTTGGCGTGCTTATGGCCGGTGGCTTTATCAAGTCGATGCTCGCGCTCTGCACGGTTGCCGGTTGGCTTGCCAAGGACAGCAATACCTATGTGACGCTCTCGGCAATCGGAGATTCGGTCTTCTATTACTTTCCGCTAATCATTGGCTGGACGTCGGCCAAGAAGTTCGGACTTAAGCCCGTTATGGGAATGGCGCTCGGTGGTATCCTCGTCTGCCCGACGCTCGTTGGCCTTATGGGCGGAGATCCGCTCTACACGCTCGGCGCCGGCACGGTCTTCGAGTCCAATGTCTACGGTGATATTTTTGGCATCCCGCTGATCATGCAGAATTACTCATCGACGATTCTGCCTGCGATCTTTATCGTCTGGATTGCCTCCAAGGTACACAAGGCCCTTTCTAACGCGCTGCCCGCGCTTGTGAGCTCGTTCTTCTCCAACATCCTGACGCTCCTCATTTGCGGCATCCTTGGCCTGCTTGTGGTCGGTCCGGTCATGACGGTCCTCTCCAACATCGTTGCCCAGATCATTCTGATGCTCATCAACTTCCAACCCGCCATCGCCGGCTTCGTCATCGGCACGTTCTGGAGCCTGCTCGTCATGTTCGGCCTGCACTGGGGTATCATCCCGCTGTGGTTCCTCGATGTCGCAACCTACGGCTATGACCTCATTAACCCGCTCGTGTATGCAGGCGGTTGTGCCATCGCCGGCGCTGTGCTTGGCATGATCATCCGAACCAAGGACTCCGAGGAAAATGCTGCCGTCAACATTCCCGCCCTTGTCTCTTCGATTTTCGGTGTCAACGAGCCTGCGCTTTACGCCATCTTGCTGCCGCGTAAGCGCCTTATGTGGGCAACCTTTATTTCCGCTGGTGTAGGCGGCGCCATTGCCGGCCTCATGGGTGCCAAGCTCTATGCCTTCGGCGCCTCCGGCCCGCTCGGTTTCCCGAGCTTTATTAACCCTGCCGGCATCGACACGGGCTTTATCGGCCTTGTCATCTCCGGTGTGGTCGCTTTCGTTCTGGCTCTTGTCGCCGCTATGGTGATCGGTACCAAGAAGGACGAGGGCGGTAAGGCACTCAACATCTCGGTGGACTAGTCTTTCTGCGCACTTTGATTAAATATGCCTCGGACGGCGACGTGCTGCCCGAGGCATATTTGTGTTTCGTGCCGCTGTCATCGTGTTTGCGGTCACAAGTCTGCGGTTGTGGAGCAGCGGGGATTATGACGGTCGTGCCGCGATGGAAGACGCACGGTCGCCCTGCAGGAGCTGACGGTAGGGGAGGAAGCCAATGAACGAGACGACCGCCTGCGAGTGCGCGGCGTTCCGCTTGAGGTAGAGCCTGACCTCGGAGGTCGTCGCGGGCTCAAGCGGCACCAAGGCTACCTTTCCGCTGGTAAGCGATTCCGCCGGCTTGCGCATGAGGAATGAGACACCGGCGCCGCGTGCGACAAGAGAGATGATGTTCTCGGCTCGTTTGCCGGTGAACGTAACACGTGGGCCAAATCCAGCTTCGCGACAAAGGGAAAGGACGAGCTCGCTTACGAACGAGCCTTGGGGAAGCATGAGGAAATTCTCGTCGATAAGGTCGTCTATCTCGACGGTGTCACGTTCGGCGAGTGGATGGTCGGGCGGAAGGACGGCCACGAGCCGGTCGGTCGTAAAGGGAATCTTTTTGAACTCCGGCTCGATGGCGCCGCTGTCACGGATGAAGGCCAGGTCAATGTCCTCGTGCAGGAGCATGCGCTTGAGTGTGTCGCCCTCGCCTTCGATGAGCTCGACAGAATATGAGGGGTTCGCCTGCTGAAAATCGATGACGGCGTCCGTAATCCCATAAGGGGCCATAATGGGGATAGAACCTACGGTGAGGTGCTCGAGCGGCTCACCTGCACCTATTTGAATGGCGGCAAGATAGCGATGCTGAAGCGTCGCAATTTTTTGCGCATAGGGGAGGAGCGCTTCGCCTTGCGCGGTGAGTGTTACGTGGCGCTGGCTTCGATCGATGAGCTTGCAGCCGAGTTCGTGCTCCATTGCCATGATGTGCTTGGAGAGGGTTGATTGCGACATGAAAAGCAGTTCCGCCGCATCAAGAAACGTGCGTGACTGCGCTAAGATGGCGAATTCGCCAAAGCGGCTGATATCCATAGGGAGGCCTCCGGTACCCTCATTTTGGCGGGTGGCCTAAACCACGACGCCGTTGCAGTGGTCGATTTCGTGCTGGATGATCTCGGCGGTGTAGCCCGAGAAGTTTTTGATGCGGTGAACGAAGTTCTCGTCCAAATACTCCACCTTAATGCGGCGATAGCGGGTACAGGGACGCTCGCCGATCAGCGAGAGGCATCCTTCGCTCGTCTGATAGGCATTGACCTGCTCAAGAATCTGAGGGTTGTACATCAGGAGTGTCCTGTTGCCGTCCTTTACGCAGATGATGCGTTTGCGCACGCCGATCATGTTGGCGGCGAGGCCCACGCACTCGCGCTCATGCTCGTGGAGTGTATCCAGGAGATCCTGCCCGGTTGCGGCATCGTCGGGTCCCGCGTCTTCGGAAGGCAGACGCAAAAAGAACTCGGATTTCATGATGGGCTTAATCATGGCGGGCTCCTCATGTCTTATGCTTTCGTGGACTTTTAATAATAGCGCGGAAGGAAAGCTGTGCGTCCGCGTTACAATCTTTCGATGTTGGACCATGTTGCCAGATTCGTCGTGTACGGCGTCTGGCGTAAGTCTAGGGCTCATTTTTCGCCCTGGACTGTTCCTCTGGGGCGATGCGACTGTCGTTCCAAGAGGAAGGAAATGCATGGGGAGCAAATCTCAGCAACAAGTTCAAGTAACGCCATCGGCCACTGCGGCGATTCTCGTCGTTATGTATATTGCAGCCTTTGTTGCCGCGTTTAACGAGAACATCATTAACGTGGCGCTGCACGACATTATGGCAGCCTTTTCGGTGAGTGCCACCACGGCGCAGTGGCTCGTTTCGGGCTACATGATCGTGACGTCGATCTTTACGGCCATCATGGCCTTCCTGTCCGGCCGTTTCTCGACGCGCAAGCTGCTGTTTTTCGCATGCGGATGCATGGTCGCCGGCGAAGTCCTGTGCCTGTTCGCTCCGTCATTTAGCGTTTTGCTGCCAAGCCGTATTTTGCAGGCTGCGGGATCGGGCATCTTGTTCCCGCTCATGATGAACGTGGTGCTGTCTTGCGCCCCGCGCCAGAAGCTCGGTCTGTATCTGAGCCTGGGCGGTGCCTGCATTACGCTGGGGCCGGCGTTTGGACCCGTGATCAGTGGTCTTATGTGCACGTTGTTTGGCTGGAGGGCGGTGTTCGTAGTGCCGCTGGTGGGCGGCATTACGGTCGCTGCGGCGGGTGTTAAGTTTGTTCAGAATGTCGGAGAGCGCTCGGACACCACGCTTGATATCCTGTCGGTTGTTTTGCTCGCCGCCGGCATTACGGCATTTGTGTATTCCGTAGGCGAGTTCTCGACCAATCTGATTGCCGGTATCGTGACGCTTTTCGCCGCCGTTGTGCTGCTCGGCCTGTTTGCGGCCCGTCAGCTCAAGCTCGAGCATCCGGTGCTCAACGTGCGCCCCATGGCGAGCGTTCGTTTTTGGCCTGCGTGTTTGCTTGTGGTGGTGTCGATGATGACAACGTTCTCGATGAGCGTTTTGTTGCCGCTCTATTTTGAGGGTGCATACGGCATGACCGCACTTGTTGCGGGCTTGCTCATTTTGCCGGCAATTGCCTGCAACGCCGTGACCTCGATTGTGGGCGGACGCGTGATGGACGCCCGTGGCGCATGGCCGCTGCTGCCGGTCGGCTTTGCCCTGATTGCCGTGGGGCAGACTGCAATCTCGATGACGGCGGCAAGCATGAACATCGGCGTTGTCGTGGCGCTGACCGTTGTGGTGTATGCCGGAGTCGGTTTGGTGCTGAGTCCCTCGCAAACGGCCGGCTTGGAGACGCTGCCTGCCGCTGAACATCCTCACGGAACGGCACTGCTCAACACGTGGAACATTATTGCCGCATCGTTTGGCCCGTCGCTGTTTATCGGTCTGCTCTCGAGTTCTGCGGCGACTGCCGGCGCCGCTGGCGTTGCGACGGACGTTGCCCAGGCGATTGGATTTGCAGCTGCCGTGCGTGTGGCGGCTGTAATTGCCGCGGTCGGGTTCGTGGCGTCGCTGGTGTACGCTCGTCGCGAGTCGCACATGTCGCATTAATGTGTGCACATAGATTCTGCAGCTAGATTGGATGGCGACACCATAAACTAATGGACGTTTTGCCGAGAGGCATGAATGTTTAAAGCGCAAAGAGTGCGCGACGGGCCCCGCGAATGGGGCGATGATGCCCGAGAGGGCCAAGAAGGAGTCTCATGTCCGAGAACGAAGAGATCATGAACGAGACCGAGAACGAGACCATGGCTGCCGAGGTCGAGGCAGTCGAGACCGTGGAGACCGAAGCTGCCGAGGTTGAGGCTGCTGACGAGGTTTCCGCCGAGGAGGAGGCCGAGGTTGTCGAGGCCGCCGTTGATTACGATGACGAAGAGCTGATGGACAAGATGCAGAAGGCCGCCCGCCTGCTGCGTAGCCGTCGCTTTGCTATTTCCAAAGAGGAGGAGGCCAAGGCCGAGCGCATGGCGAACATCGAGCGCGCCATCAAGCTCCTTGACCTCAAGCCCAAGATGGAGCAGAAGGAAATGTCCGACCTGCTGGGCATGCGCCTTCGTGAGCTCGATGGCCTGATGGCCGAGGCCGAGGCTGCCGATCTGGTTGGCCGCATCGACGACGCCGAGGGCGATATGCGCAAGATCGTTGTCTTCGCTGCCGAGGATGCCGCTGAGGGCCTGGTCGAGCTTGCCAACAAGAAGGAGAAGCTCCTGCCTGAGCTTTCTTATGAGGAGGCCACCGAGCTGATGGCCGCTCTCGATAAGGTCATCGCTCCGCTCGTCGCCATGGGCCTGGACGAGGACCGCGGTCCTCGCGGCGGTCGTGACGATCGCGGTGGCCGTGGCGGCGACCGTGGCGGTCGCGGCGGCTTTGGCGATCGCGGTGGCCGTGGCGGTGACCGCGGTGGCCGCGGTGGCGATCGTGGCGGCCGTGGCGGCTTTGGTGACCGTGGCGGCGACCGTGGCGGTCGCGGCAGCTTTGGCGGCAACCGTGGTGGCTACGGCGATCGCGGTGGCAACCGTGGCGGCTTCGGCGGCAACCGTGGTAACGACCGTGGCGGTCGCGGTGGCGATCGTGGCGGCCGCAACGGCGGCGGCTTCCGCGGCAACCGCTTCTAGTTGGGTTACGCGGTTTTACCAAACCGCGTAACTAGTTGACGCTGCGCGCCCACCAGAGCGACAACTTGTCATTCAAAGAGGACGGCATGACCAGAAGGTCTATGCCGTCCTCTTTTCATGCCAATTTGTTCGCTCTGGTGGGCGCTCGCTCATATGACCCAATCCGCTGTCAAGAGCCACAATGGCCCCGCCGACCGCTTGCAATCGGTCGGCGGGGCCTGCCGTTGAACCCGTCCCGGTCCGCCCCGGCATGTCGTCGACGCCTTCGGCTCAGTCTCATATC
>DBFBAP010000014.1:0-46243 GCA_048245415.1 Collinsella sp. | reverse complement strand
GGGGGGGGGTCTGGGGGGGGGCAAAGGTGTTGAAAAATGGGGCGGTTCCCCATATTATTAATGACGTCGACAGGCGGGGTGGTTCCCCGCGTACGTGCCATCTGAGTAACCGAGGGGAGGGCGCACATGGGAATGACTGGTGCATACGAGCGCAATCTCGATGCAAAAGGTCGTCTGTCCCTGCCTGCACCTCTTCGCGAGGAGCTTGGAGAGCACGTTCGCGTGTTCAAAGCCCTGGATGTCGATGCTCTGTACGTGTTCTCTGCCGAGGCCTTCGATAAGTGGGTCGAAGGACTCTTCGCGGGTCGTGAGGGCCACGAGGGTTTTAACCCGCGTGACATTAATGACCAGAAGCTCATGAGGGCGATCAACAAGCGCACCACGTCGATGGATGTGGACAGTGCCGGTCGTATCGGTCTTTCCGAGTCTCTCCGTAAGCAGGCGAACCTCGACCGCGAGGTCACGGTTGTGGGCAACTACGACCACCTTGAGGTTTGGGATCGCGCCGCGGCCGATGAGGACGATGACGATGAGGCCCTGCTGGACCTCTTCTTCTCGTAAGGGCAAGGCACGGGTAACGGATGGAGCGTGGGATCTTGACACAAGAATATCGGCATGAACCTGTCATGCTCGGCGAAGTGCTTGAGTCGCTGCGGCTAAAGAGCGGCTCCGTTGTCTGCGATTGCACCCTTGGCGGTGCCGGCCATTCGGTAAAGATGGCCGCGCAGGTGGGGGAGACGGGCCTTTTGCTCGGCGTCGATCAGGACGACATGGCCCTCGAGGCCGCTGGCGCCCGTCTGGACCGCGAGGTTCCCGGCGTTCCGCACCAGCTGCTGAAGGGCAACTTCGGCGACTTGGACGAGCTACTTTGCTCGGCCGAGGTGCCCGGGGTCGATGGCTTCCTGTTCGATTTGGGCGTTTCGTCACCGCAACTCGATATCCCTGGTAGGGGCTTTTCGTATAACGAGGACGCCCCATTGGACATGCGGATGGATCCGGGTAATAACACCTTAAACGCAGCTGAGGTCATCAACACCTATAACGAACACGACCTCGCCCGGATTCTACGCGTCTACGGAGAAGAGAAGTTCGCCTCGCAGATTGCGCGCGAGATCGTGCGCCGCCGCGAGCAAGAACCGATCGAAACCACCGGCCAATTTGTCGAGATCATCAAGGCGGGTATCCCGGCTGCCGCTCGTCGGCATGGCGGACACCCGGCCAAGAAAAGTTTCCAGGCCATTCGCATCGAGGTCAATCACGAGCTCGATGTGCTCGAACGAGGGCTTGATGCCGCCACCAGGTGGCTCAACCCGGGCGGACGTATCTGCGTCATCTCGTATCACTCGCTCGAGGACCGTATTGTAAAGAACCACTTTAAGGAGATGAGCCAGGGGTGCACGTGTCCGCCGGAGATTCCGGTGTGCGTGTGCGGCAACGTGCCGATACTCAAGGTCATCACCCGCAAACCCTTGGTTGCCCAACCTGATGAGGTTGAGCGCAACCCTCGGGCGAGATCAGCCAAAATCCGCGTGGCGGAGCGCTTGTAGCGTTACGCGCGCGATATTGGACCTCCCGCTCGCACCATAAACGAAGCTTAAACACACTACCAACGTACTCGGGATGGGAGGCGGCATATCATGGGCTACAACACTTCAAGCGCAGCACTCGCCTATGATATGAACGCCATGCCCGCCTATCGTGAGACGTCGCAGGCCCCCGTTGCTCCCCGTGAGCAGCACACGCCGCGCTTTGATGTCTACACGGGCGCGGGCCGTCAGGCAAACCAGGCGGTAAGCCCGGTTTTCATGAGCGTTCTTAAAACGTTTTGCATCATTGCGGCTATCTTCATGACGATCGGCGTCGCCCGCGTGGCGCTCGCCGGCGTTACGGCCCAGGTGCTCAACAGCAACGCCGAGCTTACCAACACGCTCGAAAAGGCGACCGATGAGAGCTCCGACCTGGAGGTCATGCATTCGGTCTATGGCGCCGACACGCGCATTCGCGACCTTGCGGGCGCTTATGGCATGGTGGAGCCCAGCGAGAGCGTTACACTTGACTTTTCGCAGGATGCAGCCGCGGGCGCCAACGCGACCGCGACCGCTCAGTAGCAAGACGGTAGCTGAGTATGACAAATGACTATCGCCGCGGTTCCGATGGGGGCCGCGGTTCTGGACGTCCCTCGTCGCGGGGACGTTCTGGTTATCAAGGAACGGGTCGGCAATCTTACAACGCCGGGCAGTCCCGTGGCAACGACCCGGCGTCGCGACTTCGCGGCTCGGGCGGCCCTCAAGTGCATAACACCAGGTCGCGCAAGAGTTCGTCGACCGAATGGCTCACAGGCGCGCCTCTGCCTCGCCGCAAAGCCGTCATGGGCTTCATCGGGCTTGGCTTGGGCTTGGGCGTTTTTCGCCTTGCCGACTATCAAATTGTCGAAGCCGATAAACTGCGCGAGCGTGCCGATGCGCGCCGCCTGCTTGCGCAGACCCTCTATGCCAAACGCGGCACCATCTACGACCGCAACGGCAACGTGTTGGCGTCGTCGGTCGAATGTCGCAACATCGCCGTGAACCCACAGCTTGTCGAGGATGTTGACAAGACGGTGTCGGCGCTGGTCAAGGCAACTGGAATCGATAAAAAGATCTGCCGCAAGCTCGTTGAGTCCGATGGAACCTGGGTGTATATCAAGCGCCAGGTGGACGAAGACGATGTTGCAGCGCTGGAGAAGAAGAACCTGCCCGGCGTGCTTTTTGAGCAGGCCATGAAGCGCGTATATCCATACGGCAATCTAGCATCGCAGGTGCTGGGTGTAGTGAATGTAGACAACGACGGCTTGACGGGTCTCGAAAAGCAATACAACAAGCTTCTGACCGGCACGAACGGTTCTCTTGTGCGTGAGCGCGCAAGGGACGGTAGCTATATCGCGGGCGGTGCCTATAAAAAGGTGGCTGCGGTCGACGGCGTTGACATCGTGACGACGCTCGACGTCAATATCCAGCGAGCGGCCGAGGATGCCCTGGCAGAGGCAGTCGAGAAGACTAAGGCCAAGAACGGCTCGGCGCTGGTCACCGATCCTACGACAGGCGAGATCTTGGCAGCCTGCTCGTACCCGACCTACGACCAGACCGATCTGGAGAACGCCAAGACCGAGGATATGAACCTGCGCCTGGTCACCGACGCCTACGAGCCCGGCTCAGTCTTTAAGACGCTCGTGGCGGGCGCCGGCTTCGATTTGGGCGTCGTGCGATCGAGTACGTCGTTTGAGGTGCCGGCGAGCATCAAGGTTGGTGACGATACCGTCACCGATGCCGACAAGCGCGATTATGCTATGACCATGGATGTGCGCGAGATGATGCGCCGTTCGTCCAACGTGGGCTTTGTCCTGGTGGGGCGCAAGATCGGTGCCGACGACTTTGCCGCCTATGTGGACAAGTGGGGCATCGGTCACAGCTCCGGTGTCGATTTTCCTGGCGAGAGCCTGGGCATCGTCAAGGAGCGTGACCAGTATGACGGCGCCACGCTGGGATCGATGAGCTTTGGACAGGCGCTGTCCGTCTCGCCGATTGAGATCGCACGTGCCGTGGGCGGCATCGCCAACGGCGGCGTGATGATGACCCCGCATTTCTATAAGTCCAGCAAGGGCGACGAGAAGGACTGGGGCGAAGGCGAGCGCGCGATTTCTGAGGATGCCGCATCCCAGGTGACATCGTGCATGCAGACGGTCGTGTCCGAGGGTACGGGCGTTGGCGGCGCGGTTGACGGCTATGACGTGGCGGGTAAGACCGGTACGGCCGAACGTGCCGACGAGAACGGCGGCTACCTCAAGGAGAACTACATGTCGTCCTTTATGGGCTTTGCACCGGCACAATCGCCCAAAGTGCTGTGCTATATCACGCTCGACGGAACGCCGAGCGGTTCAGATGCCGCTGCGGTGCCGTTCCAGTCCATTATGGCCAACGCACTCGACGTGCTGGGTATCCCGCACACGAAGTAGGGGGTTACAATCTTTGGGGCGTTGTTTGTTGTCCCATATGAGGGTGTTCACATGCCCTGCACCACGCATGTGCGGCGCTGGGATACAATACGCCGATAGCATTATTAGGTTTACAGGGGAGCTGCAATGATAGAGATCGCCGTCAACAACCTCGCGGCCGCAACAGGGGCCCGAACCGTGACGGGAGAAGCCGATCGGGTATGCCGCGGGTGCGTTATCGACTCGCGCCAGGTCGAGGAAGGGACGATTTTCGTCGCCTTTCCCGGTGAAAACGTCGACGGCAATGATTTTGCTTCCCGTGCCGTCCAGTCGGGTGCCGGCGCCGTCGTGGTGACGCGTGAGCCCGAGGCTGAGCTGGTCTCGCTGGCGCAGGACAAGGGCTGTGCCATCTTGCTGACCGATGATCCCGAGGAGTTTCTGCTGCGTTTGGCGCACGCGTACCGTCTGGAGCTTGGCTGCCTGGTCGTTGGCATTACCGGTTCCATCGGCAAGACGACGACCAAGGACGTGCTCGCCGCTGTGCTCGCCAAGCGCTATCGTGTCTGGGCCACCAGGGGCAATTTCAATAACCTGATCGGCATGCCGCTCACGGTGCTTTCCGCTCCGGCCGATACCGAGGTCCTGGTGCTCGAGATGGGCATGAACCATTTCCACGAGATTGAGCGCCTGTCCCAGTCCGCCAATCCCAACCTTGCCATCGTGAGCAAGATCGGCACCTCTCATATCGGCATTTTGGGTAGCCGCGAGAACATCGCCCGCGCTAAGGCCGAGATTGTCCAGGGTATGTGCGCCGCTGGCGACTTCTTGCCGCTGCTGGTTTTGGGCGGCGAGGACGACTTTACGCCGTTCATTCGCGATACGTTCGCCCAGCCTGCTGGTATCGACGTGATGCTGGCCGGCGTCTCGGACGATGATGAGGTCCGTGCCCGCGACGTTCGTGTTGATGACGAGGGCCGTCCGGTCTTTACGCTCGATTTTGGCCAGGGTGAGACGATCGATACCATGCTTGCCATCCCCGGCGTGCAGTCCGTTCCTAATGCCGTTAAGGCCGCCGCGGTTGCCTATCGCTTGGGCGTGACGCCCGAGCAGATCGATGCTGCCTTTAGGGGCCTCACGATCACCGGTCACCGCCAGGAGATCAAGCGCGCCAAGAGCGGTGCCCGCGTCATCGACGATTCCTATAACGCCAGCGCCGAATCCATGGCTGCTGGTCTCGATCTGCTGTGCTCGCTTTCGTGCACGGGGTCTCGCATGGCGATCCTGGGCGAGATGGGCGAGATGGGCGATGAGGCTCCTCGCATGCATGAGCTCGTGGGCGCCTATGCCGCCGCCAAGAAGCTCGACATGCTGGCGTGCGTGGGTGGTGAGCTGGCCCAGCTTATGGCCGATGCCGCGCGCATGATGGGCATGGACGAGGACCGCATCCAGGTGTTCTCCGATTATCAGCAGGTGCTCGACCGCATGGGCGGCGCGCTTGAAAAACATGATGTTGTACTGGTCAAGGGTTCCCGCTTTGTTGAGCTCGACCGCTTTGTGGAAGGTGTGTGCTAGCCCATGTTCGGCAATCCCTCGTATCCAACGTATCAGGCTTTTTTGGGGCTTGGCATCGCCGCTGCCATTGCGCTGCTGCTCATGCCGTGGTGGATCAAGCTACTTAAGGTCGAGGGTATCGGCCAGCAGGTTCGTGCCGACGGCCCCAAGCGTCATTTGGTTAAGCAGGGAACGCCCACCATGGGTGGCGTTGTCATTCTCGTCGCGATTTCGCTGACCTGCCTGCTGATGGGCAAGCTCACCACCGAGCTCGTGCTCGTGCTGCTCGCCACGCTGGCGACCGGCGTGCTGGGCCTGATCGACGACCTGACCTCCGTTACGCATGGGCGCTCGCTCGGTCTGACGCCTCATGCCAAGATGATCGGCCTAACCATTATCTGTGTCACCTTTACGGTACTTGCCGTTAACTGGTGCGGCGTCGCCCCCGAGATTCGTTTTCCCGGCGGCCTGACGATTGACCTTGGCGTGCTTTCGACCACCATCTGCGGCCTTTCGTTCCCGTGGCTCTACATTGTCTTTTGCTGGCTGATGATCGCCGGTCTTTCTAATGCCGTGAACCTGACCGATGGCCTTGACGGTCTTGCTGGCGGCACCTCCATGATTGCCATGCTCGCCATGGCTGCCATGGCGTTTTTGCACGGAGACGTGAACCTGTCCATCTTCTGCACCGCGTGTGCCGGTGCCTGCTTGGGCTTTCTGTGGTTCAACTGCTATCCGGCGAGCATCTTTATGGGCGATACCGGCTCGCTTGCCCTAGGCGCCGCGTTTGCCTGCACGTCCATCATGACCAACACCGAGGTCGTCTCCCTCATCATCGGCGGCCTGTTTATCGTTGAGACCCTGTCGGTCATGATTCAGGTTGTCTACTTCCACTTTACGCACAAGCGCGTCTTCCTTATGGCGCCCATCCATCATCATTTCGAAAAGAAGGGCTGGGCCGAGACCAAGGTCGTCATCCGTTTTTGGATTATCGCTGCGGCCTTTGGTGCCGTTGGCCTTGCCCTGTTCTTCCAGTTGGGATAGTGGTCTTTCATGCCTCTTGCTGATGTCTTTAGCCTGCTCGTTTTGGGTCAGGGCAAATCCGGTCTCGATGTCGCCCGCTGGGCGCTGGCACATCCCGAGCGCGTAAGTGCCGTTACCGTGTATGGCGGTGGCACCTCTGAGCCCAATGACGCCACGCGTGCGCTCGAGGCTGCTGGTGCGTCGTTTGTCTATGGGACCGAACAGGTCGAGGGCGCCTATGACGTATGCGTGACGTGCCCGGGCATCTCGGAGTTCTCGGGCTTCTTTAAGGCCGGGCGCGAGCATGCCGCCCAGATTATGGGTGAGCCCGAGTTTGCCTATCGCCTGTCGCCCGATAACTGGATTGCCATTACGGGTACCAACGGCAAGACGACTACCACGTCGCTGACTGATTATCTGCTCAAGGCTGCCGGTGAGGCCAGCGTAGCTGTCGGCAACATCGGCGAGCCGCCGGTCAACGAGATTGACGGCCGAGCTCATAACGAGTGGTTTGTGGCCGAGCTCTCGAGCTACCAGATTGCTACGACCGCCGAGCTTCATCCTCGCGTGGCGGTGCTGCTCAACATCACTCCCGACCACTTGGGCTGGCATAAGAGCCATAAGAACTATGCGCTTGCCAAGATCAAGCTGTTTGACAATATGGTCGATGACGATCTGGCGGTTGTCGACGTCGAAGACGTCGGCATTCACGAGTTCGATGAGTACATCTACACGCCGGGTCGTCGCATCTGCAAGGTCGCTTTTGACGAGCCCGAGGGCGAGGATGCCGCCTTTGTGCGCGATGGCAAGATGATCGTGCGCCTGAAGGGCGTCGAGACCCCGCTCATCGCTACATCCGAGCTCAAGATCTCGGGCCATCACAATGTTATCAATGCCCTGTGCGCTGCCACAGCTGCCCTGGCAGTCGGTGCCGATGTCGATGGTGTCTGCCGCGGTCTGGCCTCGTTCCAGCCGCTCGAACACCGCGTGGAGCCGTGTGGCGAGATTGACGGCGTGCGCTACGTCAACGATTCCAAGGCGACTAACACCGATGCGGTCGAAAAGGCCCTGACGGCATTTCCCGATGACGACGTGATCTTGCTGCTCGGCGGCCACGATAAGGGCACGCCGCTCACGGACTTCGCGCGCGTTGTTATGGATAACGTACGCTCGGTCGTCTGCTTTGGCGATGCGCGCGAGCGCTTCACCGCCGCTATGGACGAGGCCGATGTCGATGGCGATGTGGATATCGCTCAGGCGGATGACCTGCGCGATGCCGTGGACGTCGCCCGTTCGCTGTCGAGCCGTGGCGACGTGATCTTACTTTCTCCTGCCTGCTCTTCGTTCGATGAGTTCTCGGGCTATGAGGAGCGCGGCCGCGTGTTTAAGGACTACGTGGCTCAGCTTGCCGCTGCAGCGAAATCGCAAATGGAATAGGGGTTGCCGGTGAGAGAGGAGAGCCCCCGACAAGGTATGAGGAGGCCCGACTCGGACCGTGCTTCCTCACGTCGCAGCACACCGCGTTCCGGTCGCGGCGGGCAGACGTTTAGCGAACGCTATATTGCCGGCGTTCCCGCCCGTATCATGCGCCCCCGTTTGATATTCATGGCCTGCCTGTTTACCTTGGTGTGCTTTGGCCTGCTGATGGTGTACTCGGCGTCTTCGGTCGAAGCGCTGCACGAGAATGGCTCGGCGACGTTTTTTCTGTTTCGACAAGCCGCGTTTGCCGGAGTTGGCGTGCTGGCTATGGTTGCCATCGTGCGCATCTTGCCGGACAGTTGGTTTGGGGAAGACGCGCTCAGGATCTTCCTCATAGGCATGATAGGGCTACTGTTTCTGGTGTTCTTGGTGGGCAGCGGCAGCCGTGGCGCCACGCGCTGGCTCAACATTGCCGGCATTCAGTTCCAGCCTTCCGAGTTTTTAAAGCCATTTGCCATTGCGTATTCGGCCATCATGCTTGATCGTTTCTTTTCGCCCGGTGGCAACATCAACGAATTCCTTCGCAAGATGGGCATCTACCTGGGCATTTCGCTCTTTCTGATCTTTATCCAGCCCGATTTCGGTACTGTCCTGATCATCCTGTTGACCCTCATGTGCATGGCGTTGTTTGCGGGTCTCGACCCCAGATTTATCATCGGCGTGCTAATCTTCGGCATTCTCGTGATCGTGATTGCGCTTGTCGCAGAGCCGTACCGTATGGTGCGTATTCAGGTTGCCTTGAACCCTTGGGCCGACGAGTATGGTGACGGCTATCAGGCCACGCTTGCCATCATGGCCTTTGCCTCGGGCGGTCTGTTCGGCCGTGGCATCGGCAACTCAACCATGAAGTACTCGTATCTGCCCGAGGCACACAACGACTACATCTTGGCCATCATTGGCGAGGAAGTCGGTTTTGTCGGAACCGTGCTGTTCTTCTTGGTGTTTGCGATGCTGATCTACTCGGCGTTTCGCATTGCCGAGCAGGCGACCGATCGTCGGGGCGCGCTCATGGCGTCTGGCTCCGCAGTCATTCTCGCGGTGCAGTTTTTGATTAACGCGCTGGGCATCCTCAACGTGTTTCCCATGACGGGCAAACCGTTGCCGTTTATTAGCTACGGCGGTTCGTCGATTATTGTGTCGCTCATGCTTGCCGGGTTGATCCTGCGCGTTTCGTACGAGAGCGCCCGCCGCGATGAGTATGACCGCCGCCGCGAGAGCTTTGCCGTTATGGATGAGAGTACCGCCGGCGTGCCCCACGTGCGCGGCGAGCGATCTTCGCGTAACGGTTTTACCGTCCTGGATGGCTCTGCGACCGAGCCGGCAGCCCGCCCGCGTCAGCGAACGGCGCCGCAAGGTCGTCCTCAGCGCCCCAGCCCTCGCAACGCGGGCGGCGGATATAATCGAATCGATTTGAACTCGGACCCGTCGGCGCGTCTGCGTACCGACGACCAGGGACCGCGTGTACGAAGGGACTACCATGACCGATAAAATGACCGTTGCTATTGCAGCCGGCGGCACGGCCGGGCACATCAACCCCGCGCTCGCCTTGGCCGAAGAGCTGCGTGACCGTGGCCACCACGTTGTGTTCGTGGGCCAGTCGCGCAAGCTCGAGGGTCGTCTGGTCCCCGAGGCTGGGTTTGATTTTGTGCCCATTACGGTCACGGGCTTCGACCGCTCCCGTCCTTGGACGGCGCTGACCTCGCTGTGGCGTGTCAACAAGGCCAAGCGTGCGCTCGCCAGTCATTTCTCAAAGGTCGGCAAGCCCGATGCCGCCATTGGTTTTGGTGCCTATGTCGAGGTTCCGCTGCTGGGGTGGTGCAAGGGCGCAGGCGTTCCGTATCTGCTGCATGAGCAGAACTCTGTTCCGGGCCTGGCCAACAAGATGATGAATTCCCACGCCGCTCGCGTGTGCATCTCGGTGCCGGCAGCGCGTTCGGTCTTTGAGCGCGAAGGTGACCCTGACCACGTGCTCATGACCGGCAACCCCGTACGTCGCTCGGTGATCGAGGGCGATCGCGCTCGCGGCCGCAAGGCACTTGGCGTTCCCGAGGACGCTACGCTGCTGCTCGTCTTTGGCGGTTCACTTGGCGCCCAGCACCTCAACGAGCGCGTGGCTTCGCTCAAAAACGAGCTGCTTTCGCGTAAGAACCTCTATGTGTTGCATTCGACGGGTGCCGACGGCTTTGAGGGGACCGAGCGCGCTTTGGCGCTGACGCCCGAGGAGGCGAAGCGTTACCGCGCCCAGCCTTACATCGACAACATGGGCGATATGCTGGCTGCTGCCGATTTGGTGCTCTCGCGTTCGGGTGCATCGAGCGTGGCCGAGATTGCTGCGCTCGCCGTGCCCTCGGTGCTCGTGCCGTACCCGCATGCGACGGCCGACCACCAAACCACCAATGCCCGTTATCTGGTCGACGCTGGGGCCGGCGTGCTCTGCGCCGATGCCGATATCGACGGTTCTGCCTTTGCCGATGAACTGCTGCACCTGGTCGATGACGCGGCGGCGCGCGACGCCATGCGTCAGGCGGCGCGTGGTCTGGCTCAGGATAGGGCCGCCGCTCTTCTGGCGGATGCGGTAGAGGGTTTGCGTTAGTTAGACGGGATATCGTCGGTCGCCCTCGCGCTGATGCGGTAGGTGCGGTACAGTTAACGGGTTACAGGCAGTGTTTACGCAAGGAGTACACGAGCACATGGCTGATTCCCAGACTGCAACCTCCGCGCCCGAGTTTAAGAGCGCCCACTTTATCGGTATCGGCGGCGCCGGCATGAGCGGCATCGCCCTCGTTCTGCACGAGCGCGGTTATGCCGTTACCGGCTCCGACCTTAAGACGTCACGTTATATCCGCCAGCTTACCCGCGCTGGTGTGAAGGTGCATGTGGGCCATGAGGCCGCCACGATCGACGAGGTCAAGCCCGACGTGGTTGTTGTCTCCACCGCTATTCCGGAGTCCAACCCTGAACTCGTGCGCGCTCGCGAGCTTGGTATTCCCGTGTGGCCCCGTGCCAAGATGCTCTCTGCTTTGGGCCACGGCTACACCACCGTCGCTGTTGCCGGCACGCATGGCAAGACCACCACGTCTTCGATGTGCGCCACCATGCTCGACCGCATGGGTCTGGATCCGAGCTTCTTGATCGGTGGCATCGTCGAGGGCTATGACACGAACGGCAAGAACGGCTCGGGCGACTACTTTGTCGCTGAGGCCGACGAGTCCGACAGCTCCTTCCTGTTCCTGAACCCCAACGTGGTCATCGTGACCAACGTCGAGGCCGACCACCTCGATCACTACTCGGGTATCGAGGAGATCGAGGCAACTTTCGCCAAATTCATGAGCCTGGTGGGCGAGGACGGCACCGTCATCGTCTGCGGTGAGGACCCGCATCTGGTCGAGCTCGCCAAGTCGACGGGTCGTCACGTGCTTTCCTACGGCTTTGCCGAGAGCAACGACATCGTCTGCATGCACCCGGATGTCAAGGGCATCCAGAGCGATTTTATCGTTCGCTTTGAGGACGGCACTGAGCACGCTGTGGAGATCAAGAGCAATCCCGGTCGCCACAACATGCTCAACGCCACGGCGGTGCTCACCGTCGCCCATGTCCTGGGCCTTGACATCGACGCCGCCGCCAAGGCGCTCTCGAGCTTTGAGGGCGTCCGCCGTCGCTTTACCCACGTGGGCGATATCGATGGCATCACCGTGGTCGATGATTACGGCCATCACCCCACCGAGATCAAGGCGACGCTTGCTGCTGCTTCGTCGCTGGGCTACAAGCACGTCGACGTCGTGTTCCAGCCGCACCGCTATTCGCGCCTGCAGGCCCTGTGCGACGACTTTGCCGATGCATTTGCCAATGCCGATAAACTGCTGCTGATTGATGTGTTCTCGGCTGGCGAGATGCCCATTCCGGGTGTCACCTCTAAGATGCTCGCCGATACCGTGCGCGCCAAGCATCCTGGCAAGGAGGTCGTGTACTGCTCCAGCCGTCTTGAGCTCAATCAGGAGCTCGAGCAGATGGTGGGCGAGGGCGACCTGCTGCTCACTATGGGTGCCGGTGACGTTACGACCGTCGGTCCTGAGTTCATTGAGTATCTGACTGCCAAGAAAGACGCTTAAGTCTAATGGGTCTGTTTAACGCCGTCATGGCGCTCTCGGGCATGATCGACACGGATGTGATCGAGGACGAGCGCCTTGCGCGTCATACGAGCTATCGTATCGGCGGCAAGGCCGACCTCTTTGTGACGTGCCATAGCTATCATGCCCTCCGCCGCGCCGTGGCGGTGCTCGATCGCGAGCAGGTGCCGTGGGTCATCATCGGCAAGGGCTCCAATCTGCTGGTTGCCGATGGCGGTTATCGCGGCGCCGTCATTTCGCTCGGACGTGAGTTTCAGCGCACGGTTGTTGCCGATGACGGTTGTACGCTGACGGTCGGTGCGGGCGTGATGTTTGCGCGCCTGGTCAACGATGCCCTGTCGCGTAGCCTCTCGGGCCTTGAGTTTGCCGTTGGCATCCCTGGTTCGGTTGGCGGTGCGATATCTATGAATGCCGGCACACGGACCGAGTGGATTGGCTCACTGGTTGAGGATGTCGTAACGTTTGACCCGGCATCCGGTATCAAACATTATGCGGGGTCCGAGATCACTTGGGGCTACCGCGAATGTAGCCTTCCCCGCAATGAGATCATCCTCGAGTGCGTGCTCAAGCTTAAACCGGCGCCCAAGGCCGACATTCGCGAGCGCATGGAACGGTACCTGACGAGGCGCAAGCGTACGCAGCCCATGGGTCGCGCATCCTGCGGGTCGGTCTTTCGTAACCCGCCCGATGCGAGTGTGGGCAAGCTTATCGAGGATTGTGGATTAAAGGGTTTTTCGATTGGCGGCGCGGAAGTTTCGCCCGTTCACGCTAATTTTATCGTTAATAACGGAACTGCCTCGGCCGATGACGTTGCCGCGGTTATCAGACATGTGCACGGAAAGGTGAGGGAGGCGTATGGCATCGAGCTCAGACCGGAAGTTAAATTCCTCGGCTTCTAGAGCATCGAAACCCACCTTCCGCCGCGCCGGAGGGCGTTCCGGCGCGCCTGCCAAACCTCAACGCAATACCGTCGCGCACTCTAAGTCTGTCGGGCATGCTCGACAGACCAGTCGTCCGGTTGTCGGCTCGCAGCTCGGTAATCGTCCGGCCGCAAAAAAGTCCTCGCGTCCCTCGGTGACGTCAAAGCCTGTTATGGGCGCCAAACCTGCCCGTCCCATGGCAACTCCTAAGCCCTCGACGGGAACTAAAGCGCCGCGTCCAGGTCGCACGCTGGGCGCATCGAAACCGCGCTCGCTGACATCGGTGCCGGCTACCGCCAAGAAGCCTTCGGGTAAAAAAAGCGTCAACCCGTTGTCTTCACTTGGGGCGATGGTAAATAAAACATCAGACGCCGCTTCTGTCGTTGCAGGCAAAGGCAAAATCGTGGGCGGCGTTCTGGCCGCCTTGGCCGTGCTCGTCGTCGTTGCCATCGTGGTGATCAACTCTGGATTGTTTACCGCCACTGATATTCAGATTCAAGGCAGCGAGCATGTGACGAAGCACGATGCTATCCAGCTGATCGATTTGCCCGAGGGAACGTCGCTTTTTAACGTCGATCCCGACCAGATTACCGAGGACCTCAAGCAGAATCCGTGGGTCTCGGGCGTGGATGTCCAGCGTCAGTTCCCGCATACGCTCATCATTACGCCGATGGAGCGCAAGGTCATCGCAATTGCCTATATCAGCTCCGATGACCTTGCCTGGGCCATCGGGGATGATGACACCTGGATCGCCCCACTGTCGACGTCGGTCGAAGTGGACGACCAAGGCAACGTCATCACGACAGGGCAGGGCTCAAATACCTTGACCGGAATCGATGCCGCGCTGGCGCTCGCTAAGCACTATGGCGCGGTGTTGTTGACTGATGTCTCGGCGGATGTCGCTCCGGTTTCCGGCCAGGCAGTGAGCTCCAAGGCCGTTAAGGCTGGCTTGGATTATGTGCGTGGTTTTTCGAGCGAGTTCTTGGGACAAGTCAAGGATATTTCCACGCCTTCGGTCGAAGCCATCTCGGCAAACCTCAATAACGGCATTGAGGTGTCGCTGGGCGATTCGAACGATATCGTCAAGAAGGAGCGCGTAGTCACCAAGCTGCTTTCGCAGGTAGAGGGCGTAACGTATATCAATGTGCGCTCTCCGGGTAACTATACATTTAGGAACGCTCCGACCTCGTAGCGCTGGTTGATGCTTTGTTGAGGGGCCATACCACGCCGTTTATCTGGTTTGTTTGGTTTTCACGGTCAATTATTTGACTGATACGTTCATAATGTGCAAACATAATACGGTTTACCTTTGCATTTACTTTCAACCTGAAGGTTAATGTGCGCAGGGGTCGACCCATGCTATGGCTATAACCTTTGTTCGGAGGACCGACATGCACGAGACAGAGATCAACAACTACCTTGCCGTCATTAAGGTGGTCGGCGTCGGCGGCGGCGGTACCAACGCGGTCAATCGAATGATCGAAGAGGGCATCCGCGGCGTCGAGTTTGTTGCCATCAACACCGATGCTCAGGCACTCGCGATCTCTGATGCCGATATCAAGGTGCACATCGGCACCGACCTTACCCGCGGCCTGGGCGCCGGCGCCAACCCCGAGGTTGGCCGCAAGGCTGCCGATGAGTCTCGCGACGACATTGCCGAGGCGCTCGCTGGCGCCGACATGGTGTTCATCACCTGCGGCGAGGGCGGTGGCACCGGTACCGGCGCTGCTCCCATCGTTGCCGATATCGCGATGAACGAGGTCGGTGCGCTGACCGTCGCCGTCGTGACCAAGCCCTTCACCTTCGAGGGCCGCAAGCGCAAGAAGAGCGCCGAGGAGGGCATTAAGACCCTCTCCGATTGCGTCGACACCATGATTGTCATTCCTAACGATAAGCTGCTCGACATCGCCGAGAAGAAGACCACCATGCTCGAGGCCTTTGCGATTGCCGATGGCGTCCTTTCCCAGGGCACCCAGGGCATCACCGACCTCATCACCGTCCCCGGTATCATCAACCTGGACTTCGCCGATGTTAAGACCATCATGAAGCAGGCCGGTACCGCCATGATGGGTATCGGTACCTCTTCTGGGGACACCCGTGCCGTCGACGCTGCCCAGCAGGCCATCTCCAGCCCGCTGCTCGAGAGCTCCATCGATGGCGCCACGCGCGTGCTGCTCTCCATCGCCGGTTCCAAGGACCTGGGCATCCAGGAGATCAGCGACGCCGCCGACGTTGTCGCCAACGCCGTCGACCCCGAGGCCAACATCATCTTCGGTACCGTTGTCGACGAGTCCCTGGGCGATCAGGTGCGTATCACCGTCATCGCTACGGGCTTCTCCGACTCCAACGTCAACCGTCAGGACGAGCTCTTTGCTGCTCAGCAGTCTCAGAGCAAGGCCGCTGCCTCCGCTGAGCCGCAGCGCACCGCTCCTGCCACGAGCCCGGCTCAGGCCGCTCCGACCCGCAACGTCGGTGGCACCGAGCTTCCTAACTTCGGCAACGATCAGTTCGAGCTTCCCGACTTCCTGAAGCGCGGTAGCTTCTAAGTCGTTCTTTGCATTGTTGTGCACAGGGGCGTGTCCGTATGGACGCGCCCTTTTTATTTCGACTTTGTAAACTAGAACCTCCAATCTCTTTACGTTCCCTTTACGATTGCCTCCAGCGCAGCAGGTATCCTTTTAGAGAAGTATGGCAGCCGTATAAACGCGGGCTGTAGCGGCGATGCCGCGGTACTTGTGTTATTAGGAGGCTTTAGTATGGCAGCACGTGCGGACAAAGTTTCGCGTGTCGACCATGATGGAGTTACGTTGGTGGAAGGCGCGACATCCGATGTTCGCTTTGCCTTTACCGAGCGCGCCGGTGGTGTTTCCGAAGATGCGTACTCCTCACTCAACTTGGGCTCGCATGTTGGCGATGACCCCTTTGCTGTTCAAGAGAATCGTCGTCGCGCGCTCGAGGCTATGGGTGCCGCCGAGTGCGAGCACAACCTGCTCGTTCCCAATCAGGTCCATGGTGACCATATCGTTGCGGTGACCTCGAACGGCGCCGATGACCTTGAGGACGTTCGCGAGCAGATTGCCGAGGGCTGCGATGCCATCGTCTGTACGGCGCATAACGTACCCGTGCTGCTCTGCTTTGCCGACTGCGTTCCCGTGGTGCTGGTGGCCCCCAGCGGATTTGCCGTGGTGCACTCCGGTTGGAAGGGCACGATTGCACGTATTTCTGCCAAGGCGTGCCAGGCGCTTTGCGATGCTGCCGGCTGCGATGCGAGCGACGTTTCCGCCTACATCGGCCCCCATATCTTGGGTGACGAATATGAGGTATCCCAGGAACTCATGGATCGCTTTGCCGCCGAGTTCTCGTGCATCGATGCGAGTACCTCTCGCATGCTCGATCTTTCCGCTGCCATTCGCGAGGCGCTGGTAGATGTCGGTGTCGACGCGGATGATATCGTGGATACCCAGCTTTCGACCGTGCGTCAGAACGACCGCTTTTATTCCTACCGTAACGAGGACGGCACCTGTGGGCGCCATGCTGCGATCGGCGTGATGCTATGAGAAAGATCGTATCGGTCCTGAGCGCTGCTGTGCTTACGCTTACGCTGTGCGCCTGTTCTTCGGGATCTTCTACCTCTTCCATTACCGTGGCCGGCTCCACGACCTGCCTTCCTATCGCCGAGATTGCGGCCGAGGGCTTTAAGGAGGAGACCGGCATCGACGTGCTCGTTTCCGGTTTGGGTTCTTCCGCTGGCATCGAGGCCGTCAGCGCCGGCACGGCCGATATTGCCAGCTCCTCCCGTGGACTCAATGCCGACGAACAGGATCTGGGCCTGACCCCCATCGTCATTGCCCACGACGGTATTGCGGTCATCGTGAACGACGACAACCCCGTCGATAACCTCTCGACCGAGCAGCTCCGCGATATTTACGCCGGCAAGATCACCAACTGGAAAGAAGTCGGTGGCGAGGACCTGAAGATCCAGGTCATCAACCGAGATGAGGCGTCCGGCACGCGTGAGGCCTTTCGCACCATCGTGATGGACGGCACCCCGTTCGATCGCCGCTCGGCCGTTCTTTCAGGCACGGGCCAGGTGCGCGACGTGGTATCTCGTTCGCGCGGTGCCATTGGCTACATTTCGCTGGGCTTCGTCGATAGCCTCAACGCCAAGACCTCGGTCAAGGCCGTCTCGGTCAATCATATTGAGGCGTCCGAGAAGACGGTCGCGAGCGGCGGCTATCCCATCTCGCGCGACCTTTACTTCTTTGTGAAGGGTGCGCCTTCGCAGCAGGCGCAGGATTACATCGACTACGTGACGTCCGAAAAGATGGACAAGCAGATTCGCGAGGCGGGCTTTATTCCCGTCACCAACGACGAGAAGGGGAGTGAGTAGCATGGAAGCACGGGAAAACTCCCAGACTGAGCAGGAGGCTCAGGCGCCCAAAAAACGTGAGTTGGCGTTGGTGTCGCGCAGCACCTATCTCAAGGAGAAGGCGCTGCAGTGGATCTTCTTTGCCTGTGCGTTCTTGGCGGTCGTTACCGTCATCCTGATTTTTGTCTTTACCACGTACTCGGCGCTGCCCGTCTTTACTGACATCGGTCTGGCTGACTTCTTTAGCTTTACGTGGGCGCCTTCCGAGGGCCACTATGGCATCTTGTCGCTGCTTGCTGGCTCGGGTCTGGTGACCGTCGGTGCGCTCGCCATGGGCGTGCCGCTGGGCGTGGGTACGGCCGTTTACCTGGTCGAGATTGCCAGCAAGCGCGTGCGCAAGCTCATCAGCCCCGCCGTTGACCTGCTGGCGGGCATACCCTCCATCATCTACGGCTTCTTTGGCATGATCATCATCCGCCCGTTTATCGCACAACTGACCGGCGGCCTTGGTTTTGGTGCGCTGACGGCGTGGTTTGTGCTCGCCATCATGATCGTCCCTACCATCACCACGCTCACCATCGATGCTCTCAATTCCATTCCCATGGGCATTCGCGAGGCATCGTATGCCATGGGCGCCACAAAGTGGCAGACCATCTATAAGGTCGTGCTACCTGCCGCGAAGCTGGGTATCGTTGATGCCATCGTGCTGGGTATGGGCCGTGCCATCGGCGAGACCATGGCCGTGCTCATGGTCGTAGGTAACGCCCCGGTTATTCCCGACAGCATTGCGAGCCCCATCTCGACGCTCACGAGCCAGATTGCGCTCGACATGAGCTATTCCTCGGGTCTGCACCGCTCGGCGCTGTTCGGCATGGGTGTGGTCCTGTTTATCATCTCCGCCGCGCTGGTGGGCATCGTCCGTCTGATTTCCAAGAAGAAGAGGGGGTAGGCTATGTCCGATTCCGCTGACACGACGGTCGATACGACCTCGTCGCGCGAGCGCATTAAGCGTGCCCTTTCCCACGGCAAGAAGGGCCGCATCAACAAGGACCTGTCCAACAAGATCATGCTTGGCGTGTTTCGTGCCGCTGCCTACATCACCACGCTGGTGCTGGTCGCTATCATCGCCTACGTGGTCATTAACGGCCTGCCACATATCTCGCTCGACTTTATCTTCGGTTGGCCCCAGGGCGTCAACGCCGAGGGCGGAATTTGGCCCACGATCGTCTCGACCGTCTACGTGACGGCGCTCGCCATGCTCATCTGCACGCCGATCGCCGTGCTAGCGGCCGTCTATCTGGCCGAGTACGCCAAACAGGGCAAGGTCGTCGAGCTCATCCGCTACGCTGCCGATGCTTTGGCCTCGGTGCCCTCCATCGTTATGGGTCTGTTCGGTTATGCCTTGTTTGTCGAGGCCATGGGCTTGGGCCTTTCGATGGTCTCGGCCGCCTTGGCGCTGGCACTTCTGATGCTGCCCATCGTCATGCGCACCACCGAAGAGGCCATTCGCGCCGTTCCACGCTATATCCGTTGGGGCGCGTACGGTCTGGGCGCCACCAAGTGGCAGGTCGTCTCCAAGATCGTGCTTCCTTCGGCCTTTGGCCGCATTGCCACCGGCATCGTCCTTGCCATCGGCCGCGCCATCGGCGAGACCGCCGTGGTGCTCTACACCATGGGCCAGGCCATCAATCTACCTATTTCGCCGCTCGATTCCGGTCGTCCCATGACCGTTCACCTGTACCTGCTTGCCAACGACGGTATCAACATGAACGCAGCCTACGGCACCGCGCTCTTGCTGATGGTGATCATTTTGGCCTTCAACCTGTTTGCGCGCTTCCTGTCGCGCAAGCGCCGCTAGTTAAGGAGTCCCATGTCCGTTTATCAGTCCGCTCCCACGCTGGAGCAAGCGGCCATCACGGCCAAGGATTTCAACTTTTGGTACGGTGACTTTCATGCGCTGACGGGGCTCGACCTCAACATCGCTAAAAACGCCATCACTGCTTTCATCGGCCCTTCGGGCTGCGGCAAGTCGACGTTTTTGCGCTGCATCAACCGCATGAATGACCTGATCGAGGGTACGCGCGTCGAGGGCACCATGACGCTCGACGGCAACGATATCTATGCCGAGGGTGTCGACCCTGTCGACCTCCGTCGTCGCGTGGGCATGATCTTTCAGCAGCCCAACCCGTTTCCTAAATCCATCTACGAGAATGTCGCCTTTGGCCCTCGTCTGCAGGGCGTGACTAGCAAAAGCGACCTCGATGACATCGTGGAAGAATCGCTCAAGCGCGCCAACCTCTGGAAAGAGGTATCCAATCAGCTCAACAAGGATGGTTTGGCGCTCTCGGGCGGTCAGCAGCAGCGTCTGTGCATCGCGCGCGTGCTTGCGGTGCAACCCGATGTCCTCCTGATGGACGAGCCCTGCTCCGCCATCGACCCCACTTCCGTTTCTAAGGTCGAGGATCTGATGGCCGAGCTGGCGCCCGAGATGACGATCATCATCGTCACGCATTCAATGCAGCAGGCAGCTCGTATCAGTGACTACACCGCGTTCTTCTTGCAGGAAGTTGCCGGCGAGCCCGCCACGCTCATCGAGTATGGTCAAACCGACGCGATCTTTACCAGCCCGGTGGACTCGCGGACGGAAGACTATATCACCGGCCGCTTTGGCTGATCGGTGCGACTAGTCCCAAGCCGATCGGACCTGGTCCGGTGCGTATTCACTGTGCGGGCGGCATGACCGCACCCAACTGATTGGAGTGAACCATGCGCAAACTGTTTTCCCGTCAGCTCATCGAGGCCCGTCATGAGATGCTGAGCATCTATGAGGCTGTCGATCTGGCCCTCCACGATGCCGTGAAGGCCTATGTGACCGACGACCGCAAACTCGCCACCAAGACCAAGAAGCGCACGCTTTCAATCGACGCGCGCTGCGCCAACTTGGAGGCCGTGTGCTACAACCTGATTGCTACGCAGTCGCCGGTCGCCTCCGACTTCCGCCTGCTTCAGACGATCATCTACGTCGACTTTAACCTGCAGCGCATGACCGATAAGGTTCGTCAGATCTGCCGTGCCACGCGTCATATGATCAAGGCCGACATCTCGCTGCCCAAGGGGCTTGTCGGCACGGTCGAGGCCGAGGCTGAGGCCGTCTACCAGGTGCTGGGCTCTTCGCTTTCTGCGCTCGTCACTAACGACATGTCCATCATCTGCAACCTGGCCGTCGAGGACGAGCCAGTGCACGCCGCCTACGAGAAGTTCTTCCGTACCTTCAACCGCATGGACGCGGGCGAGTTTATGGATGACGATAGCAACTATGACGACCTGCGCCGCGCCATCATGGTTTCGCGCTACCTCGATCGCATCGCCTCGATTTCCATCGATGCCGCCTGCCGTCTGACGTTCCTTTTGACCGGCCAGCGCATGACTGCCGGCGATATCGCCCGCACGGACGAGGACGAGCTCGAGAGCATGCGCGTACCTTCGGGCGAGGGTGTTATCATGAGGCCCGCCGTCGACGCTCGCTACGTTGCCAAGGTGCCCACTAACGAGGTCAGCGAGGGTCTTCGCTACCTGCTCGATCATCTTGAGGACGAGGACGATGGCGAGGACGACGAGGAGTAAGTAATTCCGTTCGTCGAAAGATTGTAAATACCTAAGTGAGCGCGGCCTTGCACATGCGGGGCCGCGCTCTTGCGATAGCATGGGACTACTTGTTTGGCTGTCAGCGGAGGCGATTGGCAATGGATAACTATTTGGACTTGATACGCGCTCGCCGCGAGCAGATTCTGGAACGTTTTTATGCGGCGCTCGATCGCGCAGGCCGTCCCCACGACGCCGCGCGCCTCATTGCCGTGTCCAAGACCGTTGGTGTCGATGAGACCGTTGCCGCCATCCAGGCGGGGTATCGCCATTTTGCCGAGAATCGCCCGCAGGAGCTGATTCGCAAGCTCACGGGTCTGGCGGAGCATCCGGAGCTGCCCGAGGTGCGCTTCGATATGATCGGCAACCTGCAGACCAATAAGATCAATGCGGTGCTGGGCTCAGCCGAGCTGATTCACTCGGTGGGTTCGCTGCATCTGGCGCAGGCGATCTCGAGCCGTGCTGTCCGCAAGATTGAGGCAGGCGAGCTCGCCGGCCCCCAGCGTGTGCTCATTGAGGTCAATGTGAGTGGTGAGGAGTCGAAGGGAGGCTTTTCGCTCGATGAGATTCGCGCCGCCGCGGGTGAGCTTGCGGAACTTGAGGGAATTTGCGTGCAGGGGCTTATGACTATGGCGCCCCGGGGGAATAAGGATGTGGCACGCCGCACCTTTGCGGGGCTTCGTGAGCTGAGGGATGAGCTGGAGGCGGCGCATCCCGATTTGAACCTGCCTGAGCTTTCCTGCGGCATGAGCGAGGACTTTGAGCCTGCCCTTGAGGAGGGCTCTACGCTCGTTCGCCTGGGCAGGGTAGTATTTAGCCCGGAGTTTGCAGTAAAATAAGGCTCTGAAGTGCGCACTGATTATCGGGGCGCCTGCACTAAACCGCGAGAGGACACAACCATGGGCTTCCTTGACGAGATTAAAAATAAGATGCACCTGGGCGGCCAGCAGGGTTACGACCAGGGTTATGGCCAGGACGACGACTACGGCTACGATGACGGCTATGACGATAGTTATCAGGGCAACGGCTACAGCGGTGCTTCGGGCGAGGGCTTCTACACCCAAGACGAGCCGAGCAACGGCCTGCTTGGTCAGACGCGCCGCGGTGAAGCTGAGTCGGTTGCCGTGTATACGCGCTCCGGTCAGCTGGTCGGCGATGACTCTCGCCATGCCACAACGTATAACCCGCCTTCGCGCTCGCAGGACAGTGTTGCGAGCGGTTATCGTCCTGGTGCCTATGACACGCCGTCTAGCTACGCCGAGAACACCCGCGCCCGTGCCGCCGCTGCGCCCGCGCCTGCACCGAGCGATGCCTCGGCCTATGCGAGCAATATCATCAACGCCACACCGCAGCTGCCGGCCTATGTCCTGCGCCCCGAGAGCTATGACGACGTGGAGACCGTGGTGCGCCGCGTTCGCACCAAGCAGCCTGTCGCACTGATTTTTGTGGGCGTACGCACCGAAGTTGCCAAGCGCGTCTTGGACTTCTCTTACGGCTTTGCCTGCGGTCTGGGTGCCACGGTCAAGGAGGTGGGCGACCGCGTGTTCATGGTGCTGCCCGCCGGTTGCGAGGTCAAAGATTCCGATCTCAAGAAGCTTCGTGCGGACGGCTACCTTAAGTAAAGACAAGACGAGGAGATTCCCATCAACATCTACACTATCGTCCAGCTGGTCAACACGCTGTTCAACTTCTATTCCACGCTCATTGTCGTCTACTGCTTTATGACGTGGATTCCCATGAAGCAGGGTGGTTTGCTTCAGGATATTGCCGCGGTGCTTGATAGCGTGTGCGGTCCGTGGCTCAACCTGTTCCGTCGTTTCATCCCGCCGATGGGCGGTATCGATTTTTCGCCGGTCGTTGCGATTATTGCGTTGCAGTTGGTGCAGAGGCTGGTTCTGCAGCTTCTTATAGGTATACTCGTGTAGAACTGACTTAGTAACTTACGTCGGGCGTGTAGCGCCGAGGCGATGAAAAAGGAGACTTGTTATGGCTATTACCCCTGCAGACATCCAGGCTCAGACTTTCTCTGAGGCCAAGCGTGGCTACGATCCTGCCGAGGTCGACGTCTTCTTGGAGACGCTGTCCTCTGAGGTTGACGCTATGCTCGCTAAGATCGTCGACCTTAAGGGTCGTCTGACTGCTACCGAGCAGCAGCTTGCCGATGCGCAGGCTCAGCTTGCCCAGGCTCAGGATGCCCCCGTCCAGGCCGTTCCTGCCGCCCCCGTGGCTGCTCCCGCCCCTGACTTCTCCGCTCAGGAGCGCCAGATTTCCGCTGCCCTGATCGCTGCCCAGCAGACCGCTGAGACCATCGTCAACGATGCCAATGAGAACGCTGAGCGTATTCGCAACGAGGCTGACGCCAAGGCCCGCGAGGTTATCCGCCAGGCTCTGACCGAAAAGCAGGCTGAGCTCGAGGAGATCGATCGTCTCAAGGCTTCTCGTGAGGAGTTCAAGGCCGAGTATCTCAAGCTCATCCAGCACTTCATGGACGATGCCCAGAACTCCTTCCCGGCCGACCTCATGGCCTCCACGCCGGTCGGTTCTGCCGCTTCTCCTGCGGTGACTGTTCCCGCCGAGCCGCTGCCCGTCGCTGACCCGGTTGTCCCCGTGGCCGATCCCTTCGCCCCGATCGACAACTTCGCTGCCGACGACCTTGACTAACATTCGGCCTACAATTTAGTGCCTAGAAAGGACCCGCAGCTTGCGGGTCCTTTTTTATGACTGTACCGGGGCGCGCAACATAAAAAACCGAGCCCTGCACATAGTGGCGCAGAACTCGGCGAACCGGTGAGCGGTCAAGGATAGGTTTTAGGGCATGTCCCAAAATCTACTTGAGGAGGAAGTCGGAGAGGGGAATGGTACGGGCCTCGCGATGCTCGGAATCGGCGATGTGGTCGGCAGGATATCCGCAGACGAGCATGTGATAGGGATAGACGCCCTCGGGCAGGTTGAACTGCTCCTGTGCCACCTCGGGCTTAAAATGGCATACCCAACACGTTCCCAGGCCCTGCTCGGTGGCCTCCATCATCATCTGATCGCACACTATGGACGTATCGATTTCACTGGAATTCATCTGGTCATACGGGCGCACCCAAGCGTCTTCGGTAACGCTACAAATAAGGAAGATGAGCGGAGCGCCAAAGATAGATCCATCACGAGCAAACCGAGGCTGACAAGCAGCAGCCTTCTTCAGAAGCTCAGGCGTATCCAGCACCATCACACGAGAAGGATGATTATTACAAGCAGAAGGAGCAATCCGCCCAGCCTCAACAATGGCATCCACCACAGCCTGCTCCACAGAACGATCCTCAAACTCACGACAAGAATACCGAGACCGAGCCAGATCCAAATACCCCATAACCAAACCCTCCAAAGTCAGCAAATCAATCCAAAGTAAACCAAAGGGTACCCAAAGCCCCATCCACCCAAACGCTCAGCACGGCCCCAAAGTATCCATTTGGGCATAAAAGGCCATATCGACCAAGACCCAATTACATTCAAGCTATCAGCCAAAGTTCCCAATGGCGGTACGTAAGGCGAAGGGCCGGCCACGGTTTACTTTCGAACGACTCTGCAAAGCAGCCGGAGTGAGAAAGCAAACCGTGGCCGGCCCTTCGCCGGTGGGATACGTACAGCTAATTAACTGTTCTTCATGACAATCGAATCCACAACATCGGCCACATTCTCGCAGCAGTCGGCGCAGTACTCCAGGAAGGCGTAGACGTCACGCCAAGCGATGACCTCGAGCGGATCCTTGCCGTTAACGTGCAGGTTGCGCATGGCGTTGATGTAGAGCTCGTCGGCCTCGGACTCGATGGTGTTGATCTGGATGACCAGCTCGCGCAGCGTTTTGGACTTGCGGTAGTTGGGAAGCTCGACCATCAGGTCTTTCATGGCGCGGCAGGCGTCAGTCACCTTGTGGGCGATGACGATGGCGTCGGGATGGATGCTCTGAATGTTGGTGAAGTAGACGCGCTGCACGACGCCCTCAATACGGTCGAGCACGGTGTCGAGCGCGCAGCTCATCAGATCCAGATCCTCGCGCTCGAGCGGGGTGATAAAGGCGGTGAGCAGGGCGTCTTCGAGCTCGTGGTGCTTCTTGTCTGCCGCATGCTCAATCGCATGCATCTTATTGAGCATGTCGTGAATCTGCGCGGGATCGAAGTTCTCAAAAATCTGGGTAAGCAGCTCGGCGGCCTGGACGGCGAGGTCGGCGCAGGCGACGTAGTTGTCAAAGTAGAACGAATCGGGTTTCTTAGCCATGGGTGGGTCCTTTCGAGGCGAAGACGGGTGGGCGAAGTGTTGCGGTCCAGATGGACGTTCGGTTTGACTAGAGGAACATCATGAACAGCTTGGCCATGACAAAGCTGATGAGTCCGCAGGCGGGGAAGGTGAAGAACCAAGTGAACATCATGTCCTTAACGACGCCGAAGTTGATGGCCGAGAGGCGCTTGACGGCACCGACGCCCATGATGGCGCAGGTCTTGATGTGTGTGGAGGACACGGGGATGCCGGTAAGGGTGGCAAGCAGCAGGTTCGCGGCGCCCGCGAGGTCGGCGGAGAAGCCCTGATACTTCTCGAGCTTAACCATGCTCTGGCCGACGGACTTTATGATGCGCTCGCCGCCGACGCTGGTGCCGATACCCATGGTGGCCGAGCACAGCAGCATAATCCAGATGGGGATGCCGGCATCGCCGACGCTGGTCTGGCCGTTTGCGAAGGCCACGCCTAAAAAGAGCACGCCGATGAACTTCTGTCCATCCTGCGCGCCGTGCATAAAGCTCATGGCCGCAGCGCTCGCGATCTGAGCGTATTTAAAGAAGACATTGGCACGTCGCCTGTTGGCGGCGGCGAAAAGAATCGAGACGAGTTTGCACAGGACCCAGCCCATGACAAAGCCCAGGCCGATGGAGAGCGCCAGGCCGTAGATGACCTTCATCCACTCGTGGACGTTGACGCTGCTCGCGCCGCCGAGGGCGATAGCGGCACCGGTCAGGCCGGCGATAAGGCTGTGGCTTTGCGAAGTGGGGATGCCAAAACGCGATGCTGTGGCGCCGTAGACGACGATGGAGAACAGCGCCGCGCAGAGGCACGCGAGCGCCATGGTGCTGTTTCCGCCAAAGTCGACGATATGTGAGATGGTGTTGGCGACGCTCGCATTAAAGTGCGTCATGATGAGCACGCCGAGGAAGTTGAATGCGGCGCTCATGAGAATGGCGGCGCGGGCGGGCATGCAACGCGTAGTGACGCAGGTCGCGATGGCGTTGGGCGCGTCGGTCCATCCATTGACGAAGATGGCGCCGAGCGCGAGGATCACGGTGACGGCAAGGACTGGGTTCGACACAATTTGGCCGAGGAAGGTTGAGAACGTTACGTCCATATATGGGCTTTCTCGAAGTTTGCAGGCACGTTACAAAAACATGATAAATCGTATCACCTCCTGTGGGTTTCTTAACGGAGTTCTGACGTGAGAAGTGGATTTTTTGGCACTAAAATTGAATATTAGTCCTGTTGACCGCGGGTATTCTTTTTGCTAACACGCCATGCGGACACGTGAGATTGCTACGACACTCCAAAACCACAGTCTGTTCGCTTTACAACATGCAAACATGCGTTCGATAATAGGAGACATGGAATATCGACAGACAGATGGCAAAACTCGGCGCGTGCACAAGCAGTATGTGGACGTCGTGGCTCGCATCCTCGCGGGCGGACAGGTCGTGCCGGTCACCGTCTGCTGGGTCGACGGTCGTTGCTTTACGATTGACGAGATTGTCTCGTCCACCGGGTTTGGCCTGACGGTCCACGGCATCCGTACGGCGACCTATAAGGTGCGTTTTGGCGGGCACGCGACCGAGTTGTATCTGGAGGACCAGACGCGCGAGCGGGCGGACGGCTCGCAGGCACACGTGATGCGTTGGTGGGTCTGGGCCTTTGATCGCACGCTCGAGGGCGAGCGCCGTAGGTAAGGACGTACGGCATTCGGGTACAATGACAGGAATCTTGTCATCTGCTGCGCCGTCTTTCACGGCGCTTTGTGAAAGGACGAAGTATGAACGATATCCAGGGCTATCAGAACGGCCCCATCGAGAGCGGCGCAAGCCGCGCCAAGGAGATGTCGCCGCGCGCGTACAATCTCGCCATGTCTGCCCTGATCTTCTTGGGCTTTTGCGCCATGGGCGCCGGCGCCTACTTTACGAGCACCATGTCGTTTGCGCGCATGATGATGAGCGGCGCCGCCTTGCCGCTGGTCTTTGGCTCGTTTATTTTGACCATCGTCGGCATGGTCATGATGTCGGCCGCCGCCAGCAAGCAGTCCGTGGGCCTGTCCCTTGTGGGCTACGTAATCTTTGCGAGTACCTTTGGCCTGACCGCGTCGTTTGGCCTTGCCAACTACGACCTGCCCACCATCAACACTGCCTTTATCGCTACGGCCGCCATCACCTTTGTCTTTGGCGCCTTGGGCGTGACGTTCCCCAAGTTTTTCCAGCGCGTATATGGCATCGGTTTTGGCATTCTGCTCGCCACTATTCTGGTTGAGATCGTGCTGATGTTCATGGGCGTCTCGCAGACCATCACCGACCTGATCGTGATCGTGGTGTTCGCCGGCTTTATTGGCTACGACACCTATGTTGCCACGACGGTGCCGCCTACGCTGCCCAACGCCGTGCTCATGGCGTCCAATCTGTTCGTGGACATTATCAACGTGTTCCTGCGCATCCTGAACATCCTTGGCCGTCGCGACTAGTGGCGAATTGCAGCGGTACTTGCCGTGCGTGCAAATCGATGCGAAAGGCGGTCCTTCGGGGCCGTCTTTTTTGTACGCCGCGGGGTATCATGGATGGGAAAAGCCGATAGCGGCAGAGACCGAGAAAGGTGACCACTTATGGCAGACGTCGACAACAGGAACCGTAACCGCAGGTCCAACCGAGCGGGTCAGCCCAATCCCAAGCGCGAGGCCCGTGCCAAGGCCGCCGAGCGTCACGTGGCAACTGTGTCCGAAGCGTGCGCCAAGGATATCGAGCGTTCGCTTGCCGGCGTTCGCGAGTTTGACGGTATGCCTGCTGGCTTTGTCGCGGCGATGAAGGCCAAGGTTCAGAGTGCTGTGGCCACCGAAGAACAGGTTGCCGAGGACGTCGAGGGCGCGGAGGCTGCCGAGGTCGAGGCAGCGCTCGAGCCCGTCGAGGAGCCTGCCGAGGAAATCGCCGAAGCTGAGTCCGCGCCTGCTGAGGAGCCCGCTCCGGTTCTGCCCGAGGTCACCGTGCTCGATGCCTCCGCCACGCAGGCCATCTTGGACAACGGTCGTGGCTATGCGCAGTTCTGCGACATGGCCGTGCTCGCCTTTGCCTCGTTCACCAACCCGGGCGGTGGCTATATTCAGGGCTATCTGGGCCAGGAGGCCACGCTGTGCGCCGATTCGTATCTGTACAACGTTCTCGATAAGCAGCGTAAGTGGTACGGCGAGAACCGTCGCCGCAACATCAACTGCGAGCTTTACCGAAACCGCGCCCTAGTGGTGCCTGCGGTGCGCTTCGACCGCAACCACGTGCATGCATACGCCGACGTGATCGTGGCCGCCGCGCCCAACGTTAAGCGCGCCCGCCAGGAGTATCGCGTGAGCGACGATGCCCTGCTGGACGCCCTGCGCGACCGCATTCGCTTTGTGCTTGCCATCTGCGACGAGCTGGGTCGCGAGAAGCTCGTGCTGGGCGCTTGGGGCTGCGACAACAACGGCTTTGACGCAGAGGCCGTGGCCGAGCTCTTCCGCAAGGAGCTCGCGTCGGGCGACTTTAAGGTCAAGCAAGTCTTCTTTGCCGTGCCTTCTACGCGCTGGGATGAGGATTTTGCCAAGTTCGAGCACGTGCTGGCAAACTTCCCCGAGCGCAACGAGGAGTCCTATGCCCAGGTTGCCGCTCGCGCTGCGGCAGCTCGCGCCGCCGAGCAGATCCAGGCTGCTACCGAGGATGATGAGGACGAGGACGATTGGCGCAAGTACCTGTAATCGGTACGTGCTGACAGATAGGTCGAGCCGGCGGGAGAGGCTGCTTCCGTCGGCTTTTTACTGAGCGAGGGGCTTACGATGAAAAATGTTCTATGCTTTGGCGACAGCAACACCTATGGTTACGATCCGGCGGGCATGCGCGACGGCACCGCGGTGCGCTATGCGCAGGATGTGCGCTGGTGCGGCGTGGCCCAACGTGACTTAGGCGAGGGCTGGCATGTAATTGAAGAAGGCCTCAACGGCCGCACGACGGTACGCGACGACATGTGCCATCTGGACACCAATCTTAACGGCATCCGCGCACTTCCGATGCTGCTCGAGGCCCATAAGCCGCTGGACGCCATTGTGATCATGCTGGGCACCAACGACTGTAAGACGGTCTTTAACGTGACGGCTTCCGATATCGCCCGTGGCGCCATGGCGCTGATTCGCGCCGTCCGCGCGTTTCCGTGGACCGACGCTGCGCCTTGTCCGCGCATTCTGCTGATGGCGCCTATCAAGATTAAGCCGCAGATCGCCGACGTATATATGACCGATTTTGACGAGCATTCCGTAGAAGCCTCGGAACATTTTGGTGAGTACTACGCGCATGTGGCTGAGCAGTTTGGCTGCGACTTTTTGAATGCCGCCGACTTTGCCGAGCCGGGCGATATCGACTATCTGCATATGATGCCCGAAAGCCATGAGAGCCTGGGTCACGCCGTGGCAGCCAAGCTCCAAGAGATGCTCGGTGAGTAGCGCGACCCCAAACCACCGCAAAGGTGCCTGTCCCCTTTGCGGTGGTTTGGGCTGCGAATCTTAATACTGCCACATGTGATTGACGGGGCCGGAGCCTTTGCCCATGTTCAGGCCGGCGGCCAGAGCGCCTGTCAGGTAGGCCTTGCCGGCATTGATGGCGTCGGCAAGATCCATGCCCTGCGCCAGCGCACAGGCGATGGCGGACGAGAGCGTGCAGCCGGTGCCGTGCGTGTTGTCGGTCTCAATACGCTTGTGGCGGAACCACGTGGTGAGCGGATCGCCTAGGTGGTTGCCCTCATCATCGAGCGGCGCGGGTTCGGCCAGTACGTCGTTGGCCTCGTTGACAAAATGCCCGCCCTTAACGAGGGACGCGCAGCCAAAGCGGCGGGTGAGGAGCATGGCAGCGTTTTGCTGGGTGCGCTCGGAATCGACCTCGTAGTCGAGCAGCGCCATGGCCTCGGGGATGTTGGGCGTGATGACGGTCGCCAGCGGGAACAGGCGACGCGTGAGCGCCTCAGCGGCATCTTCGGCAATGAGGCGGGCGCCCGAAGTGGCGACCATGACGGGATCGACGACGATATTTTGTGCGTTCCAGGCACTCAGGCGGTCGGCGATAACCTCGATAATCTCTGCAGAAGAAACCATGCCGATTTTGACTGCGTTGGGGCGAATATCGTCAAAGACGGCGTCAATTTGCGCAGCGACGATATCGGGGGAGATATTTTGCACGGCGGTGACACCGAGCGTGTCTTGTGCGGTGATGGCCGTGATGGCTGTCTCGGCATACAGACGGTGCGCCGTGATGGTCTTAATGTCGGCCTGAATGCCGGCGCCACCGCTGGAATCGGATCCTGCGATGGATAGAACGGCAGGTACCTTGCTGCGATCCATGTTCGCTCCCTTGTCTGGTCGGATTCAAATGGGTCTTTAAGCCAGCATTATAAAGATGCCCAGGCCGGCGATATGCCGAACCCGGGCGCGAGATGTAATTTTTACGCAAATGTAAGCAAATGTTCACACGTCAACAATTGGCGGGCGCCGACTCGATGTTAAAAGGCGATTGCGGCGAAGAGACTAGTCCTCCATACCGAGGTCGATCGTCGTGCCCTCAAACACTTTGTTGACGGTGCGGACGGCGCACATCTTGCCACACATGGTGCAAGTGCCCTCGGTGGCGGCGGGGGACTCCTCGTAGCGCTTCTTGCCCGTAACCGGGTCGAGCGCGCACTCCCACATGGCGTCCCAGTCAAGCTTGCGGCGTGCCTGGCCCATCTTGTCGTCCATGTCGCGGGCGTGGGGCACCTTTTTGGCGATGTCGGCGGCGTGTGCGGCGATCTTGGTGGCCATGAGGCCGTCGAGCACATCCTGGGCGTTGGGCAGGCATAGGTGCTCTGCCGGTGTCACGTAGCACAGGAAGTCGGCACCGGAGCTGGCGGAGATGGCGCCGCCGATGGCGGCGGTGATGTGGTCGTAACCCACGCCGATATCGGTCACCAGCGGCCCGAGCACATAGAACGGAGCATTGTGGCACAGGCGCTTCTGCAGTTTCATGTTGGCGGCGATCTCGTCGAGCGCCATGTGACCCGGGCCCTCGACCATGACCTGGACGCCGGCGGCCCAAGCGCGCTTGCACAGCTTGCCCAGCTCGATCATCTCAGCGGTCTCGGTGGCGTCGTTGGAGTCGTAGAGGCAGCCCGGGCGGCAGGAGTCGCCGAGCGAAATCGTCACGTCGTACTCGTGGCAAATCTCGAGCAACTCGTCGTAGAACTCATAGAATGGGTTCTCGTTACCGGTGACCTCCATCCAGCCAAACAGCAGTGAGCCGCCACGGCTCACGATGTTCATCAGGCGGCCGGTCTCCTTAAAGGTCTTGGTGACCGACTTGTTGATGCCGCAGTGGATGGTCATAAAGTCCACGCCGTCCTCGGCATGCGCGCGCACGACTTCGAACAGGTCGTCCTTGGTGAGCTTGACCAGCGGCTTTTCCATGTAGCCGATGGCGTCGTACATGGGGACGGTGCCTACCATGAGCGGCGTCTCGTCGATGAGCTGCTGGCGGAACTGACGTGTCTTGCCCGAGTTGGAGAGGTCCATGATGGCGTCGGCGCCAAAGTCCTCGGCGATCTTGACCTTCTTCCATTCCTCGGCGGCATCGGCCTTGTCGCCCGAGATGCCCAGGTTCACGTTGACCTTGGTGGACAAGCCCTCACCGACGCCAAAGGCGCGCATGCCCTTTTTGATGTGCACGATGTTGGCGGGAATGGCGATGCGGCCGTCGGCCACGCGCTCGCGGATGTACTCGGGGTCGCGATGCTCGCGCTCGGCGACCTCCTTCATCTGCGGTGTGATCTGCCCGGCGCGGGCGAAGTCGATTTGCGTGACGAGCTTGGGCTCGGTCTGTGTGCTCATTGGCACGGCTCCCTTCGTTGGCATTACCCATATCAGGTTTGCGGGTCAGGGCGGGCGCGCCCAGTCTCAGCCTGCCGTCTTGTCCTGCAAGCTCCCCGTTTATGTAATGGGCTCAAGTATAGCCTGAATGGGTACGATTGGGCCAACGAGCGTGCCTGTGGGGAGGCGAACATGGAAGACAAGCATCTATATCGAGAGACACAATGGGATGTATCGGCCGAGGAAAGCCGTGCGCACCATGGTCTTGTCGCGATCGGTTTTGCGGTGCTTGCCGTGTTGGTGATTGCCTTTTGTATTTGGACGTTCGGCGGTCGTGGCGGCGTCACCTGGGGGTTTGAAGCCGACGATGCCCTGCCGATCATGATAGTGAAGGTTGCGGGCGGCAATACCGTTGCCGCGCCGGGCGACTATTGGTATCCGCGCGACGAGTTTGTGCAGCTGCAGTTGAGCGGCGGGTCTATTCCGGGCGAAGAAATCGAACGCGTGACGTTTGATGAGGCACTCAAAACACTCATGGTGAAGCTCAAAGATCGGGGCGATGTGCCCACGACTATGGATATCGCTCTGACGGAGTGGCGTCTGGAACCTCCGTCGGGCGTTACGGTATCCGACGTAGAGCACGTTAAGATTACCTACCAAGATGGCTCGACGAGCGAGATTGCAAAGGCCGATGGCTTGGCGGAGTAACGGAGTGTTTGGAAACGGCGGGCCTATAGTGCCTGCGCGTTCATGAAAACCAGGGTGTTTTTGTCTGAAAGCTCGGGGATGTGCCGATAGCCGATGTTGAATGCGGTAAGTTCGCTTGCATCCTCGAGCTTGTTTTCTGCCATCCACCGCACCATGGAGCCGCGCGCCTTTTTGCTGGCGGTCGACCGTTGGATGGGCTTCCCGTTGCGGATGCCCTCGCCAAAGAGGCATGTGACGGCCGTGGCGTCGCCCGCGAGGTGGGGCAGAACGGCTTTGGCATACTCTACGCTGGCGAGGTTGACGATCGTGGTGTTTGAGCCTGCCGGGGCGATAGCCCGCGCGAGCTTATCGCTCCAAAATGCGTAGAGGTCTCGGGCACCGTCGACGACAAGCTTCGCGCCCATCTCCAGCCGATACGGTTCGACGGCATGGAAGGGACGAACGCACCCGTAGAGGCCGGAGAGGATCCACAGATGGTCTTGCAGCCATGCGAGCTGCGCGGAATCCATCACCTCGGGTGCCATGCTCTGGTATTGAATGCCGCGATAGGACATGACGGCGGGGGAGAGGTGACGGGCGAGTGCGGGATTGTCGAAATCGCCGTTTTTCAGGATGGGCCCGAACTCATGCAGGGTGTTGAGGCAAGGCCCCAGCAGTTTGTCACTCACGTTCCGTAGCGCCTGCAGGCCGCCGCTGCCTTCATTCCGCTCGATATCTAGCAGTGCGCGGTGGAGGCGAGAAGTCTCGCGCGCAAAAGGTGGAATGCCCAGGACTTCAAACGCATCTTGGGCCGCGCGCATCTGCTTGGCGGGCGAAATGATGACCTGCAGCATGGACTCTCCTCTGCCAAAAAAGTTGCGGTGGAATACGGTCCTTTTGGCCGTTTATGGGCCAGTTTAGTCCGTATTTCACCGCAACTGATGAAGGGTTGGTTAGGCTCGCTCGATGAAGGCCTTGTAACCGCGATATGCCTCGTAGATGTCGGCCTTGTTGGCGACCTCCCACAGGGCGTGCATGGACAGGACGGCAACGCCGGAGTCGATGACGTTCATGCCGTACTTGGCCATGATGTAGGCGATGGTGCCGCCGCCGCCCGCGTTGACGCGGCCGAGCTCGCAGGTCTGGAAGTCCACGCCGGCCTCGTCCATGATGTCGCGGACGAGGGCCACATACTCGGCGTCGGCGTCGTTAGAGCCGCCCTTGCCGCGGCTGCCCGTGTACTTGTTAAAGCACAGGCCGCGACCCATGAAGGCGGCGTTCTTGGTCTCGAACTTGCCGGCATAGCCCGGGTCGAAGCCGGCGGACACGTCGGAGGAGAGCATACGGCTGCGGGCGAGCGCGCGGCGCAGAGCCAGCGGGCTGTCCTCGCCGGCGAGCATCATGATCTCGGCGACGGTGTTCTCGAAGAAGCGACTCGTCATGCCGGTGGCACCCACGGAACCGATCTCCTCCTTGTCGACGATGAGCGTGATGCTCGTGCGCTCCACGTTGGTGACGTTGATCTGGGCGAGCATGGAGGGGTAGGCACAGACGCGGTCGTCATGGCCATAGCCCAGAATCATGGAGCGGTCGAGGCCCATGTCGCGGGCGGGGCCGGCGGGCACGACCTCGATCTCGGCGGAGAGGAAGTCCTCCTCCTCGACGTCGTACTGCTCCTTGAGGATGTCCAGGAACATCTGCTTGACGGGCTCCTTGGGGGCGTCCTTGTCGTTCTCGTCAAACTTGACGGGACGGCCGCCCACGATCACGTCGAGGATCTCGGCGTCGACGGCGTCCTTGGCGGGCTTGGCCATCTGCTCGCTCGAGAGGTGGATCAGCAGGTCGGAGATGGTGAAGACTGGGTCATCTGCCTTGTCGCCGATGTTGATGTCGACGGTGGTGCCGTCCTTTTTGCAGATGACGCCTACGAGTGCGAGCGGGGAAGCGACCCAGTGGTAGCTCTTGACGCCGCCATAGTAGTGCGTGTCGAGGTAGGCCATGTCGCCGGCCTCGAAGGCGGGGTTCTGCTTAAGGTCTAGGCGCGGCGAGTCCACGTGGGCGCCCAGGATGTTAAAGCCCTGCTCGAGCGGGGCGTTGCCCAGGTTGACGAGCATGAGGTCCTTGCCGTGATTGGCGGCGTACACCTTGTCGCCTGCCTTGAGCTCGCGGCCTTCGGCGATCACGGTCTCCAGGTCGACGTATCCCGCCTCCTCGGCCATCTTGATGCCGGTCTTGACGCACAGGCGCTCGGTCTTGTTCTCGCTCAAAAACTGCTTATAGCCGCGGCAAAGCTCCTCGAGCTCCTCGACTTGCTGTGGCGTGTACTTTTTCCATGCGCAGGGACGCTCCATGACGCAGGCTCCTTTCGGATCGATCGTGCTGGTTGATGTACCGTGAGCCATCGTATCACGCGCGGGCTCACGGTGGCGGGGGAGCTTGATGTGAGGTGGCCGCGGGGCGGGGAGCGTGTAAACTGGAGTGAGCAAACCGTGCCCAGCCCAAAGCGAGGTATTTAATTTGTCTGACAAGCGCCGCACTTTTGCCGTTATCGACGGCAACTCGCTCATGCACCGCGCCTTTCACGCCGTGCCGCCGACCATGAACGCGCCGGACGGTCGCCCCACCAACGCGATCTTTGGCTTTCTGAACATGTTTCTTAAGATGATTGATGCCTTTAACCCCGACGGTGTGGTCGTGGCGTTTGACAAGGGTAAGCCGCGCGTGCGCATGGAGATGCTGCCGCAGTATAAGGCGCAACGCCCGCCCATGGACCCCGATCTGCATGCGCAGTTCCCTATGATTAAGGAGCTGCTCACCGCGCTCAACGTGCCGATTCTGCAGTCCGAGGGCTGGGAAGGCGACGATATCCTGGGAACCATGGCGCGCCTGGGCGAGCAGGCCGGCTGCGACATGCTACTGGTGACCGGCGACCGCGACATGTATCAACTCGTGACCGAGCACGTCAACGTGGTCTCGACCCGTAAGGGCCTGTCTGACGTGGCGATCATGACGCCCGAGAGCGTGGACGACCTGTATCACGGCATTACGCCGGCGCTCGTGCCCGATTTTTACGGTCTAAAGGGCGATACGTCCGACAACATCCCCGGTGTACCGGGCATCGGTCCCAAAAAGGCGAGTGCGCTCATTGCGAAGTACGGTAGCCTGGACGAAGTCATCGCGCATGCCGACGAGGTCAAGGGCAAGATGGGCGAGAACCTGCGCGCGCACATCGACGACGCGCTGCTGAGCCGCAAGGTCGCGACCATCCGCACCGATGCGCCCGTTGAGCTCGATTTTGAGGCGACGTCCTTCCCGGCGTATTCTGCCGATGAGGTTTCCGCTGCGCTGGGCACGCTTGGTATCACCGCCATGCAGAACCGTTTCTTGGCGCTGATCGGCGGCGAGGGCGGGGCTGCTGCTGTCTCCAGTATGTTTGAGATGCCTGCGATGGTTCGTGCAGCCGCCGGCGAAGCTGACGCGCTTGGTGCCGTTGCGGCTGAGGTCTCCCGCGCGATTGATGCCGACGAGTGGGTTGCCGCCGTGGTGGGCGACGACAAGGAAGAGGGCGCGCTCTTTGGACTGACGCGCACGCTGTGGCTGGCGACGTCCAAGGGCCTGTTCGCGCTCGAGGAGGGCGACGGCGCCTCCACTGCCGTAGTCGATGGCTTCAACTTCGCTCACGGTGTGATCGCCGGCGTGCTTGCGCGCCTGTTTATGGAGGGCCGCGTGGCGAGCCCGGATACGAAGGCGCTGCTGCACGAGCTTTCGCCCATCGATTCTTCTGAGCCCGAGCTCATGGATCCGCTCGCTGCCGATTCCACGCGTATCTTCGATACCGTGGTCGCTGCCTATCTGCTGGATTCCGATCGCTCCGAGTTCGATGAGGCATATCTTGCCGATACGTATCTGCAGATGGCGCTGCCTGCGGAGCGCGGCGCAGAGGGTTCCGGTGAGGACGCTCCGGCGCCCGCCGCTCGCACGGCGGCCTTGACGCTGGCGCTGGTCGCACCGCTGCGCGACCGCATGGCCCGTGAGAATGCCGCCAACGTGTTCGATGGCATCGAGATGCCGCTCGTTCCGGTACTTGCCAAGATGGAGCGCGCGGGCATGCTCGTGGACCCCGACCGTCTGCACAGTCTGTCCGAGGGTCTGGCGACCCAGATTACCGAGGTTGAGCGCAGTATTCGCGACCTGGCGGGTGACGAGACCTTTAATATTGGCAGTCCCATGCAGCTGTCGCACGTGCTCTTTGATGTGATGGGGCTTCCGACCAAGGGCCTCAAGAAGACTAAGCGCGGCTATTATTCGACCAACGCCAAGGTGCTGAGCGACCTTGCGCGTGACCACGAAATCGTGCGTCTGATCTTGGACTGGCGTGAGAAGTCTAAGATCAAGTCCACCTATCTGGACACGCTGGGCCCGCTACGCCGTGGTGACGGTCGCGTACACACTACGTACAACCAGACCATCACGGCAACGGGGCGTCTGTCCTCGAGCGACCCGAACCTGCAGAACATCCCGACGCGCTCGGAGCTGGGTCGTACCGTCAAGACGGCGTTTTCGGCAGGCGAGGGAAGCGTCTTTTTGGCGGTGGACTACTCGCAGATCGAGCTGCGTCTGCTGGCACATCTCTCGGGTGACGAGCACCTGGTGCGCGCCTTTAACGAGGGCGAGGACTTCCATGCCGAGACGGCGGCGCGCGTGTTTGGTGTGCCGGTGTCCGAGGTAACGCCCGACTTGCGCAGTCGCGCCAAGGCCGTGAACTTTGGCATCGTGTATGGCCAGCAGGCCTACGGCCTGTCGCAGTCGCTGCATATCTCGATGGCCGAGGCACGCGACATGATCGACCGCTACTACGAGGCCTACCCGGGCGTGCGCACGTTCCTCGACAACGTGGTGGCACGCGCCAAGCAGACGGGCTACGCCGAGACCATGTACGGCCGCCGTCGTCATATTCCGGAGCTCAAGGCCAAAAACCCACAACTCCGCGGCTTTGGCGAGCGCACGGCCATGAACCATCCCATGCAGGGAACCGCCGCCGACATCATCAAGATCGCGATGGCCCGCGTAAGCCGCCGCCTGGAAGAGGAAGGCTTTGCCGCCCACATGATCCTGCAAGTGCACGACGAGCTGGACTTTGAGTGCCCCATCGACGAAGTCGAGCGCCTGACCGCCATGGTCCAAGACGTCATGGAACACGTCGTAGACCTACGCGTACCCCTCATCGCCGAAGCCAGCACCGGCATAACCTGGGCCGACGCCAAATAAAGACCCTCCATCAACCCCAAAGTGACCAAGAGCAGAAGGGGGCTCCTTGCCAACAAGGAGCCCCCTTCATTCCAAAAAATCAGCCAAGTATCTAGGCGCCAAGACGCCATCCAAGCGGCAAGCAAGTCAACGTAGCCATGCCCGGGGCCGGCCGTTTGATTTTTGTAGATTCCGCACGAGCCGAAGGCCACTTAATGTGGCCTTCGAGTGAGCCCAGGACCTGACCGAGCAAAAATCAAACGGCCGGCCCCGGGCATGGCGGCGAGTTTAACGAGCCGCCAGGATGGCGTCGATGAGCGTCAGTACGCCCCCGTCGTTGTTGCTCGGAATGCGCCACTTGGCGTGCGCGTTCATGTGCTCCTCGGCATTGTCCACGATAAAGCTATGCCCGACGCGCTCCAGCATGGGGATGTCGTTGTAGGTGTCGCCCACGGCGGCGGCGTCGGCGATATCGATGCCCAGGTGTTCGCACAGGTGCGCGACGCCGGCGCCCTTGTCGACGCCCAGGTTCATAAAGTCGATCCACTCGCGCCCGGCGTTGGTGACGTAGAGCTTGTCCGAGAACTCGGGGCTATAGGTCTCGCGGAAAGCGGGCTCGGCGTCGTAGCCGGGGAAGAAGACCGAAATCTTGTTGGACTCGAAATCAATGCCCTCAAAGCTGTCGACGTAGTTGATTGTGTTGTAGTAGACGCTGATCTCGTCGTGGTATTGACGGTCGCGGGCAAGCACGTAGAACTCGTCGAAGCAGCACAGGACGGGGACAGCGCGAGGATCCTCCGAGGCACGGCTCAAGACCTGCTGATACAGCTCCACGTCAATATTGCTCTTATAGATATAGCTGCCGCGATAGATCACGCACGCTCCGTTGTCGGGACAAAAGGCGAGGCGGTTTTTGATGCCCTCGAACATCTCCTCGAGCTTGGGGGCGGGACGTCCGCTGGCGGGGCAGAATACGATGCCGGCGTCGGCGAGCTTGTCCAGGCGCTCATCAAGACCCTGGGGCAGCACACGCTCGTCGGTCAGCAGCGTCTTGTCCATATCGACGGCGAGAATCTTAATGTTGCCGATGTTGGCGTCCGATTCGTAAGTTTGCATAAAAATGCGCCTTTCGTTTCGAGATTGTTTCAGACGTTATAACCATCAACTAGTAGTCGAGCGTATTTTCGCAGGAATGGTGCGTATTTGCACCACGCTTCACAAAGTAATGAAAAAACTTTTCAGAAATTTGAATTTGTCGCTTGTGCTGCGGGCACTTTAGCGTAATATAGCGACCATCGAAAACGGAGACGGCAAAAGAGCCGTTTACCGAGGAAAAGGTACCGTTTGCGATATTTGAATTGCGCCCGGCGATACGTGAGAGGAGAGGCAGATGCAGGTCGTAAAGATCATCACCACTGCAGACAATGCCATCCGACGCCAGCGCGCAATTTCCCGACGACGATAACAATCGTCTCTGTCCGCATGGGGCGAATTGCCTCAACAGAGTCATTTTGAGGTCGTTGGGTTTTAGCACGACATTGCTGCATGTTTCTAGGGCATGTATGTGCTGATTTTTGCTATTTAACCTGATATTGCACGGTATATGACCTTGAAATGACTTGCAACTGACCGATGTTCTAACTAGCTACCAAGGGCGAAAGGAAACAGCCATGAGCAAGGAAAAAGTCGTTCTCGCATATTCCGGTGGTCTTGATACATCCGTATGTGTCAAGTGGCTCCAGGACGAGAAGAATCTCGATGTCGTTTGCGTCTGCGGCAACGTGGGCCAGGAAGAGACCGGACTGGATGCCAAGAAGCAGAAGGCGCTCGACCTGGGCGTTCTCGATTGCCAGGTGCTCGACCTGCGCGACGAGTTCTCCGATGAGTTCCTGACCAAAGCCATCGCCGCAAACTCCATGTACGAGAATAAGTATCCGCTGCTCTCCGCCCTGTCTCGCCCGCTGCTTGCCAAGAAGCTTGTTGAGGTCGCCCACGAGTTTGGCGCGACCTACGTCGCCCACGGCTGCACTGGCAAAGGTAACGACCAGGTCCGTTTTGAGGCCGCCGTCAAGGCCCTCGACCCCGAGCTCAAGGTTATCGCCCCGGTTCGCGAGTGGGACCTGAAGTGCCGTCCCGACGAGGTCGCCTATGCCCACGCCCACAGCGTGCCGGTTCCCGAGGGTGCCAACGACAACCCCTACTCCATCGACGACAACCTGTGGGGTCGTGCCATTGAGTGCGGTCACCTGGAGGATCCCTGGAACGAGCCGCTCGACGACGCTTGGGTTATGACCAAGAACCCCGAGGACACGCCGGACACCCCGACCTACACCGAGATTGAGTTTGAGGCCGGCAAGCCCGTCGCCGTCGACGGCAAGAAGATGAAGCTCTCCGAGATCGTCATCGCCCTCAACAAGATTTCGGGCGACAACGGCTTTGGCCGTCTTGACCTGGTTGAGGATCGTCTGGTGGGCCTCAAGAGCCGCGAGTGCTATGAGGTTCCCGGAGCCCTGACGCTCATCACCGCCCACAAGGCGCTCGAGGACATCTGCGTCGAGGGCGACCTGCTCAAGACCAAGATCAAGCTCGAGCAGGATTGGGCCACCGCCGTGTACAACGGCCAGTGGTACAGCCCGCTCAAAAACGCGCTCGATGCCTTTATGGCCGATACCCAGAAGTTCGTGACCGGCACTGTCCGTCTGAAGTTCTTTAAGGGCAACTGCCATGTCGTCGGCCGCAAGAGCCCCTTCAGCCTCTACGACTACGGTCTGGCTACCTACGACCGCGACACCACGTTTGACGAGAAGGCCAGCGCCGGCTTTATCGAGATCGATACGCTGTCGCTCAAGACGTGGGCAAAGGTCCAGGGCCCCAGCTCTGCTGCCGCCCAGGCCTAGCGCCTCCTTCCCTTGGTATCCGCGCGGCCCATCCGCGTGATACATAACGGGCGCACGGGGTCCCTACCTTTCGTTATGCTTGCTGACACTTCTTAACATCGGTGGCCCCTACGTTCCGCCCGCATATATGATGCCGCGTCTGCGGCTGAGTCCGAGCCCCGCCGGGGTTGTCCGGCGGGGCTCCTTCTATCAATTTGGCGGCTCTGTGCCTATATATATGAGGAGTATCCATTATGTTCAATGCTATCGCGCATGCTTTGCTTGCCCTCGCGCCCGAGTTCGATGCTGTAAGGGTCGAGGACGTTCCTATGAGCCTGAAGGCCTGGATCGATGGTTCGCAGGGCAACATCCGGAGGGAGACGTTGGGCGCCAAGTGCATGGTGCGTCACTTCTTTGCAAATTAGCCACATGGCCCCGCGCGCGGCAGGGAGTGTGTAAAACTAGCGGTTGAAAAATCGCTTTAGCGATATGGCGCATTGCTTTGGGCGCTTGTTTTGGTATTTGGAGAAAGGGGACGGTTCCATGGCTCTTTGGGGCGGTCGTTTTGAGGCAGGTGTGGCCGAGGTCACGCAGGAGTTTGGCGCGTCGCTGCCGGTCGACAAACATCTCTATAAGCAGGATATCGCCGGCTCTAAGGCGCATGCCAAAATGCTGGCGGCCCAGGGCATCATCAGTGCCGAGGACGAGCGCGCGATTGCCGAGGGCCTGACCGGAATCGAACAGGATATCGATGCCGGCAACTTTACCTTCGACATCAACGACGAAGACATTCATATGTCCATCGAGAGCGAGCTGACGCGTCGCATCGGCGAGGCCGGTAAGCGCTTGCATACTGGGCGTTCGCGCAACGACCAGGTGGCGACCGATACGCGACTGGGCGTCAAGGCGCTGGCCAAGGAGCTCATGGAGGCCAATCTAGAGCTGCGCCATGTGCTGGTGGATGCGGCTAAGAAGTACGACAAGGTGATTTTGCCGGGCTACACGCACATGCAGCACGCTCAGCCCGTGCTGCTGTCGCATCATCTGCTGGCGTATTCCTGGATGTTCGCGCGCGACTTTACGCGCCTGAAGGCCGCCTTTGATGCCGCCGACAACTGCCCGCTGGGTGCTGCCGCGCTTGCCGGTACGAGCTATCCGCTCGATCGCCAGATGACGGCTGCCGAACTTGGTTTTGCGGGCGTGATTCCCAACTCGCTCGATGCGGTTTCCGACCGTGATTTCCTGCTCGATCTGCATTACGCCGGATCCGTCATGGCGATGCACCTGTCGCGTCTTTCCGAGGAGATCGTGCTGTGGTCGAGCTCCGAATTTGGCTTTATCACGCTTTCCGACTCGTACTCCACCGGCTCGTCCATCATGCCGCAGAAGAAGAACCCCGACTTTGCCGAGCTTATCCGCGGCAAGAGCGGTCGCGTGTACGGCAACCTGGTGCAGCTGCTGGTAACCATGAAGGGCCTGCCGCTTGCTTATAACAAGGACTTGCAGGAGGACAAGGAGGGCGCGCTCGATACCGCTCATACGCTCATGCAGTGCCTGTCGGTTATGGCTGGTATGATTTCGACTTGGACCGTCAACGAGGATGCCATGGCGCGCGAGTGCGGCGTGGGTCACCTTGCCGCCACCGATGTTGCCGATTACCTGGCCAAGCGTGGTCTGCCGTTCCGCGAGGCACATGCCGTGGTGGGGCATCTGGTTCTGATGTGTGAGAAGCGCGGCTGCAATCTTGAGGACCTGCCGTTTGAAGTGTTCCAGGAGGCAAGCCCGCTCTTTGAGCGCGACATTACCGAGGCGCTCGACATCCCGTCGATTGTCGCCGCGCGCACGACCGAGGGCGGCACCGCCCCTGCCGCCGTTGCCGTGCAGCTGCAGCGTGCCAAGGCGCAGCTCGTGGCCGACGAGGGCGTGTTTGGATCGCTGACTAAGGTCGTCGAGATGGGCCACGGGGCAAAGTAGAGGTTTGGCTGAAGCCGTATTGTCCATTTATTGAGGAATCGTTTTTTGCTTTACGGGCGTCTGCTGATGTGGGCGCCCGTATTTTGTTGCTATGGGGGAGGGGCTTGTCGAGAAGTTCTGTAGGACCTTTGGGCAGGTTGTGAAGGGGGGTACGTTCGCGGGCGGCAACCGACCGTCTGCTCTGCTCGATGCGGTTGATGGGCAGTCGGATGGTACTCTAATCGGGCTTCGAAACAGAAGTGACACATATGGAACGCTTCAATAAATTGCAACGTTTCAATAAACAGCTTTTTGTTTAACTGCAGCTAAAACTCTGTTACGATGCAGTCCAGGCGGGTGCCGGAATGGGACTTGGGCACGCGCGAACCTACTTGAAAGGCTACTTTTATGGCTATCGAGAAGACCTTCATCATGATTAAGCCCGACGCCGTGCGCGATCGCAAAATCGGCGAGATTGTTGCTCGCATTGAGCGCAGCGGCCTTGTCATCGAGCGCATGGAGATGACCACGCTCGAGCGCGCTACCGTCGAGGAGCACTACGCCCATCTGGCCGACAAGCCCTTCTTTGGCGGTCTCTGCGACTTTATGACGAGCGGTCCGGTCGTCAAGATGGTCGTTTCCGGTCTCTCCGCTGTTGCTAAGATGCGCACCCTCATGGGCGCTACCAACCCGCTTGAGGCTGCTCCTGGTACCATCCGCGGCGACTTTGCCGTCGATGTCAACGCCAACGTGATCCACGGCTCCGACTGCCTGGAGAACGCCGAGATTGAGATCAAGCGCTTCTTTGGCTAAACCAGCTTTGACTCCTTAAAGCTGTTAGCGTGTGGCTTGGGCGCCGCGGAACTCCATCCGCGGCGCCCTTTTATTCCAAAATCTATGCAGGGGCCCGCTCGGTCATGTGTTCCGAGCGGGCCCCTGCTGTTAGCTTGTGGCACTGAATAGTTTAGGCTTCGTCGACGATCTTAAGGCCGCGCGTGTGATCGATCTCGTTGAGGAGGTTAACGCGACGCTCGTGACGACCACCCTCAAACTCGGCGTCGAGCCACTCGTCGACGATCATCTTGGCGAGCTCGGAGCCCACGACGCGGGCGCCAAAGGCGAGCACGTTGGTATTGTTGTGCATGCGAGAGAGCTTGGCGCTGAAGGGCTCGGAGCACACAACGGCGCGTACGCCCTCGACCTTGTTGGCAGCCAGGCTAATCCCGACACCGGTGCCACAGATGAGGATGCCCAGGTCGACGTCGCCGTTGGCAACGGCCTTACCCACCTTGTAGCCGGCGATGGGGTAGTCAAAGCTCTCGGAGGTGTCGGTGCCAAAGTTCACGACCTCGCAGCCGCGCTCCTTCAGGTGCTCGGAAATGATGTTCTTGAGCTCGACGGCGGCGTGGTCGTTACCGATACCGATCTTCATGGATGGTTCCTCTCTGGTCTGTGCGGCGCAAATGCTAAAGGTGTTTACCGCGTTCGACTGCATGATAGCGCGACTTTTGCGTAAACGCTCGGGCGTTTTTTGTTCAAACGCTTTAGCATGCAACAAGACCGGCTTCTCGTGAATGAATGTCGTCAGTTTGCGCTTGAGCGCCGTCTGCCGGAACCATGGTTGCGGTTTTTGATGCATTGTTATCAAATAAAAGAACTAATTATTTTCGAGAGCCCAGTCCGTTATACAAGTAGGAGATACCTATGCCTACCGATTCCCTTCGTGATGCCGCGTTTTGCGATGTTTTGAACCGCGAGCTTGTCTGTGCGCTCGGCTGCACCGAGCCCATTGCCGTTGCCTATGCAGCGGCACTGGCGAGCCAGACGCTCGGTTGCGAGCCCGATCATATGGACGTTGCCTGCTCGGGCAACATCATCAAGAACGTTAAGAGCGTGACCGTGCCCAACTCGGGTGGTATGCACGGTATTGAGGCGGCAGCCGTGCTGGGTGCCGTGGGTGGCGACGCTAAGAGCGCTCTCGAGGTGCTCGAGAGCGTTAACGATGAAGACCGTGCACGCGTGGCCGAGCTCCTCGCCGACGCCGGCTACTGCGATGTGTCGCTTGTCGAGGGTGTGCCCAACCTCTACATCAAGGTGACTGCCACGGCCGGGGGCCATACCGCGGTCGTCGAGATTACCGATCATCACACCAATGTCACGTGCCATACGCTCGACGGTATTCCGGTATGCGGCAAGTCGGCGGGGGAGTGTGCCGCCTGCGCCGAGCGTGTGGTGGCCGAGCGGGCGGCGGATAAGGCCGACACGCCCATGTCGATTGAGTCCATCATCGACTTTATTGAGGACGGCGACATTGAGGACGCCCGCGCTGCCGTTGAGCGTCAGATTGAGCTGAATGGCGCGATCAGTGCCGAGGGCCTTGCGCACGCTTGGGGCGCCGAGGTGGGCCGCACGCTGCTGGGTGCTCGTGCCGATGACGTCGCCTGCCGTGCCCGTGCCCGTGCGGCCGCCGGGTCCGACGCCCGCATGAACGGCTGCGCGCTGCCGGTCGCCATTGTGTGCGGCTCGGGCAATCAGGGCATTACCTGCGCATTGCCCGTCATGGAGTATGCCGAGTACCTGCGTTGCGACCACGAGCGCCTGGTGCGCGCCGTGATGCTGTCCGATCTTATCGCCGTGCATATCAAGAGCTATATTGGTGCGCTCTCGGCGTTTTGCGGTGCTATTTGCGCCGCGTGCGGCGCCGGCGCTGCGATTACCTGGCTGTGCGGTGGCACGCGCGAGCAGATTGGCGCGACGGTCTCGAATACGCTCGGTAACGTGGGCGGCATCGTGTGCGACGGCGCCAAGGCGAGCTGTGCCGCCAAGATCTCGGCTGCCGTCGATGCGGCGATTCTGGGCCATGATATGGCCATGCAGGGTCGCGGCTTCCGCGCCGGCGAGGGCCTGATCCAAGATACCGTTGAGCAGACAATCGCCAGCATGGGCTACGTGGGCCGTGTGGGTATGAAAGATACCGACGTCGAGATCCTCAACATCATGATCGGCAAAACCCAGGTTTGTTAGTTACGCGGTTTTACCAAACCGCGTAACCAGTCGACGCTGCAAGCCCGCCAGAGCGGCAATCTGCCTTTCAACTTCGGCGGCATGACCAGAAGGTCAATGCCGCCTTGTTTCAAGGCACCTTGCTCGCTCTGGCGGGCTTTCGCTCATATGACCCAATCCGCTGTCAAGAGCCACAATGGCCCCGCCGACCGCTTGCAATCGGTCGGCGGGGCCTGCCGTTGAACCCGTCCCGGTCCGCCCCGGCATG
>DBFBAP010000013.1:0-73070 GCA_048245415.1 Collinsella sp. | reverse complement strand
CGGGTTGAGTTTGTCGCGAGTTCCGCACGCAAAGGAAAGCACTTAATGTGCTTTCCGTCTTGCGCAGGACTGTAGAGCAGCAAACTCAACCCGCGCCAGCCGGCCCCGGAGACCCTCCCGGAGGGACCGAAAAACTTTTTCAAAAAAGTTGTTGCGCGGCGGACAGACTTCTGTGTATACTAATCCCCGCAGCGCACGCGAGCGGAAACAAACGCGAACGACTGCCTGGGGAGTTAGCTCAGTTTGGTTAGAGCGCCGGCCTGTCACGTCGGAGGTCGCGGGTTCGAGCCCCGTACTTCCCGCCAACGCAATTAAAGCCACGTCTTCGGACGTGGCTTTTTGCGTTTAATAGGCCCTCGATCTTATATGCCTCTTTATCCAAATCACCGCATTTGCAACGAGCGAGCCGGCCTCTACTGATATATGTGTTCAAACAGGGGGTTTGTTGCGCAACATCTGTTCAATGAAGCAGGGGGTTCGGTTATACTAAATTGCACTTTAGGCCGTACCTGATTCAGCTAGTCTTCAAGTGCGGCATTCAGTGAACACCCATTTTATAATTTGGTTGTTCAGGCGGTCATTTGGCGTCTCGACACAAGCTCGGCCCCGGAGCTCGTTCGAGCTGTTCGTATTCCTTGAAAGGGGAAACATGGACATATCGAGGAAGACTGATTATGCCCTTCGCATGCTTGCGATGCTTGCCGAGGAGCCGGAGCGGTTGCTTTCTGTTCGCACTGCTGCCGAAGAGGTCAATGTTCCGTATTCGTTTGCCCGTTCGATTCAGCACGGCTTGGTTCAGGCCGGCATTGTGGAGAGCCTGCGTGGTGTTCATGGCGGCATGCGCCTTAAGGTGAGCCCCGACGATGTCACGATCCGTCAGGTCGTAGAGGCCGTTCAGGGCCCCATGGTTATGAATGATTGCACCGCGCCCGATGGCGACTGTGCGCGCATGGGCACGTGCTGCTATCATCCCCTGTGGGCCGGAGCCCAGGCGCTGATGCGCGACTATCTCGATTCCGTTTCGCTCGGCGATATCGTCGCCCATCGCCAGTTTCCGGCTGTCGATCCCAAGTTCGCCGACCGCGATGCGTTTCCCGAGTACGCCGCTTGCGCGTATGCTTGCCGGGAGGAATAGCGCCGCATAAGGAGCATTGTCATGATTCAGGACCCCTTTCGTTCGATGATTCGTTCGGAAGGGGTCCTGCGTTATCGCGACCTTCCGTGGCGCCGCACGCGCGACCCGTATATCATCTGGCTTTCCGAGGTCATGCTGCAGCAGACGCAGGTGCCGCGCGTGGAGGCGCGCATGCCGGCGTGGCTCGATCGCTTTCCGACTGTCCGGGCGCTTGCTCAGGCCGCCCCTTCCGATGTCTTGGATGCGTGGCAGGGGATGGGCTACAATCGCCGCGCCCTGGCGCTTCGCAGGGCTGCACAGTGCGTTGTGGAGGACTGGGATGGGGAGTTTCCGCGTGAGATGCACGATCTGGTCGCGTTGCCCGGCATTGGCCCGGCAACGGCGCAGGGCATCCGTTCGTTTGCATTCGATCTTCCGGGCGTGTATCTGGAGACCAACGTGCGCACGGTCTTTTTGCATCATTTCTTTCCCGATGTGCCGGCCGTTCCCGATCGCGAGCTGGTGCCGCTGATTCAAGCTGCCTGTCCGGCGGCCCCCGGTGCGGTGGCGGATGAGATTGCGCCCTTTGCCTTGCCTCAAGACGATGCCGACACGCCGCGCGCGTGGTATTACGCGTTGCTGGATTACGGCGCGTATCTTAAAAAGACGCTGCCCAATCCGTCCAGGCGCTCGGCGAGCTATAGCCGTCAATCCAAGTTTGAGGGCTCGCGCCGTCAAAAGCGCGCCCATATTGTGCGCATGCTGCTGGCTGCGCGCGATGGGCGGCCGGCGGGCATCACACTCGCCGAGGCCGTGGCGGGTGTCAACGAAATGGAGGCGGCAGCAGGCCGCGAGCCGGTCGAGCGCGATCTTGTCGCAGGCATTTTGACCGACTTGGAGCGTGAGGGCTTTTGCCGCGTGGAGGGTGACCGCTGGCTAAGCGTGTAGCCCACCCGAATCTGAAAAACAGGATTGTAAGGTTTAGATTCTCGGCATGAGGGCATCCTAAAGACAAGGCCGCTCAAAGCCTATGGGCGGCATGTGTTGAAGGGAAGTACACCTATGGATTTTGAGAACTCTCAGACCAAGAAGAACCTCGAGACTGCTTTTGCCGGTGAGTCCCAGGCACACACCAAGTATCGCTACTATGCATCCAAGGCCAAAAAGGACGGCTACGTTCAGATCTCGAATATCTTTGCCGAGACGGCGGGCAACGAGTCCGAGCATGCCAAGCTGTGGTTTAAGTATCTGCACGATGGCGCCGTTCCGGGCACTCTGGACAACCTGCGCGACGCCGCCGCGGGCGAGAACTACGAGTGGACCACGATGTATGACGAGTTTGCCAAGACCGCCGAGGAGGAGGGCTTTGCCGAGATCGCCGAGAAGTTCCGTGGTGTCGCCGCTGTCGAGAAGGCCCACGAGGAGCGCTACAACAAGCTCGTCGAGCGCATTGAATCGGGCGAGGTGTTTGAGCGCGAGGGCGTAAAGGTGTGGAAGTGTCTGAACTGCGGGCACCTGCATGTTGGTGCCGAGGCGCCCGAGGTGTGCCCGGTGTGCAACCACCCGAAGGCGTACTTTGAGGAGCAGGTGGTGAACTACTAGCGCGTGGTGCTAGCGTGAGCTGGGCCGGGAGGGCCGGACTACCTTCCCTCCTCGCTCACGGCTTCGCAGGGTCGCGTTGAGGGAAGGTAGTCCGGCCCTCCCGGCCCGCTTCGGGTCGTCGCGTGCTCGTTACTGAAAAGCTGATTAGAAGTTTGTGTGCCGCCCCTTTTGGGGCGGCACTTTTTGTGTGGGGTCCCGGTCTTCACAATTTCCGTCAAGCTTTTGGTTAGGTTTTGGTCGGTTGGCGTAAGGGCGGAAGGGCAAAAGATCATTCGATAAAAAAAGCTCAGAGAAAGTGCTGGTAGGGGAGTTGTTGAGGTTTTCGACAGCTTTCTGACTATAGAATCTTTGCGGCTATTGCCGCGGATTTCGTTGCCGCGGCCGCGATGGTGCGGGATGCTGGTCGTAAGCGTCGAATGCTCCGATTTTGGAGGCCAGCATGGATCTGTTTCTTGAGACCCCGCAGCAACAAGCCGAGCGCATGTTGCGCCAGCAGCAACGGCTCATGGAGATGCAAATGCAAGGGGCGGCCGTCCAACCTCCTGTGCAAAACACCGCGCCCGCGGTATCGTCTGCGGGCGAGGCGGCCCCAGAGTCCTATTCCGTACAGCAGGATTCATATGCCCAGGAGCTCGCGTTCGATAAACGTCGTGCGCGTCGCCGTCGCTGGGCCCAGTGCCTGCGTACGCTGGCGATGATCGTGCTGATCCCGTTGGGACTCGCGGCAATCTTCTTGGCCTCATATGCCCTCACGTGCATTCTCAATGGCGCCTCGCCCAGTGAGGTGCTTGAGCACTTGGCGGCTCTCAGCCAGCGCCTGGGCGATGTCATAACAACCATCCGCGCCGGCTGGGAGAGTTAGCGTCTTAGCGCCTGTGGCCCAAAATCCATTTGCCCGATTGCCGTGGAGCGCCCGGTGCGTGTGGCGGGGTAAGATTGATCGCGGTTTTGATTGATGATCGATTGAGTTTGTTGGGCGGAGTCTATGTCTGCTATTGATATCGTGCTTGTTGTGGTCGCCTTGGTGGCGGTGGGGGTTGCTGTGGCTTGTGCCCTGCAGCTTAAGGGCCTTCGCGCCGAGCTGCAGGAGCGCGGCGATAGCGGGGCAGAGATGCTGGCTGCGCTCGAGCAGGCCAACAATGCGCTCGACACCCTGAACGTCGCGTTGGCCGAAACCCGCCGCACGGCAAATGCCATCGCGCAGCAGCAGACAACCGATGCCGCCGTGGAGCAGCAACGCTACCTGACCATCGCGCGTGAGTTCTCGCAGGCTGGCGACCGTATGGATGACCTGCGCCGCGAGACGGCCCAACAGCTTGGCGCCAACCGCGAGGGCATCGAGCACCGCCTGGACAAGGTGCGCGAGACGGTCGATGCCCAGCTTGGCGCCATCCGCAAGGACAACAACGTGCAGCTCGATCAGATGCGCGCGACGGTGGACGAGAAACTCTCCCGTACGCTCAACGATCGCCTGTCTGCATCGTTTAAGCAAGTGAGCGACCAGCTCGAGGCTGTGTACAAGGGTTTGGGCGATATGCAGTCCATTGCCACCGGCGTAGGCGACCTTAAGCGCGTGCTGGGCAACGTAAAAGCGCGTGGCATTTTGGGCGAGGTGCAGTTGGGTGCAATCCTGGCGGACATCCTTACGCCCGACCAGTATCTGGAAAACGTTGCCACCAGGCCCGGAGCCTCGGAGCGTGTTGAGTTTGCCGTCAAGCTGCCGGTGGACGAGGGCGACCCCGTGCTGCTGCCGATTGACTCTAAGTTTCCGGGCGACGCGTACGAGCACTTGCTCGACGCGCAGGAGTCGGGCGATGCGGAGACCGTGGCGGCTGCGCGCAAGACGCTCGACACCATGGTCAAGCGCGAGGCCAAGGACATCTGCGAAAAGTACCTGAGTGTGCCGGCAACGACCAACTTTGGCATCATGTTCGTTCCGTTTGAGGGACTGTACGCCGAGGTCGTCAGCCGCCCCGGGCTTATCGAGACCCTGGGCCGCGACTATCACGTCAACGTTGCCGGTCCCAGCACCATGGCGGCCATCCTCAACAGCTTGCAGATGAGCTATCAGACGTTTAAGTTGCAAAAACGTACCGACGACGTGCTGCGCGTGCTCTCCGCCGTCAAGGCCGAGCTGCCGCGCTATCAAAAGGCGCTGCGCCGCGCCCAGCAGCAGATCGAGACCGCGGGCAAAACGGTCGAGGGCATCATCACCACGCGCACCAACGTCATGGAGCGCAAGCTCAAGGACATCGACGCGCTGGAAGACGCCGACCAAGCCGATGAGATCTTGGGACTCACGCCCGCGGGCCTTTCCACAGACCAAGAAGACGAGGACTAATTGCAACAAGGCAGCGGGGCACCGGCGCAAACGCGGGCACCCCGCTGCCTTTCACATCGCGCTTGCCTGAAGTGCGCTTTAGTGTGCAACAATGGCGTTTCGCCCTATCAGACGCGAAAGGAAGCCCATGTCTCAGAGAAACACCAGTCCGCTGAAACGCTCCACCGTGCGCCGCACGCTGCAGCGGTTTTGGGGTGTCACGCGCACGCAGCCGCTGATTGTCTTTCTCTCGGTGTTCTCGTCGGCGGGCTACATCTTTTTGCTGACGTTTGCCAATACCTATGTGATGGCCCTCATTGTCGACCGCGTTCAAGCCGGTCCCGTGGCGGGTGATCAGGTGTTTGAGGTCTTCGGCCCCTATATCCTGGCGCTCGTACTCGTTAACCTGGTGGGTCAGATTCTCTCCAAGCTACAGGACTACACCGTCTACAAGCTCGAGATTGCAGGCAACTATCACCTGGCGCGTCTATGCTTCGACACGCTCTCCAACCAATCCATGACATTCCATACCAGCCGCTTTGGCGGATCGCTTGTGAGCCAGACAAGCCGTTTTATGAGCGGCTACACGGGTCTGGTCGACGTGACGGTGTATTCGCTCATCCCCACCATCACCTCGGTCATCTGCACCGTGGCCGCACTCGCCCCGGTGGTGCCGACGTTTACCGTGATCCTGGTGTGCATCATGGTCGTCTACATCGCGTTTGTCTGGCTTATGTACAAGCGCATCATGCCGCTTTCGGCCGCGACGTCCGCCGCGCAGAACAAGCTCTCGGGCGTGCTCTCCGACGCGGTCACGAACATCTTGGCCGTCAAGACCTGCGGGCGCGAGGACTTTGAACGCGATCTGTTCGACACCGCCGATCGTGCCGCGCGCGACGCGGAGACGGTCTCGATGCACGCCATGATGCAGCGCAACTTTACGACCTCGGGCCTCATCGTCATCACCATGGCCGTGGTGAGTGTGTTCGTGGCGGGCGGCAACGCGTGGTTTGGCATCTCGGCCGGCTCGCTCGTCATGATCTTTACCTACACCTATAACCTCACCATGCGCCTGAACTACGTAAGCTCCATGATGCAGCGCATCAACCGCGCTTTGGGCGATGCGGCCGAGATGACGCGCGTGCTGGACGAACCGCGTCTGGTGGCAGACGACGAGAACGCTCCCGAGCTTAAAGTGACCGAGGGCGCGATTGATTTTGAGCAGCTGAGCTTTGCGTACCGTGGCGCTGCGGCGGGCGAGAGCGTGTTCGATGACCTGACACTTCATGTGGCGGCGGGCCAGCGCGTGGGCCTGGTGGGCAAATCGGGCTCGGGTAAGACGACGCTCACCAAGCTGCTGCTGCGCCTAGACGATGTTCAGGGCGGCCGCGTGCTCGTGGATGGTCAGGACGTCTCGCGCTGCACGCAGCAGAGCCTGCGCCGCCAGGTTGCCTACGTGCCGCAGGAGGCGCTGCTGTTCCACCGCTCCATTCGCGAAAACATTGCCTACGGTCGTCCCGACGCCACTGATGAGCAGATTCGCGAGGCCGCGCGCCTGGCCAATGCCCTGGAGTTTATCGACCGCTTGCCCCGTGGCTTTGACACTATGGTGGGCGAGCGCGGCGTCAAGCTCTCGGGCGGCCAGCGTCAGCGCGTGGCTATCGCCCGCGCCATCCTAACCGACGCGCCGATTCTGGTGCTCGACGAGGCGACCTCTGCTCTCGACAGCGAGTCCGAGGCGCTGGCGCAGGAGGCGCTCGAAAACCTGATGCGTGGACGTACCTCCATTGTGGTGGCGCACCGCCTGTCCACCGTGGCGGCGCTCGACCGCATCGTGGTGCTGGCCGATGGCGAGATCGTCGAGGACGGCACGCATGCGCAGCTCGTCGAGGCGGGTGGCGAGTACGCGAGCCTGTGGAGCCGTCAGACCGGCGCATTCTTGGAGGCGTAAGCGTCTCGGACGTGGGACAATTGTGCCCATAAGTTTATTGTGCCGTTGAGCCGAGGAGTCGTTATGCCACGCGAGACCAATGCCGCCAAACGCGAGCGCGCCGTTGAGGTGTGCGAGCGCCTCAACCGTCGCTATGGCCCGGTTGAGTGCTTTTTGGACCACGAGAATCCCTTTAGGCTGCTCATCGCGGTGCTTCTCTCGGCGCAGACGACCGACGCGCAGGTCAACAAGGTGACGCCGAAGCTGTTTTCCCAGTGGCCCACGCCCGAGGCCATGGCGGGGGCGAGCGTGGCCGATGTGGCCGATACCATTAAGTCGCTCGGCTTTTATAAGAGTAAGGCCAAGCACGCCGTGGAGGCCGCGCAGATAATCGTCGCCGATTACGGCGGCGAGGTACCGGCCGACATGAAGGAGCTCGTCAAGCTGCCGGGCGTGGGGCGCAAAACGGCGAACATCGTGCTCAACGTGGGGTTTGGCATTGTCGAGGGCATCGCGGTCGATACACACGTCAACCGCATCGCACACCGCCTGATGTTGAGCCCCAAGACGCATGCCAAGGAGCCGCTCAAGACCGAGCAAGATCTGCTCAAGATTTTGCCGCACGAGTATTGGGAATCGGTCAACCACCAGTGGATTACCTTTGGCCGCGAGATCTGCGACGCCCGCAAACCTAAGTGCGACGAGTGTCCGCTGGCGGATTTGTGTCCCAGCGTGCGCGTGGCGGGGTAGGGCGGAACACATCTTCGTCTGGCGTTTTTTGCGGGGCTGGGTTTGCCCTTGAACCGGAGTCCTCTCCATGCGTTACCATGACAGACAATGTATTTGACGTACGACCCGCCGAGCTTGCCCCGGCGGGCTTTTGGCGTTGCAATGCCGGAGGAACAGCATGCTCATTCACCGTATAGCCGCGCAGCTCTACACTGCCGAGGCCTTGCAGACCGTCGAGGCCGGACTCGATGCCGGCGAGGACGTGACGCTGGCCGTGTCGCAGTCGGGCCGTACGCTTATGGCGGCCGCCCAGTTTGCGCGCCGTCCGCGACCGACGGTCTACATTGTGAGCGGCGAGGACGCGGCCGATCGCGCCGCGCGCAGCCTTGCCGCCTACGTGGGCTTGGCGCATGTGTGCCGTTTTCCCGAGCGCAAGGACTATCCGTGGCGCGAGCAGGCGCCCGACGACGCCGTGGTGGCGCAGCGCTGCGAGGCTCTGGGGCGCATCGTGCGCGGGGACAACTGCATCATGGTTGCCTCGGCCCGTGCGCTGCTGCGCTGCGTGCCGCCGGTCGAGAGTCGCTATTGGGAGTCCACCACTTTTGCGGTGGGCGAGGAGATTCCTTTTGACGAGGTGCCGCAGCGCCTGGTGGGCATGGGCTACACCAATGCCGGCGCCGCCGACGCGCCCGGTCTGTTCCGCGTGCACGGCGACACCGTCGAGGTGTTTCCCGCACAGGAAAAGGCGCCCGTGCGCATCGAGTTCTTTGGCGACGAGATTGACCGCATCCGCCGCATGGTGAGCTCCACGGGCCAAACCATCGGCAACGAGGACAGCATCGAGATCTTCCCCTGCCGTGAACTGGCGCTTACCGACGATGCCGTCCACAACATGCACGTGGCGCTCTACCGCGCCAGCCAGGATGACAGTAAACTGGCAGCGCTGCTCGAGATGGTGGATGCACGCATCGTCACGCCCGAGCTCGACCGCTTTTTGCCGGTGATGTACGGCCAGACCGTAAGCCCGTTGGCACACGTGAGCGGCAAGGCGCTTGTGGTTTTGTCCGAGCCGCGCTCGCTGTTCGACGACTGCCTGCGTGCCTACGAGGATATCGAGGCCCGTGCCGGCGAGGCGGGGATTGACCGCCTGGACGGTCTGTACGTGCGCGCTCAACAGCTCGATTTTGGTGCCCAGCAGCGCCTGAACTACGTAAGCCTCATTCGTGCCGGCGGCGCGGTGACGGCCGAGCTCAAGATTGAGCAGCCTGCTATCGCAGGCTCGGACAACCGTTTTATGACGCGCATTCAGGAAGTCGTGGGCAAGCGCTATGCCTGCGTGTTTGCCATCCCCGACCGCGGTGCGCGCGAGTCGATGGAGCTCACCTTTGGCGATGAGGGCATTACCTTTGAGGAATCGCTGACGGCGGCCCCCGAAAATGCCGGCGCTATCGGCGACCGCGTGCGCGTGGCAGCGGCGGATTCCGCCGACCGTGTCGCACGCCAGGAGGCCCACGCTTCCATTCGCGAGCGTAAGGCCGACGCACTCAACGCCCGCTCGCTCGAGGCGGGCGCGGCCCAGGCTGCCGCCGGTGCCGCCGTGCCCACCATCTCGCGCGGGCGTGTGACCTTTGTCGATGCCGCCCTGCCGCAGGGCGTGGTGGTGCCCGATGCCAACCTGGCCGTGTTCTCGATCGCCGACCTCAACGCCCGTATGGATGCCAACCGCGCGCGCAGCCGCCGCAAGGTGGACATTACGCAGATCACCTTCCCGTTTAAGCCGGGCGACTACGTGGTGCACGCCACTCACGGCATCGCACTCTTTAGCGAGATTGCGCGTCAGGAAGTGGGCGGCAAGGAACGCGACTACTTTTTGCTGGAATACGCCGATGGCGACAAGCTCTACGTGCCGCTGGAGCAGGTTGACCGCATTACGCGCTACGTTGGTCCCGACGGCGATAAACCGCGCTTGACCAGGCTCAACACCGCCGACTGGACGCGGGCCACCAACAAGGCGCGCAAGAATGCCAAAAAGCTGGCGTTTGACCTGGTCGACCTGTATACGCGCCGCTCGTCGATTACCGGTATCGCCTGTCCGCCCGACACGCCCGAGCAGATCGAGATGGAGGAAAGCTTCCCCTACGACGAGACGCGCGACCAGCTGGAGGCTATCGCCGACATCAAGGCCGACATGGAGGCACCCAAGCCCATGGACCGCCTACTGTGCGGCGACGTGGGTTTCGGCAAGACCGAGGTCGCCCTGCGCGCGGCCTTTAAGTGCGTGGACTCCGGCCGCCAGGTCATGGTGCTCTGCCCCACGACCATTCTGGCCCAACAGCACTACGAGACATTCTTTGAGCGCTTTGCCCCGTTTGGCCTGGAGGTCGAGGTGCTCAGCCGCTTCCGCACCCCGGCGCAGCAAAAGCGCGCGCTCAAGGCGTTTGCCGAGGGCACGATCGATGTGCTCATCGGCACGCACCGCTTGCTTTCTGCCGATGTGAACCCCAAGAACCTGGGCCTGGTGATCATCGACGAGGAGCAGCGCTTTGGTGTGCAGCACAAGGAGCAGCTCAAAAACCTGCGCGAGCAAATCGACGTGCTCACGCTTTCGGCAACGCCTATTCCGCGAACCATGCAGATGGCCACGAGCGGCGTGCGCGACATGAGCCTGATCACCACGCCGCCGACCGGGCGTCGTCCCGTGATCGTGCACGTGGGGGAGTACGACCCCGATGTGGTGAGCGCGGCGATTCGCCTGGAGGTGGGCCGCGGCGGTCAGGTGTACTACGTGTCCAACCGCGTCAAGACCATCGACGACGCCGTGGCGCGCGTGCACGAGGCCGCGCCCGAGGCACGCGTGGGCGTGGCGCACGGCAAGATGAGCCCGCGCGAGGTCGAGGACGTGATGATCGAGTTCGCGACCAAAAAGATCGACGTGCTCATCGCCACGACCATCGTGGAGAGCGGTATCGACAACGCGACCGCCAACACACTGATCATCGAGGATTCGCAGCGTCTTGGTCTGGCGCAGCTTTACCAGCTCAAGGGCCGTGTGGGTCGCTCTGCCACGCAGGCCTACGCGTACTTTATGTTCCCGGGCGAGCTGCCACTTACCGAGGAGGCCACGGCGCGCCTGACCGCACTTTCCGAGTTCCAGGACCTGGGCAGCGGCATGCGCATCGCCATGCGCGACCTAGAGATTCGCGGCGCCGGTTCGCTTATGGGAGCCGAGCAGCACGGCAACCTGTCGAGCGTGGGCTTTGACCTGTTTACGCAGATGTTGGGCCAGGCGGTAGCCGAGGCGCGCGGCGATGACGACGCCGGCGTGGAAGCGGCGAGCGTGGGCATTAACCTGCCTGCCGATTACTTCTTGTCCGAGGAGTACCTGCCGGCGGTGGATCAGCGCGTGCTCGTGTACCGTAAGCTCGCAGCGGCCGAGGACCTGGAGAGCATCGATGAGGTGCAGGAAGAGACCGAGGCCGCGCATGGCGAGCTGCCGTTGGCGGGACTCAACCTGTTTAACCGCGCACGAATCCGCATTCGCGGCGAGCGCCTGGGGCTCGAGAGCGTTACGCTCAGTGGCGGTCGCATCACGTTTTTGGGCGTCGACGTGCCCAAGAAGGTGGCCTTTGAGCTTAAGACCCGCTATGGCGCGGTGAACTTCCCCAAGAGCCGCAAGCTGTCGGTGCCCTACAAGGCGGGCGCCGGTGCGGGCAGCGGCCTGGGTCGCGGCCTCGACGCCAACGACGGTACCGGTCCCGTGGCGGCGGCGCTCATGCTGCTGCAGCAATTAGGCGCGAGTGACGATGACTAACAAGTAAGGGGCGTGGCGGGGCGGAGTCATCTTTGCCCCGCCACGTTGCAGGTTGATTCTGGCCCCATCGAAAGGAAAGCATGTTCGGATACATCTATAAGAAAGATGTTGCCATTATCGCGGTTGTCCTGTGCCTTTGTCTGGGCGTGGGCAGTTTCTTCGATTATCAGATCTCGAGTGCGCTGTTCAACGTCGGCAGCATGTACGGCCGCTTTATCGAGGCCGCCGGCGAGCTGCCGTTTGAACTGACGGCGAGCGTCGCGGGCGTTATGCTCGTGCGCGCGGTGCGTCCCGACTCCAGGGAGAGCAAATGGTTCGCCGTGCTCGGCATCCTCGTCAACGTTGGCCTGGCCGGCTACGAGATCGTCTCGTCCCTGAAGGTTGGCGGCAAACTCATCGCTGTTCAGTTGGTGCTGACGTTTGTGCTGGTGATCGCCGCCAACCTTATCGTCTATCGCCTCACGCGCACGACCGAGTCCGACGAGCTCACGCGCTGGGCGTTGATGGTACTTGCTGTGTGGGTCGCTCAGGCCATTATCCTCAACGTGATCGTCAAGCCGCTGTGGTCGCGCCCTCGCATGCGTGTAATCGAGGTGACGCAAGGGCTCGAGTTTCAGCCGTGGTGGGTGATCGGCAACCCCGGCAAGTGGGCCTATATTGCCGCCGGTGTAGTCAAGGACGGCTTTAAGTCGTTTGCGAGCGGACACACGGCGCACGCGGCGATCGGCCTTATGCTCGCCGGGCTTCCCGCGGCGGCCTTTAAGGAAAAGCCGTCGCGCCGTCGTGTGGTCTTTTGGGCGGCGGCTGTGGTCGCGGCGCTCGTCGCGTTTGGCCGCATCGTGATCGGTGCACACTTTTTGAGTGACGTGAGCTGCGGCTTTGCCCTGGTGCTGGCGCTTGAGTGCCTTGCCGCGCGCATTGCCTATCCCAACGGCGTACAATAGCCCCGTTTGAATCATCGGGCTCGTGCCCGGCTAGAGAGGATTGCCATGCTCGCGTTCAACAACGATTATTCCCACGGCGCACACCCGACGGTGCTGCAGGCGCTCGTCGATACCAACATGGAGCCACAGCCCGGCTACGGTACCGATGCGCATACCGAGCGCGCCAAGCAACTTATTCGCGAGGCCTGCCAGGCCCCCGATGCCGACGTGTTTTTTCTGGTGGGCGGCACGCAGGCCAACGCGACGGTGATCGACATGCTGCTCGCGCCGTACGAGGGCGTCGTTGCTGCCGAGACTGGCCACGTCGCCTGTCACGAGGCGGGCGCCATCGAGTTTGGCGGCCACAAGGTGCTCACCATCCCCGGCTACGAGGGTAAGATGCACGCCGAGGACCTCGAGAACTATATTCAGGTGTTCTACGAAAACGAGAGCTACGAGCACACTGTGTTCCCGGGCGCCGTGTACGTGAGCCTGTCGACCGAGTACGGCACGCTGTACTCCAAGGCCGAGCTCGCGGCGATTCACGCGGTGTGCCAGAAGCATGAGATTCCGCTGTTTGTGGACGGTGCTCGTCTGGCCTATGCGCTGGCGGCCGATGAGTGCGACATTACCCTGCCCGAGCTGGCGCAGCTGTGTGACGTGTTCTACATCGGCGGCACCAAGTGCGGCGCGCTCTGCGGCGAGGCCGTGGTGTTTTGCGGCATGCGCGCTCCGGCGCATCCCATTCCGCGCATTAAGCAGCACGGTGCGTTGCTGGCCAAGGGTCGCCTGACGGGTGTGCAGTTCGAGGCGCTCTTTACCGATGGTCTGTATTTTGAGATTGGCCGTCAGGCGATCGAAACCGCGCAGGCGCTGCGTCGCGTGCTGCACGAGCACGGCTACCGGTTCTTCTTGGAGACGCCGACCAACCAGCAGTTCGTGATTCTGCCCAACGAGGACATGGCCCGCATTCGCGAGCATGCGGCGATCGAGTACTGGGAAAAGTACGACGAAACCCACACGGTGGTGCGTTTTTGCACCAGCTGGGCCACGACACAGGAGGATATCGACGCGTTGGCGGCTGTCCTGTAGCCTGATGTAATGACAAGGGGCCGCCTTGCGCTTGGATTTGGCGCAAGGCGGCCTTTGCTTTTGAGGGAGAAGGGGTGTATGACCGAGATGTCTGAGCCGACGATTCGCCTGGCGACGCCCGATGATGCGCCGGCGTTGCTTGCCATCTATGAGCCGTATGTGCGCCAGACGGCGATTACCTGCGAATACGAGGTGCCGAGCGTTGAGGAGTTCGCCGGGCGCATCGAGCGTACGCTCAGGCGCTATCCGTATCTGGTAATGGAGCTGGACGGGCGTCCGGTAGGCTATGCCTATGTGAGTCCGCTCAACAGCCGCGAGGCATACGACTGGTCGGTCGAGACATCGATCTACCTGGCGCGCGACGTGCGCCACGGCGGGCTGGGCCGCAAACTGCACGATGCGCTCAAGCAATGTCTGATCGCGATGGGCATCACCAATATGTGCGCGCTCATCGCCGTGCCGCACGATAGGGACGACGAGTACCTGACGCACAACAGCCAGGATTTCCATGCCCATATGGGATATCGCCTGGTGGGCGCCTTTGACCGCTGCGCCCAAAAGTTCGGCCGCTGGTACGACATGTGCTGGATGGAGCTGGTCCTGGCCGAGCGCACACCCAACCAACCTAAGCCAACCTGGTTCCCCGACATCCTCGCCTAAAACCACCACAATGGGGACAGGCACCTTTGTGGTGGTTTCTCTTAAAAATCGATCGTTTTTGGCGCGTTAACCCTAAAAACCACCACAAAGGTGCCTGTCCCCATTGTGGTGGTTTTCGATTGGTTAGCCGATGGGCTCGGTGTATTTGGCGCGGTCGGTGCGCTGGATGCGCTTGGAGACATGGAGCGGGCGGCCGTCGGTGTCGTAGACGTAGTCGGTGATCAGGATCAGCGCCTGCCCGCGCTTGACGTTGAGCAAAAACGCCTCGTTTTGCGAGGCGTAGCACACCTCAAAGGTCTTATGCCCCTGTGCCGGCGCGCGATGGAATTCTTGGCGCAGCGTGGCGTAGAGCGAACCGTTGATATCGCGGTCGATGAGTGCTTCAAAGCTCGGTGGTAGATAGGTGGTCTCCAGGCACAGTGGCGCATCGTCCAGATAACGCAGGCGGACAAGTTTGACGAGCTTGCTGCCCACGGCGACATCAAAAAACCTGGCCGCATTGCCCGCGGCCTTGGCAAAGCCCGAGTCCACCGTGCGCGTGGTGGGCTTCATGCCCTGACCCTGGACCTGCGCCGTATAGCTCGAAAACACCAGATTGTTCTCGTGGAGTGCCGGCGTGTCGGCCACAAAGGCGCCGCGCCCGCGCTCGGTGCGAACCAGACCCTCATCAGCTAGTACCTTAAGGGCATGGCGCACGGTGCTGCGCGACAGCCCCGATTCGTTTATGAGTTCCATCTCGGACGGCAGCTTGTCTCCGCGTGCGTAGGTGCCGGAGGCAATGCGGTCGCGCAGCATGCCCGCCAAGCGCTCGTATTGGGCCAGTTTCTTTTTAGATGAAGCGTTCATGCAATCAACCTGTATCTAACCTGTATGCAAATCTAATTGAGCATGTATCCAATACAATAACAAAACCGCTGGTAGCTAGTTATCGAAAACCGCATCAGCAAAATTTCTAAGATAAATATAGCATACAACTAGTCGACATAACCAAAACATGTATGTAACTTGTATGCCTGTGATGAGCATCAAACGAAGAAGAAAGGCTGATGCACGATGACTACTCAGGAACAGGTTAAGGATGTCGTCTCCCAGGTTTTGGCTGACAAGGCAGACAAGGGCGGCATCAAGCGCGTCGTGTGGATTGGCGCCGGCGGATCCAACGGCGGCAACTATCCTGCCCAGTACTTTATGGAGCACGAGGCCACGCAGGTCGTGAGCTCCAGCTACACAAGCAACGAGTTCGTGCACGCCACCCCTGCTTACGTTAACGAGAACACCCTGGCCGTCGTCGTGTCCATGCGCGGCACCAAGGAGACCATCGTCGCCGCCCAGGTCGCCAGGGACCACGGCGCCAGTACCATCGCAATCTATGTCGACGAGTCCGGCCTCACCGAGGTCTGCGACTACAAGATTCAGTATGACAGCCTGGCCGTCGACGAGTCCTGCATGGGCCGTACCAATTCCGCCGTCGTGACCATGATCGCCATGGAGCTTACGCAGCAGACCGAGGGCTATGCCGAGTACGAGACCGCTATGGCCGCCTTCGACCTGGTCGATCCGATCTATCGCAAGGCCGTCGAGTACACCCGTCCGCTCGCTGCCAAGTGGGCCGAGCAGAACGCCGACAAGCCCTGCATCAACGTCATGGCTCAGGGTCCGCTTTTTGGTGCCGCCTACGTCTTTAGCATCTGCAACGTGCAGGAGATGCTGCAGATCGACTCCTGCACCATCAACACCTGCGACTTCTTCCACGGCCCCTTCGAGATCCTGGACAAGCGCACCTCGCTGTTCCAGCTCATCAGCGTCGGCCGCAGCCGCTGCAACGACGAGCGCGGCATCCGCTTCGTCAACCAGTACGGTGGCGAGCGCGTCTATCAGCTCGACGCCAAGGAGCTCGGCCTCAACGACATCAAGGACAGCGTGAGCGAGTACTTCAATCACTTGATCTTTGCTCCGATCCTCAACAATGTGTACATGCGCGCGCTCTCTGCCGTCACCCACAAGGACTACATGACGCGCCGCTACATGTGGAAGCTTGAGTATTAGTTACGCCGTTCTACCGAACGGCGTAACGGCTCGACGCTGCGCGGGCCGCATTTGGACAATCTGGCGTTCAACTTCAAGGGCGCGACCAGAAGGTCAGCGCCCTTTCGTTTCACACCACCTTGCCTCAAATGCGACCCGCTCGCTGACCTATGCTCAACCAGCGGCGCCTTAGTCGTTGGGGACGTACTTAAATGACTAGTCATTCAGGAACATCCCCAACGACTAGTCATTTAAGTACGTCCCCAATGAGTATGCTTTTGTGCCGGCACTTGGGGACACTCCTGGGAATCATTTCCTCGTTCGCCGATTTGTGTCTTGAAAAATGTATATAACGACTATAACGTAGTGTGAAACATATTGGAAACAATATCGAGGAGGCTGCGTTGAAGAAAAGCAATCTGGGCTATGTGCTGGTGCTGATCGCCGCGCTTATGTGGGGCAGCATCGGAATCTTTGTAAACGGCATCTCGGCCATGGGCGTTTCGTCCCAGAGCATGGCTGCCTTTCGCTTGTTGGTCGGAGCGCTTATCTTGGCGCCGGTCCTGATGTTTATGGGCTGCCGTCCGGGTGAGGGGTCTACCGTGGCTCAGGGCCCGCTGGCCCTGTTCAAGGCAAGCCCTAAAGAGCTTGTTCCCTGCGCGCTTGTCGGTATCGTCGGTTTGGCCGCCGCCAACACCTGCTATTACGAGTGCATGGGCGAGGTGGGCATGTCCACGGCCTCGGTGCTGCTCTACACCTCGCCGCTGTTTGGCGTCATGCTCGGCCGCGTGCTTTATCGCGAGGACGTGACCCCCAACAAGCTCGTTGCCATTGTCTTTAACATCGTTGGCTGCGTGCTTGCGGTGACCAATGGCGACCTTTCCGGTTTTCATTTTTCGGTTTGGGGCGTCACGTCGGGCGTGATTGCAGGCCTTTGTGGTGCGTCGCTCGCGGTGTTTAGCCGGATAGCAACCAAGACGGTCCACCCGCTGGCTGTCACGTTTTGGGGCTTTGTTTTTGGCGGTGCGGTTATGGCGGCTATCGCGGCTCCGTGGCCGGATGTCGCCGCGGCAATGTCGCCGCAGCTGCTGCTGCTGTTCCTTGGCTTTGGACTCATCCCCACAGCCGTGGCCTATATCTTATATATGCAGGGTCTGTCCATGGGGCTCGAGACATCGAAAGTTCCCGTCGTAATGTCTTTCGAGACGGTCGTCACCGTACTGGTGGGCATTGGCATCTACGCCGAGCCCGCCGGCGCGATCAAGGTCCTGGGCATCGTGCTGGTGCTCGCGTCCATCCTGATCATGAACACCGACTTCTCCAAGCTGCGCAACAGTGTGTTTGTCGGTCATGTCGTTGAGAGCATGACCTTTAAGCCCAACGCGTGGTGGACGGAGAAATCGCAGGACATGGATCTGTTTAAGGAACGCACCGGCATCGCGCTGGAGCCCACCGTGCAGGAAAGCCCCTGGTACTTCGTGCGATAGAGGATGAGCGAGGCGTCTGATCGGGCGTCGCCAAGACAGCGCCGACCTACCCAGCCCCAACGTTTCAAGTGCGTTAAACCCGTCAACGGTCGATTTTCACCCGCGAACGGTCTTTATACTAATTAGCAATATAAGCAACGTATAAGACGTTATAATGACCATAACGAAAAGGAGGAGGCAAGATGAATCAGATCATTCTCGCATCTCATGGCGGCCTGGCCGCAGGCGCCAAAGACACGCTCGAGATGGTTCTCGGCGACGTGTCGAACGTCCACGTCGTGTCGCTTGCTCGTGACGACAAGGAGCCCATCACCAATAAGGTTGAGGCTATGATCGCCACGTTCAACGCGGACGACACCGTCTATGTTCTGACCGATATGCTCGGCAGCTCGGTCAACAACAACATGGTCGAGCTTTCCAAGAACGGCACGAAGTTCACGGTTGTCAGCGGTTTCAACATCCCGCTGGCGCTCACGCTCGCTATGAGCCCCGTCCCCGTCAAGGGTGCCGAGCTCGCAGCCCTCATCAACGAGGCCCGCACCGGTCTGACCAACCCCAACGCACCGGTCGAGGCTGCCGTGGCTCCCGCCAAGAAGGCCAAGGCGTCCCGTCACAGCTCCGGTCCCGCCAAGATCGTCCTCGCACGTCTTGACTACCGTCTGCTGCACGGCCAGGTCGTCTTTACCTGGACCACCAAGGTTCAGGCCGAGCGCATCATCGTCGTCGACAACGCCGCCGCCAACGATGACATCAAGAAGGGCGCTCTTAAGCTGGCCAAGCCCCAGGGCGTGCGCCTGAACGTCTTCACCGTCGAGCGTGCCCTCGCCAAGATGGACAAGCTCAACACCCTCGGCGAGCGCGTCATGTTCGTCTTTGGCAACACTGCCGAGATGCTGCAGTTCTGCCAGGGCTACAAGCTCGACGCCATCGACCTGGGCGCCACCGCCAACCACGACGGTGCCGATCAGGTCGGCGGCAAGGACAGCTCCGTCTTCCTCGACGCCAACCAGAAGGCCGACGTCAACCAACTGCTCGACATGGGCATCAAGCTCTACGTCCAGCAGACCCCTACGTATCAGAGCGTCGACATCGACGCCAAGCTGTAATCAACCAGGCTTTTGCCTGACTGAAAGGAGAAGGGTATGAATACGTTCATCAGTGCGGTGCTCGTCGGCCTCGTCGGCGTGTTCTGCATGTGGGACTCCCGCCTGCTCGGTCGTCTTAACTTCGAGCAGCCCCTCGTTGGCGCTACGCTCGTCGGTCTGCTGCTGGGCGATGTGCCCACCGGCCTTGCCGTCGGTGCCGCCGTCGAGCTCGTGTCCATGGGCCTGGTGCAGGTCGGCGCCGCCGTTCCGCCCGATATGGTCCTGGGCGGCATCGTGGCCGCTGCCTTTGCGTGCCTGACCGATGCTTCCGCCGAGACCGCCATGACGATCGCCATCCCGGTCGCCGTCCTGGGTCAGCTCCTCGGCATCGTGTTCCGTTCCATCATCGCCGCCCTCACCCATGTGGCAGATAGCGCGATCGATAACGGAAAGTTCAAGACCGCCTACCGCATGCACATCTGCGCCGGCTCCGGTCTGTACGCCGTCATGTACTTCCTGCCGATCTTCCTCGCCGTCTTTGTTGGCACCGACCTGGTTCAGGCCATCGTCAACATGGTTCCCGAGTGGCTGTCCACTGGTCTTAACGTTTCGACCAAGATCATGACCGCCTACGGCTTGGCCCTGCTGCTCACCATGATGATCAAGAAGGGTATGACTCCGTTCCTGTTCATCGGTTTCCTGCTCGCCGCTTACCTCAACCTGTCCGTCATCGCGGTCGCTCTGATCGGTGTGTGTCTGGCTGTCGTCTTCATGGGCTTCAAGTTCAACGGTTCCCATGCAGCCGCCGGTGTCGATTCCGACTACGATCCGCTCGAAGACGACGAAGACTAAGGAGGAACACACTATGGCAACCGCAACCAAGGACGTGTCCCTGAACAAGAAGGTCAGCCAGTTCTTCTGGCGCTCCTGGGCCATCCAGGCCTCTTGGAACTACGAGCGTCAGATGAACATGGGCTTCCTCTACGGCATGGTTCCCACGCTCGATCGCCTCTATCCGGATGAGTCCGACCCCAAGCAGCTCGCTGCTAAGAAAGAGGCTTACCACCGTCACATGGCGTTCTACAACTGCACCCCGCAGACGAGCGCTTTCATTCTGGGCCTCTCCGCCTCCATGGAGGAGGAGTACGCCAAGGATCCCGAGAACTTCGATCCCGATTCGATCAACGCGGTCAAGACCTCCCTCATGGGTCCGCTTTCCGGTATCGGTGACTCCTTCTTCCAGGGCACCATCCGCGTTATCGCCTTTGGCCTGGGCGTTCAGCTGGCTCAGCAGGGCTCCATCATGGGCCCGATCCTGGCCATGCTCATCTCCATCGTCCCCTCTGTGCTGATCACTTGGTTCGCAGCCAAGATGGGCTATCAGGGCGGCCACGAGTACCTGAGCAAGCTTCAGGGCGGCGACCTCATGGAGAAGCTCATGTATGTCTGCGGCATCGTGGGTCTTATGTCCGTGGGCGGCATGATCGCTACGCTGATCGGCGCCACCACCCCGCTGCAGTTCGCTGAGGGCACTGTCGTGATCCAGGACATCCTGGACGGCATGATGCCCCAGATGATCTCCCTTGGCCTCACTGGCCTTATGTACTGGCTCATCAAGAAGAACGTCAACACCGGTTGGCTTCTCGTGATCGCCATCGTGGGCGGCATCGCCCTCTCCGCGGCCGGCATCCTGGCCTAGTCGCGACTAAGCGCCTAACCGCTTTCCCCCGGGGGCCTGCCTGGCATCCCATACCCCAGGCAGGCTTCCATCCCTATACGTGACAAAGGGCAGTCCCTTTGTCGCATCCTCAACGGGCCGGCGACTCGGTCCAAACCACGGTAACCCTGCGAGCGCCCGGCAATGTGGCGCCGCAAAAATCGAAAGGAATGTGTCAGATGTACGAGATCGACCTTAACCTCCCTAAGCAGATCGTCGCTGACGTCCTGTCCAACCACGAGATTCACAGCGTCGCCTTCGTCGGCTGCGGCGCTTCCATGTCCGACCTTTACCCCGCCAAGTACTTCCTGGCCAACAACACGGACAAGCTGAACGTTCAGATCTTCACCGCTAACGAGTTCAACTACGACACGCCTTCCTGGGTCAACGAGCACACCTTCGTGATCACCTGCTCCCTCGGTGGCTCCACGCCCGAGACCGTCGAGGCCAACAAGACCGCCAAGAAGCACAACTGCCCGGTCGTCTCCCTCACCAACAAGGCTGGCTCCGCTCTGACCGTCGACGCCGACCATGTCATCGTTCACGGCTTCCACGCCAACTACGCTGCCAAGTGCGAGAAGCCCGGCTATGCCATCGCTCTTGCTGTCGAGATCCTTCAGCAGACCGAGGGCTATGACCACTACGAGGACATGATCACCGGCCTCACCAACATCTTCGATCTCTGCGAGAACGCCGCTCAGCACTGCAAGAAGCTCGCCAAGAAGTTCGCCGAGGACTTCAAGGACGACAAGATGATTTACTTCATGGCTTCCGGTGCCTCCGAGAAGATGGCTTATTCTCACGCCGCCTTCCTGTTCACCGAGATGCAGTGGATCGACGCCGCCGCCTACAACACCGGTGAGTACTTCCACGGCCCGTTCGAGGTTTCCACCGAGGGTAAGCCCTACGTCTTCTTCATGTCCGATGGCGCTACCCGTCCGATGGACGCCCGCGCCCTCACCTTCCTTAAGCGCATGGGCGCCAAGGTCGCTCTGATCGACTCCAAGGACTACGGCCTGGCTGACGCCGTGCCCGCGAGCGTCGTCACCTACTTCAACCCGCTGCTGCACCTCGCCGTTATGCGCGAGTACGGCAACCAGATCGCCGAGGCCCGTCAGCACCCGCTGACCATGCGTCGCTACATGTGGAAGCTTTCCTACTAATCACAAGTAAGTAGACCTTACGGGTTGATTGAGAGGGGATGGGGTTTGCGCCCCATCCCCTTTTTTGCTCTGGGGAGGGCGTGTCTGTCGTGTCGCAAAACCCCAGATAAAACCTACCAAAATAAACCTGTCCCTTTTTGGCAGGTGGGAGGAGATGCGTATGATCAAGGCAGTGCTGTTTGATATGGACGGCGTGCTGGTCGATACCGAGTGGTTCTACAACCGTCGTCGCGTAGCGTTTATGGAAGAGAAGGGGTTCCACTTTGACGAGATTCCCGATCTTTCGGGGTCTAACGAGCCCGCCATTTGGGAGGCGCTGGTACCCGACGATATTGAGCTGCGCGAGCGCCTGCGCGTGGAGTACAAGCAGGTCTACAGCCCGGACCACCCCGTTCCGTATGCCGAACTGCTCAACGAGCAGACGGAGCCGGTGATGCGCGAGCTGCATGACCGCGGCGTGAAGTGCGCTATCGCGAGCTCGTCCTATCGCGAGCTGATCGACGAGCTGGTGGATATCGCCGGTATCGCCGACGTGCTGGACTACACCATCAGCGGTCACGAGTGCAGTGCGTTTAAGCCCGACCCCGAGATCTACCTGCGTGCCATGGAGGCGCTGGGAGTGGAGCCTGCCGAGTGCCTAGTCATCGAGGATTCGCCTTTGGGCATCGAGGCCGGTAAGCGCTCCGGCGCCCGTGTCCTGGCACTGCGTCCGCACGAGGGCGTCAACCTGGACCAGTCCGCCGCCGACGTTGTCATCGACAACCTGACCGACATCCTACCTGCCATCTAGCAGCAAAACCACCACAATGGGGACAGGCACCTTCGTGGTGGTCCATGCTACAATCGCGGGCATGCCCCGCAACCACATCTGCCTTCGAAAGGAGCCTACGTGGCGAACGCCATCGATCAGCTCACGGACCGCGTGCTCGTGCTCGGCCGCCTCACCATCGTCCGCCGCGCCATCACCGCCGTGGCGGTCACCATTTCCGCCGTTCTCCAGACATTCCTGATCCAGGCGTTCATTCGGCCCGCCGACCTGCTTCCGAGCGGTCTCACCGGCGTCGCGGTCCTGCTCGATCGCGTTACCTCGCTTGGCGGCGTTCACATCGACATCTCGCTCGGTATGCTTGCGCTCAACATCCCCGTGGCGCTCCTATGCTGGAGCGGCATTAGCAAGCGCTTCGTCATCTTCTCGATGATGCAGGTCGTGCTCTCGTCGCTGTTCCTCAACGTCTTTCATTTCGCCCCGTTTTTGGGCGACAAGATTATGCTCATCATTTTTGGCGGCGTGGTCTCGGGCCTGGGCGCTGCCATCGCGCTCAAGTCCGGCGCATCCACCGGCGGCACCGACTTTATCGCACTGTGGGTCTCCAACCACACGGGCAAGACCATCTGGGGCGTCATCTTTGGTTTCAACTGCTTTATCCTGGCGATCTTTGGTTTTATGTTTGGCTGGGACAAGGCGGCGTACTCTATCGTGTTCCAGTTTATTTCGACCAAGACCATCGACAGCTTCTATCGTCGCTACGATCGCGTGACGCTGCAGATCACGACGCACAAGGCGGACGAGGTCATGACCGCCTATGTTGACCATTTTCAGCATGGCATTAGCTGCGCCGAGGTCATTGGCGGATACAGCCGCGAGAAGATGTACCTGCTGCACGCCGTTGTATCGACCTATGAGAGCCAGGACATTATCAAGCTGGTGTGCGACATTGATCCCGGCGCCGTGATCAATGTGTTCCACACGCTCAACTTTGTGGGCGGCTGGTGGGGCGGTCATGTCGACGAGCCCATGCCCACGGCCGTTCCCGATCCCGACAAGCCCGCACGCATGGCCAGCAGGCAGGCGCGCCTCAGCGAGCAGGACAGCCTGCAGCAGGACGACGGCAAGTAGGGTTTTGGCATTTTGCCGGCCTGGCGCAATCCTTTCCGCTTGAGCCTCCCGAAAGCCTCGCTGCTTTCGGGAGGCTCTCGTTTGCCCAGATAAAACCTACCAAAATGAAGCTGTCGCTTTTTGGTAGGGAGGGTGTATCGTTTTATCAATATGAGGTAACATGAAACTAGACGTTATATACGTATTAGTTATTTCAATATTTCGATAAGAGTGATCAGATATGCCCGCGCCCAAAAATGCACCGCTTTACCAGCAGATTTACGACGAAATCAAGGATGCGATCGAGAAAGGTGTTTATGCACCCAAGGAGCGTATTCCGTCCGAGCTTGAGCTAGCCGAGCAGTACGACGTGAGCCGCATTACGGTGCGCCGCGCCGTCGAGGAGCTGTGCTCCGATGGCTACCTGGTTAAGCAGCAGGGTCGTGGTACCTTTGTCTCCACGCCGCACATCAATCGTCAGTTCCACGCTTCGACGCTGCAGACGTTTACCGCGCTGTGTGCCAGCAACGGCATGAAGGCGGGCGCGCATGTGGTCGATCGCCAGATTGTGCCGGCACGTCAAAACGAGATGGAGTTCTTTGGCCTGCAAAAGGACGCGCTGCTGCTGCATATTAAGCGCGTGCGTACAGCCGACGGCGAGCCCATCTTTGAGGAGAACATCTTTGTGCCGTTTGACGCCTACCGTGAGCTGTTGACGGCCGATCTTGAGGACAAGTCGATTTTTGCCGAGGTCGAGCGTGTTGGCGGAACGCCGATTGTCTCGGTTGGCTACCGCACGGTCGAGGCCGTTCGTGCCAATACCGAGCAGGCGGCCGAGTTGGGCATTGCTCCGCACGATCCGCTGCTCAACCTGCGTGCAAACTTTACCGGTCCCAATGGCGAGCCGGTCCTGATGGGTAAGCAGTACTACGTGGGATCGCGCTACGTCATGGTCATGTAAGTTACGCGGTTTTACCAAACCGCGTAACGGCTCGACGCTACAAGCCCGCCAGAGCAGCAATCTGCCTTTCAACTTCGGCGGCATGACCAGAAGGTCAATGCCGCCTCGTTTCAAGGCACCTTGCTCGCTCTGGCGGGCTTTCGCTGACATTGCCAAAACATCGACTACCCGCAGAATGAGCGTGGATAATCTCCCGTTTTTGGTTTGGTGACGGGCTCAAAGTGGGAGATTATCCACGCTCATCCAGAAAGTGTCCAAAAATCCACGCTCGTTCCCTTCGGATTGCATCGCCCGTGGCCGGCAGCCGCGCGGCACCGGTCCGCGTGGCGGCGTATAATCGGCGGCAGATGACTTGGACGTTAGGAAACCATGACCGATAGCATGCAGCAGATGGCGCTCGACACGCTCGGCGCCTATTTTGGCTACACCTCGTTTCGCCCGGGACAGGACCGCATGGTCGATGCGATCCTTGCCGGTCGCGATGCGTTGGGTGTTATGCCCACGGGCGCCGGCAAGTCCATTTGCTACCAGGTGCCCGCGCTCATGCTGCCCGGCATCACCTTTGTGGTGAGTCCGCTGCTGTCGCTTATGGAGGACCAGACCCGTGCGTTGCTCGCGGCGGGTGCGCGACCCAGCTATCTCAACTCCAGCCTTACCCCGGCCCAGCAAAACACCGTGCTCAAGCGGGCGCGCGAGGGCCGCTATCAGCTTATGTACGTGGCACCCGAGCGTCTGCTCGAGCCGCGTTTTTTGGCCTTTGCGCAGGAAGCTGCGGCCGAAGGCGGCATTGGCGTGCCGCTCGTGGCCATTGACGAGGCCCACTGCGTAAGCCAATGGGGGCAGGATTTTCGTCCCGCCTACCTACAGATTCGCGAGTTCATCGATTTCCTGCCGCAGCGCCCTATCGTGGCAGCCTTTACCGCTACGGCGACCGAGCGTGTGCGCGCGGATATCCAGCAGATGCTCGGCCTGCAAAACCCCGCGACGGTGGTGACGGGCTTCGATCGCAAGAACCTCTACTTTGGTTGCGAGGAGATGGGCGACAAGGCCAAGGCCGCCTGGGTGCGCGACTATGTGATTGCGCATTCGGGCGAGAGCGGCATCGTGTATTGCTCGACCCGCAAGACGGTCGATGCGCTGGCAGGCGAGCTTGCCGAGGCGCTGGGCCCCAGCGGCATTCGCGTTGGCCGCTACCATGCCGGCATGGGCAACGACGCCCGTCGTCAAAGCCAGCGCGCCTTTATCGACGACGATATTCAGGTGATGGTTGCCACCAATGCCTTTGGCATGGGTATCGACAAGCCCAACGTGCGCTACGTGATTCATAACAATGTGCCCGAGAGCATCGAGGCTTACTACCAGGAAGCGGGTCGCGCCGGTCGCGATGGCGACCCGGCCAGCTGCCATTTGCTGTGGAATGGCAACGATTTTCGCATGCGCCGCTTTCTGATCGACCGCGGCGACGCTGCCGACGAGGCGCTCGACGACGAGCAGCGCGCGTGGGCGCTCCAGAATCGATATCGTCTGCTCAGCCAGATGGAGGGCTACTGCAATGCCACCGGCTGCCTGCGCGAATATATGTTGCGCTACTTTGGCGACGAGGCCGCGGCCGAGCATGCTGCCGCGGCTGGTGCGGGCGCCACCGCCACGGACGAGGCCGAGGGCTGCGGCAACTGCAGCAACTGCCTCACGCAGTTCGAGGTCGAGGACGTCACCGATATGGCCCGCGCCGCTGTGCGCTATGTGGCCACGCGACCCTTGCGCTTTGGCAAGTCGCTCATCGCCGACGTGCTCCACGGCGGCAACACCGAGCGCATTCGCCAGATGCATCTGGACGAGGACCGCGGCTACGGTGAGCTGTCGAGCGAATCGGTCGGGCGTATCAAGGACATCATCGGCCAGCTGTGCGGCCGCGGTTATCTGGCTACCTCGCAGGGGCAGTACCCGGTCGTGGGGCTGGGCCCGCGTGCCACCGAGGTCGAGGATGAGGCGTTTGCCTTTACCGTTAAGCGTCGCGCGTCCAAGCGCAAGGCCTCGGCCCGCGCCCACCGTGCGGTGGATCTGCTGCGCGAGGAGGCCGAGCTGGATCAGCGCCCGCGCGTGGGTGACGATGCCGAGCTGTTCGAGCGCCTGCGTGCCCTGCGCAAGGAGATTTCGACCGAGCTGGAGATGGCGCCGTACATGGTCTTCTCCGACAAGGCTCTGCGCGGCCTGTGCCGCCTACGCCCGCAGACGCGCGACGAGCTTATCCAGGTCAACGGCATCGGCGAGAAAAAGGCCGATGCCTTTGGCGAGCAGTTTATGGCGGCGATTGAAGAGTTTGAGTCCGAGCATGCACGGAATGGAGCATAACGATGACATCCGACGATAAAACCGAGCGCACTGAGGTGTCCGCCGTGCCGCTGTACCAGCAGGTTATGGACGATCTAAAGGGCGAGATCGCGCGTGGCGTGTACGCATTCGGCTCGCGCATTCCTTCCGAGATGGAGCTCGCGAAGTCTTATGGCGTGGGGCGCGTCACCGTGCGCCGCGCCGTCGAGGAACTGTCGCGCGCGGGGTATCTCAGCCGCCAGCAGGGGAGGGGCACGTTTGTGTGTGCGCCCAAGCTCAAACGCAAGATTGTCCAGAAGGGTGACGTTCAGAGCTTTACCGAGGGTTGTACTGCCAACGACATGGTGGCCGGAGCACGCCTGGTGTCGCGTACGGTGGTTGCGGCGACGCGCGAGGACGCGGCGTTTTTTGGGGTGGAACCCGGCTGCGAGCTCATCGTTGTCGAGCGCGTGCGCACGGCAGACGGCGTGCCCGTCATGCTCGAGAACAACGCCTTTGTGCTGGCCGACCATCCCTATCTGCAGACGCTTGCCGACAAGGACCTCACGGACAATTCCATCTTTGCGCTCGTTGCCGAGCATTCGGGCCGCGCGCCGCTCAAGTCCGACCCCTGTACGGTGGAGATTGCGCTTGCCGATGCTCAGGTGGCCCCGCTGCTGGAGGTGCCGGTCGGCGAGCCGCTCTTCTATATGGAGGCGTACTTTACCGATGGGGACGGGCGGCCCTTGCTGCTCGGACGCCAAAAGATTGTGGGCTCGCGCTACGTGTTCGACATCTAACGTCCATAGATAGAACAACATGGAACAAATTTGTCGCAATGGCTTCCACCGTGGCTGCTTGCGTGGTATATATAGAACAACATAGAATGACAGCAGGTACGAGCTGCCGTCGTTCAAAGCCGCCACACAAGGAGGAGCATCACCGTGAACGCACACGATCTGGTTCAGGAAATTATCGAGCGCAAGGGCAAGATTGAGAACGTCTTTTGGATCGCCTGCGGCGGTTCGATGATCGACCTGATGCCGGCCAACGAGCTGCTCAAGCGCGAGGCCACCACGTTTGCCTCGACGGTCTACACGGCGCGCGAGTTTTGCCTGATGGCTCCCAAGAGTCTTGGCGAGAAATCACTCGTCATCGCCTGCAGCCACAGCGGCAATACGCAGGAGGTCGTCGACGGTTGCGAGATGGCGCTGGCAGCCGGCGCCGAGGTCGTGGCCATGACCGACTGCGAGGGCTCCAAGATTGATAACGGCAAGTGGACCACCTGGGTCTATCCGTGGGGCGAAGGCGTGCCGCAGGCCGAGGTTCCGCAAGGCATCGGCGTCCTGATGGCTGCCGAGCTGCTCGACCAGCAGGAGGGTTACGAGGCACTCGCCGACATGTACGCCGGCCTTAAGCAGATGGATGCGCTGTTGCCCGCTGCCCGTGAGAAGGTCAACGTCGAGCTGGGCGATCGCTTTGCCGAGCTCTGCCAGCAGCATAAGTTCTTCTATATCCTGGGTTCCGGCCCCAACTTTAGCCAGACCTACGCCATGGCCATCTGCTCGCTCATGGAGATGCAGTGGCAGCACTGCTGCTATATCCACTCCGGCGAGTATTTCCACGGCCCGTTTGAGGCCACCGAGCCCGGCGTGTTCTACTTTGTGCAGCTCGGATCGGGCGAGTGCCGCCCCATGGAGGAGCGCGCGCTCGCGTTCCTCAACACGCACACCGATACAGTCATGGTGCTCGATGCACTCGAGTACGGCGTAGGCGAGGTGCCCGCCAGCGTGCGTTCGTTCTTGGAGCCGATCTTCTTCTACAACATGAGCTGCGAGCTGCGCGCCGCCCGCGGCAAGGTGTTTGACCACAGCCCCGAGGTTCGTCGCTACATGGGCATCGAGCAGTACTAGGTAACGGGAAAAGCATTCACCTTCGATTCGCAAGTGAACAGCGTGCGTAAAAAGCGGGCCGCGCCGGGGATTTCCGGCGCGGCCCGCTTGGTATTGCGCTTAGATTCGCGAGGTGTCGCGGCAACCGACGCTTACTTGGCGTCGTAGGCCTCGGCATCCCACCAGTCGAGCTGGGCGATGTTGTCGCGAATGTGCTGGCAGCTCTTGTGGAAGCCCTCGAGCTCGTGCTCGGACAGGTCGAGCGTGTAGACCTCCTCGACGCCCTCGGCGCCGATCACGCACGGCAGGGAGGTAAAGATACCCTCCTCGCCATAATGGCCGGTCATGAGCGTGGATGCCGAAAGCACGGCGTGCTCGTTGTGCAGCACGGCGGCGCAGACGCGCGCGGCGGAGTTGGCGACGGCGTACTCGGTGCACTGCTTGCCCTGGTAGGTCACATAGCCGCCCTTGCGTGCAAGCTCCTCGATCTCCATGTGGTCGAAGGCGTACTTGTCGGGGTTCTCGGCCTGAAGTTCGTTGAGGCTCTTACCGGCGATGGTTGCGGCTTTAAAGGCGGCAAGCTGGCTAAAACCGTGCTCGCCGATCATGTAGGCGTCGATGGACTTGGGGCTCACGCCGACCTTCTTGGAGATCTCGGTGCGAAGGCGGGCGGAGTCCAGGCCGCAGCCCGAGCCGATGATCTTCTTGGGATCATAGCCGGTCAGGTGCCACAGCTCGGTGCACACGACGTCGCAGGGGTTGGAGATGCTCACGAAGATGCCGTCAAAGCCGGCGTCGACGATGCGCTTGGCAAAGGTGCGGGCGGCGTCGGTGGTAAAGAACAGCTCGCCGTCGCGGTTGCCGGCGGCCAGTGCGACCTTGCCGGCGGCGTTGACGATGACGTCGCAGCAGGCAAGCTCCTCGTAGTGGTCGTAGCAGTTGACGATCTTGGTGTTGTACGGGACAAACGAAAGGGAGTCGCGCAGGTCCTGGACCTCGGACGTCACCTTGGCCTGGTTGATATCGCACAGGTACAGCTCATCGGCAATGCCCTGCATGAGCAGACTGTTGGCAACATGTGCTCCTACGTGGCCCTGGCCGACCACACCGATCTTACGCGTCTGGTACATATATGTATCCTTTCGGCCGAGTTTTTCGCGTCGAACCATTGTAACGTCCTGCTGCCACTTTGCTAGGCTAAAGCGCCATAGATTTTTGGGCATGCCTTAATCTCTACTTTTGGAGTGATTTGGGCCGCTGACGGCATCGCTGGGCGATATGCTCGCGCGGATGGGGCCGCTCGTTGTACCATAGCTGCAACTGACTCGTAAGGAGCATCCATGCCCATTCGCATCCCCGACGCCCTCCCTGCCGCCGCGCAGCTCGAGAGCGAGAACATCTTTGTCATGACCGAGTACCGCGCGCTGCACCAAGACATCCGTCCGCTGCGCGTGCTCATCCTCAACCTCATGCCCACCAAGATCGCCACCGAGACGCAGATCATGCGCAAGCTCTCCAACACGCCGCTGCAGGTGGAGGTGGACCTGCTGCGCACGAAAACGCACGAGGCCACGCACGTGAGCGCCGGCCACCTGGAGACGTTCTATCGCACGTTCGACGACATCCGCGACATCCACTACGACGGCCTGATCATCACGGGCGCGCCGGTGGAGCAGATGCCGTTCGAAGAGGTCGACTACTGGCCCGAGCTCTGCCAGATCATGGATTGGTCTACCACGCACGTGCACTCCACACTGCACATTTGCTGGGGCGCGCAGGCGGGGCTCTACCATCATTACGGTATCCAGAAGTACGACCTGCCGGCAAAGGCGAGCGGCGTGTTCGAGCATTATCTGGTGAAGCCGCAAAGCCCGCTGGTCCGCGGCTTTGACGACCGTTTCTATGCCGTGCATTCGCGCAACACCGATGTGCGCCGCGAGGACGTGGAGGCCGAGCCGCAGCTTGAGGTTGTGGCCGTGTCTGACGAGGTTGGCCTGTACATCGTCAAGTCGACCGACAGCCGTCGCTTCTTTGTATTTGGCCACCCCGAGTACGATACCGACACGCTGCGCCTGGAGTACGAGCGCGACGTGAAGCGCGGGCTCAACCCGGAGGTGCCGGCGCATTACTTCCCGGGCGACGACCCCACCGCCGAGCCGCGCAACGTCTGGCGCAGCCAGGCTCAGCTGTTCTACACCAACTGGCTCAACTACTACGTCTACCAGACCACGCCCTACGACCTGGCCCGCGCCGGCGAGGAGCACTAGACTGCGATGGTGCTGCTGTAGCCGTGGCTGATGTGGCGGCGATTAGGCGCTAATGATGTGGGGTAGCGGCAGGTCGTGGGCGTCGGTGGGAACGTGGTCGACACGCTGCTTGTCAAAGGCGATGCCGATGATTTGGCATGCGGGCGAGAGCATAGGCAGGTAGCGGTCGTAACAACCGCCGCCGTAGCCCAGGCGCGCGCCGGTTTGGTCGAAGGCCACGAGCGGCACGACGATCATGTCGAGAGCTTCGGCAGGCACGATGGGGAAGCGGTCGCTGTCGATGTCCGTGGCCGCGAAGGCCCGCGTGGGGTGGGCGATAAACGGAGCCGCGGACGCATCGTCGGCGGCAACTGCCCGCATGCACATGCGCTGGCCATAAGCTGCGGCATCAATTGCCGAGAGCATGCACGGATAGGCTACGCGCCAGCCGCGCACGGCGGCCGCAGCGGCAAACGCGGCAGGGTCTGCCTCGGAACCCATCGCGGCATAGACGGCAACGGTGCGCGGCGCCGCGGCATCCAAGCGGCCCAGCAGCTCAACCAGCCGCGCACAGATATCAGCAGACTTCGCCGCCTGCACATCCAAATCAAGAGCGTCACGTCGGGCAATCACCGCCCGTCGCAATTTAGCCTTGTCCATCCCAACCTCCTCTAGCAAACCTGCCAAACAGGGACAGGTTTATTTTGGCAGGTTTTATCTGGGCAAACGTCGAAGCCGCCACAAAGGTGTCCTTTGTGGCGGCTTCGACTCAACGTTGGCTTCACAACGCCGCAGCGATTGCTTCAGTCACAAACTTATTGAGCGATTCACCCTTCTTTGCCGCTGCCAGCGCTGCTCGCTTGTGGAGCTCAGAGCCCGTTCTTACGTTGAAAGAGCCCTTAAAAGCCCGCTCGGGTTCCTTGCCCTTCTCGGCGCAAAACTCAAGGTAATCGTCGACGGCGTCGTGGAAGCATTGCTCCACTTCTTCAGCCGTGGAGCCTTCAAATACGATTGCGTCCCTAATGCCGGCGACCATACCTGTTAGCACATGCTGTTCGGCATCGAACTCGACCGGGGCGAAATAACCCTTGTATGCCAAAACGTTACTCATGACTACCTCCGACATCTTGCAGAAAGCGAACGATGTTTCGAATGGTCCCCGCTGTCAATTCGTCAGATGGATGAGGCGCGTGCATTACGAACATCCTGCCATCTGATGGCCTGTAGAAGCGAACGCGCGATCCGGATGTCTTGCCTTTGCGGTCCATTTCAAAGCCATATGAAGCCATAACTTTAAGAAAGTCAGCGAATCTATACGTTGAAGGACAGCTAAGCAGCTGGGCGATGAGTTTATCGGATCGAGTCATCCCGCCTCACATTCTGCAACTATATTCTAGTTGCAATTTCAGTTTGATGCAAGCACCTCTACTATAGAACATGTGTGCGTATAGAACAAGTGTTCGAATCACAACTGAGGAAGGAGACAGGCACCTTTGTGGTGGTCTGTGCTGTGGAGTGGGCGTCTGCGGCGGTTTGTCTCAATCTGTAACAGTAACTCGGCAAAATTGGAGCTAGATGTTACAGATTGAGACAAACCGCCGCGGTGGGCTGCGCCACCCCGCTCAAACCGCAGAAAAAAGGTAGATTTTCAGACATGTCCCAAAAATCTACCTTTGCCGTGCGTTAGCCCATCAGGTCGACGACGTTAAAGTCGGCGTTGCTCTTGGCGATGACTTCGCGGCCGCCAAAGACGCAGGTGGGCGACTCGGCTGCGATGCGCGTCACGTCGGCGCCGAGCGAGCGCAGCTCACCGGGCGTGGCGGCGAGCATCTGGGTGCGGCGCTCCTCGCGTGCGTGCGGATCGAGCCCGGCCAGGTAGGTCGTGTTGCGGCGCTTGGTGAGCGCGTACGGCCTCACCGGCGCATCCATGCCGCTCACGCAGCTCACGATAAAGCCCTCAAAGGCGGCCTCGTCGGGCTCAAAGCTGCCGAGCCATTCGCCTGCGCGCGCCACGCGCTCAATCGAGGGATCGATTGCCGGGTCGCGGTAGGTGTAGAACGCCGCCTGACGCTCGCCGGCCGCGCGGAATCCGCAGCCGTACGCACCGCCCTTAACGCGGATCTCGTTCCACAGGTAATCGTAGGAGAGCGCGTTGGCAGCCACGGCCCAAGCGCCTGTCACGTCAATGCCCAGGCGACGCGGATCGCACGCACGCGCGGCAAAGCAGATGTCGCTGGGGATCACGAAAGCCTCGTGGCGGTCGCGCGGCGTCGGCACCGCGAGCGCGCCGCAGCCGGCACCATCGCCCGCACCCAGCCCCAGGTCGCCCGCGGCATCCCAGTACGCGTCAAAGTCCTCGTCGCTGCCGGTAAAGCTCGCCATGCAGCCATCGGCCACAAAGATGCGCTCCGCCAGCTCGGCAAGCTTGGTACGCAGCCCGTCCACGCGCTCGTCAAAGTGCTCGAGCAAATCGCGCAGGAACAGGTAGAAGTCTACGCCCGAGAGCTGCTCACGCACCACGGCCGAAGGCGAGCTGTAGCTCATCGCGCGACCGAGCGCCGCCGAGTGGCCGTTGTTGATAAAGCCCTGCTCAAGCCCAATGCGAATCTGCGTGTGCACGTCTCGCACGCGGTCGGCGTCGGCGTCTGCCAAAAGCGTGCTCGACCACACCTCGCGCGGCAGGCTCGCCAGCGCATCGATCTTCTCGGACAGGGCGCCGGCGCTCACCAGCAGATAGGGGCGCACGCCGTCCACGTCGGGCTGGGTCATGACCTCGGTCGTAAAGCTCAAAAAGCCCAGCTTGCCGGCGAGCAAGTTGTCGAGCTCCTCGGCCGAGTGCTCGCTCGTGGGCAGCTGTTTGAGCAGACGGCAGAGCAGCGTCACATAGGGCAGGTCCTCAAACGCGACGCAGCTCAGGTCGAAATACTGCATGGCGTAGGCCAGACGGTTGGTGGGGATGCCGTGGCGCAGGCAGGGGATGGGCGCGGTCGTGTCTACGACCAGCGGCGGCTCGGGGCGCGCCTCGCCAATGTCGGACACGCGCAGGCACGGCAGCGTGGCCTTGGCCTCGGGCGTGTCCTCCGCCTCCTGTGCGGCACGCAGCGCGGCTGTGCGCTCGACCACGTCGGCCAGCTCGGCATCGGTCATGGCGTCGCGCTTGGCTGCCAGCTTGGCGGCCTCGGCGCTCTCCGCGCCCTCGGCGGCGTCCACCGGCACCAGCTCGACCAGCGCCATGTGATCGTTTTCCAGCACCAGTTCGCGCAGCAGGTCCTCAAAATAGCTGCCGTCCAGCTCGCCGCGCAGCTCCTCGTACACCGGACCGTACTTGAGCGCCAGCGTCGCGGCGTCGTCATCGTAGAGCCAGGTGCTCAGCGCGTCGCACGCAATGGCCACGCCGTCGGCGATACCGTAGTCGCGCTGGCGCAGGTCGTATTCGTTGCTGCTGATGATGGCCTCCAGGCGCTCGCGCGGAACGCCGTGCTCGCACAGGTCGTGGCAAGCGTCCTGGAACACGCGGCGCAGCTCGCGCGCTATGCCGGGCTGCGCGTTTTGCAGCATGATGAGCTCGTAGGGCTGCAGGCTCTCAGCTGCTGTGTAGCTCACCACGTTGCCGCCCAGGCCGGCGGCCAGAATGGCCTTCTTAACTGGTGCCTCGTTGGAACCCAGCAGTGCCTCGAACAGGATATCCGCCGCGATCGTGCGCTTGCGGTCGAGCGCACTGCCCAGCACCAGGCCCAGGCCTACCAGGGCGTTCTCGGGCGTGGTGGCCATCTCGACGCGCTTGTACTCGCAGGTCACGGGCGCCTGCACGCCCAGCGGATTGGGCGTCAGCGTGGACGGGTCCTCGCCGGCGGCAACGGCAGCGTCCATGCGGCGGCTCGCGGCACTCGGCTGCGACAGATAGCGCTCGTCCAAAAAGGCCAGCGCGCGGTCCACGTCCAGGTCGCCGTAGAGCGTGATGTAGGAGTTGGAAGGATTGTAGTGGCGCGCGTGCGTGTCCAGGAACTGCTCGTAGGTGAGCGCGGGAATTGCGCGCGGGTCGCCGCCGCTCTCGTGCGCATAGGCGGTGTCGGGATAGAGTGCGGCGTTGACGGCGTCGTCCAGCACACTCATGGGGTCGGACAGCGCACCCTTCATCTCGTTGAACACCACGCCGTTATAGCGCAGCGTGCCCTCGCGCAGTCTGGCGGCGCTGCCGTCGCCCTCGCCTTCGGCGCCCTGCGGCAGGTCCAGCTCGTAGTGCCAGCCCTCCTGCTCAAAAATGGTCGGCTTGGTATAGATGGCCGGGTTGAACACCGCGTCCAGGTACACGTCCATCAGGTTGTACAGATCCTGCTCGTTGGTGGTGGCAACGGGGTAGATGGTTTTGTCGGGGTAGGTCATGGCGTTGAGAAACGTCTGCATGGAGCTCTTGATCAGGTCGACAAACGGCTCCTTGACGGGGAACTTAGCCGATCCGCACAGCACCGAGTGCTCAAGAATATGGAACACGCCGGTGGAATCGGCCGGCGGCGTCTTAAAGCCAATGGCAAAGGCCTTGTTTTCGTCGTCGCACGCCAGGTACAGCAGGCGAGCACCCGAGGCAGTGTGGCGCAGCACGTAAGCGTCAGAGTCGAGCTCGGGCACGGTCTCGCAGCGCTCGACGGTAAAGCCGTGGCAGGTGGTGCCGGGCACCAGCAGCGCGGCGGCAGCGGCGCGCGGGTCGGTTGAGGTGGTAGGCATATGCAGTCTCCTTTGACGCCCCAGCGGGGGCGAATCGAGTCGAATCCTCGAGAGTATACCCATATGGGGCCGCGGTTCTGCAGCGAACTGAAGGCGATACCGGCGGATTGGGTAAAGGCCCCGCGTGACCGCCGCGCGAGCGTGGAAATTTGGACACTCGCCAAACGAGAGTGGATATCCGGAAATCCTCGCCCGTCCATCACTCGCGTATCTCTCGTCCCTCATTCGTCTCTAATATGAGAGATGACAGGAAGATGAGAGAAAAATATGAGAGATAACTGAGCAGCAAAGAGACAGGCAATCATGGTATTGTCTCAATACCAATTGTTCTACCAGCAAAAATATGTATAAATGAAGCAAATGGTAGACATTCCATCTCTATCTATCCCTTATCTCTAAGCCGAGAGATAGAGAGATAGATGAGAGATAATTTCGAGAGATAACTGAGAGACGAGGGAAATCTATCCGCGGCATTCTCCGCAGGACCGAGCGAAAGGACGTGCAGATGAACGAAAACGAGCTGACCGGTCTGCTTGAGTCTTTAAGGCGTATGGGCTCGGATGATCTTAACGTCGAAGTGAAGGAGAGCGCCACGACGCTTTCCCGCGATGTGTGGGAAACGGTGAGCGCATTCGCGAACACTGCCGGCGGAATCATCGTGCTCGGAGTGAGTGAGCGCGCAGGTTTTGTCCCGGTTGAGAACTTCGAGACCGAGAAAGTGCTCAACCAATTTGTGTCAGGCATGGGTGATGCGGGCGGTCGAGGAAAGCTGGCCAATCCGCCTAAATACACGATCGAGCGAGTGGAGCTTCAGGGCGTCATCGTTCTCGTCATTACGATTGAGGAGCTCGATCCGTCGAGCAAGCCCTGCTATGTCATAGAGCGGGGCGCCCAGGGCGGCAGCTACAAGCGCATCGATGACAAAGATGTGCCGCTTTCATCGACCGAGGTGCTCGCATTGGCGTCATACGGTCGAGCGACTCCGAGCGATCGCGACGCGGTGGCGGGCGCGGGCGCGGACGATCTCGACGAGGCGCTGGTCGACCGTACGATAGATCGGGCTTTCTCGTTGACGCCTCGAGCGATGCGCGGCGCGCCGGACAAACAAACGAAGCTGGAGCGCCTAAATATCCTTGATTCCCAGGGCAATGTCACCAAGGCTGGACTCCTAGTTGTGGGCACCTACCCTCAGCAGTTCTATCCCAAGCTCTTCATTGACGTGGCTGTCCATGCGGGAACTCAGAAGGGCATGGCGGGGTCGCTGAGGTTCATGGACCGCACAATCTGTGAGGGAACGTTGGGCGAGATGATCTCGGATGCTGTCGCGGCCGTCGCCAAGAATTTGCGGCGAACCTCGACCGTCCAAGGCGTCTCGCGTGTCGACTCGCTGGAGATTCCCGAGGAGGTTCTGCGCGAGGCAATCGCCAACGCCGTAATCCATCGAGAATACGGGGATCGGTTCTGTGGACAATCGATTGCCGTCGACGTCTTTGACGATCGTGTCGAGGTGACGAATCCTGGCGGCCTTTACGGGGGAAAGACTCGCGAGAACTTGTTTGACGGCAGCTCCCGATGCCGTAACGCGACGCTCGTGAAACTCATGTCGATTGTCCCGCTGCCGGATGGCGCAGGTTCGCCGGCTGAGGGCAATGGCTCGGGCATCCCGATGATGATCGATGCCATGCGCGCGCATGGTCTGGCCGAGCCCCTGTTCTGCCCGGGGTTCGATCGGTTCAAGATCGTACTTTACCGTTCAAAAATCGAGCCGGTCGATCATGGCGGGGGCTTAATTGTGACGGCACTCAAACACTACGGCGAGCTGGGGACGCGTGAGCTGGCAGAACGCACGGGGCTTACAATTTCCCAGGTTAGGTCGCGCGTCAACGCGCTCATTGCTCAAGGCGAGCTTGAGCCCACGGCGCCGGCGACGAGCCGCAACCGCAAGTATCGACTGTCGGAGCGCGTGGGATAGATGCGTTAGTGGACGAGGCGACCCAATAATCGACCCTCGATTGGCGTCCATTAAGGTAAAGCGGTTGTTGCCCAGTCGACGGTGATGCTAAAGACTCGGCTTACGCCGGCATGGCCCCGAACCCGTCTATCAGGAACAGCCTGAGAACCAGCTTGATGACATTTCCCGGTTTGACTTCTGCCGCGTCAAAGACGTGGCGCTCGGCGAGCTCGCTGCAGTATGCATAGATGTCGCGGATAAGGTCCGCGCCCGAAAGCGTAAACATGTAGCCTGCGTCCGAAAGCGCATTGGGCGCGGCAGGCAACTTGGCCATGTGACAGAACGTTTGCAGGTCGGGCGCCATAACGTTCTGGTAGTCGAGGTGGCCGTTGGCATCCTGCGCGGCAAGCTCCAATTGGCGCACAAAATCCAGCGCCGCCGCTAACACAAAGCTCGGCGTAGGCGCATTGACGTCCTGAGTGGTCGCCACAAGCCTGCCCGCCGCCTGCGTGACAAGCCAAGCGACCTCGCGCTGGCAACGCACGGCCTTGCGCGTAACCGGCTTGATGGACGAAGAAGAAACGCTTCCCTTAGGCGGATTCGAAACAGCCACAAGAACCTCCCATGAACGACCCGGCCCAACAAGCCCGGATGAAACACGTGCTACATCAGTATACAGGGAAGTGGGGTAGCGGGGTACAAGCGCGCCAGCGGCAAACCGAGAGCATCAACGATGTGCCGATCGCGGAATGAGATCTCGTAATAATTGACTCTCGACCATATTATTGAGGGGTATGACTCGCATTCGTATGGTTGTAGGTGCTGGCGATGAACGACATTGACCTTGCTGTTCCGTTGATGGATGGACCAAGCTATGACCGTGCCTGCAGTCTCGTGCCTTCCGAATACGTTGAGGCATGGGAGTGGTTTCTGGGTGAGGAGCAGCGCGGCGGCGTTTGGACCAGCCTTCCGCACCACACCAAGGAAGATAGCCCTCAGTATCAGTATCGTTTGAGAATTGGCTCGGACTTCTTTCCCGTAACGCGGGATTCAGGGATCTTCTGGCCGGGCCAGGATCGGGTGAAGCAAGACCCCAATAAGATCTTTGCGCTCTCGGTCCATAACTCTAAAAAGAGCTTCTACACCGATGTGCCTCCGCTCAATTTGGACGATGGTACGTGGGTCATTAAGTACTCGGTTCAAGCGCCGGGTACCGTTGGTTTTCGAGACCAGAATTACAACCGTAAAATGCTCAACTGCATGGAATGTGGCGTCCCAGTCGGAGTCATATTTGCAACCGAGGTGGGCTATAAGGTGCTCGGCCTTGCGTTTGTTGAGCGGTTCGAGCCCGAAAACGGATGGTTTGTTCTGCACGGTCCTGTTCATAAAGGCGGACCGGACCCTCGTTTTGCGCCCGACATGAGTTATCTGAAGCACATACCCGTCGATATTGAGTTTGCCGGACAGGGTGTGACCGACGACGAAAAGGTCCGCTATGCGTTAAGGCGCGAGCGATTGGGGCAGCAATGGTTCCGCAAGCAGCTCGTTGCCGCCTATGATGGCCGTTGCGCGGTGTCGGACTGCGGCGTCAGCGAAGCTCTGGAGGCTGCACATATCGAGAATTACTCGGGACCCAAATCGCAGGTTGCCAGCAACGGCATTCTGCTTCGGCGCGATCTTCATTCCCTATTTGATGCTCACCTGATTTCGTTTGAGCCTGTTTGCGGCGAATATCGGCTGTGCGGATCGTACCTGCTGGATAAGACCGACTACGCTTCCTTTGCGGGTGCGACGCTAAGGCAGCCGAATGAGCGTCAGTGGCGACCCGATACGGTGTTTCTTGAGGCCCATCGCATTGAGTTCGATCGCTCGGAAAAGAAGCGTGAAAAGGCGGGGCTTCTGCCGTATTAGCGTATTTGGCTTTGGCATTCTTTGACGATCGTGTTGTTTGATCGGATCGCGTGGCGATGCAATCTCGCGCCCGCCCGCCGGTGCATGCTCTTCCTGATTTGTATAGCGAGAAGGGGCATGTATGAGCTGGCGAGGCGATATTGCGATGGGGAAGTACGGAAAACTGCCGTGTGCCCTTATCGACAACAATATGTTTCCGGGCGTAGAAGTTGATTGCGGGTCGTTTGTCGTCGCCTGCCCTTGCTGCGGCTCGCAAATACCGTGTCTCGACATTCGGTTCATCGATGCACGTGACAGGTTCAGCGACGAAGTGGGGAAACGTACGGGCGTTCATATGCCGGTGTATCCGGAGAAATGCCCTGTTTGTGGCCTCGATATCGTGTACGACGCCGGCGACGAGGGATAGGTGATGCGGAGGAGTTGGCTGTGAGTGTCTTTTGCCTCTACAAATAAATCCCCTCACCGAGTTGCTTGTGGAACTCGGCGTGATGGTCGCGTGCCCAGGTAAAGAGCGCCTGGTCAAAGTCGGTACGCGTGGCCGGGACGCCAAAGACGCCGGCAACTTCGACGCGTATAAACTCCAGTGCCGGCAGCTTGTTGATGGCAGTGAGGGCAAACGGGGACGAGGGCTCCTCGAACAGATAGCGGCTGCCTTGCAGCGCGTCGCAACTGGTGCACGTGTTGCCGAGCGACGGGGCTTTGGAGGCTCGCGCGCCTACGGGCTTGTAGCCGCAGCGCTTATGAAGGTAGTCGCGGATCTCGCCCGGTACGCAGCCAAGAGCGGGCACGATGGCGAGTGCGTTGGCGTTGGCCGTGTCGATGGCAATGTACCCGGCTTCGTTGGGCGCGTGCGCGATGGCGATGCTCTCGTCGTTATCGGTTCGATAGGGAATGCCGAAGGCCGCGACCGAGGTCTCTTTGTGACACTTCCAGCACTCGCGCTTGCCCAGTACTAGATATATATACGGCGCTGAGGGGTCGGATCGGTCAACACCGGGCAGCCACTCGGCAAAGGGCTCGGGGTTGACGCCGCTGGGTACATACCAGATCTTCTTGGTCCGGTCCCATTTGGCGCCCAGCGCCTTGGCTTCTTCTTTGTGCGAAAAGGGGACATCGAGCTCGGTGCGCATGGCGGCTCCTTGGTGCTGCAGGTGCAAGTGGCTCAAGGATACCGCAGGACGCAGACATCGCGGCGTTTTGCTGAGAAGTTGCGGCTCGGATGGGTTCGAGACGTGTTGGTCTCGGCCTCGGTGACTATTGGGGCGGTTTTGATTGACTGCGGAGTCAGCCGGGATAGGCACTTGGGTCGCTGACGCGGTTTTGTGTATGGGCAGGGTGGTTGCTTGGGCGGTTGGAGCTGCCAGCTGATTTGGCGACATAAAACAAAACAGCCCAGAGGACATAGCCTCTGAGCTGCGAACATTTGGTGGGCGTTAGAAGATTTGAACTTCTGACCTCTTCCGTGTCAGGGAAGCGCTCTCCCCCTGAGCTAAACGCCCGATCAAGGGTGCGCAAGCGCGCAAGGGATAATATAACGGAGCCTGAACTCGGTGGCAAGAACATTTTTAAAAATCGCTTACATTGTGGAATTCGGGGGCTTTGTCGCATCCATTTCAAAAGAGCCTGCTGCCGCGATTTGGCTGTCGCATAATGCAAGGCCATTGCGGTATCGAGCTATGGAAAGACGCCTGCGGAATTGTCCTACCGATAAGCGGACAAGCCTCCAGCTGGTGACTTCGCCGTGGTAAGGTAAGCCGAATTGTTTCCAGGCTGTTTCGGGGGAGTGGAATGAGCAAAGAGTGTGTCGAGCAGGTCGAAGGCGCAGGGGCTTCGGTGCCGATGACCGATATATCGAACATTGATGTGCCCGAGGGCACCGACGAGCTCAGCCGCAACACCCGTCGCGCATGGCGCGACCGCCTGAACAGCGCTTCGACGCGCAAGATGATCACGGGCGTCTTGGCTACGCTGGTGGGCGGTTCGTTTTGGGGCTTCTCGGGCACCAGCGCGAGCTTTCTGTTCGATATCTACCACGTCGACACCTTGTGGCTTATGAGCGTGCGTCAGATTCTCGCCGGTCTACTCTTTATGGCCGTGGTTGTTACGCGCGACCGCGAGCGCCTGATTAAGCTCTGGACCACACCCCCCGATCGCAAGCAGCTGCTGCTCTTTACCGCCTTTGGCCTGCTGTTCAACCAGTTTTGCTATCTTTCGGCCGTGCGCCTGACGAACGCCGGAACCGCGACGGTGCTCCAGTGCCTGCAGCTCGTTATCATCATGGGCTACGCCTGCGTGACCGATCGCCGCATGCCGCGTACTCGCGAAGTCATCGGCATTGGCCTGGCTCTGGGTGGAACCTTTTTAATCGCCACCGGCGGCGACCCCACCAGCCTGAATATTTCGCCGCTTGGCCTGGCAGCAGGTCTTATGTGTGCGGTCAGCGCCGCGTGTATGGCGGTGATTCCCGCCAAGATCCTGCCCGAATACGGCAGCCCCATCGTCACGGGTTCGGCAATGCTCACGGCGGGCGTGGTCTCGTGCGTCTTCGTGCAGCCCTGGGCGCATATGCCGGCGCTCGACGCTGCCGGCATCGAGGCGCTCGCGGTGTTCGTGGTTATCGGCTCGTTTTTTGCTTACATGCTTTATATGCAGGGCGTTAAGGACATCGGCTCGGTGCGCGCGAGCCTCATCGGAACTGTGGAGCCGGTTTCGGCGACCATCACCAGCGCCGTTATGCTGGGGACGGTGTTTTTGCCGACCGACCTTATCGGCTTTGTCATGATCATCGTGATGATGTTCCTCACGGTGTAGCTAGCGCCGCCGCCAAGACAGAAAAGGTGTTGTGCCGCATTTTCGCCAATTGATGTCCGTGTCTGGAGTTTAGCTGTCGATGCTCAAAATGCCATAAACTGGTAACGTTATGGACTTTTTCATTGCGACTCAATTGCGAGGATTTCTTTATGGCTGGTAATCACTTTAAGGGCAGCGATAGCGGCCGTCCTGCAGTTCCGCCGCGTCCGAACGGGGCTGGTAAGGCCGGCACGCCGGGCGGCGCTGGACAGGGCGGTTCCGGTAAGCGCGTGTCCCCGGGCGAGACGGCGATGTTTACCGCTCTGTACGAGCAGTCTCAAAAGGCAAAAAAGACCGGCCGTGCAAAAGGGAATGTCTTTGCGGGCGGTGCAACCTCCGCGTCGCAGCCGAGCGGGGCTCCTTCGGTGCCTGCGAACAACGCAGGTGCTGCCAACGCCGCGAATGCTGCCGGCAACGTTAATGCCGGCAAGGCCGCCAACAATACTCCTTCTGCCGGTGGCGCGGGGCTTACGGGTAACCTTGGCACGATTTACACCGGCGCCTCCGAGACTGGCACGTTCGCCCGTCTGGATGATAGCGGTGCCGAGTTTGCGGGCTCGGGTTCCAAGGAAGATTATTACGATTTTGGCTTGAACTACGGTAGCGACGCTTCGTCGAGTTCGACCTCTGACGGTCTGGTCCGTCATCGCCATCGCAAGGGCGAGCGCAAAAAGCGTCACACCGGCGCCATTATTGCCGCTGTAGTCGCGGTGCTTCTCGTTGCGCTTGGCGCAAGCGGCTTTATGCTGCTTAACTCGGCAAAGACCGTAAAGAGCGAAGCGAAGGAGGCTGTCGAGATCGTCGGTGGCCTTAAGGACAAGGTCACGTCGGGCGATTTTTCGACGCTGCCTGACGACGCGAAAAAGATCGATGAGCTCTGCGACAGCATGAAGGCGGAGACCTCGAGCCCGCTGTGGGCGGCGGCTTCGTTTATCCCGGTGTATGGCAGCGATATCAATGCGGCCCGCACCATGATTGACGCCCTGTCCGATGTCTCGAGCAATGCGCTGGTTCCCATGGCCGACAACCTCTCGCAGGCTACGCCCGGCAAGCTGTTCCAGGACGGCATGATTAACGTGTCCGCGCTGCAGGCGGTCGCCGATTCGCTTTCCAGCAGCTCGAAGGTGTTCAAGAGCGCCAACGAGAAGGTCCAGGGCATTGGCGATACTCATATTTCCCAGGTGACCGAGCTGGTCGATAAGGCCAAGGACGGCTTTGCCACCCTCAACGGTGCGGTTGACGCGGCGGAGAAGGTCGCCCCCGTCCTTCCCCAGATGCTCGGCGCCAACGGCCAGACGCGCAACTACCTTATGTACGCCATGAACAACGTCGAGATTCGTGCTTGCGGCGGCTTTGGCGGTTCGCAGGGCCTGATTTCGGTCACTGACGGCCAGATGTCGATTGGCGAGTTTGTTCCCCGCATTGGACTCAGCGAGGATGAGGCAGTCGAGAGCGTCGACGAAGAGGATGAGGCGCTGTTCGGCAACCACAGTAACCTGTACAACTCGGGCAATACCTATTCGCCTGATTGGCCCCGCAACTCGCAGCGTGTCGCCGCGCTGTGGAAGTCCCAGTATGGACAGGACGTTGATGGCGTCATCGGTATCGACCCGGTGTTCCTGCAGTATCTGCTGGGCCTGGTCGGTAATGTCTCGCTGCCCGACGGAACGGTTGTCGACGGCACCAACGCCGCAAAGGTCCTCATGCACGATGTGTACTGGAACTATCCGGTCGAGGAGTCGGACGGCATCTTTGCATCCGTCGCCAGCGCTGCCTTCGACAAGATCCTTGGCGGTATCGGCGATGTCGATGTTACGAAGCTTGTCAGCGCCGTTGAGCGCGGTGCCGAAGAGGGCCGTCTGATCGCGTGGATGAGAAACGATGATGAGCAGAATGCCATCAAAGAGACGGGCATTGACGCTTCGCTGCCCGATCCGGATGACCCGAGTGCCGATCCTGTTGCCGGCGTTTACTTTAACAACCTGAGCTTCTCCAAGCTCGACTGGTACCTGAACGCCGATACGCAGATTGGCCAGGGCATCAAGAACGGTGACGGCACGTGCTCCTATCGCATCACCGTTACCCTGACGAACATCATGACGCAGGAGGAGGCTGGCAAGCTGCCCGACTACGTTGCGGCGAGCGCACCCGATGCCGCGCGTGACGACGAGCGTCTGAATGTCTCGTTGTTTGCCCCGACGGGCGGCAACATTACTGATCTGACCGTCGAGGGCACCCAGTTTGGTCTTGGCGCCGCCACGTGGCATGGAATCCCCTTCTATTCGGGCACCGTTGACCTGCATGCTGGCGAGACGACGACGATCACGTATACGCTGACCACGTCGGCCGAGGCGGGGGACAAGCCGCTTACGCTGCGTCAGACTCCTACATGCCAGGCGGCTCGCGACAGCGCGTCGGCGTAGGGTTTTTCTGGTAGCGCAGATAATCGAGTACCATTTTGGGGCGGACAGGCAATCTGTTCGCCCCTATTTTGTAAGGAGAGCGCATGAAGTACTTTGGCACCGACGGCTTTCGCGGTGAGGCCAACGTTGGGCTGACGGTAGAGCACGCTTATAAGATTGGCCGTTTTGTGGGCTGGTATTACGGCGCCAACCGCGAGCGCAAGGCACGCGTGATCGTGGGCAAGGACACGCGTCGCTCGAGTTATATGTTCGAGGCGGCGCTGGTGAGCGGCCTGGTCGCGAGCGGTGCGGACGCCTATATGCTGCACGTGATCCCCACGCCGGGCGTAGCGCATCAGACTGTGGAAGGCTGCTTCGATTGCGGTATCATGATCAGCGCGAGCCACAACCCGTTTTGCGATAACGGCATTAAGCTCGTCAACAGCGACGGCTTTAAGATGGACGAGGACGTGCTGGAGCTCATTGAGGACTACATCGATGGCAAGAGCGAGGTGCCGCTGGCAACGGGCAACCACATCGGCGCCACGGTGGACTACATGCAGGGTCGCAACCGCTACATTGCTTCGCTCATCGCCAGCGCGAACTTTTCGCTGCAGGGCGTCAAGATCGGCATCGATTGCGCCAACGGCTCGGCATCCTCGGTGGCCAAGCCGGTGTTCGACGCACTGGGCGCCGATGTGCGCGTGATCAATGCCGCGCCCGACGGCTTTAACATCAATGTCGACTGCGGCTCTACGCATATTGAGCGCCTGCAGCGCCACGTGGTGGAGCAGGGCCTGGATGTGGGCTTTGCCTACGACGGCGATGCCGACCGCTGCCTGGCCGTGGACGAGCGCGGCCGCGTGGTCGACGGCGACCAGATCTTGTACGTGTGCGGCGTGTACCTGAACAAGCACGGGCGTCTCTCGGGCGGTACCGTGGTACCGACGATCGCCAGCAACTTTGGCCTGATCAAGTCGTTGGAGCTTGCCGGACTGAGCGCCGTGACCAGCGGCGTGGGCGACCGTCACGTGTATGCCAAGATGCGCGAGGGCGGCTACAGCCTGGGCGGCGAGCAGACGGGCCATACGATCTTTGGCGATATCGAGCGCACGGGCGACGGCATTATGACCTCGCTGCGCGTGATGGAAGTGATTCGTGCCGAGCGCGAGACGCTCTCGCAGCTCACGGCTCCGTGCAAGCTGCTGCCACAGGCGCAGGTGGCCGTGCACGTGGCGGACAAGGACGCCGCGCTCGAGAACATGGGCGTGCAGAACGCCATCGCCGAGGCCGAGGCTGCGCTGGCAGGCGAGGGCCGCGTGCTCGTGCGCAAGAGTGGAACCGAGTCTGTGATTCGCGTTTTGGCCGAAGCCCCCGACCAAGCTGCCGCCGACGCCGCCATGAAGCGCATCGCCGCCGCGCTGGAAGCTCTGTAAGGTAGTCATTGGGGACGTTCTTAAACAACTAGGTGGAAAGGGGACGCCGCGGATTGGTTCCGCGGCGTCCCCTTTGCGTTGACGTGTCGGTTATGCCTTACAGCTCGTAGAGCGTGGCGAACTTGTCCTGCAGGTAGCTGCAGTAGTAGCGGGCATCGAACGCCATGCCGCACGCGCCCTTGATGAGCTCCGGCGCGTCCTTGGCGCGGCCCCACTGCCAAATGTGCTCGCCCAGCCAGGCGCGGACGGGTGTCAGGTCGCCGCTCGCGCAGGCGCCGGTAAGGTCGACGCCGTCGCGGCACATGGCCGGCACAAACATGGCGTCGTAGGCGCTGCCCAGCGCATAGGTGGGGAAGTAGCCAAACGAGCCGCCGCTCCAGTGCGTATCCTGTAGGCAGCCGTGCGTGTCGTCGGGAACGGGAATGCCCAGGTACTCATCCATGAAGCGGTTCCAAAGCGCGGGGATGTCCTTGGCCGTAGCCTCGCCGGCAAACAGCATGCGCTCGATCTCGTAGCGCACCATAACGTGCAGCGGATAGGTGAGCTCGTCGGCCTCGGTGCGGATCAGCGAAGGCTGCGCGATGTTCACGGCGTGGTAGAGCGTGTCCTCGTCGACGTCGCCGTAGACCTCGGGTGCGTGGCGGCGCAGCACCTCGAGCAGCGGTCCCATAAAGGCGCGGCTGCGACCCACGGTGTTTTCGAAAAAGCGGCTCTGGCTCTCGTGGATGCCCATGGAGGTGCCGCCCTCCAGGCACGTGCGCGCATAGGCGGGATTGACGCCCAGCTCGTACATGGTGTGCCCCGCCTCGTGGATGATGCTGTAGACGTTGGAGATGCAATCGTCCTCGTAGATGTGTGTCGCGATGCGCGCGTCACCCACGGCAAAGCCCTCGCTAAACGGGTGCTCGGTAAAGGCAAGCGTGGTGTCGTCCAGGTTCAGGCCGACGAGCTTCATCAGGTCGAAGCTCATGGCGCGCTGGGCGGCCTCGGGCACGCGGGCGTGCAAAAAGTCGGCATCGGGCTGCTGGCCGCGCTCGCCGATGGCGTGCACGAGCGGCACGACCGTGGCCTTGACCTCCTCGCAAAACGCGTCGAAGCTCTCGGCAGAAAGGCCGCGCTCGTACTGGTCGAGCCAAACGTCGTATGGGTCGCGCTTGGGGTCCATGAGTTCGGCCTGATGCTTGAGCTGGCCCACAATCTTGTCCACATAGGGCTCAAAACTCGCCCAGTCGTTGGCCGTCTTGGCCTTGTGCCACACGGCGTCGGCCTCGCAGGTGAGCCTGGTCCAGGCCTCGGCCTCCTCGGTAGGAATAACGCTTGCCTCGCGCTGGTCGCGGCCGAGCACGCGGATCTCGTCGAGCAGTTGCGGGTCGTCTACGTGTCCGCCTGCAACCGTCTCGCGCGCTAACGAGCGTACGAGCTCAACGGACTTCTCGCTGGTCAGTAGCTTGTGATGCTCGCCGGCAAGCGTGCCCATGGCGTCGGCACGGGCGGCAGCACCGTTGGCAGGAGCAATCGTCGCTCCATCGAACTCGGCAATCTTGAGCAGGTACTCGCGGGTCCACAGCTTGCCCTCGAGCTTGCGGAATTTTTTGACGGCCTTAGCGACCTTCATGCCTTTGGGCGTCTTGCCCGCTGCGGGTTTGGCTTTCTCATCGTGTTTCTTTCCCATACCGTATCCTTAATCTCGCAGGCCGAGCGCCGCAGGCGGGTGCACGGCCAGTTTGCACAGCTACCCGCCTTGTACCCAGCGCAAACAAAACGGAACGCGGCGATATGCTCGCAGAATGTGTTATCCTGTAGCCCAATGCGTTGACGGAGAGGGTTTTGCCCGCCGCGTCGCCGGCAAGAGAGGGAAGGTCATGGGCTGCAAGCCTTCCTGCGGCGGCAAGGGCCAAGCGTTCACTCCCGAGCAGCGACCTCAACGGGCGCGCGGCCGGCGGCGGCGATGTCCCCAGTAGGGAAGCCGTGAGCCTCGCGACAAGGGGCACAGAGTGGGCACGGCGGGCCAGACATCCGCCGGGTCAAACAAGGTGGTACCGCGGAATTCAACCGTCCTTGGGCAATGCACATGCCCGAGGACGGTTTTTTGTTACCGAACCGGGCCGCACATCCGCAGCGCCGGGTGGCTCCAGCCGCCGCGGCAAGTGGATGCGCGAGAGACGAAAGGGAAGACATGAGTCTGATTGATGATCTGGTCAAACTCGAGGAAGAGGCCAAGGAGCTCGTCGCAGGCGCCGACGACGCCGCAAAGCTCGAGGCCGCGCGCGTTGAGCTGCTCGGCCGCAAGGGCCGCATCACCGGCCTGATGCGCATGATGGGCAAGCTCGCCCCCGAGGATCGTCCCGTGATGGGCAAGCGTGCCAACGAGATGCGCCAGCTGATCGAGGGCATGCTCGACGAGCGCACGACCGAGATGAAGGCAGCCGCCCTCAAGCACGCACTGGAGCACGACGCCGTCGACATCACGCTGCCGGGCATCCGTCCGCAGATCGGTCACCAGCACCTGATCAAGCAGATCATCGAGGAGGCCGAGGACATCTTCTGTGGCATCGGCTACACCGTCGAGTCCGGCCCCATGGTCGACACCTCCTATTACAACTTCACCGCGCTCAACGCCCCCATGGATCACCCGAGCCGCTCGGCCCGCGATACCTTCTACGTGGTCGACAACAACCCCGGCAGCGTCGCGCACCCCGAGGCTCACGCCCACGGCGAGTCCGACGTGCTGCTGCGCACCCAGACCTCGGGCGTGCAGATCCACACCATGGAGTCGCAAAAGCCGCCCATCTACATGATCTGCCCGGGCACCGTCTATCGCCCCGACACGGCCGACGCCTGCCACCTGCCGCAGTTCAACCAGATCGAGGGCCTGGTCGTCGACGAGGGCATCACCTTTGGCGACCTCAAGGGCACGCTCGACTACTTTGTTAAGTGCATGTTTGGCGAGGATCGCAAGACGCGTTACCGCCCTCACTTCTTCCCCTTCACCGAGCCTTCCTGCGAGGTGGACGTGAGCTGCCACGTCTGCGGCGGCAAGGGCTGCAACTTCTGCAAGCACAGCGGCTGGATTGAGATCCTGGGCTGCGGCATGGTCGACCCCAACGTCCTGATCAACTGCGGCATCGACCCCGAGAAGTACACCGGCTTCGCCTTTGGCATTGGCGCCGAGCGCGTCGCGGCCCTGCGCTACGACCTGCCCGACCTGCGCACGCTCATGACAGGCGATATGCGCTTCCTGAACCAATTTTAGGCTGCGGCTTGCCCAAGCACGGCACCTCGGCGCTCATTCGTCGCTTGCGTACCAAAGTACGCGGCGCTCCTCTTTCGGGCCGATCTGCCGCACTTGGACAACCCTCGCTTTGTAAGGAATGTTCACAAAGTTGAAGTTTCCACCTGCATCTCTTCGCAGGCTTTCAGTATGAAAGGAGAGCTAGATGCGTGTTTCTTACGACTGGCTCAAGACCATGATCGATATTCCGGAGGATCCCAAGACCCTTTCGGACGAATATATCCGTACCGGCACCGAGGTCGAGGCGATCGACACCGTGGGCGAGTCCTTCGACCACGTGGTGACCGCCAAGGTGCTCACCAAGACCCCGCACCCCGATAGCGACCATATGTATGTGTGCTCGGTCGACGTGGGCGACAAGAACCTCGACGCCGACGGCAACCCCGCTCCGCTGCAGATCGTCTGCGGCGCGCAGAACTTCGAGGCCGGCGACCACATCGTCACGGCCATGATTGGCGCTGTCCTGCCCGGCGACGTCAAGATCAAGAAGAGCAAGCTTCGCGGCGTCGTGTCCATGGGCATGAACTGCTCCGCGCGCGAGCTCGGCCTGGGCGGCGACCACTCCGGCATCATGATCCTGCCCGAGGACACGCCCTGCGGCATGCCGTTTGCTGAGTACGTGGGCTCGAGTGATACTGTGCTCGACTGCGAGATCACGCCCAACCGTCCCGACTGCCTGTCCATGATCGGCATGGCCCGCGAAACCGGCGCCATCTTCGATCGCGATTTCCACGTTGAGCTGCCCGCCATCAAGGCCGAGACCGGCCGCGCGACCGACGACGAGCTTTCCGTCGAGATCGCCGACGAAGGCCTGTGCGACCGCTACGTCGCGCGCATCGTGCGCAACGTGAAGGTCGGCCCCTCGCCCGACTGGATGGTCAAGCGCCTTAACGCTCTGGGCGTGCGCCCGCACAACAACATTGTCGACATCACCAACTATGTGATGATGCTCACCGGTCAGCCGCTGCACGCCTTTGACCTGGACACCTTTGCCGAGCGCGATGGTCACCGTCGTGTGGTGGTTCGCGCCGCCCAGCAGGACGAGAAGTTCACGACGCTCGACGGCGAGGAGCGCGTGCTCGACGCCGGTATGGGCCTCATCACCGACGGCGAGCGTCCCGTGGCGCTGGCCGGCGTTATGGGTGGCATGGATTCCGAGATTGAGGACGACACCGTCGACGTGATGGTCGAGAGCGCCTGCTTCAACGCCGGCCGCACCTCGCACACCAGCCGCGACCTTTCGCTGATCTCCGACGCCTCCATTCGCTTTGAGCGCCAGGTTGACGAGACCGGCTGCGTGGATGTTGCCAACGTTACCTGCGCGCTGATTGAGGAGATCGCCGGCGGCGAGGTCGCTCCCGGCTATGTGGACGTGTTCCCCGCGCCCAAGACCATCGACAGCATCAAGCTGCGCCTGGCCCGCGTGCACGCCATCTGCGGTGCCGACATCGAGTCCGACTTTATCGAGCGTTCGCTCACCCGCCTGGGCTGCACCGTCGAGCGCGCCGGCGAGGACTTTATGGTCACTCCGCCGAGCTTCCGTCCCGACCTGCCGCGTGAGATCGACCTGATCGAGGAGGTCCTGCGCCTGTGGGGCATGGGCCGCGTGACGGCGACCATCCCGGCTGCCAAGAACCACATCGGCGGTCTGACGCGCGAGCAGAAGCTTACCCGCGAGGTCGGCGAGATCCTGCGCGCCTGTGGCCTCAACGAGACCACGACCTTTGGCTTTGCCGCCCCGGGCGACCTGGAGAAGATTGGCATGTCCACCGAGGGCCGCGGCTGCCCCGTGGTTCTCATGAACCCGCTGGTGGCCGAGCAGACCGAGATGCGCCGCTCGCTGCTGCCGGGTCTGCTGCAGTCTGTGGCCTACAACGAGGCGCACGGTACGCCCAACGTGCACCTGTACGAGGTCGGCAGCCTGTTCCACGGCCGCGAGAACGCCAGCCTGCCCAAGGAGACCAAGTCCGTGGCGGGTGTGCTCTCGGGCCAGTGGAGCGAGCAGTCCTGGAATATGAAGTACCGCAAGCTGCGCTTCTTCTTTGGCAAGGGTATTGTCGAGGAGCTGCTCGCCCAGCTGCGCATCGAGAAGGTTCGCTTCCGTCCCGTCGAGGGCGAGGGCTATGCCTTCCTGCAGCCGGGTCGTGCTGCCGAGGTGCTCTCGGGCGGTACCGTGCTGGGCTGGGTCGGCGAGATTCACCCCGAGGCGCGCGAGGCAATGGGCATCGATGAGGTCGTCGTTGCCTTTGAGCTCGATCTGGACAAGCTGATCAAGGGCGCCCGCAATCAGGAGAACTACCGCGAGTTCTCGCAGTACCCGGCCGTTGAGCATGACCTTGCTATCGTGGTCGACAACACTGTGACCTGCGAGGATCTTGAGCGTCGTATTACGAGTGCCGGCGGCAAGCTGCTCGAGGGCGTGCGTCTGTTCGACGTCTACCGCGATCCCATCCGCATCGGCAAGGGCAAGAAATCCATGGCCTTTGCGCTTACGTATCGCTCCGACGACCACACGCTCACCAGCGAAGAGGTCGAGAAGGCGCACCAGAAGATCGTTACCAAGGTGTGCAAGGGCGTAAACGGCGAGGTCCGCGGCTAGGTCCTGCGCCGGATATAGGCCAGCGTCGGCTGCCGCCGAGTCTTACGTGACTGCTATGCCCGGTATAAGGCACCGTTGAGCCTGCATATATGACACGCGCATTACATAACGGCGTGCTGCTTTGTCGGCAGTGCGCCGTTTTGCTATGATAGCCCGCGGCGTGTTACGAATATGACAATACGTAACACCGGAAAGGTGATTCAAACGGCGTTGCAATTCCGTGCGCCGATAACCGGGAGGCGTGCATGCACATTCCAGATAATTATCTGTCCCCGCAGACCGATGCCGTCATGGCAGTGGCGATGGTGCCCGTTTGGGTTCACTGCATCAAGAAAGTGCGCGCCACGCTCGATCGCGAGCACATGGCTTTCCTGGGCATCTGTGCCGCGTTCTCCTTCCTGCTTATGATGTTCAATGTGCCGCTGCCCGGCGGCACCACAGGTCACGCCGTCGGCGGCGCGCTCATTGCGCTGCTGCTAGGCCCCGAGGCCGCGGCTATCGCTGTCTCGGTTGCGCTGGCGCTGCAGGCGCTGCTGTTTGGCGACGGCGGCGTTCTGTCGTTTGGCGCCAACTGCTTTAACATGGCCTTTGTGCTGCCGTTTGTCGCTGCTATCGTGTTCCGTGCGCTCAACAGCCGCCTGCACGACAAGAGCTGGGGCACCTCGGTTTCTGCCGTCGTGAGCGGTTGGGTCGGCCTGTGCCTGGCAGCCCTGTGCGCGGCAATCGAGTTTGGTATTCAGCCGATGCTCTTTACCAATGCTTCAGGCGCGCCGCTGTACTGCCCCTTCCCACTGTCCATTGCCATTCCGGCCATGATGATTCCGCATATGTTGGTTGCCGGCGTGGTCGAGGGCGTGGCGACTGCCGCGATCTACGGCTTTATCAAGAAGACGGCGCCGGGCGTTATCGTCGGCCCCGAAGCCGCCGATGGACAGCTTGCCGGCGATGGTACTGCCAAGAAGACTTCCCTGGTCCCCACGCTCATCCTGGTCGCCGTGCTTGTCGTGGCCACGCCGCTGGGCCTGCTGGCCACGGGTGACGCATGGGGCGAGTGGGACGCCGAGGGCGCCGCGACCGCCGTTCAGGAGGCTGGTGACGACAGTCTGCAGGCTTCGGTCGGCCTTGATACCCCGACCTTTGCCGACGCTCTGCCTACGGGTGATTACCTGCAGGCCTATTCCGAGGAGCAGGGTCTTGGCTTTGCCGGTCAGGCTGCCATGTATATCCTGTCCGGCGTGATTGGCGTGGCGGTGCTCACCATCGCATTCCGTCTGATCTCGCTGACGGTTAAGGAAAGCGGTGCTCATGGCAATAGCCGAGCTGCCTAGCTGGCTTGCGGTCGAGCAGCGATACGAGCCCGTGGGGGCTCGGCATCGTGTGATGCAAAAGAATGTCCTGCACCTGACGAGCCTGCTTGAGCGGGTTCGCCTGGGTGGAGGCGCGCACGAGGGCGGGTCGATGGTCGACCGCGCCCTTTCTTGCGTTTCGGCTCCGGTGCGCTTGGTGGGGATGTTCGTCTGCGTTCTGTGCGTGTGTCTGACGCAGAGCCCGTTGTACCTCATGTTGATGGCGGCTATCGCGCTGGCGCTCGTTGCCGTGCGCCCCGTACGCGGGCTGCGGGCAACCTTTGTGCCGGCGCTTGGCGCTGCGGGGCTCGCAGTGGTTCTGGCGCTGCCTGCCCTGCTGCTGGGCGCTTCCGCTACGGGCGCCATGCTCAAGATCGCGCTCAAGACGTTCATTAACGTGTCGCTCGTGCTGGGCGTTTCGTGGACCCTCACGTGGAGCCGCATGTCGGCGGCGCTCAAGATGCTGCATCTACCCGACGAAGTTATCTTTACGTTTGATATGGCGCTCAAGCACATCGAGGTGCTGGGTCGCACGGCGCACAATCTGTGCGAATCGGTCATGCTGCGCAGCGTTGGCCGTGCGCCTGAGGGATTTTCGCGTACCGATTCGATCGCGGGTATCATGGGCATGACCTTTATCAAGGCGATGGAATGCAGCCGCGCGATGGACGAGGCTATGCTTTGCCGCGGCTTTGCCGGTGCGTATCCGGCTCCCGCGCGCGCCGGGTTTGGCTGGCGCGATGCCGTTTACGCAGCCGTTGTGGTTCTGCTCGCCGTGTTGTGCGCAGTGCTGTAGCGCGGACGGTCGAGCCGTCGATGTGGATAGGGAAGGGCGACGTTTTGGCAAACGATACAAATGGCGCGATGTGCGCGAGCGGTGCTGCCGGCGCCGAGACCACGCCGCTCATCGAGTTTCGCGACGTGGTGTTTTCCTATGCGGGTCATACGGTGGTCGACGGCGTTTCGCTGCAGGTGGATCGTGGTGAACTCGTTGCTCTGCTTGGTCCTAACGGTTGTGGCAAGACGACGATCATGCGCCTTATCAACGGCCTTGAGCTCGCGGATGCCGGCGCATACCTGTTTGACGGACGCGTGGTCGATGCGGCGTATCTGAAGGATTCTGCTGCTGCTCAGAAGTTCCACCAGCGCGTGGGCTTCGTATTCCAAAACGCCGACGCCCAGCTGTTCTGCGCTACGGTGGGCGAGGAAGTTGCTTTTGGTCCCGCGCAGATGGGGCTGCCGGCAGACGAGCTCGAGCGCCGCGTGCGCGATGCCATGGGGCTGTTTCAGGTTGCCGACCTTGCCGACGCCTCTCCCTATCAGCTCTCGGGCGGGCAAAAGAAGCGCGTTGCGCTGGCTGCGGTGGTGTCGATGAACCCGGATATCTTGGTCCTCGACGAGCCTACCAATGGACTCGACGAGGATTCATGCGACATTGTGGTCAACTTCTTGCTTGCCTACGTCGCGGCGGGTAAAACGGTCTTGATGAGCACGCATCACCAGGATTTGGTGCGACGCCTGGGTGCCCGTGCAATCTATATTGATCGATATCACCATGTGGTCGAGGTGCCTTCGCCGTCGTATGGAACCGAAAGCGGTGTTATGGACTAGTTGCTGCGTAGAGCGTGCGTAGCCGCCCGCGCGGCTTTGCCGTGATGGTATAGTTATCCAGGTTTTTTATGGGGGTGGCTATGCCAAGTTGGAACATTCATATCGCTCAAACGGAGCGCTTGCTGGCGCGTGCTGGTGTGCTTGCCGATAGCGTTCGTGACCGCAATGCCTTTTTGTTTGGCTGCGTGGTTCCGGACATTTTTGTGGGCTATATGGTTCCCGGTATCGCTGATCCCATTCCGTATCGCATTACGCACTTTGCAAAGCCCGAGCCTATCCCTAAGCCTCGTGAGCATGAGTTCTGGGATACCTATGTGGCACCGTTGCTTAAAAGTTCGCCCACCGGTGCGCCAGCCGCGGCGACCTCGATTATCGAGGAGCGCGAGCGACTGAATCGCGTGCACTATCCCCAGCGCTACAGGGATGCTGAGCCGGTTGTCGGTCCCGGCGCTCGTGAGTTCTCGCTTGCGTCCGAGGACGTGGCGCAGTCGTTGCTCGATTTGACACTGGGTGTCTGGTCGCATCTGGTGGCCGATACCGTATGGAATACGCGCGTGAATCAGTACCTGGAGGCGCACGGCGGCAAGCCGTGCGAGGAGTTCCGCATTAAAAAGCAAGGCGACTTTGACTGGTTCGGCAAGACGCTCGGCATTGTTTCGATTCCGCGCGCGACCGATCGCCTGTATACTGCGGCGACGCGTTTTGGGCAGTATCCCATCCATAAGGAGTATGTGCTCAAGACCATCGGCGTTATGCACGAGATCGTGCGCGAAAACCCCGGTGAGCCCGACCATCCGCCATACCGCCTGCTGACCGAGGAGTTCTTCGACGCGACGTTTACCGAGGTGATCGAGCTGACCGAGGCGGGCTTTGCGGCTCGCGTTGCCGCTTCTGACGTTCCCGCAGTCCCCCTGATTGCTAGCTGCTAGCTGACCGGCTTGACGGCGATCAGCTCATCCCAATTGACCAACAGCTTCTGTCGCATGGCGTAAACACGGCAAACGAGCTGCACATCTCATAGCATGCCATAAGCAGCTGGTTGCGTGTCATGCCATACAGTAGGCATCGGCGCACAGAAAAAGGGCCCGGAAGGCAAAGCCTTCCGGGCCCTTTGCAATGCAAATCTGCTTGCAAGTGCGATTTAGCGCACCTGAGCGACGTAAGCGACGTTGGTCGAGGAGACCTTGTCCTCGAGCTGGACGCTCATGCGGGGATCGCCGGCGGTGGCGACGGTCAGGTCGCCGGCCTCGACGTAGCCGAGCTCCTTAGCGGTCTCGATCGCCTTGACGATCGTGCCGTTGACGGTGCCCTGGGTAATCTCGGCCTGGTGCGGGATAACGCCCCAGTACATAATCATCTGCTGGACGGCCCACTCGTGGCGGGAGAACGCGCAGATCGGCATGTTGGGACGGAAGTGCGAGATCAGGCGAGCGGTACGACCGGTGGTCGTCGGCACGGTGATGCACTTGGCGCCAACGGTGGTGGCCATGTTCACAGCGGACATACCCACAACGTTGTTGACAACGCGGGTGCCGTGAGCATCGGCCGGAACCTCGAGCGGAGCGTGGGCCGGGAGGTACTTCTCGGCCTCGAGAGCAATGCTGGCCTGCATCTTGACGGCCTCGACCGGGTACTTACCGGCAGCGGACTCGCCGGACAGCATAACGGCGTCGGTGCCGTCGTAGATGGCGTTAGCAACGTCGGCAACCTCGGCGCGCGTCGGGCGCGGGTTCTGCTGCATGGAGTCGAGCATCTGCGTAGCGGTGATAACGGGCTTGTAGGCCGCGTTGCACTTGGCGATGATCTCCTTCTGGATGTGCGGAACGAGCTCGGGCTTGATCTCGATGCCCAGGTCGCCACGGGCGACCATGATGCCGTCGGAAGCCTCGAGGATCTCGTCGAAGTTCTCGACGCCCAGGGCGCACTCGATCTTCGGGAAGATCGTCACGTGCTCGCCACCGTTCTCGCGGCAAAGCTCGCGGATGCCGCGGACGGACTCGCCGTCACGGATGAAGGAAGCGGCAATGTAGTCGATGTTCTCGGTCAGGCCAAAGAGGATGTCCTGACGATCGCGCTCGGTGATGGCGGGCAGCGAGATATTGACGTTGGGCATGTTGACGCCCTTGCGCTCGCCGATCAGGCCGTCGTTCTTGACGACGCAGGTCATGTCCTGGCCGTCGACGGACTCGACCTCGAGGGCAACCAGACCGTCATCGATCAGGATGAGGGAGCCCTTCTCGACCTCGGAGGGCAGAGCCAGGTAGTCGAGGGAGATGTGCTCAGAGGTGCCGTGGAAATCCTCGGACGTGGGCTGAGCGGTGACGACGATCTTATCGCCGGTCTTGACGGCAACCTTCTTGCCGTCGACCAGAAGGCCGGTGCGGACCTCGGGGCCCTTGGTGTCGAGCAGGATGCCGACGGGCAGACCGAGCTCCTTGGAAATACGACGGACGCGCTCGATGCGACCGTGGTGCTCGTCGTAGGATCCGTGCGAGAAGTTAAAACGGGCGACGTTCATGCCCGCCTTGATCATCTCGCGGATGGTCTCGTCGCTATCGCAGGCGGGACCCATGGTGCATACAATCTTGGTGCGCTTGTACATTCAGACCTCCATCTGACATCGTCTTGCGCTGATAGATAAACCATAAGAAATAAAACTGAGATGATTATAACGAAATGGCGACCGAATACCCCAAAAAATCGACCGTATGCCGAATTAGAAGTTCATTTTTTGCGAAAAAACGGTATATGAAAAATTTTTATCAACCGTTCTGACCGCTGCTATCTGGGCGATATTTCAGTTTGACGATGCGCTGATGAAAAAACGTTTTATCAATATTGAGCATCACACGGTCTGCATCGTTGCACTCGAGCCGTGTTTCCAATTGGAATGTTTTGGCTAGACGCGCTGCTTTGGGGTACCATAGCTCCACTATCAACTGCCGCTCAGCACGGCAGCCTTGATGAGCCCTTGCCCTTCTCCTGGGAATTATGATCGGGCATCAATCTGCTGAGTGGCCCGAATCCCAGGAGGGGACTCTATATGCAAAAGGAATACCTGTCCGCCGCGGCGGAGGTACTCAGCGACCAAGGTGTCGATGAGAACCTCGGCCTGAGCAACGACGAGGCGTCGTCGCGCCTCGCCAAGACAGGCCCTAACAAGCTCGAGGAAGCCGAGAAAACGCCGCTGTGGAAGCGTTTCTTTGAGCAGATGGCCGACCCCATGGTCATCATGTTGATCGTTGCCGCCGTCATCAGCGCGCTCACGGGTATGGTCAAGGGCGAGCCCGACTTTGCCGATGTCGCCATCATCATGTTCGTCGTTATCGTCAACTCGGTGCTGGGCGTGGTTCAGGAGGCCAAGAGCGAGGAAGCTCTCGAGGCACTGCAGGAGATGAGCGCCGCACAGTCCAAGGTTCTGCGCGACGGCAAGCTCGTGCATCTGCCGAGCGCCGAGCTCGTGCCTGGCGATGTGATCATGCTCGAGGCGGGCGACTCCGTCCCGGCCGACTGCCGCGTGCTCGAGAGTGCCACGATGAAGATCGAGGAGGCCGCCCTTACCGGCGAGTCCGTGCCCGTCGAGAAGCACGCCAACGTGATCGAGCTCGCCGCCGGCACCGACGACGTGCCGCTCGGCGACCGCAAGAACATGTGCTACATGGGCTCCACCGTGGTATACGGCCGCGGCCGCGCCGTCGTGGTCGGCACCGGCATGAACACCGAGATGGGTAAGATTGCCGGCGCCCTGGCCGAGGCCAAGGAAGAGCTCACGCCGCTGCAGGTGAAGCTTGCCGAGCTCAGCCGCATCCTCACCATCATGGTTATCGTCATCTGCGTCGTCATCTTTGGCGTCGACATCATCCGCCACGGCGTGGGCAACGTTCTTACCGACCCGACCGCCCTGCTCGATACCTTTATGGTCGCTGTCTCGCTTGCCGTCGCCGCCATCCCCGAGGGCCTGGTCGCCGTCGTGACCATCGTGCTGTCGCTTGGCGTGACCAAGATGGCCAAGCGCCAGGCGATTATCCGCAAGCTCTCTGCCGTCGAGACCCTTGGCTGCACGCAGACCATCTGCTCCGACAAGACCGGCACCCTTACCCAAAACAAGATGACCGTCGTCAAGCACGAGCTCGCCGCGCCTAAGGAGAAGTTCCTGGCCGGCATGGCGCTGTGTTCCGATGCCCAGTGGGACGAGGACCTGGGCGAGGCCGTGGGTGAGCCGACTGAGTGCGCGCTCGTCAACGATGCCGGCAAGGCTGGTCTCACTGGCCTGACTGCCGAGCACCCGCGCGTGGGCGAGGCCCCGTTCGACTCGGGCCGCAAGATGATGTCCGTGGTCGTCGAGACCCTGGACGGCGAGTATGAGCAGTACACCAAGGGCGCGCCCGACGTGGTGATCGGCCTGTGCACCCATATCTACGACGGCGACAAGGTCGTCCCCCTGACCGAGGAGCGTCGCACCGAGCTCGTGGCCGCCAACAAGGCCATGGCCGACGAGGCCCTGCGCGTGCTGGCGCTGGCAAGCCGCACCTACACCGAGGTCCCGGCCGACTGCAGCCCCGCCGCGCTCGAGCACGACCTGGTCTTCTGCGGCCTGTCCGGCATGATTGACCCGGTTCGCCCCGAGGTCGCCGACGCCATCCTCGAGGCGCACGACGCCGGTATCCGCACCGTCATGATCACGGGCGACCACATCGACACCGCCGTGGCCATCGCCAAGCAGCTGGGTATCGTCACCGATCGCAGCCAGGCCATCACGGGCGCCGACCTCGACCGCATGAGCGACGAGGAACTCGACGCGCACATCGAGGACTACGGCGTGTACGCCCGCGTCCAGCCCGAGCACAAGACACGCATCGTCGAGGCTTGGAAGTCGCGCGACCAGATCGTGGCCATGACGGGCGACGGCGTCAATGACGCCCCGTCCATCAAGCGCGCCGACATCGGCGTTGGCATGGGCATCACCGGTACCGATGTCACCAAGAACGTCGCCGACATGGTGCTTGCCGACGACAATTTCGCCACCATCATCGGTGCCTGCGAAGAGGGCCGTCGCATCTACGACAACATCCGCAAGGTCATCCAGTTCCTGCTTTCGGCCAACCTTGCCGAGGTCTTCTCGGTGTTTATCGCCACGCTCATCGGCTTTACCATCTTTCAGCCGGTGCAGCTGCTGTGGGTGAACCTGGTCACCGACTGCTTCCCCGCGCTCGCGCTGGGCATGGAGGATGCCGAGGGCGACATCATGAAGCGCAAGCCGCGCAACGCCAAGGACGGTGTCTTTGCCGGCAATATGGGTCTGGACTGCGTGGTCCAGGGCCTGATCATCACCGTGCTGGTGCTGGCGAGCTTCTTTGTGGGCGTGTACTTTGACATGGGCTACATCCACATCGCCGATATGATCGCCGGCAATGCCGACGAGGAAGGCGTGATGATGGCGTTCATCACGCTCAACATGGTCGAGATTTTCCACTGCTTCAATATGCGCAGCCGTCGTGCGTCGCTGTTTAGCATGAAGAAGCAGAACAAGTGGCTGTGGGCTTCGGCCGCGCTGGCGCTGGTACTGACGGTTATCGTGACCGTTCAGCCGACGCTTGCCGAGATGTTCTTTGGCCCCGTGACGCTTGAGCTCAAGGGCGTTCTTGCCGCGCTGGGCCTGGCCTTCCTGATCATCCCGCTGATGGAGATCTACAAGGCGATCATGCGCGCGGTCGAGAAGGAGTAGGTCGAAAGGCCATCCTTCCCACCGGCCCGACCGCCTGCGGGGTTTCTTCTTCGCTGGTCTTCGCGCTTCGCGCTGCGGGATCGCTCAGAAGAAACCCCTCTCGGCGGTCGGGCCTTCGGACAACCTCTCGGGACCGTAAGCTGAGGGAAAGATTGTGAGCCGATCGAGCGTTTGCTCGACCGGCTCTTTTTGATTTAGGGCTTTGCCCGGCCAGCTCTTTTTGATTTAAAATACCTGCTCAGTTGTGATTTATGGTGCTGGGAGGCGCTTGTGGGCAAGGCTAAGGCTAAAGCGAAGAAAAAGACGACGGGGGCGCGGGCTAAGCGCGATCGTCGTCGGAAGCTTGCGACCGAGGCCCCCGCGTCTGCCGAGGAGTTGTTGGCGAGCGTACCGGGGCTCGATGCGCTGCAGGATGTTCCGGCGTTTGATGACCTGCCGGTCGATGAAGCCCAGCAGACTGCCTTTGATGATTTCTGCGCACATGCCGAGGAGCCCGAGCAGATGCAGCTGGGTGCCGTTATTCGCCTGGATCGCGGGTTTCCGCTGGTGGCCACTGCCGACGACACCTTTCGCGCCGAGCATGCCGTGGGGTTTGCCAAGTCGCGCGGCGAGGACGAGGTCCTGCTGCCTGCCGTGGGCGACCGTGTGGCGGTGCGCCGCGCTCCCGGGCACGATATGGGCGTGATTGAGTGCGTGCTGCCGCGCCGTACGAGCTTTGAGCGTTGGCGCGGCCGTGCCCGTGGAGAGCGCCAGGTGCTCTGCTCCAACGTGGATAGCGTGCTAATCGTGCAGGCGCTCGGTGCCGGTGAGGTGCTGCTCGACCGCGTGGCGCGCTCGCTGGTGTTGGCGCTCGACTGCGATGCCGAGCCGGTGGTGGTGCTTACCAAAGCTGACCGCTGCGATGCCGAGGAGCTCGAGCGCGATCTGGACCGCGTGCGCCGCCTGATGGGTCCGGACGTGCGCGTGATCGTGACGTCCTCTGCCGAGGGCCGCGGCCTGGACGAGGTCCGTGCCTGCGTGCCTGCCGGGAGCTGCGCCATGATCCTGGGCGAGTCGGGTGCCGGCAAGTCGACGCTGCTCAATGCACTGCTGGGCCACGATACGTTGGCGACCGGCGGTGTGCGCGAACGCGATGACCAGGGTCGCCACACCACGGTCGCGCGCGTGATGGTGGCGCTGCCGGGCGACGCCGGCGTGATCGCCGATGCCCCGGGCCTGCGCAGCCTACCGCTCGTGGGTCACGAGCGGGGTCTGGCGCGCGCTTTCCCCGAGATTGTCGAGGCATCGCACGCGTGCCGGTTTGGCGATTGCACGCATACCCATGAGCCGGGCTGCGCCGTTCGCGAGGCCGAGGACGCCGGGCAGATCGACAGCCTGCGTCTGGAAACGTTCCAAAACCTGGCGTCATCCATGCGCGTGAGCGCTCAAATACTCGATCCCGATGTTCATCTGTAATTGATTTTTCCTATGACAGCCGTCTCCCAACTGTTCGGGAGACGGCTTTTTTGCTGCGGAAAAGCCTCGAAACATGCAGTTTGCTGACGTGCTGACCAAAACCTTGCCATGAGCTTGACGGGCTGGTCAGCTTTTGGTCGGCGATTGGTTTGACATCGAAAACCAAGATCGCGATTGCGCCGCTTTGCACTCTGACCGCCCAGACAATGGTGGTACGGGCATTCGCCCGGCACTGCCATGAGAGGAGCGGCCGTGAACAAGAGCAAGCGCATCGCCATCAGTCTGGTCGCGGGCGTGCTCGCTGCTCTGCTCTGCATGGTTTACGGCTCGTCGATCCGCTCACAAGCCGAACAGGTCCAGGCTGAGACCTTAGCCAAGTACGGTGGCGATCGCGTCGAGGTATGCGTCGCGGCGCGCGATATCGATGTGGGCGAGACCCTCGATGAGACCAATGTCATAACCCAGGAATGGCTGACGAGTCTGCTGCCGCGTGACGCGGCGACCGAGCTGCGCCAGGTGCGCGGCGACGTGACGACTTCGCGTATTCCCAAAAACGCCGTGATCTGCAATGTCTACACCAAGGCCGAGAGCCACAAGCTCGAGGTGCCTAAGGGCAAGGTCGCCGTTTCGGTGGCGGTCGATGCCGAGCACTCGGTCGGCGGCGCCACGGGCGTGGGCAGCTACGTGGATGTGTATGTGCAAAAAGACGGCGTAACCGATCGGCTGTGCGGCGCGCACGTGATCGATACCAGTGAGGATTCCGGTGCCACGCGCGAGGGCAAGATCGAATGGGTGACGCTGGCGGCTGACCCCGAAGACGTCAAGGAACTGCTGGGAGCTTCGGGTAAGGGAACGGTCAGCTTGACGATTCCCGCCACGGCGCGCGGCAAAAAGAGCGGAGGCGACGAGTGATGAAGGCGATCTGGCTTGCGTGCTGCGCGTGCGGCGATTACGGGCTGTTGCAGCGGGAAGTCGAGGGCCGTGATGCGGGTGCACAGGTGCTTCGCGTGGGTGACCTGGACGGGCTGATTTCCATGGCGCGGGCGTTTCCGTCGCGCCGCGGGGCTGCCATCATCGCGGCGTCTCTGTTTGATACCGAAGATGTGCGCAAGGCTGTTGCGCGCCTGACGGCTGAAGGCCGCGTGAGTCGCGTGGTCGTGTTGATAGAAGCACTCGATCCGTCGGATATCGAGGGGCTGTTTCGCGCAGGGGCGACCGAGGTCATCGCTGCGCACAGTATATGCGGCAACGGGCGTGCGGGCGAGGGGGCGGTTGATTCCGATCGGCGCATGACGATTGAGCCCGATGCTTTTGTTGATAGGGAACCCGGGGCGCCTCGCGCTACAAGAGGCCCGCGTGTTGATGATTTTGGAAAAGCGGAAGCCGAGCATGGTCGGCGCCCCCGGAACCCCCTTGTATACGATGACGCTGGAGAGCCAGCGCAGCATGCTGACGACTCCCCGGCTGCAGATATGGGATACGTGCACGGCGTGAATCTGGCGGATGAACTCGACGAAGTTGAGGGCTTTGCCGGGTGCGGCGAGTTGTCGCTGATGCGGCATGAACAGATTGCACAGAACGAGCCTGCCTCGCAGACCGAACAAGCCGCCATGCCGGCTTGGACGCAGCGTGTGGTTGCGGCGGGGGAGACGGGGACGCTGTCACCGACGCCCGCTCCGCCGCCTTCGATGCCGCCGGCAGACGCTGCCGCTCCGCAGCATCGAGCTCCGGTCATCTGCGCCATTTCGGGTTCGGGCGGTTGCGGCAAGTCGACGATCGTTGCCACCATGGCACACGCATCGTCGCTGTTGGGCTTGCGTGCCGCCATGCTCGACCTGGACCTGATGTTTGGAAACCTTTACGACTTGTTAGGCGTCGATGCTCCGCGCGATATGGCGGCACTTATCGAGCCGTCGGAGGCGGGCGCGCTCACCGAGCCGGATATCGTAGCCACATCGATGCGCGTGGCGCCGGGCGTTACGCTCTGGGGTCCCGTCGCGGCGCCCGAGCAAGCCGAGCTCATGGCACGTCCGGTGGAGCTACTGCTTGATGTTCTGCGTCGCGAATCCGACGTGGTCTTTATCGATACCTCGGTCTTTTGGGGCGACGCCGTGGCGGCTGCGGTGGCGGCGAGCGACCGTTGCCTGGTCGTTGGCGATGCTGCGGCGTCGTCCGCGACATCGGCGTCGCGCGTCATTGAACTGGCAAGTCGAGTAGGTGTGCCGCGCACGCGCATGAGCGCTGTATTCAACCGGTTTGGCGCGCGCGGGGCAGACGAGGACGTCGCCATGCGCTTTGAGATTGCCTGTGCGTTGAGCTCCAAGATTCGTATCGCCGATGGCGGGCAGGATCTCGCCGCGCTCATGGCGTTTGGGCGCGCTGACGAGGCAGTGGGGCAGACCAGCGCTTTTGCGACCAGCGTGCGCGAGGCCACGCGCGAGATGCTCGTGGAACTGGGGTGCGCCGTTGGCCCTTGGAGCGATATGGTCGCCGACCGTGCAACGCGCACCGAACGCCCGCGTATCCGCCTTCCCTGGTCGCGCGAGGGTGATCAGCGATGAGCCTGCAAACAAGGATTAAGGCTGCCGGCGCTGCAGCGGCGGCAGCGCCTGTAGATGCGGGGCGTCGCCGCGCGGTGAAACGACGCACCAAGCGCGCCGTGATGGACCGCATGGGTTACGACGAAGTGGCGCGTATCAGCGCCTATATCGACCCGGCACTTGCCCGCTCGGAATTGCGTCCCGCGGTGGAGGCGGCGCTCAATGTCGAGGAGCCGACCGATCTCGCGACGCCCGAGCGCGAGACCATCATCGACGAGATTTTGGATGACGTGGTGGGCTTGGGACCGTTGCAGCCGCTCATCGAGGATGACACCGTTACCGAGATCATGATCAACGGCTGCCGCTCGGCTTTCTTTGAACGTGGCGGCGTCTTGTACCCCATCGAGCATGCGTTTGAGGATGATGAGCAGATCCGTGTGCTTATCGACCGCATCATCTCGCCACTTGGCCGTCGTATCGACGAGCGCAGCCCCATCGTCAACGCCCGCCTCAAAACGGGCTATCGCGTCAACGCGGTGATCCCGCCTGTGGCGATTGACGGACCGATTCTCACCATCCGAAAGTTCTCGGACCGCATCTGCTCGCTGGACGAGCTTGTGGGGCTGGGGTCGCTGCCGCTTTGGTATGCGCAGCTGCTGTCGTGCGCGGTGTCGCTGCGACAGGACCTGGCGGTTGCGGGAGGCACGGGATCTGGTAAGACCACCCTGCTCAACGCGTTGTCATGCGAGATTTCCACCGGCGAGCGCATCGTGACGATCGAGGACTCTGCCGAGCTCAAGTTTGCGCATCATCCGCACGTGGTGCGCCTAGAGGCGCGCGAGGCTTCGATTGAGGGCGAGGGCGCGGTGACGATCCGCGCCCTGGTGACCAATGCCCTGCGCATGCGCCCCGACCGCATCGTGGTGGGCGAGGTGCGCGGTGCCGAGTGCTGCGACATGCTGCAGGCCATGAACACGGGCCACGACGGGTCGCTCACCACACTTCATGCGGGTTCAGAACAGGAGACCGTGGTGCGTCTGACGTTGCTTGCACGTTATGGCATCGATCTGCCGAGCGAGCTCATCGAGGAGCAGATTGCCATGGCGCTCGACGGCATCGTGATGTCCGAGCGCCACGCCGATGGCAGGCGTTTCGTCTCCTCGTATTCGGGGGTGCGTCGCGCCGCGTCGGGCGGCGTAGAGCTCGAGCGCTATGTGACTTTCGATGCCGCCGAGCGCACCTGGACGCTTGACCGCGAGCCGCCGTTTATCGCAGAAGGCCTGCGGTCGGGGACGCTCACACAAGAGGAGGTGGACGAATGGAGGTCGCTGTGCCCCTCGTCGTAGGGGGTTTGGCAGGGTTTTCTGTTGCGACGGCGTGCGGGGCGGAACCTCGTGTGCCGCAGGTGCCGCCGGCGGAGCTGGCGCGTCAGGCGCTCGAGACGGTGGCAGAGAGGCTGCCGCGTGAACTGGTGGAAAACGATCTGCTGAAAAAGATCGCCCGTTCGTGGGCATCGCTGGCTCCGGCGCATCGCCTTGGCCTCGTGATCGAAGATGCTTCGGGGCGTTTGGCGTTTCTGCTGCTATCGAGCGGTGTCTGCTGCGTTTTACTGACGATGGTGTCGTTATCGCCCCTCGGATTCGCCTTGGGACTTGTTGCTCCGATTGCCGTTGGCGCCGCTCGGGACGGCTTTGAGAGCCGGCGCGAGCAACACGATGCAGAAGAGACCATGCCCGAGGCGTTTACCGCACTTTCCATGTCGCTTGCCTCGGGACATTCGCTGGCCCAGGGCATGCGCTTTGTGGGCGCTCATGCGCAAGAGCCGGTGCATACCGAGTTTTTGCGGGTGGCGGCGGCGATCGATTGCGGCATCTCGGCGACCGATGCGCTCGATGACTTGCTCGTGCGCATCGACGCCCCCGGCCTTTCGCTTGTGACCTTGGCGCTCAAGGTGTCTCAGCGCACCGGTGCTCCGCTTGCCGACTTACTGTCCGAGGCGTCGAGCATGGTGGGGGAGCGCATTGAGCTCAAGCGCCGCCTGGATGTTAAGACGTCGCAGGCTCGCATGTCGGCGCATATGGTCGCGGCGATGCCGGCGGGCATGTGCGCGGTGTTGGCGCTGCTTTCGGCAGATTTTCGTCGCGGTCTTGCGATGCCTGCCGGCGCGGGCGCTGTGGTGCTGGGTCTTGCCCTCAACGCCGTTGCCCTGGTGGTTATCCGGCGCATTATGCGGGTGGAGCTATGAGCGCCCCGGTTGCAGTTGCGGCTTGCCTGTGCGCTCTGAGTGTATTTGTCGCGACGGGTTTGGATCGGGCGGATGCACGCAAGATCGCAGAGGTCTGCAAGCGCGAGGCGGTGCTGGTCGCTGCCGCGGGTCGCTCGGTGGTCGATGCTCTGGCCGCGCGAGTGAAGGGCGCGGTTGGAGCGGGCGGCCCGGCGCGAGTGTCGCTCGGCGAAGTGTCCGAGATGATCGATGTTGTGCGCTTGGGTCTTTCGGCCGGTCTTTCGTTTGATGCGGCGCTTGAGATTTTCTGCGCCAACCGCCGGTCAGTGCTGGCTCTTCGCCTTGAGCGGGCCTGTATGGCGTGGCAGGTGGGCGTGGGCACGCGTGAGGACGAGTTGTTGGCCGCCGCGCGCGACCTGGACGTGCGAGCGCTCGAGACCTTTGCCATCACGGTGGGGCAGGCACTCGCCCTGGGTGCCCCACTTGCCGAGACGCTGGCCGCTCAAAGTCGCGAGATCCGTGCGGCTCATCGCGCTGCGGTCGAGCGCGAGATCGAGCGTGCGCCCGTCAAGCTGCTGATTCCCACCGGCACGCTCATCTTGCCGGCGTTGCTTCTGTCCATATTGGGCCCGCTGCTGGGAGCAGGCGGGATGATGTAGGGAGGAATACATGAACACGATGGTCGAAGTTGCTGACAAGGCTTGGAGCTGGGCTTTTTACCGGGCGATCCGCGCTCGCCAGCATGCCAAGGAGCTGTTGCGGGAGGAGAGCGCGCAGGGTACCACCGAGTACGCCATTTTGGTGGGCGTGCTTGTGGTGATCGCCATCATTGCCATCGTTGCATTTAAAGGCAAGGTCCAAGATCTATGGAACGCTATCAGCGAGGGCATCAACAGTCTGTAGAGGGCGAGCGCCCCATCGGGGTGCTGCTGGTGGTTGCTTGCCTGACCGTGGCGATAGCGGCGGTGCTTTGGGGGCTTAACGCCGCGCGGCAGCAGCGTCCTGGGGCCGCCTTCGATTCGGGCTCAGATTCGGCGGTGGCGACTCAAAAAGATGAGATGCGAGATGCGGACGATTCGGATGTCGCTGTCACGGCGCAAACCTTTCTGCGGACGCTCGACAAGCGGTCTGGCACTGCGACGGATTCGCCTGAGGACAACGCGATTGCGGTCCGGCTTGCATGGTCCGAGGACCGACCGATGACCGAGGCAGCGGCGGATATGTTACGCGCCTACCGCGAGGTGCCAACGGCCCAGCTCGCCCTGAGCGGCTATCTCGACATCAAGGGCAACGTATGGGGCGCCATCGTGCGTGACGGACGCGGCTGGGTCGATATGGTGACGGTTGCCGCGGATACCGGCGATGCTTCGTGTCGTCTGCGCGCCGTGCGCCTGGTCCCGCAAACAATAAGCTCAAAGGAGGGATCGTGAAATGCATGGCGTTCTGCGTGAAGAGGTTGCCCAAGCGACTGTGGAATACGCCATCGTCACGGTGGCGCTGTTATCGATCGTGCTGGCGATCGCGGGGCTTTGGCGTGCTGGCACCGATGGGCGCTTGGCGGCGCTGGTTGAGCGGGCGGCATCCCATGGCGTTGCCTCGACGTCGGTTATCGACGCCGCTGCGGGCGCTAAGGACATTGCGTTGTATTGATATCGCGCGCGAGGACCGGGCGCAGTCTACGGTCGAGGCCGCTTTTTTGCTGCCGACGTTTCTGACGCTCATCCTTCTCGCACTGCAACCGGTGTGCCTGCTCTATACGCGCGCGGTCATGGAGTCTGCCGCCGCCGAGACCGCGCGGCTCATGACCACGACGACGGCGGAGGACGACGATCTTAAGGAGTTCACCCGCCGCCGGCTTGCCGCGGTGCCCAACGTTTCGATCTTTCATGCCGGCGGGCCGTTGTCGTGGAATATCGAGCTTGGTCGGGCCGGTGCGGGTGGCGTCTCGTCCGTGTCCGTTTCCGGCGAGGTCAGGCCGTTGCCTGTGATCGGTGCGTTTGCGCAGGCTATGGGTGGTACCGCCGAGGGCGGCTACGTTGAGCTCAAGGTCGATGTCTCGTATCAATCACGTCCCGAATGGCTGGAGGGAGATTATGATTCGTGGATTGCTACATGGGATTAAGCGTTTCTGGTCTAGATGCGTTTTGACGCGCCGTCCGAGCTGCCATCGCAAGCGAGGCGGCTTTATGGGCCGCGCCGGTATCGACCTGTTTATCGAAGACGGTGCCTATACCACGCTTTCTTCTGCCGTGGTCATCCTAGTGGTGCTCACGTTGTTGTTTTCGTCGACCGCGGCGATATGGAGCATGTCGCGTGCCGGGGATACCCAGGTGGCGGCCGATAGCGGCGCGCTGGCGGGTGCCAACGTAGTGTCGTCCTATCACACGGCTGCCACGGTGGTTGATGCGAGCATCTTGAGTCTGGGGCTGGCGGGGTTTGCCACAATCGGGACGGGCCTGGTCGCCATCCTCATCCCAGGTGCCGAACCAGTTGCCGGCAATATGGTCGACACCGGGATTGAGATCATTAAAACGCGCAACAAGTTTGCCAAAAGCGCATCGGAAGGCTTACAGAAAATCGAGACGGCTCTGCCATATCTGATCGCCGCGCGTGCCACGCAGGCGGTGTCGGCGCAGGATACCGATAGTGTGACCTATACCGGTACGGCGCTTGCTGTGCCCAGGACATCCGAGTCGGACTTTGCTGCGCTCAAAGGGTCAGAGATCTCGACCGATACCATTAAAGACACATCAGATGATTTAGAGCGTGCGGCCGAGGAGCTGCGGAAGGCTTCTGAGGACACGGCGAAGGCTAAAGAGCGCGCTTGGCTGGCGGATTGTGGCGGGTCGGACGAGAGTTCGATTGGCAAGTACTCGTGTATGTGGGAGCGTGCGAAAAAACTAGCAGAACTATCTGACAGTCAGAACCGTCATGAAAAGTCGAGCATCACATGGGAGCCGCAAATAGCGCTCGATCGCGCGAAAATCTATTACCGGCAGCGCTTGGCGAATGAAAAACCTCAGGGATCGAGCGTCGAGATGAAAGCGCAGTCAGCCGCTCGAAAAGCGTTCTATGCCTATGCGATTGAAGAGGTCGATCGAGCATACATAAAAGATGATGGTGAACGGTTTTCTGCCTATATCCCACTATTGCCGCGTGTCCCAAACGAGGTGCGGCCGACCGAGCTCTACACCGATACTGCATGGCCTGTAAGCAACAATGACGGCAGAACATACCTGCATTATGGAGCCGAATGCCCCGTCTATCAGAAAGGGACTCCGAGTGGGCTGGCATCTGTTGCTGATTATGATGGTCGTGATACATGCGAAGCGTGCGGCTTCGGCGTGGTTGCGCTTGGAAGCGCCCTTATGCCGCCTTCGTCCATCAGAAATGGCTTCGAATACCACTTCAATGAATTCAAAGAGGCTCTGGAAGACTACGTCGAATGCCGCAACAAAGAACTCGAACTTGAGCGTCAGACCGAGGATGAGGCCGACCGTGCGGGCAATGCGTTTGACCAGGCCATCAAAGCGCTTTCGGGCGAGCGTCCGCGTATCGCTCCGCCCGGTCGCAACGGCGTAGTTGCCTTTGCGGTTTCGGGTGCCATCTCGAGCCCCGATGAGCTCAACTCTTCGTTTAGCACGGCAGTCAGGCTCGGCGATCGCGGTGCTATCTCTGCCGCGGTGTTGGCACCCGATGAGGCGACGGCGCAAAACAACGTGCTTTCGCGATTTTTCTCGACATTGAAGGAACGCTCGGGCGGCGTTGCCGGCGTGCTCGACGGCGTCATGGATGTTTGGGGACGGCTGCTCGTAGGATACGGTGATATCCAAGGTTCGGCCGACGAACTTATGGACGAGATGATTAAAGGCCTAGGAGGGGGCAGCGGCGCGTTGGGTTCCATCGCATCGTGGCTCGGCGATACCGTTTCGGCGTCCGTGGCGGCGTTGGGTCTGGAACCGTGCGACTTGCGCCTGCGAAAGCCAGTGCTGACCGATTCCGCCAACGTCATTAAGAGTCCGGGGTCTGACATTGCTGGTCTCTCTCAAGCGCAGGACAAGCTGCGAAGTATTCCGTTGGGCGTGACCGATCCCAAGGCGCTTTGCGAGGCGTTGGAATATCAAGTCGAACGCACCATTAGCGGTACGGTGTTCACGCTTGCGGAGATTCCTCTGCCCGGCGGCGGCTCCATCCCACTCACCGTCGATGTCGCCACGCTGGTTGGCGCTCTGGGCGGTGGGTCGTAATGAGTATCCGCATGCGTCTGCGCGAGGAGCGCGCCCAAGCGACGGTGGAGATGGCGGTGGTTACGCCCGTTTTGCTGGTGCTGGCACTCATCGTGTACAACGTCATGATCTTTGCCGGCGCTGTCGCGCGCTTCGACCGCGTGGTGCCCGACATCGTGCTGGCGCACGCTGTGGCGCCGGGCGGGGAGGGTGACGAGAGCTCTGCCGATGCCTCGGCGACGGTTCAGACTCAAATTCTGAATGCCATGGAAGGCTATGACTTGCAGATCGAAGTGTCGAGCGAGCAAGGCGCGGAGGCATCGGATGGTGGCCTGCTCTCCCTATCCGGTGCGTTTAGGACCTACACCTGCACCATGCACTATGAGCCGTGGCCGACTTCTCTCAGCATCGCTGGCGTTCCGCTGGGGGCGCCGACAACGTTGTCGCACGAGCGTGTGGTGACGGTCGATCCATGGCGTCCGGGGGTGGTCATGTGACCGCGGTCTCGTCCTACATCGCCTACGCGCGGGCACTCAATAGGCTGGGTTGGACGCCGGCCGAGTTTGTGGTGGCGGAGTCGTTTGCCGTGCGCCTGCGCGGCATGCTGGGACGGCGTCCGGTTGCCGCCAACGGCCTGCCGCTCGTCATGGCGTTTCCACGCTGCTCTTCGGTCCATACGTGTTTTATGGCCTATCCCATCGACATCGCCTTCATCGATGCACGCGGCAATATCCTCGCGCGCTACGAAAACGTATGTCCCTGGTGTATGTGCTCCTGCCCCGGCGCCTGGGCGGTATTGGAACGCCCTTCAATCCTCGCTACACCTCCCGCCCTCCAACAAGTACCGGCGTAAGAGATTGGCGACGGCGGACTTTCGTCATACGAAATTGGGTAAGATGGAGGAGAAGATGCATGGATGTTGAGATCCATCCGAACGCCAAAAAACACTTGACGGAAAAGCAGGTGCTTGGTGCCTGGTTCGCGGTTACTGAGTGCATTCGCCGCGAGTCGGAGGACGAGCCGCCGAGATGGCTTGCCATTGGATGGCTTCCAGATGGTCGAAGTGTGGAACTTGTTGCGGTCGAACTAATTCGTGGATGGCTCATTATTCATGCCCTGTCTCCGGTTCAGAAGAAATTCTGGCAAGAGATCGAGCGAGCTCGGCAGAGGGGTCGATGATGAGCAAGACGTATACGGCCGCTAATGGTCAGGTTGTAACGGATGAAATGATTGACGCGTGGTGCGAGTCGTACGAGCGCGGAGAGTTTCCGGATGGCGAACACACCGTTGGTGGGATCGTGCATGGACGGCCCCCGCTCTCAGGTGAGGGGACGGCAACGCTGTCGGTCAAGATTCCTCTGGGAATGAAGGAGGCCATTCGTCGACGGGCGGCTGCCGAGGGGATGACGCCAAGTGAGTTTGCCCGTGCGGCTCTGAGCGAAAAACTTCTTGCTGCCGGCTGATGCCTCTGACGTGCCGATTTATAGAACCGAGGCTGTGCTCAAAAACTTTTTTAAAATTCTCGGTTGACCGGAACGCGTCCTTGGTTATACTAATCAAGCCTTGAAACAAGGCACACCTCAAATGGCTGGGTAGCTCAGTTGGTAGAGCAGAGGACTGAAAATCCTCGTGTCAGGGGTTCGATTCCCTTCCCCGCCACCTTGAATTGACTAGGACCTCTGCAAAGGGGTCCTTTTCTAATATGAGAAAGCCATTGTCAATAGGCATGTTCGTTCGAGCCCGGTTTGAAACCGGGCTTTTTCGTTTCCCGTCGGGAGAGCCCGCGCACGCTGCATGGCTTAGTCGACGCTTGCCTGGCAAGCTAATATCCGCGGGC
>DBFBAP010000012.1:0-3640 GCA_048245415.1 Collinsella sp. | reverse complement strand
CACCTCAATGGTCCTCCTAACGCCGGCGTGTTGGCACCACCAGCGTAGTGGCGGCGGGGAGGCACGGTGGCCATTATTCGGTGACCGGGATTGGTCAAAATAGTTTGACTATTAGCGGCTAAAATCGCCCGGCGCTAACATTTGAACATCCCGAGCAGGCCGGTCATCCTGCTTTTCAAAACCGCAGGTAGATAGCTTGTTACAAAACTGCCTGGTCGCCAAAGTGCTAAAAGTCTACTCACTTAGATTGCAGAGCGCCCCCATTAGCTGCAATTCCAAGGTATTAAGCACTTTTGGACTCAGATCATCATACTGAACAAGAATTTGACTTGAGTTTTCAGGGACAGATGCGCCATCGGCACACCAATAACAGTCACTGATATCGACAAAAGGGATACTCGAGCGCGTGAGGGCCCGCACAAAAGAGCTTCCGCCCGCTCCGCGCTCCGCAACCACGGCACAGTAAAGGCCCGCGTCTGCATGCTCGATCGAGACCTCTCCTGCCGGAAATACCTTCCGCACAAGCGCCATCAGGCCATCACGCGCCTCGCGAGCACGAACGCGCACGCGGTTCACATGTCGCTCGTAATCACCCGATTCCAGCAAACGCGCCAAAGCGACCTGGTCAACAGAGCTCACCGACGAGGCGTAGAAACCAAGGTTGCGCCTAAACCGCTCCATTAACTCATCGGGCAACACCATGTACGCCAAACGCAACGCCGATGAAAGGCTCTTCGAAAACGTGTTGGTGTAGATAACCGACTGGGCGGCATCGATCGACGCGAGCGCGGGAATCGGCTTCCCGGCAAGGCGAAACTCACAATCAAAGTCATCTTCGATGAGATACCGACCTGGTCGCTCGGCGGCCCAGCTCAGAAACGCATAGCGCCGCGCAATGCTCGTCACAAGGCCGGTCGGATACTGATGGGACGGCATCAGGTGGAGTACATCGGTCCCGGTTTTCTGCAGAGCGCTCAAGTCCACGCCCTCATCATCCAACGGGATATGTCGAACTTTGCAGCCCATAGCCTGATAGATGCGCGTCAGACGTAAATAGCCCGGGTCCTCAACGGCATACACCTTGTCGGCTCCAAGCAACTGAACCAACATGGTATCGAGCAGCTGGGCGCCCGCACCGATAACGATGTTGTTGGGGTCGACATTCATACCCCTTGTCCCGCGCAGATGGTGAGCAATTGCGCGTCGTAGCCGAGCGGTGCCCTGCGCCGGTGCGGGCGAAAAGATCTCGCGCTCGTCTTCGGATGCCAACGTCGCCCGTAGCGCGCTTTGCCAAAGCCGCGCCGCCTCCAAAGCGGAAGGAGAAAGTGCGTCGAATTGCTCGACCCGCCCGCGGACATCATGCGCGCTGGGGCCCACAGAGACGGCATCTCGGTCGATGCCCTCCGCAGCCGAAGCCAAAACCGGTGCATCCGGAAGCTCGCAAGCGTAGTAGCCACGACGCGGCATTGAGCAAATATAGCCCTCGGCAAGTAGCTGGCTATATGCATTCTCGATGGTAATGACACTGATTCCCAGATGACGGGCAAAGGCGCGCTTAGACGGAAGATGCTCCCCCGCCGCAATACGTCCAGCTACGATATCATCTCGAATTTGCTGGTAAACATACTCATAGAGCGATGCTTCGCCGCGTTTTTCCAAATTGTAGTCAAGCATGAGTTTGTCACCTGACCTTATCGAGCTGTTCAATCTGGTATTAAGCTGACCTTATTATTATCTCGAAAACTGAGTATTTTGCCATACCCAGCTCCCCGATAGGATGTTCCGTCAAGCAATGCACATGCCAACCAAGGGAGCAACCATGGCAGAACAGACCAGCAAGGCAGATCGCGTCAAACTCAATCGCGAGCTCGCGCAGATGCTCAAGGGCGGCGTCATCATGGACGTCACCACACCCGAGCAGGCGCGCATTGCCGAGGAGGCAGGCGCCTGTGCCGTCATGGCTCTCGAGCGCATCCCGGCCGACATCCGTGCCGCAGGCGGCGTCTCGCGCATGAGCGACCCCAAGATGATCAAGGGCATCCAGGAGGCCGTCTCCGTCCCCGTCATGGCCAAGTGCCGCATCGGTCACATCGTCGAGGCGCAGGTCCTGCAGGCCATCGAGATCGACTACATCGATGAGTCCGAGGTTCTCTCCCCTGCCGATGACGTCTATCACATCGACAAGACCCAGTTTGACGTGCCGTTTGTCTGCGGCGCCCGTGATCTGGGCGAGGCGCTGCGCCGTGTTGCCGAGGGCGCCACGATGATTCGCACCAAGGGCGAGCCGGGCACGGGCGACGTGGTCCAGGCCGTGCGCCACATGCGCAAGATCCAAAAGCAGATCCGTGACGTTGTTGCTCTGCGCGACGACGAGCTCTTTGAGGCAGCCAAGCAACTGCAGGTTCCGGTCGAGCTGGTGCGCGAGGTCCATGCCACGGGCAAGCTTCCCGTTGTGAACTTTGCCGCCGGCGGCGTAGCGACCCCTGCCGACGCCGCGCTGATGATGCAACTGGGCGCCGAGGGCGTCTTTGTCGGCTCGGGCATCTTTAAGAGCGGCGACCCCGCCAAGCGCGCCGCCGCCATCGTCAAGGCCGTGGCAAACTTCACCGATGCCAAGCTCATCGCCGAGCTTTCGGAGGACCTGGGCGAGGCCATGGTGGGCATCAACGCCGACGAGATCGAAATCATCATGGAGGAGCGCGGACGCTAGTCCGGCAGAAAGGATCGCACATGAGCGATTATGCAGACCAAACGGTCGCCGTGCTGGCGGTCCAAGGCGCATTTGCCGAGCACGAGGCAAGACTATCCGAGCTGGGCGCGCGCTGTATTGAGCTGAGGCAGGCGGCTGATTTGAAGCAGGACTTTGACCGTCTGGTACTTCCCGGCGGCGAGTCTACCGTTCAAGGGAAGCTGCTTGATGAGTTGGGCATGCTCGAGGAGCTTCGCACCCGCATTGTTGAAGGCATGCCCGTCCTGGGCACCTGCGCCGGCCTGATTCTGCTGGCTCACGACCTTGCCGCCCATGACGATAAGGGCACGCCGCGCCTGGCAACCATGGATGTGCTCGTTGAGCGCAATGCCTACGGCAGGCAGCTCGGCAGTTTTCGAACCAAGGGGCAGGTAGCTGGCATCGACGGTGAAGTGCCGCTGACGTTTATCCGCGCGCCCCGCATCGTCGAGGTCCACGGCGACGCAAAGGCCTTAGCGAAAGTCGACGGCCGTATCGTCGCCGCGCGCCAGGGCAACCAGCTCGGCGTAACCTTCCACCCCGAACTCGACGAAGACACCCGCCTCCACGAACTGTTCCTACAAATGTAGGCATCGAAATCAACAAACGAAACGAGAGTGGATAATCTCCCACCTTGAGCATGAATATGGGCTCATACCGGGAGATTATCCACTCTCATGCTACGTAGTCGTTGGGGACGTTCTTAAATGACCAGTCAAACAAGAACGTCCCCAACGACTATCTTTTAGCAGGTCTGGATCATGGCAATGTCGATGTTTTGGCACCGACAGACACTATGACCCAATCCGAGGGCACTAAAAAGACAGGAGCCCCCGCTCGTGACCGCGGGTCGGGGCTGCGACAATGATGTTGAAGTGCCATAGGCGCAGCCGCGCCGCAACGAGGTTGGGA
>DBFBAP010000011.1:0-142697 GCA_048245415.1 Collinsella sp. | reverse complement strand
CCCGGTCCCGTTCCGAACCCGGAAGCTAAGCCCCATCGCGCCGAGAGTACTGCGGGGCCAGCCCGTGGGAGGCCAGGGCGCCGCTGACCGGTGGACGGCACCGAGCCGCCATCGAACTTGGAAGGGGGAGGCCTCGCGGCCCCCCCCCTTTTTTTGCGTTTACCGGGCATAAATGACTCATTTACGCCAGACGATTTAATTCTTTTTGGTATTGAGCTTTTATTTAAAGAAAATAAAACGAATAACAAGGGCAACTGCTATGGCTGCAATGATCAAAAGCAGGATTGTCAGTCGATGCTGCTTGCGTCGTTTACTTGATGAAACGAAGATTGATTTTCCCTGTTTTGGCGTTTCGAGATAGCGAGCCGAATGCGTCAAGGTTTGCTTTGGTCGAGGACCTCTTTGTTGATGAGCGGCGGATGCTTTCATCGGCTCATCACTAGCTGCGCTGTTTTTAGATAATGGTGCGTCTTTCAGATATACAGGGTCTCCCGAGGCGACGCCCATATGTTTGCGTCCCGTTTGGGCATCCTCGAGCGTTTGATATCGATTTCTCGTCACATACTCGGGCTCCGGATCATTAATGGGCTCTTGCGAGATGTGGGGGCGATGGAACCGTGGCGGCTGCGTGGAAGTATCTTCCCCCTGCGTCGGCATAAACATATTGTTCTGGTTTTGGTCGTCCATGATGCCCTTTAGCTCGTTACCAACAACGTGTACGCGCTCATTGTAAGCCCCTTGTTATTTGTAGCTGGGGACATACTCGGTATTTAAGCTCTGGTTCAAAGAACCTTAACCTTCCTAAAACCTGAGTCATACGCACTTAGATATGCTTATAGTACTGGACTCAAAAAACTTTATAGTCGATGTATATATGAGCACTGGGTGGGCATATATAAGAGCGTCAAAAGAAGTCCCAGTCACCTGGAAGATGACTCGGCAGTCCTATAAAGGAGTGGTAAACATGGCAAGCATGGTTCCTTATCGTTCGGTTTTTGGCGTTCGTCCCTCTGCAAGCTCGCTGTTCGATCTGTTTGATGATATGAGCGACCTAGCGAACAGCTCGATTGCCTCTAAGGCGTTCCCCGTTGACGTTGAGGATAAGGGCGATGGCTATGAGGTCAAGGCTTATCTGACCGGCGTCGCCAAGGACGATATCGATGTCGAGCTTAACGAGGGTCGTCTGTCCATTAGCGTGAATGTCGAGGAAGACGAGGAGAACGAGGGCAAGAACTTCCTGCAGAAGGAGTTCAGCTCGTACAGCGCGACGCGTGGCGTGTATCTAAAGGACGCTTCGAGCGAGGGTCTCTCGGCTAAGTACGCTGACGGCATCCTGACCGTTACGGTTCCCAAGATCGTCGAGAAGAAGAACGTTACGAAGATCTCCATCGACTAACTTCGTTGGTGTTCTGCGCTATTAAAAGACAGCAAAAGGGGCTGGGAAGCGATTCTCGGCCCCTTTTGCTGTCTAGGACAGTCTATTGAATGGTCGCCGGCTGATACTGACTCGCAGGGCGTATCGAGAGCTTTCGTGGCCCTTGAAGAAGGGTGGCAGAGCTGCCGAGCTCATCATCGAGACTTGCATCAAGCGCGTTGGCAAAGCTTTTGACGGTAAGGCTCGGACGATTGTTATCTTGGCTGATATGCATGGCAATGAGCTGTTCGGTGCGATCGGTAACAAGTTCGCGCGCGGCTTCGGCGGCTTGGCCATTGGAGAGGTGTCCCCTTGCAGACAGGATGCGCCCCTGAAGAAAGCGGGGATATTCTCCCTCGCGCAGCATGGTCACATCATGGTTGCTTTCGAGCGCAAGGACTCGACAATCTTTGAGGGTGTTCATGGCTTGGCTCGATAGCTCTCCGGTGTCGGTGGCAAAGCCGATGGAATCATCGAGGGCGTCGAATCGATAACCGACTGGATTGATGACATCGTGTGATGTTGAGTAGGTTTGCACGTGGATGCCGGCAATGGATAGGGCGTCGCCGGGATCGAATTCCTCGACAGGCAGATGCGAAAGATTTTCTTTGTTCGAAAGAGTGCCCCTACTGGCAAAGAGGGGGCCGTGCCAGTGCTTGCACCAGACATCGAGGCCCTTGATGTGATCGCTATGCTCATGAGTAATGAGAAGAGCCGAGACGTTGTCTGTCGAGAGCCCCAGTTCTGCCATGCGCTTTAATGTCTCGCGGCGAGACAGTCCGTCATCGACCATGATGAGCCCCTGCGGGCCCTCGATGAGTGCGCAGTTGCCTTTAGAGCCACTGCCGAGGATATGAAGGTGCAGACGAGACATAAGATTCCAAAGGATACAATGGGTGCGGACGAATAGAGGAGGAAGCAAATGCCTACGGTATCTCAGCATTATGGACACCATGCCGTGCCTGGGGCAGTCGATGAGACCCGGACGAGGCAGCAGGCTGCTCCTGTCGTGCTCATGGTATCAGGCGGCGCGGACTCGACGGCACTGCTTCTTATGGCGTGCACATCAAAGCTGGATATCCAAGACGGACGCGGTGTTGCCCCCATTGCTCGCGAGCGCCTGCATGTGCTGCATGTAAACCATCATCTGCGCGGCAAGGCGTCCGATGGCGACGAGGCCTTTGTGCGTGAGCTCTGCGCGAAATATGGTTTACCGCTGTGCGTGGAGCACGCTTATTTTGATGGGGAGTCGGGCAATATTGAGGCCGCGGCCCGCGAGGTGCGCTATGCCGCGGCGCGGAGGTATGTTCGCGAGCTCTGCGCCCAGACGGGGGCACCGCGAACGGCGGCTCGTATCTGCACCGCGCACACGTCTTCGGATCGCGCGGAAACGTTTTTGATGAACGCGATTAAGGGTTCGGGGCCCGCTGGCCTATCGAGCATTCCTCGCCGGAGGAATATCGTGGTGCGTCCCTTGCTCGACCTAACTCATGGCGAGCTCGTGGGCTATCTACAGGTACATGGTCAGCCGTGGCGTGAAGACGAGAGCAATGAGGATATCTCGTATCTGCGAAACTACGTGCGCCATCGAGTGATGCCGGTGGTGGCGCAGCGCAACGCGAGCGTCTGCAAGACGATTGGCGCCGCCTGTGAGATCTTGGGTGATGAAGATGCGTTTCTATCCCAGCTGTCGGCACAGGCGTTTCGAAGCTGTTTGCGCAAAGAGGCAGCGGGCGCGCTGGTGCTCGATGCCAGGCGCCTTGCTGCGGCCGAGGTGGTAATCGCGCGGCGCATCGTGCGACTGGCGATTAAGCGCATCGATCCGGACGCTCGTCCCGAGATGCGACATGTGGAGCGAGTCCTTTCCTGCGTTGCCGAGGGCGCCGGCTCGGTCACGCTTCCGGCGGGGATTGACGCACGCATTGAGTTTGGCATGCTGGCGTTTAAGGCGCCGGCGGCTCGCGAGGGCCTGGTCGCGGACTGGGTTACCGTACCCGGTCGTTTGCCGTTGGGCGGGGGGCGCATGCTGGTCGCAGAGCCGATGGCCGTTGAGCCGGGATGCGATATCGTGCGCCGTGCCCGTGAGCTTGCGGTTGCCGGGGAAGTGACAGCTTTGGTAGACGCGGCTGCCCTGGGTTTTGCCGACAGCGATAGTGAGCGGATCCTGGCGGGCTCACGTGGCGAGATCCCTGCAGAGGCGCGATTGGCGCGCCTGTGGGTGGACGGTCCCGCACCGGGAGACGTGATGTGCCCGTTAGGAATGAGTGGCCGAAGCAAGAAGGTATCCGACTTGCTAGGCGAGGCTCGCATTCCCGTTTCCGAGCGCGCCGGCGTGCCCGTGGTGAGGACGGCGCCGGGAGGTGCCGTGGTGTGGGTCGCCGGAGTTCGCGCGGACGAACGTTTTAAATGCACGGCGGCGACGCGTGTGGCTTATCTGCTTCGCGTGGTTGACGCGGATTAGCCCCTCGCACCAGCTGTTCTGTGCGGCGTTGACGGTATTCCCGCGCTGATGGTGCGCGGGCTGGAAAATATACCCCGTGCGCTGCTAGAATGTGTAGTTCGCGTCCATACGGCGGTGTGTGGGCGATTAAGCACAAGAAAGGGTTGTCATGGCTTCTCAACATCCGGATATCGAGAAGGTTCTGTTTACGCAGGAGGATATCGACGGCATCGTTTCTCGCCTGGGCGAGGAGATCACTCGCGACTACGCGGGTAAGGATCTGGTGCTGATCGCGGTTCTGCGCGGTGCCGTTGTCTTTATGGGCGACCTGATGCGCAAGATTGAGCTACCGACCAACATCGATTTCATGGCTGTTTCGAGCTATGGCGACGGTGTGAAGTCTTCGGGCATCGTGCGTATCATTAAGGATCTGGATATCGACATCCGTGGTCGCGACGTGCTGATCGTCGAGGACATTCTGGACTCGGGCCTGACCCTCAAGTACCTGATGAAGAACCTCGAGAGCCGCAAGCCCGCTTCGCTGGAGGTCGCTGCCTTCCTGTGGAAGGACGTTGAGGACCGCACCTCGGCCATCACGCCCAAGTATGTTGGAACCCATTGCCCCGATGCCTTTGTGGTGGGCTACGGCCTCGACTATGCCGAGCGCTATCGTAACCTTCCGTATCTGGGCATTTTGAAACCGGAGGTTTATTCGTAAGATGCCCGACGACCATAACGATAACAATTCCCAGACTCCCCGGGAGCCTAAGATCCCGGGGATGCCCGGAGGCAAGAAGCCCACGCGTACGGGCTGGCTGTATTTTATTTTGGCTTGCGCGCTTCTGGGCTACGCCTTCTTTAACATGGGCTCCGGCTTTGCCAATTCCAGCAATACCGTTAAGCTCGCGACGAGCGAGATGGTGAGCGCCATCAAGCAGGATCGCGTCGAAGATCTGACCTATACGGTTCAAGACGGAAGCGTGACGGGTCATTACTGGAAGACGAAGAAGGACAAGGGCGATACGAGCGAGCTCAAGAGCTTCTCCTCGACCTATGTCGGCTCCGATTCGCTTGCCGAGCTCATGTCGGAGCACCCCGATACCAAGTACATCGTCAACACCAACGATCCCGATTTTTGGGGCGACTTGGCGATGAGTGTGCTTCCGACGATCGCCCTTATCGCCATCATGTTCTACTTTATGCGCCAGATGATGGGCGCCAACAACAGGAACATGCAGTTTGGCAAGACCAACGCCAAGACCAACGAGGCCACACGCCCCAAGGTCAAGTTTGAAGACGTTGCCGGCGTGGACGAGGCAGTCGAGGAGCTCGAGGAGATCCGTGACTTTTTGAGCGATCCGGATCGCTATCGCAAGCTGGGCGCCAAGATCCCGCGTGGCGTGTTGCTGGTTGGCCCTCCGGGCACCGGTAAAACGCTGCTGGCCAAGGCCGTTGCCGGCGAGGCGGGCGTGCCGTTCTTTAGCATCTCGGGTTCCGACTTTGTCGAGATGTTCGTAGGTGTCGGCGCCAGCCGTGTGCGTGACCTCTTTAAGGAGGCCAAGTCCCAGGCCCCGTCGATCATCTTCATCGATGAGATCGATGCCGTGGGACGTCAGCGCGGAGCCGGCTTGGGCGGCGGTCACGACGAGCGCGAGCAGACGCTCAACCAGCTGCTGGTCGAGATGGACGGCTTTGAGGAAAGCGAGTCGGTCATCCTGATCGCTGCGACCAACCGTCCTGACATCCTGGATCCGGCATTGCTGCGTCCCGGCCGTTTTGACCGTCAGGTTACGGTCGACCGTCCGGATGTGAAGGGCCGCGAGCAGATCTTGCGCGTGCATGCCGAGAACAAGCCGATGGACGAGGACGTTAAGTTTGAGAAGCTCGCCCAGATGACCGTTGGCTTCACTGGTGCCGATCTGGCAAATCTGCTCAACGAGTCTGCGCTGTTGGCTGCCCGCCGCCATCGTTCCGTGATCTCGATGGACGAGGTCGAGGAATCGATGGAGCGCGTGATTGCCGGACCGCAGCGCAAGGGTCGCGTGATGACCGAGGCCGAGCGCACCACGATTGCCTACCACGAGAGCGGTCACGCCCTGGTGGGTCACATCCTGGAGCACTCCGATCCGGTCCACAAGATCTCGATCGTCAGCCGCGGCCAGGCTTTGGGTTACACGCTGCAGCTTCCGCAGGAGGACCACTTCCTCAAGACCAAGAACGAGATGCTCGACGAGCTCGCCGTGTTCTTGGGTGGCCGCGTTGCCGAGGAACTCATGTGCGACGACATCACGTCGGGCGCGAGCAACGATCTGGAGCGCGCGACCAAGATGGCGCGCGAGATGGTCACGCGCCTGGGCATGAGCGAGGAGCTTGGAACGCAGGTGTTTGGCGAGGCGCAGCATCAGGTGTTCCTCGGTCGCGATTACGCCGATCATCAGGACTACTCTGAGGAGACGGCGCGTCGCATCGACATTGAGGTCCAGCGCATTATGCGTGAGGCCCATCGTCGTGCGGTCGAGATCCTGGATGCCCGTCGCGATCAGCTCGACCTGATGGCCAAGGTGCTGCTCGAGCGCGAGACCGTCGAGGGTGACGCCGTGAACGCCCTGCTCGACAACGAGTGGGACGCCTACCTTGAGCGCGAGGGCGATATCCTGGCGGCCAAGGAGGAGCGCAATGCCAAGGCGGCCGGCATGCCGACCAAGAAGCGCACGCCCCGTATGAGCGAGGAAGAGCTGGCGGCTGATGCCGCGGCCTTTGCGCAGGCGGCCATGCAGGAGGATGCCGAAGTCGCATCCGATGATGCTGGCGATGACCATGCCGTCGTCGATGCCGACGCCGACGCCGACAAATAGTCTTTGTGGCGAAAGCCTCCGCGGGGAATGGTCGGGGGTCATAAGAAAGTAATATTGCTTTTTGCAGGAACGGCATGGCTTCGGTCATGCCGTTTCCTGTTTCATCAGTTCGTCCACGGGGATAAAGCCCACAAGGTCATAGGAGATTCGGATGCCCTGTCTGCGTTTCCCGCTGCTCTTGTCAGGCGCTTCGATGTAGATTCCCTTGACAAGCTCCCGCAAGGCGTAAGGGGTCATTTCCTGCAAATCCTCGTATTTGTGTACCCGCTGGATGAACTGCTCCAAATTTTCAATCTGTCGTTCCTGTACTTCGATTTCCTGCTGCAAGGTCTGGATTTCCACTTTAAGCTGCGCCTGCTCGTCCTCATAGGTCTTGCTCATCAGTGCAAACCGTTCATCAGAAAGTTTCCCGGCCACATTATCCTCATAGATACGGATAAACAGCCGGTCAAGTTCCCCAAGACGGCGTTCTGCCTGCGCCAGACGCTTCTTGTATCCCCGGACAGCTTCTTCACTGGACAGCCGGAGTCTATGCTCCATAACTGTCCGAAAATGGGATTCATGCCGGGTTACATAGGAGATTACTGTTTTCATGTGCATCCAGACCAATTCTTCCAGTACAACTGCCCGGATGAAATGGGCCGAACAGGTTCCTGTGTTGCTGCGGTAGCTGGCGCATACAAAATGGTCTTGCCGCTTCTCAAAGTAGTTGGTGGTGCAGTAGCGCATCTTTGCCCCGCAGTCAGCACAGTAAACCATGCCGGAGAACAGGCTACTCTTTCCGGTTTTTGTCCTTCGGTGGCGCTGCTTGCGGATCTCCTGCACCTTGTCAAAGACTTCCTGCTCAATGATAGCCGGATGGGTGTTGTAGAATACCGCCTGCTTCTCAATGGGTGTTTCCCGCTGCTTCTTGTCCCAGATGGAGTTGGTGTAGGTCTTGAAATTAACCGTACAGCCGGTGTATTCCCGTCGTTCCAGAATATGAACAACGGTATTGGGGTTCCAGTGGTACGGATCAGCGGTTTCAGGACTTGGGGTGTTAATGCCCTCTCTCCTCTTATAGGCGGTAGGGTTGAGCATCTGTTCTGCCTGCAAGAGTTTGGCAATCTGCATCGGCCCCCGGCCTTCCATACACAGTTTGAAGATGCGCTTGACCACAAGAGCGGCTGCCTCGTCCACGACCCACTTTGTTCGATCCTCCGGGTCTTTGCGGTAGCCAAAGGGGACATTGGTTGTCAGCGGGATGCCCTGCTCGCCCTTGGCCTTCTGTACCGCACGGATTTTGCGGCTGGTATCCTTGGCAAAAAACTCATTGAACCAGTTTTTGATTCCCGCAACATCGTTGTCGGTGCTGTTGGGATCAATTGTGTCAAAGTGGTCGTTGATGGCGATATAGCGCACACCATATTTAGGAAAAGTAAAATTGATGTACAAGCCAGTCAGCGAGGAATTTCGTCCCAGCCGAGAAAGGTCTTTCGACAGCACCACAGCCACTTTTCCTGCCTCGATTTCTGACAGTATCTGCTGAAATCCGGGGCGGTCATAGTTTGTACCGCTGTATCCGTCATCCACAAAAAATGTTGGATTCGGGAAACGGTGCTCTTTTGCGTATCGGAGCAGGATGTCCTTTTGATTGGTGATAGAATTACTGTCGCCCTCGTTGGCATCCTCTTGAGAGAGACGGCAATAAAGTGCGGTGATTTTTTCAGTTGCCCGTAACATTTCTGTATCCTCCTTCAAAGGGGCAACTGTCAGTACAGGATTGGTTGCTTCTATTTTACCAAGATTCCCGGTATTTGTCATTCATCATCCTCCGTATTTTCTGTAAACTTTTCAGCCAGAATGCGCTCCATCTTTCTATCCAGCGTTTCTGTCCCGTCATAGCTGCCCGTGATGGTGTAAATGGTGCCGCCGATCTCACGCTGTAAAGTGAACTCCGGCAGCCAGAAAGCAGATGGATTCTTCACACGGATATGTCCAGTCTCGTCAAACCAGAAATTGTGTCTGGGACGGTCAGGCGGCAGCGGTTCAGGTTTGAAATAGGGATCAGGATTGGAGAAAAAATATTCCGTTGGTTCGTCATGGTCAGAATCTTCCCAGCGACTGATTTCCTCCAAAAGTTCCAAATCATCTGCATCAAAAACCGAAAGCAACTCATCGAGCAACTGTGGATCAAGGGCATACTTTTCTTCCAGTTGTCTAATGACATCATCCACATCAATGTGGATGGAATCACCGCTGAGTTGTGCGGCTACAAATTCCGCATCACTCATATTTGCCCACCGCTGCAATTCAGCCCGTGCAGCATCATCAAGCAATATGATTGAACTTACAGGCTTACCATTGGGCAGCGTATCACCGAGAAGTATTTTTGCGAGTTTCCTTATGAGGTTATGATCCTCTTTCCAGTTGAGTTCCATTTTTGAAATCCTCCTTAATGGTCGATTTGATGCTGTTTCCTGCGGCTCTGCTCGGGATTTTCCTGCGCACGAACAACTTGTTCTACCTTGTATTTGATCTGCCAAAGCTTTTTCACCTCCGCATAGATGGGAGAAAGTTCCGCTTGCCCCGTCTTGTATTCCTGTTCCAGACGGTCATGCTCCTTGCGCCATGCTGTAATCGGCAATTTTCCGTCCTTAAAATGCGGCTTTAATTTGCGCTCTGCCATGTGATACAGGCGGAGTGCATTTTCATTTTCAGACATGAATTGCTCACGCTTGCCTTTCCACTTGATGGTTGCCAGCTTGTCAGCAATAGGCTTTCCGTCTGTGTAAAACTGCACCATGCGAAGAAGTTCCTTCAACTCCTTCATGCGGTCAGATTTGTCAGACAGGGCGCTTTTCAAAACGTCAATGCGGTCACTCAGCGCAGATACACGCTCCTGCAACTGTTCCGGCGTTGTCAAATTGTTCTGCACGAGATAATTGCAAATCTCATTGAACTCTTTGAGATTTCCAATTTTCGCTTTCCGGCTCCATGCACCTGTGCTGCGGTTGGTGTAATACTCGCTGAGCAGCTGCGCCAGATTGGGTGCTTGCGGTTTGGTCAATTCCTCATGCGCTTCTTTCAGCCAGTCAAGCAGCGCCGCAATTTTCTTTTTCAGTTTGCCGATCAAGGCATTGGTCGCCTTGACCCAGCGGTTAAATTCGCCTTTATCGGTACGGATGCCTCTGGCTTCCATCTGGCGGATCGCCGGACCCTCATGGACAGTAGGCAGCTGCTCCACACCCTGACGCTCGTAGCTGCGGTGGTCGATGCGGCATTCCAGACCCTTTTCAGAAAATCGAGCATTGCACATTGTCGCCCACTGTTCCCGCCAATGTTCCAGCGTTTCCGGTTTGCCCCAGTCCGTGGTGGGAACAGCGTTGAACACATAGTTTCCTGCTTCATCCCGTATGCGCTCCCCATTTTCATCCACGAGATATTCCCGCCGCTGCTTGTTGCCCCATTTTCCATCGGGCAGCAGGGGACGGATGGGACACATGACATGAAAATGCGGGTTGGCAATGCCGCTGTCCTCCTTGTCGGGGGCGTGAACGGAGAAATCCACCACCATGCCCCGGCCCACAAACTGCTCCAATAAAAATTGCCTTGCAAGGCCGATGTTCTCCTGCATGGAAAACTCGTTCTGCAAGGCAATGTCAAAACTGTATGCAAGCTGGGCTTTCTTGCCCCGTTCTGCCTTTTCCACCTCGTTCCACAGGGTCTGCCGGTCTGCGAAGGAAAGCGGAGCGTGGGGCGGCAGCAGGATTTCAGAACAGATCACACCGCCTTTCCGGGTGTAGTCGCTGTCCTCCCCGTAATACTCGCTGTGCAGCTTTTCGCCGGATCGGTAAGCAGCGGACGCAACAGCGGATTGCCCTGCACTGCGTTTTATCTGGGTAACATGGAAGTGAAATAGTGCGATACTTATCCCTTTCCTTTCTGGCTTGCCTCATTGTGTGCATTGACCGTTTCCATCAACAAAGCCCTGACTTCCGGCAAAGCAAAAATCTTTTCCGTAAAAGCATAGAACTCCGTTTCGCTCAAAACCTTTACCAGCGGTGCAATGCTCTCCACGGCAGCCCCTCTGGTAATGAGGCGGTGCGCCCGTTTCTTCCTGTCTCCCTTCTCATAATAGGATTTTCGGTTTTCCAGCCGCTGGAGCCTGCTGCGCTCCTGCGCCAGCTTCTTTTCTGCGTCTGCGATCTCCTGTTTCAGTTTTTCGGTTGTTGGCATCGTAGATTCCTCCTTTATTTGCAGATAAAAAATACCGCCTGTCTTTCGGACAAGCGGTAAGATTTGCGTGTTAAGTTTTAGGCTTTGGATGGGAAACTGTCTGTGCAAACAGATTGTTTCCCATCCAAAGCGGGCAGGGATAGCCGCATAAGCGGCGCAAGGGGTGCAGCCCCTTGTACGGAACGCAGTGACGCAAAACAGCCCGGACTTCCATCGTCCGGGCTGTTTGCCTCGCAGAGCGCACGCATACAGGGTTTACCCTGTATAGAAGTGCGCCCTTAGTCCCTAAGGGCTTTTCGAGATTCCTAATAATCATTGCTTTTTCGAATTTCATCGCATAATCGGGATAGTCGTTCTTCGGCTGTACGCTTTTTCAATTCACATTCCCAGACTACAATCACCTTCCAACCGTCAGCCTCCAGTTTTTGTTGATTTTCTGCATCCCGCTGGATGTTTCGTTCAATTTTGGGCTTCCAGTATTCTTGATTGGAACGAGGAAGTCTGGAGCGGGAGCAACCATGCATATGCCAGAAGCATCCGTTGACAAAAATGATAGTGTGGTATTTTGGCAGGACAATATCGGGCTTTCCCGGATAGCGTTTGTCATTTTTGCGGTAACGGAAACCGTGGCTGAATAGATATTTCCTTACGATTTCCTCCGGCTTGGTGTTGGTGCTGCGGATTCGAGACATATTTTCGCTGCGTTCAGCGGGAGTTTTGGTATCAGCCATTGGAAATCACCTCCATCTATACTCAGATGGTTTCCCCAGTGTAATATGCACAGTCACCAGGCAATTTGATATTAGGAATCCAAAGTTGTGTTCCGTCCCACCCCTTGGCCTTATTGCCTGTAATTTTGTACATGGTAAGTACCAGATCATCGGGATAGGTATCGCCCAGATTGCGGTCGGTGGGAGAAAGCAAAGTGCCGGTTCCCTTACCAATATCTCTATTTCTGCGGACGATCAGCTTTCCTTGAGCTGTCGGGTCGGTAGCCAACAGCGTGTTGACAAAACCAATAAAGGCTTTTGCATTCCAATCGTCTGCTGTTTCAGAATCAAGCTGCTCCATGACCTTTTTAATTAGTTTCAAACTAACAGTATACAAGTCATCCCCAAACGACTGAAGCAACATATCAATGGATGCAACATCCTTATTCACAGGATAAAACGGGAAATAGTTGACTCCACCTGAATAGATTCCAACAGCTTTTTTGTCCAGCACATTTTTTCTGGTGGGCTTCAGGCCAGTAGGATAGAAAATCTTAATGTCACATCCGTTGCTGGAGTTTTCAATCTGCTTGATGATACTGTTGTTGGTTCTGTTAATATCAGAGAACAACTTGAACAGTTTCGGTGGCATGAATACACGGAGCAGGCAGGGATCACGGTCATAGCCAAACATTCTTGCATGTTGCCACATAGTATCAGCTTGCGGACTTTTTGCAACACGGCAATAGTAAATTGTTTGGAGCTGCGGGAAAGTCACTCCACGGCCTAAACTGTTGCCTCCAACAATAACATTGATGCCTTTTTCATACTGCGTATTTTCATCATAAGATACGATAGAGTTCAGCATTAGAATACCGATTTTATCCTCCTGAAGCTGCTCTGCTATAAAGCCATAAATCTGCTCAAACGGCAGAATGTCCGTTTTTGTTTCTCTCAATGACTCATAGGCGCGTTCAAATGCTTCTCTCGTTTCCGCCTCGTTATGGGAATGAGAAATTTCATTCAAATAGTTCCCGATTTTATTTGCAAAACAGGAATGCTGGCTGGTTTTCATGCTCGGATGAATTAGAAAATTACAGACCGTTCCACCGTTCAGCATAATATGACCGGAGGAAATCAAATGCATGATCAACGCAGTTTTTAGTCCATTTTCTGGAAATTCATCGTCATTCAAAAGTTCTTCGGCTTCATCATTGTCTGTAAGAATAACCTGTTTCGGTGGTTCCGGTGGAAAAAAGAAATCCCCTCCCATATAACCCTTGCCCGGCCTAAAATAATAGATAAAATAGGGTTTCCAACCGCTTTTGGCTGTTTGCAGAAGAATAGACTGCGGTGTACCGGTTACTTGCATATAAATACTACTGGAAGTTGTTTTCTTGATGGCTTCCAAATTTTTGTTGATGGTACTTTGCTTATTTCTATTCACCTGAGTGTTCAGACTGGCAGCATCGGCCTCATCATCTACAATGAACAGCGGATTACCGGCGCAGAAATTGGTTGAAGAGAAATTGTTTTTCCACTGCTTCAGCACAGAAGTATTCTTTTTCAAAACAATTACTGCGGGTTTGTGCAGATTGTTCTGAACAAATTTTAGGTAATCATTTTCATCGCAAATGCAGAAATCACAAAGATCCCGTTGCGCTCTTTGATAGGTCTGCTGTTGTAGCAGAATATTGTCTGTTGTCAGCAGAACAAAATTCATAAAACTTTCATCAGCAGCAGCACACATAAGTCCAAACATATGGCTCGTTTTACCGCTTTGAACATCACCCACTAACAGGCTTACAACATGATCAGTAAAAGAAAAATTGGAAATGTACTGCGGAACTATATCCTCAACTGTTTTATGGATTGCATCTGCAAGAGCAGGGTTTCCTTTGCCACGGATTCTATCTAAATAAGATTGCAAGTAACTCATTGTCCCACCCCAAAATCAAGAAACCAGATTCCCGGTATGGTTGTCTTTGTAAGTGCAAATGAATTGCGCCCATAACGCCTCAGCGTATCTGCGGTAACCGGATTACCGACGGCCAGTACACCTGCGTTTTCCAAGCGCCCTTTCAGCCATTTCCCAAGAATTTTCAAATCGCCTTCTGAACGGAAATTTTTGCTGTAATCACCGCTGACCTTACACTTAAATGACCATCCATCATCGGTAATAACTGTGAAAACTGCATTATCGGTTTGGCTTTGCGGATATCCAGGCTGACTTGTCACATTTTTGGGTACAATCAGCTCAACTTCGTACCAATGTCGTGGTTTGACAAGACCGTTTTTGGATTCTCTGCCTTTTCCAAAAAATGCATTCAAGTTGCTTTGCGGAGACACTTCATATGGTTTAATGGGTATTTCAAAAGAAATGTCTGTTTTCGCATTTATTGCTTTTGCAAGATTCTGAGGAGCCACTTTCTCAACAAATTCGTGTCCATCCAGCAGTGCATTTTCATTATTGAATGTGTCAATTTCCAACTCGGCAATGTTTCTTGTAGAGGTTTGCATAAGCTGACGGATGAACGCGTTTATCTGTTTAGCAGATACCTCATCGTTCAATAAAACAGAACTCTCATACATACGAACGCCGCCATCTACAATGCTGCTTAGGTTGTTCGACCCTACAATTCCTGCAAACGGACCAGTAGCATTGCTATAAGAATACAGTTTTCCGTGATAGCGGAAAGCATTGACAAGCCGGACGCCACCCATCTGATTACCCGCCAAGAAATCATTTAGGTGCATTGCCGCATCGTACTGTACTTTGGTAAAATAGTCAAAATAATGCATCCCGATAATGAGGTTCAATGTGCGAATATTGCTGTTCAATTCGATAGTTTTTTGCAACTCAATCAATGAATCGGCAGACACATAACCTACGGCAATATCTAATTTTGAAGTTTTCGGGAGCAGGCTGTAGAACGCCTCCGCGAATGTTTTGTTTCCAGTCTTCATCGGAGGATAGTTGGAAAACAAAAAATCCATACTCTGTCCCCCTTAGTTCATTTGTAATGTTACATACTCAAGTCTTTGCTTAACCGTCATGGCTTTCATCTTCTCGTATTCCGGCAGCAAATCGACAGGGGTATATTCTCCTGTAAACAAGGGAAGTAAGCGCTTAGCAACAGCCCGCACACCCACAGGAGGAACAGCGTTGCCGATTTGTCTGCGTACTTCCGTGACACTGCCTTCAAAAATAAAATCGTCAGGGAAAGACTGCAGCCGTGCACGCTCTCTGTTAGTCAGAGGACGAGGTTCAGGATAGTGATATCCCCATGTCCCGCCGCCGCCAGCAGCAATAATTGTCTTAGCTGGCTCATCTCTCTTGATTCTGCGGTAAACATGGCTAATCATGCCCTTAACATACAGTGGATTATCCTTTGGAATATCCGTGAAGTTGCCGCCCTCGGGAATTAGTTCAAGAACCTTCCGTGTCTTTTCCTTGATGTTGATATGCTCGTTATTAGTAGGAACCTTTTCAACACCCTCCAGCGCTTCGCCTGCTGTCACATAAGGAAGTGTACCGTTCGGGCCATGAGAAGGCTTGGGATGAACAAAGTCAAATCCCGTATCAATTCTGACACCGACAAAGAGGACACGCTCTCTGAACTGTGGTACGCCGTATTCCGCAAAGTTATACAGATGGGGCTTTACCACATAGCCGGGAGCGATGCTTTCGAAATCTTTGATAATGGTGTCAATGGCCCTCCCGTTATTGGCCGTAATTAGCCCCTTAACATTCTCAGCAACAAACGCTTTCGGTTTCTTTGCATCAACAAATTCTGCAAAATGTCTGAACAGACCGCCACGGGTGCCGTTCAGACCGGGCTGTTTCCAGATAATAGAGAAGTCCTGACACGGAAAACCACCCAGAACAATGTCACATTCCGGGATGGTGGTGTCGGTGTAAGGATCTATCTTGGTAATATCCTTATAGTGAATAACATCGCCGAAATTGGCGGCAAAGGATTTGCACGCCCATTCTGCAAAATCGTTAGCCCATATTGTTTCATATCCTTCCATGTGAAAGCCATAGTCAAGGCCTCCACAGCCGGAAAAGATAGAAACAATTCTCGGCTTTCTTAAAGTCTCATTGGTATTTCCCACTTTTAGTACCCTCCATTAGAATCCTTTACATGAAGGTGTACTTTCCTGTAAATAGATACACCTTTCCATAATATTTTTATTATACCTCTTTTAACAGAAAAAGTCTATCAGTAAAATTCCTTTTTCGCTATTCGGCAAACAACTACAAGTTATCTAAATCTCCTACAAAAAAGTACACATTCCTGTAAAAACACCCCCTTTACAACAACTTGGCTTTTTCGTAAATCTCTGCCCGGTAACGAAAGGTAGCAAGGGGCATCCCACATTCCTTTGCTGCTGCCGTCCCGGTGATTTCCCCCATTTTCCAACGCTGGTAAACGGAGTGGAAATTCTCGGGCAACGGTTTGGGTGGCCGCCCAAACCGAATGCCCTTGGCTTTGGCCGCAGCAATACCCTCAGCCTGCCGCTGCCGGATGTTGGTGCGCTCGTTCTCTGCCACAAAAGACAGTACTTGCAGCACAATGTCACTGAGGAAGGTTCCCAGCAAATCCTTGCCTCTCCGTGTATCCAGAAGCGGCATATCCAGAACCACAATGTCAATGCCTTTTTCCTTTGTGAGAAAGCGCCATTGCTCCAATATTTCGGCGTAATTGCGTCCCAGACGGTCGATGCTCTTGATATAGAGCAGATCGTCTTTTTTCATTTTTCGCAGCAGCTTCTTATACTGCGGACGCTCGAAATCCTTGCCGGATTGCTTGTCGATATAAACATTTCTCTCAGGTACGCCCACTTCCCGGAGGGCAATGACTTGGCGATCTTCATTTTGCTCTCTGGTGGAAACACGGATGTACCCATAAATTTTCTGCTCGATCTTATTTCCTCCGTTTCTGCCACACAATGTCATACCCCAGCACATCTGCCAGCTCCACCGCTTCGCCATAGCGTAAAGAACCGCGCTTTAATTTCCCGGACAGGTTGGGGACGCTGCTGCTCCATCCGTATTCGTCAGCCAAAACCTCCACTACCTCGCTCATGGTCATGCCAGCCCTGACAATGTAGGCTTTGATCTCGTTCCTGTAATTCTCATGATCGCTCATAAAAAGTCCTCCTGTTTTGTTTGCTCTGCGGCGAACAAAATCTATTCCGTGATAAACTCCATTTGCTGCAAAGCTTTGTTTTGCTAAAACTCAATTTCAAACTGGAATTTTGGCTTGTGATGCCCTGTTCACAGCCCCCGCTTTTCCATTTTGCTGGTTTGTGCGAAATCAAGCCAAACAGCGAATATCCACACGGAACGATGTACTGTGTATGCTGTACGGTGCAACGCTTTTTGGTGTGGGTAGCAATACTAAAATTGCAGTTTGTTCGCTGATTTCACATGGATTGATTTTTGCCTGCGTTTTTAAGCGCCGTTTTTCCCGAATGCCGTTCCTGCCCGGGAATCTCACCCCAGCGTTTTGTTCTCTTTGGTACGCTCATGTCGTGGCGATACTTCGCCGGAGAACATATCCCATTCGGACGGTCATGTACTTTTCAAGCTACGGAGTCTTGCGACAAGTACATTTTAGCGAAAAAACATGACCATTCCCGTATATCCAAAAGGATGGAAAAGGCTCTGAAAAAGCAGCAATTTCCACGCTTATGGACAAGCTGTGTTATAATAAAAGAAATAGAGCGGTGGGGAGGCTTGGCATGAATACGACCTTAACTATTCAAGAAAAATTGAAGGATTTGCGGGTGGAGCACGGACTTACCTTGGAACAGCTGGCCGACCAGACCGGGCTTTCCAAATCTGCGCTCGGCAAATACGAGAATGATGATTATAAGGACATAAGCCCTTTTGCCATCGTCACACTGGCAAAGTTTTATCATGTGACTACGGATTATCTGTTAGGGGTGTCAGAACAAAAAAATCACTCAGACACAGAGCTGAGTGCCCTGCACCTGAGTGATGATGCGATTGATGTTCTGAAAGCCGGGAAATTCAACCCCCGGCTGCTGTCGGAAATTATCAGTCACCATGATTTTCAGAAAATGATGCTGGATGCGGAGATTTATGTAGATCGGATCGCTGATATGCGGATTAGCGATATGAACGCTGTACTGCAAGCCGTTCGTCAAATGGTACTGATGCAGCAGGGAGAAACGGAAAATGATCTGTATCTGCGGACACTGGAACTTGCACAAATACAAGAGGACGAGTATTTTTGCCATGTTATTTCTGACGATTTGAAACTGATCCTTCGGGATATTCGGGAAGCCCATCAAAATGATGCAACCACTGCGGACAGCCATTCTCCGGCGCTGGATGTGCAAAAGAGTTTGCAGGAAGCCACGAACTACAAAGGCAGCAATGCGGAAAAGCAGGCCCGCATTTTCCTCGCAACCTTTGGTATTGACTATGATGCGATCACGATGGAGCAGTTTGTAAATCTAATAGAGGTTTTGAAACTGTCCAAACACCTGAAACCCTCTATTAACCAACGAGGGAAAACCAATATGACCCACGGAAAAGGGAAAAGAAAACGCAAATAGGCAAAAAAATATGCTGGACACGGTTAAAATCAACCATGTCCAGCATATTTCATTTACCCAATCCCGTCTGACAGATGCCGTAAGTGTAATTTTGAGTGAATTACTTTCTTACGAGCACCCGTCTAAACCTGCGGAGGCTTTTTCTTTTGAGCGATATGGGGCCGTCTGTTGATTGGGGACAGACTTAAATGAGCGTTTTCACGCATTTAAGTCTGTCCCCAATCAACATTGCTGCGGCACTTTGCTCGGCTAAAGCGTACAATAGCGCCTATGCGAAAGGGGAACAGATGATCAACGAAACTATGTATGCTCGCGGTGCGGAAAGCTCCATCATCCGTGAGATTTTTAGCTATGGCCTTGAGCGCAAGGCGCAGATCGGTGCGGAAAACGTATTTGATTTTTCGCTGGGCAATCCGAGCGTTCCGGCACCCGCTGCTGTGGCGGAGTCCATTAAGAAGGCCCTGGAGCTGCCGAGTGACCAGTTGCACGGCTACACCCCCGCTCCGGGCCTGCCGCAATGTCGAGCAGCCGTCGCCGAATCGCTCAACCGCCGCTTTGGAACGAACTATGAGGGTAAGGACGTCTTTATGACGGTGGGTGCCGCGGCTTCGCTCACCTGCACGCTCAACGCCGTTACGAACCCGGGCGACGAGGTTATTGTTATCGCCCCGTACTTTCCGGAGTATCGCGTTTGGATTGAGAAGGCCGGCTGTACGTGTGTTGAGGCGCTCGCCGATGAAGATACGTTCCAGCTGAGCGTGGACAACGTGCTCAAGGCGATTACCGATAAGACGACTGCCGTCATCATCGACTCGCCCAACAATCCGACTGGTGCCGTATATACACGCAACACGCTGACGCGACTGGCCAATGTTCTGCGCGAGGCCAACGCTCAGCGCGATCCCGAGAATCCGATTATGCTCATCTCGGATGAGCCGTACCGCGAGATCGTGTACGGTGCCGAGGTGCCTTGGGTGCCCTCGATCTACGAGCACACCATCGTGTGCTACTCGTATTCCAAGTCGCTGTCGCTGCCGGGTGAGCGCGTGGGGTGGATCTTGGTTCCCAACACCAATCCGCAGGCTGCCCGTCTGATGCCGGCTGTTGCGGGCGCTGCCCGTACGCTGGGTTTTGTATGCGCACCGGCACTCTTTCAGCGCGTGATCATCGATTGCATCGATGAGCCGAGTGATGTCGGGGCCTATGCCCGCAACCGCACGGCGCTCACCGATGCTTTGACGGACTACGGCTATACCTATGTTGAGCCGGACGGTGCTTTCTACCTGTGGGTGAAGGCACTCGAGCCCGATGCGAATGCGTTTTGCGAGCGCGCAAAGAAGTATGAGTTGCTTGCGGTTCCCTCGGACAGCTTTGGTATGCCGGGTTGGTTCCGCCTGGGCTATTGCGTGAGCTACGAAACGATTGTCAATTCGCTACCCGCTTGGAAACAGTTGGCGGACGAGTATCGTTAAAAGTAAAGCGCTCTGCCTACAATGTTTTACGTGAAACGGGGTTTGGTGTTAAGCCGGACCCCGTTGTCATGGACGTTGTGTCTTTGGGATGGAGTGGTTTTACGACTATCGAAGGCTATGCGTACAATGAATATAAGCGACGGCCGTGCCAGATAAGGAGACCTGATGCCCTACCTGCTTTCTTGTGACATTCATACCCATACGATGTTCTCTGCGCATGCATATTCGACCATTGAGGAGAATGTGTACTGGGCGGCAGAGCGTGGTCTGCAGGTGCTCGGATCTGCCGACCATTTGAGCTCTATGGTTACGGCTTGCCCCAATGACCTGCGCAGTTACCAGTTCTTTATCAACCAGGATATCTGGCCGCGCATTTGGAGCGGCGTGCTGGTGCTGCGTGGTGCCGAGGCCGATATCGTTTCGCTGGACGGAAGCCTGTTTGGCGAGGACACTCCTGTCACGCTCGATATTGCCGGCGATTCGTACAGCCGTCAGCATTCGCTGTTCGATTTGGTTACGCGTAATTTGGATTATTTGGTTGCAAGCGTGCATAATCCGCAGATTGCTGAGGGCGCGACGCTGGCCCAGACGACCGAGATGTATATCAATGCCCTGGAGCACCCCAAGGTGTTCATGCTGGGTCACACGGGGCGTTCGGGTGTGCCGTTCGATATCGACGAGGTGCTGTTGGCAGCTAAGGCCAAGCACAAGATTATCGAGATCAACAACCATAGTCTTGAACACGGTGTCGACACTGAGCATTGGGCCGTATGCCGCAAGATTGCCGAGCGCTGCGCCGAGCTGGGCGTGGGCATTGGCGTGTCGACCGATGCCCACATTGGCATGGCCATTGGCAAGCTCGATCACGCGCGCAAGATGCTCGACGAGATTCACTTCCCGCTGGATTTGATCGTGACGCGCGACCGCGAGACGCTGCTGCGCGAGATGGCGGCAGCCGGCGTGTGCGATCTGCGCAATGGGATGTAGCGGAGTTTATAAACCAAGCGAAGGGGGCGGCCCAGGCGGGTTGCCCCCTTTCTTGTCCCAAAAATCTACTGAGGTTGGTTAGCGGCGTTCGAGGACCGCTACGGTTTCGGTGTGGTCGGTGTGAGGGAACATGTCGACTGGCGTGATCTTGAGCAGGCGATAGCCTCCGTCGAGGAGCTGGTGCAGGTCGCGCTCTTGGGTCACGGGGTTGCAGCTGATATAGGTGATGCGGCGCGGCTTAAGTGCGCAGGCAGCTTCGAGGAACTCGGGCGTGGAGCCGGCGCGCGGCGGGTCGATGGAAAGAACGTCGACGCGTTCGTTGTTGTCGGCGGCATCCAGGATGTAGTCGGTGGCGTCGTCGGCCATAAACCAAGCGCTGCGGGTGAGGCCGTTGAGCTCGGCATTGCGACGTGCGTCGGCAATGCCCGCCGGGTTGCGCTCAACGCCGAGCAGCATAATGCCGATACCCTTGTTCTGGGCATCTTTAGCTGCGCACAGGCCGATAGTTCCGCTACCGCAATAGGCATCCATGAGTACGTCGCCCTGCTGCAGGTCCATGCCGTCAATCGCGAGCTGATAGAGCAGCTCGGTCTGCTGCGGGTTGGTCTGGTAGAACGCGGTGGGGGAGATATCGAACTCGCAGCCGAGCAGCTGGTCGCGCATGCACTCGGCGCCATATACAATGCGGGTTTCCTCGCCGAGGATGGCGTTGCCGGGGCGTCCGTTGATGTTTTGGGCGACGGTGACGATGTGCGGATTGAGTGCGGCGACAGCCTCAAAGAACTCCTGCGCATGCAGCAAGTCGCGCTGAGCGGTCACGAGCGTGACCATGACCTGGTCGGTACGCCAACCGCAGCGGACGACGGCATAGCGAAGCAAACCAAGATGCTTGTCCTCATTAAAGGCGGGAATATGCAGCCGCTCAGCTTCGCGTGCGATGCCGTTGAGAATCTGACGGGCGCCCGGTGCCTCGACAGGACACTCGGGTACGGCAACGATCTTGTGCGTGCCGCGCTCAAAGAAACCGCAACGGACAGCGCCCTCCTTACCGGGAGCAAAGGGAGTGGCGGCCTTATGGCGAAAACCGCGCGGCGCAGGATATTTGCCCGGGTCGCCCAGGGTGACACCCATACCACGAATAGGATCTACAGCAATGCCCTCACGCGCACAAAGCGAAGCAAAAAGCTCCTCCATAGCAGCCTGCTTGGCGGCGAGCTGCTTCTTATAAGGACGATTGAGCGCCGTACACCCACCGCAAGCTTTCATGATGGAACAAGGAGACTTGGGATCAACGGCCTTGCGCGCAGACGGAACCGGATTCTTATACGGGCGCTTGGAGCGAGTCTGAGATGCCGTATCCTCGCTCCGACGAGAGCCGGGACGCTTGGCCTTAGCCTTGCCCTTGGCCGACTTACCCTTCGCGTCCTGAGACGACTTGGATTTCTGAGAAGTTTTTTTCTCCTCTGACCCCTCAGCCGCCTCGATCAAAGCACGACGAGCCTTACGCTCCGCACGAGATTCTGCCATCAATAACTCCACTAATTTATGAATTAAAGCTGCAAGTATTGTACCGTGCCAAGCCAGCAGACGATATGCAAGCGGTTTATTCGTGTCAGTGATAAGCCCAACGACGGTTGCCCGCCGCGTGAGGGGTGTGGGGGTTAAGTTTATCGCGAGTTCCGCACGAACAGGAGGCCACTTAATGTGGCCTCCGTCGTGAGCAGGACTGTAGAGCAGGAAACTTAACCCCCACACCCCTCACGCGGCGGGCAAACTCGCCTTGTGCTCTATCACGCTAAAGTGTATGATTCTGAACGTTACATGACTCACTTTACCTAACTAAAGTGCCATCAAGGGGGAATACCATGAATACCGATATGTCTCGTCGTCAGTTTGTTGGTCTAGCCGGCTCGCTCGCCATGGTGCTTGGCCTTGGTCTTGTCGGTTGCGGCGGTGGTGCCGGCAAGGGCTCCGCTGCTGGCTCTGCCGCGGCCAAGGATGTGAAGGGCGCTGCGGAGTCCAAGAAGCTCGTGGTGGGCTTTGATAAGTCCTATCCTCCGTACGGCTTTGTGGGCGACGATGGTGAGTACACCGGCTTTGATCTCGATCTTGCCAAGGCTGTTGCCGATAAGCAGGGCTGGGAGGTCAAATACGAGGCCATCGACTGGGATGCCAAGGATACGCTGCTTAACTCGGGCGCCATCAACTGCATCTGGAACGGCTTTACCATGGAGGGCCGTGAGGACGATTACACGTTTTCCGAGCCGTACATGCTCAACGAGCAGGTGCTGGTGGTCAAGAAGGACGCGGGTATCAAGAGCTGGGACGATCTTGCCGGTAAGACTGTGATTACCCAGACCGATTCCGCTGCGCAGGACGTGCTTGAGGGTGACCAGAAGGATCTGGCCGCGACGTTTGCCACGCTCGATACCATCGGCGAGTACAATACGGCCTTTATGCAGCTCGAGAGCGGCGCGGTCGATGCCGTGGCTTGCGACCTTTCGATTGCCCAGTATCAGCTTGCCGCCAAGCCCGATGCTTATACGCAGCTTGATGAGCCGCTGTCCAGCGAGCACTACGCCGTTGGCTTTAAGAAGGGCGACACCAAGTCGGCCGACGCCGTGACCGAGTCGCTCAAGGCACTCTATGAGGACGGCACGGTCAAGGACCTGTGCGATAAGTATTCAAGCTATGGTCTATCTTTCGATAATTGGGTGCTCAAGTAATGTCTATTCAGGTCATGATGCAGATGCTTGGCCAGGGTTTCTTGGTCAGTTTGCAGTTGTTTGTGCTGACGCTGCTCGGGTCGATTCCGCTGGGAATTCCCGTGGCGTTTATGCGCATGAGCAAAATCGCGCCGCTCCGCTGGATTGCGCGCATCTATATCTCGGTTATGCGCGGCACGCCGCTCATGCTGCAGATGTTTGCCATCTACTTTGCCCCGTACTACGTGTTCGGCATCTCGCTCACGCCCGATTCCAAATGGACGGCGTGTGTCGTGGCGTTCATCATCAACTACGCCGGTTACTTTGCCGAGATCTATCGCTCGGGCTTGCAGTCCATTCCTCGCGGTCAATACGAGGCTGCCGAGGTGCTGGGCTACTCGCGCATGCAGACGTTTCTGTATATCGTGATGCCGCAGGTCGCCAAGCGTATTCTGCCTGCGATGGGCAACGAGATCATCACGCTGGTCAAGGACACGTCGCTGGCGTTTGCCATTGGCGTGGGTGAGATGTTCTCGACGGCCAAGGCGCTGGTCGCCTCGCAGGTGAGCATGGTGCCGTTTGCGATCGCGGCGCTAATCTACTGGGTCTTTAACTTCGTCGTCGAGATGCTGCTGGGCGCCGCCGAAAAGAAGCTGGACTATTATCATGACTAACTCAGTGATGAAAATCGAAAACGCGCGCAAGGCGTTTGGCGGCAATGAGGTGCTCAAGGATATCTCGCTTGAGGTGAAGCGTGGCGAGGTCGTGGCGATTATCGGGCCTTCGGGCGGCGGCAAGTCCACGCTGCTGCGGTGTGCCACGCTGCTCGAGACACTCGACGGAGGCTCGCTCTCGTTTGGCGACCTTACCGTTGCGACGGATGCGGGTTCGGGCGCGGTCTATGCGAAGGGCGATGTGCCCAAGCAGGCGCGCTCGCGATTCGGCCTGGTGTTCCAGAATTACAACCTGTTCCCGCACTATACCGTGATGAAAAACATCATCGACGCGCCGATCCGCGTGCTTAAGCGCCCGCGCGAACAGGCGGAAGCTCGTGCGCGCGAGTTGATCGCGCAGATGGGGCTTACGGGCAACGAGAACAAGGTGCCATGTGAGCTTTCGGGCGGCCAGCAACAGCGTGTGAGTATCGCCCGCGCCTTGGCGCTCGATCCGGAGATCCTGTTCTTTGACGAGCCGACCTCGGCACTTGATCCCGAGCTGACGGCCGAGGTGCTGCGTGTCATTAAAGACCTTGCCGCGCAGGATATGGCGATGGTGATCGTGACCCATGCGATGCAGTTTGCGCGCGATGTTGCCGACCGCGTGGTCTTTATGGATGGCGGCCGCATTGTCGAGGAGGGGCCTGCCGATCAGGTTATCGACCATCCGCGCGAGCAGCGCACGCGTGAGTTCTTGAGCCGTATCGAGGGGTAGGCTCAGGTATTTACTCAACTATTAATTGAGGCGAAGCCGCCGCAGGTCTTACGGTCTGTGGCGGCTTTTTGTTTGCATCGACGGGGTTCAATAATCGCCTCACAAGCTTGTCTCTTCCTCTCGCCGCCTGTATTCATACGTGCGCCGAAAGGTATGCATGGACAGCCGCCCGTGAGGGTAGGGTGGTGGCATAGGACATTTGGAGGGTGAGTCGGCTCGGCTGCCGACCATGCTGCTCCCGGGATGGCACCGACCGCGAACTCTCCCCGTTGGCGTCGCGCATTGCGCGCGGCCCTGCAAGGAGGTCATCATGGGTGCTCCCAAGACCGGTAACGTAAGGAACGTGGTGCTCGTAGGCCAAGGCGGGGTGGGCAAGACTTCACTCGCCGAGGCCATGCTCCACCTTTCCGGCAAGACCGCCCGCCTGGGCGGCCACGACGGCACCAAGCCCACGCTCGACTATGACCCCGAAGAGGTTAAGCGTGCGTTTTCCATCTCGACGACCATTGCGCCGATCGACTGGAAGGGCGCGCGCATCAATGTGCTCGATGCCCCGTGCTACCCCGATTTTATCGGCGACGCCTTTGCCGCGATGAGTGTTTGCGAGACGGCTCTGTTTGTGGTCGACGCCGAGGCCGGCCCGCAGCCTACGACGGTTAAGCTCTGGTATGCCGCCGAGGACCTGCGCCTGGCGCGTGCGGTGTTCGTAAACCGCCTGTCGCGCTCCGAGGCCAGCTTTGCGACCACGATGGGCCTGCTGCAGGAGCGCTTTGGCACGCGCCTGGGCGCCGTGACCCTTCCCTGGGGCGAGGGCGAGGACTTTGACGGCATCATCGACCTGGTGCGCATGAAGGCGCGCCATTGCAACGGCACCGAAGCCGTTGAGTCGGAGATTCCCGAGGAGTATCGTGCCCAGGCCGAGGAAGCCCATGACCATCTGTGCGAGCTGGTGGCCGAGGCTGACGATGAGCTGATGATGAAGTACCTGGAAGGCGAGGAGACGCTGACGCAGGAGGAGCTTGAAGGCCTGCTGTCGAAGGCGATCGCCGAGCGCATCTTTGTGCCGGTCTTTGCGGGCGATTGCATTAAGGAGCAGGGCGTCAACTCGCTGATGGACGACATCGCCACATACTTCCCGGCGCCGACGGACTACGGCGAGATGCCGCTCATCGACGGTGATTCGCTCAAGATTTCGAGCGACGATGACCGTCCGGTGGCGTTTGTGTTTAAGACGCTGGCCGATCCGCAGCAGGGTCGCATCAGCTTTATCAAGGTGCTGACGGGTACGCTTGAGCCGGGTCTTGAGCTGATCAACGCGCGTACCCGCAAGAGCGATCGTCTGGCTCACCTGTATGTGATGTGCGGCCGCGACATGACCGAGGTCGGTCACGCCTATGCCGGCGACATCATCGTGGCGCCCAAGCTGGCGGCCGAGACGGGCGATACGCTCTCCATTACCGGTAAGGTCGAGGCTGCGGCGTTTAAGTTCCCCAACTCTCAGTACCGCATCGCCATCGAGTCCGAGAATCGCGGGGACGAAGAGAAGCTCTACACGTTTATCGAGAAGGCCTGTAAGGCCGATCCGACTATGAGCATCGACCGCGACGAGGAGACCGGCCAGACCATCATCTCCGCCGTGGGTGAGGCGCAGGTTTCGGTGTTGCTCAATCGCCTTGAGGATCGCACCAAGGTCGTGGCCAAAAGCGTGCCGATTCGCATCCCGTATCGCGAGACCATTCGCCGCACGGCGAGTGCCCAGGGCCGCCACAAGAAGCAGACCGGCGGTGCCGGTCAGTATGGCGACTGCTGGCTGCGCGTTGAGCCGCTTATTGGGCCCGACGGTACGAGCGACGGCTATGAGTTTGTTGACGAGGTCGTGGGTGGCCGCATCCCGCGCTCGCTCATCCCCGCCGTGGACAAGGGCGTCCAGGAGACCATGAAGGACGGCATCATTGCCGGCTATCCGCTCACGGGCATTCGCGTGGCTGTGTACGACGGCTCGTATCACAGCGTCGACTCCAACGAGATGGCGTTCCGCGCGGCGGCTCGCATCGGCCTGCGCAAGGCATGCGCCGATGCCGATCCGGTGGTGCTGGAGCCCATCGAGGAAATCACGGTGACTATCCCCGAGAGCTACGCCGGCGCCGTGATGGGCGACATCTCGGCATCGCGCGGTCGCGTGACGGGCATGGAGACCGATGAGCGCGGAGACACCGTGGTTATTGCCCAGGCGCCGCTGGCCGAGCTGACGGATTATTCGACGCGCCTACGCTCTATCACGCGCGGCACGGGTGACTTTACCATGAAGCCCGCTGGCTACGAGCAGGTGCCTTATGACGTTCAGGCCAAGCTGGTCGAGCGCTATGAGGAGGGCCGCGCCAAGTAGCGTGGGGCTTTGCCTGCAACATACATGCTGATGCAAGGGCCGCTCTGGGCAATCCAGGGCGGCCCTTTTTGATCCCCAGTGGGGTTGCAAATCGGTTCTTGTCGTGGCTTGGGGCTAGTCTCCCGAGGCCTGGTTGCGGCCGGTGGTGTAGTCGATCTGCACATGCGGCTGCAGGTTGTAGCAATATACGTGGAAGCAGAGGGTCTTGCCGTGGTCCTCGACCGATTGCGCCTCAAGGCGCACGCCGCGGCAGACAAGTTCCTCTTCGTTATACATAGGCGTGACGCGATAGAGCACGTGGTTGCCCGTGTCGCGGATGTAGCCGAGAATCTGCTCTTCAAACGGTAGCATGCCCGTCTCGTTGAGATAGCGCGTGCCGGTGAGGAGATTCTTACGGTTGGCGTTTTCGCCGCAGAGCGACCAGGCGATAAGGTGGCAGCGGTTGTAGAGGCTCTGGCCCGGAATAAAGTCGTAGCGCTGCTGACGCCATCCAGTGGGATGGATACGCGAGATATCGCCGCGCTCGCCTTGACCGAGTGATTCGGGGCCCACGCAAGCGAGCGCTTTGCGGGTGCGGCCCAGGCTGTCGAGCTTGGAGAACTTCTTAAAGCAACCCTCTTCTGTAGCGCGCTCGTATTCATCGAGCGTGAATGACGGCGTGCCGAGCGGGTGCGTGCTATCGGCGCGCAGGGCAACATAGGGGTTACCCGCGTAGTCAGGAATGCTGCTGAGGTATACGCCACGGGCGCGGTCGAGGTCGGGGTTTTCGACCTCGTCGATGGGGGTGGCGCTGTTTGCGGATGCGTCGTCACCGGTGTCGGTTGCGGCGGAATCGGAGCCATCGCCAGAGTCTTGGCTATTTTGAGAGTCCGAGGAGCTCGCTGTTCCCGATTCGAGCCGGGCAACCAGGTCTGCCTCGTCGTCAGTGCGGCTGGGACTCTCGTCTTGCTTCTCGGCCAGGGCTACCGCCTGCTCATCACTTTGCGGCGAGAGTAGTCTGGGCGCCCCGTCGAGCGACCCTGTGAACAACGCAAACCCCAGCACCACGGCGGTGCCGATGGAAAGTGCTTGCTTGTAGGCGGACTTGCGCGACATGGAGACTCCTGGATGGACGGTTGGGAATCTACCAGTCTAGCAGGAGCCGGCAGGGGCCGTTCTGTCGATCAAATACTTAAGATTTGGGACAAACGCTACGGATTCAATTGCCTCATATTTGACGTATGGCTAGATCGAGGTGGAACCGAGCCAATTGAGTTTACATTCGAGAATGCGCTGCTCACCTGGCGTGCTGCTGCCATCGAGTAGCGCGAGGAGCATCTCGGCCGCCTCTCTGCCTTCCTGGTCGACGGGCTCGATGATCGTGGAGACGGTCGGCGTGGTGAGGTTGGTCCAGTCTTCGCAGTTGAGTCCCAAAAGACCGATTTGCTGCGGAAGTAGATGGGCCATGGGCTGGAGAGCCTTGTAGACACGGGGAAGTGCCCACTGATTTTGCACGAAGATAAGGGTTCGCTTGGCGGGGTTGAACTTGTATTTAAAGTACTCGGTAAGCTCACCGACCGACGGCTTGTTGTGGTCGATGGGAATCGCTTTGTAGAGCTGTCCGTTCGCTGCCAGCGCCTCGGCATACCCCTGAAAACGCTCCATGCGGGTGCGCATTTCGGTCATGTTGGCGGCAATGGAAAAGAAATCTTCGTAGCCGGCGTCGAGGAGTGCCTGCGTGGCGTTGTACACACCGTCGTAAAGGTTGGTTTTGATCCAGCTGGTACCTGGGCTATAGATGGCCGCATCGAAAAAGACGACGGGCTTACCGGCGCGCTTGATGCGGTCATGGACGGCCTTGAAATTTGCCGTGGGCTGGATGATAAAGCCATCGACGCCCAGCGAGAGCATTTTGTCGACATACATGAGCTCGGTTTCGGGGTTAAAGTTGCTCGTGCAAACGACCGTCTGGTAGCCCGCGGGGAGCATGACCTGCTCCATGCCGTTGAGGACGAGGCCCGCCCACTTGTTGGTGTTATCCAAAATGATAATGGCGATGACGTGGGTCTGTTTGCCGGTGAGTGTTTGCGCCTGGGCGTTGGGGACGTATCCCAGCTCCTTGATGACGCGCGCAATCTTTGCCTGCGTCTTCTCGCTAAGCTTTTCTCGTTTGTCGTTGAGGTAATACGAGACGCTTGCCGTCGAGGTTCCCGCCTCTCGAGCGACGTCTGCGATCGTAACGCGCTGTTTTGCCACAGCGACTCCTTCCGACAGATGAGCATTTTCCAACATGATGACTTTGAGTCTTGGTGTGGGATGCGCTTCGGTGAGCGACCTTTTCCTTTCATATGAGTATGCAACAAATGCGGTATACGGGTGGGGTTGAAATTTGTGACCGGCATGCGCATCTGCCGTCTACCGAGAAAATCAAATACTTCTTGACTTTTGAAATCGAGGGTAAAATCGCAGGATTCATTTTTGGTTAAACGCATAACTAAATCGCATAACTAATGCCCTGACCTGCGCGTTTACCGAAATAAGCTGGCATTAAGAAAAACGAGCACCTATATTGGTCTTGTCGAAAAGACAGCAAGTCCAAACGGCAGGGGATGCTCCGGAGGCCTCCGCAAACGGTGTCTTGCGCACGCAACTCTATGAAAAGAGGGAAGCAATGAAGATCGTAGGCGTTGCCGCCTGTACCGTGGGTATCGCCCACACGTATATGGCCCAGAAGGCGATTCAGGATGAATGCGCCGCTCGTGGCATCGAGTGCAAAGTCGAGGCTCAGGGTGGCCTGGGTATCGAGAACGAGCTGACGCAGGAAGACGTGGATTCCGCCGACCTGGTGCTCGAGTCCGTCGACGTGGGTGTCGAGAACGAGGATCGTTTTGAGCAGAAGATGGCCGAAGGCAAGTTCCTGAAGGTCGGCACCTCGGATGTAATCGCCGATCCGGTAAAGATCATCGACCAGGCCATTGAGATCATCAAGGCGACGGGTGGCGCCGTTGACGCGCCCAAGGCCGAGGCCAAGGCAGAGAAGAAGGCCGTCTCCGCTGCCCCGCAGGCTCCGACACCGGCGTCCAAGCAGTCTATCTTTGCCGATCCTGGTAAGACGCTGCTCAATGCATTCAATACCGGCGTTTCCTATTTTATCCCCATCGTCGTTATCGGCGGCGTGTTTCTCGCCTTCTCGCTGGCATCCGGTACCGCCGGCGCCAACGGCATGGAGGTTACGAACCCGCTGATGGTGAGCCTTAACACCATCGGCATGGCCGGCATCTCCATGATGATTCCGGTGCTTGCGGCTTACATCTCCTACTCGATGGCCGGCAAGCCCGCGCTCGCCCCCGGTTTTGTCCTGGGCTACCTGGTCAACAACGCGGTCGTTACCCCTAACGGCAACAGCGTTTCGACCGGCTTCTTGGGCGCCATGATCATGGCGGTCATCTGCGGCTACTTTGTCCGCTGGATGAAGACCTGGAAGGTCAACAACACCATCCAGACCATCATGCCCATCCTGATCATCCCGATTCTGACCTCGCTTGTCCTGGGCATGGCCTATATCTACATCCTGGCTACGCCGCTTGGCTTTGTGATGGACTGGCTCACCGGCGTGCTCGGCAGCCTGCAGGGCGGTTCCGCCGTTGTCCTGGGTCTGGTCATTGGCGTTATGACCGCCTTCGATATGGGTGGCCCCATCAACAAGACCGCCTCGACCTTCACCATGGCCATCATGGCCTCCGGCATCTACGGTCCTAACGGTATGTTCCGCGTCGCCGTCGCCGTTCCCCCGATCGCCTGTGGCCTCGCTGCGCTCATCGCCAAGAACAAGTTCGATGACGCTGACCGCCAGATGGGCATCTCCGCGCTGTTTATGGGCTGCATCGGTATTACCGAGGGCGCTATCCCCTTCGCGGTCAAGGACCTCGGTCACACCCTTCCCGGCATTTGCATCGGCTCTGCCGTGGGCGCGGCGCTTGCCGCCTTCCAGGGCATCGACTGCTACGTCCCGCACGGTGGCTTTATCGTCGCCCTTGCTACCAACAACGTCGCGCTGTTCTGCCTGGACATCGTGATTGGCGCCGTGGTCGCCGCTGCAATCCTGATTGCCATGAAGCCCACGCTCGATAAGCAGGCCAAGTAAACCTTTAAGGACTCCGGTTGTGCGGAGGGATGGATTTGACTCCGCACAACCGCCCCTACACAACAAAATCCATCCGTACTGATAGGGCCCGCATCTGGGTCCCAGGGAACTTTTGCCAAAAATCCTCTGGAGAAGGAGAACAAAATGTCCAACCTCACCATCCGTCAGGCCGTTCAGGGCATGCTCAAGCTGCAGGATAGCGGCGATCACGCAACCATGGTCGGCATTGGCCCCATGAGCCCCAACCTGATTCAGGCCGTGTTCGAGCTTGCCAAGGACGAGGATTTCCCGCCCATGTTTATCGCCAGCCGCAACCAGGTCGATATGGACGAGATGGGCGCCGGCTACGTCAACGGTTGGGACCAGACGCGCTTTGCCGCCGACATCAAGAAGGTCGCCGACGAGGTGGGTTACACCGGTCCGTACTACCTGTGCCGCGATCACGGCGGTCCGTGGCAGCGCGACGAGGAGCGTAACGCCCACCTGCCCGAGGACGAGGCCATGGAGCTCGCCCGCAAGTCCTTCGTCGCCGACATGGAGGCAGGCTTTGACCTGCTGATGGTCGACCCCACCAAGGACCCCTATCAGATCGGCAAGGTTATTCCGCTCGACGTGGTGCTTCGCCGCACGATCGATCTTATCGACTACCTTGAGCAGTACCGTCGCGAGCATAACCTGCCCGAGGTTGCCTATGAGGTCGGTACCGAGGAGACCAATGGTGGCTTGACCTCTACCGATAAGTACGAGGAGTTCATTTCTCAGCTGCAGCCCGAGCTCGAGAAGCGCGGCTGCCCCATGCCCACCTTTATCGTCGGCCAGACCGGTACGCTCACCCGTTGGACCGAGCAGGTCGGTCATTACAACTTCAAGAATGCCCGCGAGCTCGCCGACATGGCTAAGCGCTACGGCGTGGGCCTGAAGGAGCACAACGCCGACTATCTGGATGACGCGACGCTGCTCGAGCACATCCCGGCTCACGTGACGGCCTCCAATGTCGCCCCTCAGTACGGCACCGAGGAGACCCGCGCTTACCTCAAGCTCTGCGCTACCGAGCAGATTCTGGTCGACAACGGCCTGTGCGATGATCCCTCCGACCTGTATCACACGCTGCTGGTCAAGGCTATCAAGACCGAGCGTTGGCGCAAGTGGATGACCGGCGACGATGTCAACCTGCAGGTTGACGACATTCTGGCCGACGACGAGCTCAGCCTGAAGATCCTGGATGTCTCCGGCCACTACGCGTTCAACGATCCCGAGGTCAAGGAGCAGGTCGAGAAGCTCTATCGCAACCTCGCTGCCCAGGACATCGACGGCAAGCGCTTTGTGATCGAGCACATCAAGCGCCCGATCAAGCAGTACGTCGTCGGTCTTAACCTCAAGGGCGTCACGAGCCGCATCGAGAAGGCCCTCGAGGACTAAGTAGTTCCGGCGTTTTGACAAACGCCGGACCGGTCGACGCTGCGCGGGCATCTGCCGGGCAATCTGGCGCTCAAGCCGTCGCTCGCGTACCAAAGTACGCGTCGCTCCTCTTTCGCACCACCTTGCCACGGCAGCTGCCCGCTCGCTGACGTTGGTTCAACCAGTGATTGACCCGTTGTCCTTAGATTGCTAGCTATTCATTTGAAGGAGTTTTGCACCATGAAGTTCTTTATCGATACCGCCAACCTTGACGAGATCGCCGAGGCCAAGAGCTGGGGTTGCCTTGCCGGCGTCACCACCAACCCGTCCCTGTACGCCAAGACCGGCGGCAAGCTGGCCGACTTTGAGCCCCATATGCTCAAGATTGCCGAGCTCTGCGAGGGTCTGCCCGTGTCTGCCGAGTCCACCGCGACTACTGCCGAGGGCATGATCGAGGAGGGCAAGCGCCTTGCCGCCCTCGCCCCCAACATTGTGGTCAAGCTCCCCGTGTGCGAGGCCGGCCTCGCCGCCTGCCGCGCCCTGGCCGATGCAGGCGTGCGCGTCAACATGACGCTCGTCTTCTCGCCGACGCAAGCCCTTATGGCCGCCAACGCCGGCGCTCGCTACATCAGCCCGTTTGTGGGACGCTTCGACGACATCGCCGAGGACGGTATTTCGCAGCTCGACAACGTTGTGACCTGCATCAAGAACTATGACTGGACTGGCAAGAACGTCGACGACACCGTCGAGATCATCACCGCATCCGTCCGTACGCCCAATCACGTGACCCAGGCGGCGCTGCTCGGTGCCGATATTGCGACCGTCCCCATGGCTGCTCTTAAGAAATGCCTGCATCACCCGCTGACCGACCAGGGCCTTGCCTCTTTTGAGGCTGACTGGCAGAAGGTCGTCGCTCAGGCTTAACGAGTGGATTGCCCCGGCATCGCGTCATCCGGTGCCGGGGTTGTTCTCAAGAGAGGAATTCGTATGACCAACCAGGAGCTGGCGAAGGTCGCCAATGAGGTCAGGAAGGGTGTCGTGACTGCGGTTCACGCGGCCAAGTCGGGACACCCGGGTGGATCGCTCGGTGCTGCCGACATCATGACGTATCTGTACTTTGAGGAAATGAATATCGATCCTGCCGACCCTCACAAGGCCGATCGCGATCGCTTTGTGCTCTCCAAGGGTCACGCGGCGCCGGGCCTGTATTCGGTGTTGGCAAATCGCGGCTATTTTCCCGTCGAAGAGCTCGAGACACTCCGCCATATTGGCAGCCGACTGCAGGGCCATCCCAACATGAACGACGCCCCTGGCATCGATATGTCCACCGGATCGCTCGGTCAGGGCATCTCTGCTGCAGTTGGAATGGCGCTTGCCGCTAAGCACTGGGGCGACGGCTACCGTGTCTACACGTTGCTGGGCGACGGTGAGTGCGAGGAAGGCCAGGTGTGGGAGGCGGCCATGTTCGCCGGCAACCATGCACTCGACAATCTTGTTGCCGTCGTCGACCACAACGGCTTGCAGATTGACGGCACGATCGATGAGGTCAACTCGGCCATGCCGCTCGCTGACAAGTTCCGCGCCTTTAAGTGGCATGTGATCGAGCTCGCCGACGGTAACGACATGGCGCAGATTGAGGCGGCTTTCGCTGAGGCTCGTGAGGTGACCGGCGTGCCCGTCGCTATCATCGCCGAGACGGTGAAGGGCAAAGGCGTCTCCTTTATGGAGAACCAGGTTGGCTGGCACGGCAAGGCACCCAACGATGAACAGTTTGAGCAGGCCATGGCCGAGCTCGCAGCAGCAGGGGAGGAGCTCTAATGGCAGACGTCAAGAAAGTCGCCACGCGCGTTAGCTATGGCGAGGCACTTGTCGAGCTGGGCAATGAGCACGATGACTTTGTGGTGCTCGACGCCGACCTGGCCGCCGCTACGCAGACGGGTAAGTTTAAGGCCGCCCATCCTGAGCGCTTCTACGATGCCGGCATTGCCGAGAGCAACTTGATGGGGCTCGCCGCTGGCATTGCGACTACGGGCCATGTCGCCTTTTCGAGTACCTTTGCCATGTTCGCCGCCGGCCGCGCGTACGAACAAGTGCGTAATTCCATCGGCTATCCGCACCTCAACGTCAAAATTGGCGCCACGCATGCGGGTATCTCGGTCGGTGAAGACGGCGCAACGCATCAGTGCTGCGAGGACATCGCGCTCATGCGCACGATCCCGGGTATGACGGTAATCGTTCCCGCCGATGACATCGAGGCTCGCGCTTGCGTGCGCGCCGCCTATGAGTTTGAGGGGCCGGTTTACATGCGCTTCGGCCGCCTGGCAACACCGGTCATCAACGACCGCGAGGACTATGAGTTCAAGATTGGTCGCGGCGTGGTCGTGCGCGAGGGGTCCGATGTGACCATCATCGCTTGTGGCCTTATGGTCGCCGAGGCACTTGAGGTTGCCGAGGCGCTCGCTGCCGATGGTATCGATGCCGAGGTCATCAACATGCACACGATCAAGCCGCTTGATGAGCGCCTGGTGGTTGCCAGCGCCAAGAAGACTGGTCGTGTGGTCACTGCCGAGGAGCATTCGATTATCGGTGGTCTTGGCGAGGCCGTGGCCTCGGTGCTCGCGGAGCAGCATCCGGTGCCGATGCGTCGCGTCGGCGTGCGCGATGTGTACGGCGAGTCCGGCCCTGCGGTCGATTTGCTGCACAAGTACGGTTTGGACGCCGACGGCATCGAAGCTGCGGTCAGGTCCGTGTTGTAAGGAAGGTTTCCATGGGATTTGTATCTGCCAACCAAGTGACGATCGGGTATACCGCCGCCTCGCGCGAGGACGCTCTGCATTATTTGTCCGAGCAGGCAATCGAGCTCGGTTTTGCCGATGACGCATCTGCCGTAGAGGCTGCCTTTATTGCTCGCGAGAACGAGGCCGAGACCGGCCTTGTCGCCGGTTTTGCCGTTCCGCATGCCAAAAGCGACGCGATCCACACGCCGGGTGTTGCCGTGCTTAAACTGGCCGAGCCCGTTGAATGGCCGAGCTTCGATGGGGTGCCCGTCGATGTTGCGCTCGCGCTGTATGTGCCCGCCGGCGAGGCCGGAACCACGCATCTGCGTCTGCTCTCCAAGGCTGCCGTGATGCTGATGGACGCCGGCTTCCGTGACAAGGTGCGCGCGAGCACCGATCCCGTTGAAATTGCGGAGCTCATCAATAGCGGACTTGAAGACTAGAACGGTCGTCCCGTTCAATCAATCGATCCTTCTCCAAGGAAAAGGGCCGCGACGCCGTATGGGTGTCACGGCCCTATTTGCGTTTCCCCAGATAAAACCTGCCAAAATAAACCTGTCCCTTTTTGGCAGGCTAATCGTGAGTTATTTCACCGCAACTTAGGGCACGGTTAGGAAGTGTGCACCTTAAAGAGTGGAGCCCTTGATTAGAGAGATTGCGCTCGTCTCTCTAAATGTCTCTCTAAAACAAGGCGCTTATCTCTCTAAAGTTAGAGAGATAAATCTATTGTTTTAGAGAGACGGAATGCCAAAATTCGTCCGTCCGCTACCATCTGCCAAGAATGGCGGATAAAGGACTCATCGAAGTAATGGGTTCGTCGACGAGCCGCAACCGCCGCTATCGGAAGAAGTAGATGCAGCCGAATTGCCCCTCTATCGTCTCTCGAAGTTTGATGGGTGCTAGAGGGGCGACTGCCTCGCGATATTTTCACAAGATAAAACCTGCCAAAATAAATCTGTCCCTTTTTGGTAGGTCAGTTAACGCAGTCCAGGTTGAGCATATGCGAGCGAGCAGGCTCCGGGTGCGGTAAGGTGACGTGAAACAAGCGGGCGCTGACCTTTTGGTCACGCCCGTGAAGTTGAACGTCAGATTGCCGTGCCCGGGGCCTGCGCAGCGCCGAGCAGTTACGCCGTTTGTAAAACGGCGTAACCTAAAGGTTCATGTTGCCGTGAATGTAGGGGGTGACCTCGGGGGAGATATGGTCGCAGCCCAGCTCGCGCAGCGCGGACTCGATAACGGCGGGCAGCGGGGTCTTGCCCTTGTCGTCGACGGCGGCACCGCCGAGGGTGGCAATCTTGGCGACATCTGCGGGTGCGGCCTCGATATGCATGCAGCCGCCGACCAAGCGCGCACGCACCTGCGCCAGGTCAAGATCGTGCAGGTAATCCTCGCAGGCGCGGATTAAATCAACCTTTTCGCGCGTAAGCTCCTCGCCCGTGGGGACGCGCGTGGCGAGGCAGGCGCCGGCGGGCAGGTTCCAAACGGGATAGCCCCATGCGCGCAGCAGCTCGCGCTCTTCGTCCTTGGTAAAGCCGACCTCCATGAGAGGGGAGCGTACGCCGAGCTCTTCGGCGGCGCGCATGCCGGGACGGTAATCGCCGCGGTCGCTCGCGTTGCTGCCATCGATGACGGTGGGAAAGCCGAGCGACTTGGCGTGGTTGACGATGGCGGTAAAGCCGGCGTGCTTGCAGTGGTAGCAGCGATTGGCATCGTTGCAGGCTACTCGGGGGAGCTGCAACTGATCCACCGAAAGATTGAGCACGGGGAGCTTAAAATGCGGCCCCTCATTGGCTTGTCCATCAACGGACCGCTCAAACGAAGCCTGTTCGGGCGTACCGATGAGCGGCGTGGTGAGGTGGACGAGAAGCGTGTTGGCGGGCATGATGCGAGCACACACGGCGGCCAAAAAGCTGCTATCGACGCCGCCGGAAAAGCCGATGGCGACGCGTCCGTATGCCAAAAGCAGCTGCTCGAGTGCTGCGAGTTTGTCCTGAAGCTCCTCTGCGGGTGCGGCGGTGTCTGAAAGCATGAAAGTTCCTTACAGTTATTAAAGCTCGGACGAAACTATAATCCTACCGAGCCACTCGCCATAAGACTTCTATCTATGTAACGAAAGTGCAATATGGTATATACGTTATATACAAGTTCGTAAAGTGCGGTAGAGTAGCGAAAGTATGACAGCGCGAGTCGATGGGGGACCGATATGATCAAGGCTGTTATTTTTGACATGGATGGAACGCTGGTCGATACCGAGCGTTTGGGGATTAAGGCCTGGAAGGCAGGCGCCGCCGAGCTGGGGCTCGCGATTGATGATGCGCTGATCCATCAGTTTATCGGCCGCACGCTGCCCGATGTCATGGGCATTCTCGAGGAGCATTACGGCAGCCGCGAGACCGCCGAGGCGATCTATGCCCGCCACAAGGAGATTCGCGACGAGATGGTCAAGACCGATCTGGAGCTTAAGGCCGGCGCCGCTGAGTGCCTAGACGAGCTGCTGGCGGCGGGCTATCACGTGGGCCTTGCGACGTCGTCGCGCCACGTTACCGCAGAGCGCAACCTTAAAGCATTCGGTCTCTTTGACAAGTTTGAGACGGTGACCTGCGGCGGCGACGTCGTACACGGCAAGCCTGACCCCGAGATGTACCTGCTCGCCTGCGAGCGCGCGGGCTTTGCTCCCGAGGAATGTGCCGTGGTCGAGGATTCGCGCAACGGCTGCGTCTCGGGCATTACGGCCGGCTGCCACGTCTTTGCCGTCCCCGATATCGTGCCGCTGCCGCAGGACGTGGTGGATGGCTGCGAGGCCGTGCTCGATACGCTGTTCGACCTTACGGCGGCGGTCAAGGCCGTGCGCTAGCGTCTGCATGTAAGCCATTTCAATAGCATTTTAAAGATGCGGCCATCCGCTTAACACGGGTGGCCGCATCTTTGTATCTATAGGGTTCAAACCAAAAAAGACTACCGTTTACCGATTGAAAACAACCGCTCACCGGACTGGATATGACTCATATTGAAATTGAAACGGTTCAAATAATAATGAAAACCGTAAATGAATCGCTTCAAAAAGGGAGAGCACATGGAGAGTCGCATCGAGTCCAAGCATTACGCAGCAGTCGATATCGGTGCTTCGAGCGGTCGCGTCCTTGCTGGCTGGGTCGAGGAGGGCAAGATGTCCTACCAGGAGGTTTACCGCTTCGATAACGAGCAGAAGCGCATAGGCGATCACGACTGCTGGGACGTTGAGGCTCTGTTCGACCATGTTGTCGCAGGCCTGCGTGCCGTCAAGGATCAGACCGGACAGGCTCCGGCCACCATCGGTATTGATACCTGGGGCGTTGACTTCGTGCTGCTCGATGAGCATAACAAGATCGTCCGTGACACGGTCGCCTACCGTGATGCCCGCACTGACGGCATCTACGAAGTTGCCGACCAAATTATGGATCCGGCCGAGGTCTATGCCCGTACCGGTATTCAACGTCAGCCTTTCAATACGCTCTACCAGCTGCTCGCCCTTAAGAACGAGCATCCCGAGCAACTCGAGGCAGCCCGAACCTTCCTGATGATTCCGGATTATCTCAACTGGCGTCTGACCGGCATTAAGGCCAACGAGTACACCAACGCGAGCACCACCGGCATGCTCGACGCCGAGAAGTGCACGTGGGACACCGAGATCCTCTCGCGCTTTGGTATTCCCCAGGGCATCTTCTTGGAGCCGACGATGCCTGGTGCCGTGCTCGGCGAGCTTACGGCCGACATCTCCGAGAAGATCGGCTATTCCGCGACTGTCGTGCTGCCCGCTACGCACGACACCGGCTCCGCCTTCCTGGCCGTTCCCGCCAAGGATGACAACGCCGTCTATATCTCGAGCGGTACGTGGAGCCTGCTGGGCGTTGAGAACCAGCACGCCATCACCAACGAGCTCGCCCGCAAGCAGAACTTTACCAACGAGGGCGGCTACCTCAAGCGCTACCGCTTCCTCAAGAACATCATGGGCTTGTGGATGAACCAGTCCGTTCGCCGCGAGATCAACGGCGTCGACTATGTCGAGGGCAAGACCTCGCACAAGGCGCTCATGGATCACAAGGTCGGCTTTGACGAGCTCCGTGCGCTCTGTCGCGAGGCCGAGCCCTTCGAGGCCTATGTCGATGTCGATGACGATCGTTTCCTGGCTCCCGACTCCATGATCCAGGAGATTAAGCAGGCCTGCGCCGAGGGTGGCGAACCGGTTCCGCGCACCGTGGGCGAGATCATGCGCACCAACTACTGCAGCCTGTCCCGTTCGTATGCTAAGGCCATCGAGGGCCTGCGCGAGCTTTCGGGTCACGACTACACGAGCATCAACATCGTGGGCGGCGGTTGCCAGGATTACTACCTCAACCAGATGACGGCCGACACCTGCGGGCTCCCCGTGTTCGCCGGCCCCATCGAGGGTACCTGCATCGGCAACTTTATCGTGCAGATGATCGCCGGCGGCGATTTTGCCGACCTGGCCGATGCCCGCGCCTGCGTTGCCCGCTCCTTCGATGTCAAGCGCATTGACCCCAAGGGCGTCCAGGCCTAACCGAGAGTGGGGCTTGCCCCCCCCGACTCACCTTTCACCTACCCCCAGCCCCGCGTGCGGCAAGTGACTCCTGCCGGGCACGAGTGGCTCTCTCCGATGACATACGGCGCGGAGGCCCTACATGACACCATGCTCCGCGCCGCCGTCAATCGGCTTTTCACGTTTTTCAATTGGACCTGCGGGTCCCGGAGAGGAGACAGACAATGGCAATGGAAGATCTGGCGTTTATCAAGGGCTTCTGCCGCTTGTGCGATGACGGCTTTAGGCAGGGCTGGCATGAGCGCAACGGCGGCAACCTTACCTACCGCATGACCGACGACGAGGTCGCCGAGGCCAAACCGTTCTTTGAGGAGCCTCGCGAGTGGGTCAAGATGGGCGTGCGTGGCGAGAATCTTGCCGGCCAGCACTTCGTGAGCACCGGCTCGGGCAAGTATATGCGTAATGTCCTGGAGGATCCGCATGCCAACATCGGCATCGTCGAGATCAACGAGACCGGCGACGCCTTCCGCGTTGTGTGGGGTCTTGCCAATGGCGCCCGCCCGACCAGTGAGTTCGAGAGCCATTACATGAACCACTGCGTCGCCGCCGCCCGTACCGATGGCGCCGACCGTGTGATTTACCACGCTCATACCCCCGGCATCATCGAGATGTCCTTCGTGGTGCCGCTGGAGGACCGCGCTTTTACCCGTATCCTGTGGCAGATGATGACCGAATGCGTCGTCGTTTTCCCGACCGGCGTGGGCGTTGTGCCCTGGATGGTCCCAGGTGGCCCGGCCATCGCCGAGGCAAGCTCCGAGCTCATGAAGACCTACGACACCATCGTCTGGGCGCACCACGGCCTGTTCGCCGCTGGTCCTGACTTCGACACGACCTTTGGCCTGGCGCACACCGTCGAGAAGGCCGCCGAGATTTACCTGGCCGCGCGTGCTGCCAACGGCGGTTCGGATGACTTCCTCAACAAGATTAGCGACAAGGGCCTCAAGGATACCTGCCGTGACTTTGGCATCAAGATCAACGAAGCATTTGTTGATTAGTAGGTAAGAAAAGCCGGCGGTTCCGGTTGCTGGGGAGCTCGTGGAAACCGCCGTCTTATCGCTGCTGTTTGGGCAGCTTGGAAACATTGTAAGGGGAAATAGAATGGGAAACACTCGCAACCGCCACGTGAACCCTTGGTGGGTAGCCGTCGTCTCGGGCATGGCATCCTACATCGATTCGTGCGCGATCATCTCTTCTGGTACGGCGCTGGTCATTTACCAGCAGACCTTTGGCCTCGATAACGGTCAGTTCGGTCTGATTTCCGCGGCGCTCACCTTCTGCATCGCCATCGGTTCCATCCTGGGCGGCAGCCTGGGCGACCGCTTTGGCCGCAAGCCGGTCTTCTCGGTCACCATGGGCATGCTCATCATCGGTGCCGTCACTATGATCTTTGCTCAGACCTTCCCGCTGCTGCTGTTGGGCGAGATTCTGATGGGTCTGGGTGTCGGCGCCGACCTGCCGGTTTCACTGGCGACCATCGCCGAGGAGGCGCCCGATGACAAACGCGGCAAGATGCTGCTGTTCTCGGACATCCTGTGGGTTGTCGGTATTGTCGTTGCCCAGGGCATTGGCGCCGTTGTCGGTGACTGGGGTTACCTGGGCGGCCAGATCATGTTCACCCAGCTTGCCGTTGTCTCCATCCTGGTGCTTATCGCCCGCCAGACCATCCCGGAGTCTCCGGTTTGGATTAAGGCGCACGAGGACCGTCTGGCAGGCAAGGTGAGCGAGCAGGCCCAGGGTAAGATTTCCGACCTGTTCAAGAGCCCCTACGCCAAGCCGTTCATCGCCCTTGCCATCTTCTACATTGGTACCAACATCCCAGCCAACTCTCTCGGTCAGTTCTCCACGTGGATCGGCGCCAACGTCGTGTCGCTGCCTATCTCCGTCGTGTCTACCATCGGCCTGATCTGCTACCCGATTCGCGCCATCCTCGACTTCGTCTTTATGAAGTTTGTCGATACCGACAAGCGTATGCCGCTGTTCTACATGGGTGCCGCACTCTACTTGCTCGGCTTCCTCATGTTCCCGCTCTTTGGTGCTTCGACGGTCACCTACGTTGCCACGCAGCTGCTCTACTGCATCGGTGCCGCCTTTGCCTTCGAGGGCATCCTGAAGGTCTGGATGCAGGAGTGCTTCCCGACGCTGCTGCGCACCACTGCTAACGGCGCCATCGTGTTCTCCTCGCGTTTCCTGTGCGCCGTCGCCGGCTCCTTCACTGCCACGTTCATCGCCGTGGCCGGCTACAAGGCCGCCTTCCTGGTTCTGTCGCTGCTGTGCCTGATTGGCTTTGCCGCCGCTATCTGGGCCTTCCATGGCGAGCGCTACAACGCGTTCGACGACGCCGAGTAATTTGCTTTATCCCGCCGCCTTGTCGCGGCAACCTCTGGGGCGAAGGCTTAGTCCCATACCCTCGCCCCACCCCCTGCGCAACTGCAGGCGGACGCGGTAGAAACATGTCTGTTGCGCTGATCTGATAACCGCCGCGTCCGCTTGCTTGCAATCATCAACTTTTCTCATTGGAGGAAATCATGCTCGTTAACACCAAGGCCAAGGTTGGCGTCTTTTCTATCGCCCTCGGTGCCTATCTTCCGCAGTTCCCGCAGCTCGTTCCCAACTTTGAGCAGCAGTACGAGGACTTTAAGGCCACGCTGCCTACGACCGTCGAGCTTATCGACGGCGGTATGGTGACCACCAAGGAACAGGCTCAGGTCGCGGGCGACAAGTTCCGCGCCGAGGATGTCGACTTGGTCATCCTGCAGATGCTCACCTATGCCACGAGCTACAACGTGCTGCCGGTCGTACGCGACCTGGACGTGCCCGTCGTCGTGGTCAACGTGCAAAAGAAGGCCCAGCCCGACTACGCCAACACCGATATCCCCACGTGGCTGGGCGATCTGTACGCCTGCGGTGCTCCCGGTGAGGTCGTAGCCGACCTTAACCGTGCCGGCAAGCGTCACGCCGTGGTGACCGGTGTTGTCGAGGGCGGCGACCCGGCCGTGGCCGAGCAGCTCGAGCAGTGGTGCCGTGCCGCCCAGGTGCGCCGTCGTCTGCGTCGCACCAATATCGCCCAGATCGGCCGTCCGTATCCGGGCATGATGGACCTCTACATCGACGAGACCAACCTCTACAACCGTCTGGGTCTCTACACCAAGCAGTTCGATTGGGAGAAGATGTGGGCTATCGCCGACAACATCGATGACCAGGCTGCCGTGGACGCTAAGGCCGCCGAGATTCTCGACACCTTCGACGTCGAGGGCGGCGCCAAGGTCACCGACGAGCCTATCCAGGAGATGGCCAAGTACGTCGTCGCCTTTGAGCAGTGGGTTAAGGACGAGGAGATCGGTCTGGTCGCCAGCCACTACGACGGCTATGCCAAGGGCCAGGCCGGCGTGCTCGACTCCATGCTCATCCCGGCGTTCTCCATGCTCATCAAGCAGGGCACGAGCTGCGCGGTCGAGGGCGATATGAAGGTCGCCATCGCCATGAGCATCCTCAAGACCATCTCTGGCACCGGCCAGCTTTCCGAGATGTATTCCATCGACTTTCCCGAGGACATTGTCATCATCGGCCACTCCGGCTCCGGCGATGCCGACATCTCGACCGCCAAGAAGCCGACGCTCAAGGTTGTTCCCGTGTTCCACGGCAAGACCGGTGGCGGCTACCTCACCCAGTTCTATCCCGGCCACGGCACCATCACCTTCCTTGGTATCACTCAGGACGGCGACGGCAACTTTAAGTTCGTGGTTGCCGAGGGCGAGAACGTTAACGGTCCGATCTTTACCTTCGGCGACACCAATATGCGCATGAAGTTCTCGATCGGCGCCCGCGAGTTCATGGATCGCTGGAACGAGACCGGCCCGACTCACCACATGGCCGCCTGCCTAGGCAGCCAGACCGACACGATTCTCAAGGTCGCCAAGATCCTGAACGTGCCCGTGGACGTTGTCTGCCGCTAATGGTGTTCCGTCGTCCTGACGAACGGCGGACTCGTTGAACGCTGTGCGGGTCTCGAGCGCCGTATCTTGCCGCTTAAGTCATCGCTTGCGTACATGAAGTACGCAGCGCTACGCTTTCGCGACAACCTGCGGCACTCGAGGTCCGCTCGCTTCGTTTGGACGACTCGATGATTTTCCCTGCTGAAACGATAGAGACAGAAGGGCCCGACAAGCGTTTTGCTTGCCGGGCCCTTCTGCTTAGCGGAGTTTGAGGTGAGCTGAAAAGGCTATAGATATGCACCGAGGTTGATGGCCGTGGCGTCGGTCTGGCTGCTTGCCCGGGTGCTGGCGCGTTCCAGCAGGAACGGACGTACCAGTTCTTGGCGGTTGATATCCTCGGCGGCGACTGCGGTGACGGTACGCACTGCGGAGCCGACACGGATATGCTTGATCTTTGCCGGGGCCTTGTTCTCGATTTGCTCCATCAGCAGTTGGACACCCTTGCGGCCAATCTCGTAGCCCGGGGGCGCTACCGTAGTGAGTGGGACCGATCCGCTCCAAGCGAGCGGGTTGCCGTCGCATCCGGCCACGCGAACCTGCTCGGGGACGGAGATGCCTTTGTCGACCAATGCCGAGATGACGCCCGAGGCCAGCACGTCGGTCAGGCCGACGACAAAATCGGGGCGTTCGTCGGCGGGGCGCGCGGCGATTTGGGCACCGATGCCGTAGCCGTCGGCGGCGGTATTCCATTCGCCGGCGTCGATGACTTCGATCTTGATATCGGGATGTAGGGCGAGCGCCTTATGAATGCCAAGGACGCGCAGGGTGAGTTGCATAAATGCTGCTCGGCCGACGACGACAATATGGTGCGCGCCGCGGGCGATGGCGAGCTCGGCGATGATGCGGCCTTGTGCCTCGTTGTCGGCGGCCACGTAGTAGCCGGGCTCGGAGCAATGGATGTCCAGATGGACGATCGGCACGGGCATCTTGGTCAGGGCGGGGTGCCAGTCGGGGGATGCCATGGGCTGAACCATGACGCCGGACATCTGGGTGCCCATAAAGTAGCGCAGGTAATGGTCCTCGAGAATATCGTCGTTATCGGCGTTGGCGATGAGCAGGTCGTAGCCGTGCTTGCGGGCCTCGTTGTGGGCGCCGCTGGCGATTTGGAGTGAAAAGCCGTGGTCGAGACGGGGGAGCACCAGGCCAAAGGACTTGGTGGCGCCGCCCGCGAGCTGACGAGCGCTTTGGTTGGGCAGGTAGCCCAGTCGATTGATGGTTTCGTTAATGAGCTTGAGGGTCTCGGGACGCAGCTTTTCGGGGTGGTTGAGCGCGTTGGAAACCGTGCCCAACGAAACCCCGGCCTCGCGCGCGACGTCGCTGATTTTTACCTTTGCCATAGCGGCCCCTTTGATGCGTTTCAAGTACAAGCCAGATTGTAGCATCGCCCGCCCCTGAGGTGTCAAAACCCGCCTATTAGGGACAGGTTTATTTTGGCAGGTTTTATCTGGGCAAACGATGCTGTCAGACCAAACCACCACGAAGGTGCCTGCCCCCTTCGGGGTGGGGTGTGTGTATCGAGTGGTATTCAAGTTGAGATACCACTTCTGGTATATCAGCTTGCGTTTGCGTGAGTACAATACTCGAACGTTATGCGTCTCAGCGCCCCCTGTGCGTGGACGTTTTGCAGTCAAGCGGACGAAGGGATTTATCCTATGTGCGGAATTGTCGGCTACACCGGCTCTGATATTGCAAAGAACATCCTGGTCACAGGCCTCAAGCGTATGGAGTATCGCGGCTATGACTCCTCGGGCGTCGCGCTCGAGGTGGGCGAGGGCGCCGCGGCGCACCTCGACGTCATCCGCCGCGTGGGCAAGGTCGCGGGCTTGGAGAGCGAGCTTTCCAACATCGACAGCGACGCTACCTGCGGTATCGGCCACACCCGTTGGGCCACCCACGGCAAGCCCTCCGTCGTTAACGCTCACCCCCACACCAGCTGCGACGGTCGTATCGCCATCGTCCACAACGGCATCATCGAGAACTTCGCCGAGCTGCGCGAAGAGCTGGAGGGTCGCGGCCACCACTTTAAGAGCGAGACCGATACCGAGGTCTTCGCGCATCTGATCGAAGAGGCTTATGCCGAGACGCACGACCTGATGGCCTCCGTGCGCGAGGCTTGCGCCCACGTGGTCGGTGCCTATGGTCTGGCCGTCGTGTGCGCTGACGAGCCCGGCGTGATCGCCGTGGCCCGCAAGGATTCCCCGATCGTGGTCGGCGCGGGCGAGACCGGCGCCTATGTCGCCTCCGACGTCATCGCGCTCATCGACGCCACCCGCGATGTCGTGGTGCTCGAGGACGGTCAGTTTGCCAAGCTTACGCCCGCAGGCGTCGAGTACACCGACGAGGCCGGCAACGTTATCGAGCCCAAGGTCACCCACATCGACTGGGACCTGGACATGGCAGAAAAGGGCGGTTATCCCGACTTTATGCTCAAGGAGATCCACGAGCAGCCGCGCGTCGTGCGCGACACGCTGGTGGGCCGCATGACGCCGGCCGGCGAGCTCGACATCGACGAGCTGGGCCTTTCGCTCGAGGAGCTCAACGACATCGACCGCGTCTACGTGATCGCTTGCGGCACCAGCTATCACGCTGGCCTCATTGCCAAGAATCTCATTGAGGGCTGGGCTCGCATCTCCACCGAGGTGGAGGCGGCCAGCGAGTTCCGTTATCGCAACCCCATCATTACGCCGACGACGCTTGTCGTTGCCGTGTCCCAGTCGGGCGAGACGGCCGATACCCTTGCCGCCATTCGCGATGCGCGCATCAAGGGTGCCAAGGTCTTCGGCATCACCAACGTGGTGGGCAGCCCCGTGGCGCGTGAGAGCGACGGCGTCATCTACACCAAGGCCAACAAGGAGATCGCGGTCGCCTCGACCAAGAGCTTCATCGGCCAGGTCGTGAGCCTTACGCTTTTGGCTCTGCTGCTGGCGCAGGTCAAGTACCGCTTGACCACCAAGCAGGCGCGCATGCTGTTCCGCGAGCTTTCCGATACGGCCGAGCAGATCCAGTGGATTTTGGATACCCAAACCGAGGCCGTGCATGAGGCCGCCCTGCTGTGCAAGGACGCGCAGTCGGCGCTGTTCGTGGGCCGTGGCATGGGTGCCGCTATTTCCTACGAGGGCGCGCTCAAGCTCAAAGAGGTCAGCTACCTGCACGCCGAGGCCTACGCCGCCGGTGAGATGAAGCACGGCCCCATCGCGCTGATCGACCCGGGCTTCCCTGTCATCGCCGTGGCCACCAAGAGTGCCACCTACGACAAGACCGTGTCGAACCTCATGGAGTGCAAGGCGCGCGGCGCCAAGGTCATCGTCGTTGCCACCGAGGGCGACGAGGAGATCAACAAGATCGCCGACTGCATTATCCGCGTGCCAGCAGTCCGCGACGTGTTCAGCCCCATCACGGCGAGCGTCCCGCTGCAGCTGCTCGCCCGCGAGGTCGCCATCCTGCGCGGCTGCGACGTCGACCAACCCCGAAACCTGGCGAAAAGCGTCACGGTCGAGTAGTTGGTTCCGCCGTTCTAGCGACTAAGGCCCGGCTCCGCATCAAGACGGAGCCGGGCCTTGTTGCATTTGCTCGGATAAAACCTGCCAAAATAAACCTGTCCCTTTTTGGCAGGTTAGCGGAGCTTGCTGGTCTCGAAGTACTCGGGGAACTGGTCCAGAACCTCGGTTTGATTGCGGAACATCATGTGCAGGTGCTTGCTGACCAAAAAGCTCGCTTCGATGGGGTCGCGACCGGCGATAGCGCGGCGAATCTGCTTGTGCTCGTTCACGATGTCCTGATTGTCGAGAACCTGCGTGGCGGCGCGCAGCCAGCGGAAGCGCTCCAGGTCGGCATTGGTCTCTTCGAGCCACGACCACACGGTGCTGCGACATGCGATGCTAAAAATCATGTGATGCATGAGGTTGTCGCTCAAAAAGAAGCCGATGCGATCCTCTTCGGCCATGGCCTTTTCCTGCAGCGCGATGGCGCGGTCGAGCTGCTCGATGCCGGCCGACGTGGCGCGCGCACAACACTCCACAATCACCTGCTTTTCCAGATGCTCGCGGATGTAACAGGCACTCTCGGCAAGGGTGAGGTTGATGGGTGAGACGTAGGTGCCGCTCTGGGGCACGGTGCGCACCAGGCCTTCCTGCGCCAAGCGAACCAAAGCCTCGCGCACGGGCGTGCGACCCATATCCAGGTCGTCGCAAAGTTGCTTGACGCCCAGCTTTTCGCCCGGCTTGTAGTCCAGGTAGACGATTTTGCGTCGAATGGTGTGATAGGACTGGTCCTGTAGGCTCGTTTCCTGCTCGCCGACGTGCATCGATTCTTCCATAGCGCCTCGCAACTGTTCTATCAAACTCATATGTCAGTTGTTAATTATGCCGCGAATCAGCTCTCCGCGGTGGGCAATTCGGCTGTTGCCTGAGAACTATTGCGGCATCTTAGTCTGTGTTTGCGCAAGGCTGCGCTCAATGTTGCCGTATCATAAGCCGTCGCAAACGTGAAATAGAAAGAAGGAATCCCATATGCAACTGGCAAATATCGTACGCGAGCGCTGGAAAGGCGTTTTGTTCTGCCTGATCATCGCCATTCCCGCGACGTTGCTCGGCAAACAAATTGAGGTGGTCGGCGGTCCGGTATTTGCCATCCTCTTTGGCATGGTCCTGGCGCTCGTCTTTCCCAAGAATCGTCGCGAACAGCTCGTCGCCGGCGTCACCTATACGTCCAAAAAAGTCTTGCAGTACGCGGTTATCCTGCTTGGCTTTGGCATGAACCTCTCCCAGATTCTGTCCAAGGGCGCCCAGTCGCTACCGATTATCGTGGCGACAATCTCGACCTCGCTTGTCATCGCCTTTGTGCTCTGCCGCGTTATGAACGTGCCGGGTAAGATCGCGACGCTTGTGGGTGTGGGTTCGTCGATTTGCGGCGGTTCTGCTATCGCCGCGACCGCACCCGTCATCGATGCCGACGATCGCGAGATTGCCCAGGCCATTTCGGTCATCTTCCTGTTTAACGTTATCGCGGCGCTCGTGTTTCCAACGCTCGGCGGTATGCTCGGGCTGACCAACGAGGGCTTTGGCCTGTTTGCCGGTACCGCCATCAACGACACCTCGTCCGTAACGGCTGCGGCGAGCGCCTGGGACAGCATGCACCCCGGCGCCAATGTGCTCGAGAGCGCCACAGTGGTCAAGCTCACCAGGACGCTGGCCATTATTCCCATCACGTTGGTTCTCGCATGCTGGCAGATGCATCTGGCGCGCAAGGCCGGCGGTGACGCCAAAAGCACGTTCTCGCTTAAACGCGCGTTTCCCATGTTCGTGCTGTTCTTTGTGCTGGCGAGCGTGATCACCACGGTGCTTCAGCTTCCCGCGTCCTTTACGGCGCCCATCAAGGAGCTGTCGAAATTCTTTATTGTGATGGCCATGGCGGCTATTGGCTTTAATACCGATATCGTCGAGCTGGTCAAAAAGGGCGGCAAGCCCATCGCATTGGGCTTTTGCTGCTGGATTGGCATTGCGTGCATGAGTTTGGGAATGCAACACGTACTGGGAATCTGGTAGAGAAGTAGCTTGTTTGCGTGCTGGTTGCTGGTGAGCGCATTCTCACGGTGGAGCGATAGGAGCTCTTGCGGGTATGGCTTGTCCGCAGGTTTATAAGTCCCGAAGAGCTCTTATCGCCCCGCCAGGATGGCGATGCGGGGCAACACCTATACTCGCAGGACGGCGCTTTCTGCCCTATAGTGTTTGGTGAGCAATATCGTTCAATTTTGAAACACTCGGTCGTGCGACCGTCGGCGGCTGCATGTCGCCGCGGACAGGGGCAAATCATGGATAGCGATGCCAAGCTGAACATCTTGACCGAGGCCCTGGCTGCTGCCGGGGCCTCGGCATTGGCAATCGATGCGCGTGGGGACGTCGCGATCTCGACCATGAATGACGCGGCGCTTGAGCGGGATGTGGCGGCTTTTGTAGCTGAGCGCCTCGACCGTATAGGAGACGGCGCGCGTCTGGTTATGGGGCGTGCGGGTGCGCGCCTGAGCCTGACCGTTCGCCCCACCGACAAAGAGGGCGGGGGGCTTTGGGTCGTCGTGGTCCGCGAGGTGCGCGGTGCCGCGGCGCATGCGGGCATCGAGTGGCTCAACGCCGACGAAGTTGAGGCCCGCTACGAATCGAGCGCGTACGGCATCGTTGAGGGGGCGGCCTCGGTGGCTGCGCCGGTTGCAGAGAGTTACGCGCGCGGTGTGCCTCTTATGCTCGAGGGCGAGCTGGGAGCGGGTCAGGTCGAGATCGCCAAGCGCCTCTATCTGGACGGTCCTTTTGCCGATCAGCCCTTTGTTTCCGTTGCGCTCGATGAGCTCACCGAGCGCGGTTGGCGCCATGTACTCAAAAGCGTCGAATCGCCGTTGTTCCAAATGGGGCTGACCCTTTGCATTGAGGGCTGGAACGCGGTTGGCCCCCAGCGCCTCCGCGAGCTGGTCTCCACGATGACCGACACCGCGTTGGCGACGCGCTGCCATGTGGTGCTGACGGCGAATGACATGCCGGGCGGCGGCGAAAGTGATCAAGCCGCGTTTGTGACCGAGCGCTTCGCCTGCGCGGTGAGCGTGGCGCCGGCAATCGCCGAGCAGGGAGCCGCGTCGACGAAGGTTGCGCGCTATTTGGAATATCTCGCTGATGCATTTGAGACAGCAGCACCCACGCTGTCTGCCGCGGCGACGAAGACGCTCGATGCTTACCGCTGGCCGCGCAATTACCTGCAGCTCCGCGAGGTCTCGGAACGACTGTATATATTGGCGGGGACGGGCACGGTGGACCGCGCTGTGGCGGAGGAAGTGCTCGCCCAAGAGGACGTGATTAAGACCGCAACCTTTGGCGCCCCGACGCTCGAAAGTGACCTGTATATCCTGCGACCGCTGGCCGATACCGAGCGAGATATCGCGCATCTAGTTGTAGACCATCTCCACGGCAACCGAACCCGTGCGGCGGAGGTGCTGGGCATAAGCCGTACAACGCTGTGGCGCTTGCTGAAGGACGATGACCGTTGAGCGAGGCGCCCGTGACCGCGCGCGACGCGTGTGCTACAGTCCAAAGCGTTATTGTTTCGATTTGGTTACGGCGTGCGAGGGCATATGGCTGAGACTTCAAAACCGAGCCGCAGAAGGCGGAGTGCCGCGCCGGTCAACCGACGCACAACATCGGTGACGTGGGGCAAACACGCCTCGGGGTTTGATGGCTCGTTCAAGCGCACTAAATACGGCTATCCTTCGGCAAGCGCCCGCTTGGCAATGCAGGCAGAGTCCTCGCTGTGGGGCCGCAAACGCGTGGTGGGCTCAAAGCTCAAGCACGACGGAACGCTCGGCTACATCAGCCGCGGGGCGGCTCGCCGCAGCGGGCTCAATCCCGCCGGCTGGCATCGCTACGTGCCGATCGTGGCCGCCGTTGCAGTGATCGTCATCGCGCTCGCTGCGCTCGGATATGCCGGCGGTGGCGCCAACTTGGACGCAATGTTTAAATCGCCCGAGCTCGCGCATGTAGGTACAGAAGTTGTCGAGGGCGCTCAGGCCCAGACGAGCGTCGCGCCCCAGCGCGGTATCGTTGCGGCGGCCTCCACCATCGCCGATGTGCAAAAGGACGAAGACAAGCAAGGCGACGACGTCGATGCGAATCAGACGAGCGAAACGGCAATAACTCCATCGGCGGGATAAGTTGCGAGTGGGGCAGCTAATTTGGGACGGGGCTTTTTTAGCTGCCCAAGACAGTGGCTCATTCGATGTCAGTCGCCAAAAGCGAGCGAGCCGCATTTGCGCCAAGGTGACGTGAAATGAGAGGGCGCTGACCTTCTGGTCGCGCCCTCGAAATTGAACGTCAGATTGGCGTGAATGCGGCCCGCGCAGCGTCAACGAGCCCGCCGTTCGGTAGAATGGCGGAACTAATTACCTTACGTAGACCACGTTGTCGCGGCGGGGTTTGGGCTCGGGCAGCGTGTCCTCGGCATAGCCCAGAATGCAGTGACCGACACCGCGCAGGCTGCCGTCGGCGGGTAGACCCCAACTGGCCAGTAGCTCCAGGCCCTCGGGCGAATCGAAAACCTCGTGGGCGCGATGAATCCAGCACGAATCAACGCCCAGCGCATAGGCAGCGTTGAGCAGGTTGCCCATGGCGAGCGAGCCGTCTTCCAGATGTGTGGGCACGCTGCGGTCAACCAGCACCACCACAACGGTCTTGGCACCATAGAAGGGGTCGCTGTTGCTGCCCATGACTTGCGCGTTGAGCTGCGAGAGACGCTCGACGGTCGCGGGGTCGGTGACGGCGACAAACGTCACCGGCTGGCGGCCCATGCCGCTCGGTGCATATTGGCCGGCTTCGATAATACGTGCAAGCTTTTCGGCCTCGACGGGACGATCGCTGTAGTTGCGGCAGCTGCGGCGGTGAATGAGTGCTTCGATAGTCTCCATGGTGTCTCCTTGCGGTGGCGTTGCAGATGCCCCGTTCATACCCGTCGGGCTCAAACGATAGACGGTCAATTGCCCGGCCAAAAGGATAGATTCCAATTGGGAAAGTAGGTTTGCATAAAAGTACCTTCAGAATGTGACAAACAAATGGGATGGTTAAACGTTTTATCCCGTCTACCCTGCGGTTTTTTACCACTTGCCTAAATGACGAACGCATAACCTCTGATAAAGGTTTTACTAAAGGAGTACCAACGTTTATCAATGCGCCGTGGTGGCGCCGGGCCAGGAGGTAACATCATGTTCCAGGCTGGAGATGTCGTCGAGACCGATTTCGAAGGATTTCTGAAGCTGCTGCGTTCCAAGACGCGCGCTTTCGTGTCGATCAACGATCACGAGTACTACATCACGCACACCGATGGCTATTGGCGTGTTCAGGATTGCGAGGCCCTCAACGACAAGGGCCACTTTACTGACTGTTCTGAGTTGGTCAACACGGTCTGCGAGGTCGTCGAGCTGCCGTGGATTGCCGGCAAGAGCCTGCATGACAGCTTCTCGGGCGCTACGGTCTATGAGGCCGTCGCCGCTTAACAGGCAATAAAACCCGATTTTCACGTGACCGCTGGCGCCGCCCCCGCGCCGGCGGTCTTTTTCTGCCGATAGGCCATAAAAATGCACGCATTTGCGGAGAGCCTGTTGACGATAGTCAAAACTCGGACTAATCTAGAGACACATAATTGGTCAAAAATCGGACAATTGAATGGTGGGATAGATGAATAGTGCGGTTAGCCCGGTCGACTTCGATCGGTTGCTCAATGGGCTTGACCGTATCTATTCGGAGTTCTCGCGCGCCTGCGGCCTTTCGGACTGCGCCTACTGGATGCTCGTCGACACGAGTGCAGCGGGCGGAAGCGTTGCCGTGAGTCGGCTGACGAGTGAATGGTTCTACAGCAAACAGACCATCAATTCGGCGATTAAAACGCTTAGGGCGCGAGGGCTTGCGACGTTGGAGTTTGCCGAGGGCAGTCGTAAGAACAAGGTTGTACGACTGACCGAAGAAGGCGTGCGGTTTGCCAAGCGCTACGCGTTGCCGGCGCAAAAAGCCGAGCAACAGGCATTCGAGGCGCTCGAGCCGTGGGAACAGTGCGAGATCATGCGCTTGGTCGGTAAGTTCTCCCATGTTCTTAACGAAGAGTGCGAGGCATTTAAACGGCAAGTGGCCGCCGAGAACGAGACTGACGATAAGGGCGAGGGGGACGCATGCGACTCTTAATGAGGTTTATGAGGCCGTACCGCGGTCTGATTGCGGTGACGCTGTTTGCGGTGCTGATAGATAACGTCGGTACGCTGTTGGTTCCCACGATGCTGGCGAACATGGTCAACACCGGTATTACCACGGGTGATGTCGACTATATTTTACGCAACGGCCTGTACATGCTTATCGCGACCGGCATGGCCAGCGGCGGCACGGTGCTGGGCTGCTATCTTTCGGCGCGCCTGGCCGCCAACGTGGCCTGCGATATCCGCAATGCCGTGTACGACAAGTCGCTCGAGCTGTCCGCCAGCGACTTTGAGCGCTTTGGCACGGGTTCGATGATCACGCGCTCGCTCAACGACATCAACGTGATTCAGCAAGCTGTCCTTCAGACGATTCAGCTGGTGCTGCCGGTGCCGTTCTTGGCCGTGGCAGGCATCATTTTTGCTTGGTTCATCGATCCCGCCATGGGTACGCTGCTGGGCGTGGTGGTTGCGATCGTGCTGGTGGCGGCGGTCTTTACCGTTGCCAACGCCGCGCCGATCTTTATGCGCCTGCAGAGCTTTATCGACCGCATGAACGTGGTGCTGCGCGAGAACATCGTGGGCGTGCGCGTCATCCGCGCATTTAACAAGGAGCGCCACGAGGAGCAGCGCCTGGACGAGGTGTTTAGCGATTACGCGGCCAATGCCATCAAGGTCAACCACCTGTTTGTGGGCCTCGACAGCTCAAGCTTCTTTTTGATGAATATCGCCGAGGTGGCGGTGCTGTGGGTGGGCGGCAACCGCGTGGGCGTCCACGCCATGCAAATCGGTAGCATCTCGGCCGTGCTGGAGTACGCGATCCTGATCCTGTTCTTTGTGATGACGGCGCAGATGGTGATTCTGACGCTCCCACGCGCCGCCGCATGCCTGAACCGTGCGCAGCAGGTGTTGGAGATTGAGCCGAGCATCGTCGATGGCGAGCGCACGCTGGATGACGGGGCGCGCGAGCCCCAAGACGAAGCCGATGCGGTGGCCATGTTCGACCACATGTCGTTTCGCTTTGACGATGCCGACGAGGACACCCTGTGCGACCTGAGCTTTGCCTGTCGTCGCGGTCAGACGACCGCAATCGTCGGCTCGACGGGTTCGGGCAAGTCGACGGTGGCCAAGCTCTTGCTGCGCTTCCACGATGCCACCAAGGGCGCCATTCGCCTGGACGGTGTCGATCTGCGCGAGCTTTCGCAAGATGAGATCCGTGGACACATCGCCTATGTGCCGCAGAAGGCGTGGCTGTTCTCGGGCACCGTGGCAAGTAATCTGCGCTTTGGCAACGAGGACGCGACCGAGACCGACATGCTTCACGCGCTTGAGGTTGCCCAGAGCACCTTTGTACTCGATCAGCCGCAGGGGCTCGATACCCCGGTGGCGCAGGGCGGCACGAACTTTTCAGGCGGCCAGCGCCAGCGCCTGGCCATTGCTCGCGCGCTCATGAAGCATGCCGATCTATATATCTTCGATGACAGTTTTTCGGCCCTGGACTTTAAGACCGATGCGGCCCTGCGCCATGCGCTGCAGGACGAGACGCGCGACGCCGCGGTGCTCATCATCGCGCAGCGCATCTCGACTATTTTGCATGCCGACCAGATCGTTGTGCTCAAGGACGGCGAGGTCGTGGGCTTGGGCACGCATGGCGAGCTTATGGAAACCTGCGAGGTGTACCGCGCCATCGCGGAATCGCAAATGAAGGGAGGTGAGTAGCATGACCGGGGAGCTCAAGAAGCAGGGCGGCGTTGATGACGCCGCTGCCGCGGGACTGGTCGAGGAAACGGCTGCCGCGTCGACCGAGCTGGATGACGCCGCCAAGCGCGAGGCTCGCCGCCAAGCGCTCTACGAGGAAAACGAACGTGCCGAGGACGAGCGCGCCCGCGCCGAGGCAGAGCGTATGCGCGACGTGGACGACGAAGACGAGGACGAGACGCCTCGGGATACCTGGGCGACGGTGCGCCGCCTGTGGAGTGAGGCTGCCGGCGACCATTGGCGCTTCTATATCGTGTTCGCGAGCATTGTGTTCTATGTCATCTTTAACACCGCCGCGCCGGCATATAGCGCCCGCGTGATCGATGAGCTGTGGGGCCACATTCAGGTGGCGTTTGCCAACGACACCACTTTCAGCATCACCTGGGAGAACTGCGGCAAGACCATTTTCGTCTACTTTATGATCTGGACTGCCGCTGCCTCGTTCTATGCGCTCCAGAGCTTTTTGATGTCGAGCGTCGCTGAGCGTCTCAATCTGCGCCTGCGCAACCGCATCGCGCAAAAGCTCAACCGTCTGCCGCTCGCCTATTTTGACGCGCATCGTCCCGGCGAGGTCGTCAGCCGCGCGACCAACGACCTGGACAAGATGTCCGAGAGCATGCAGCGCGGATTGCTGCAGCTGCTCGTGTCGATCGGCACGGTTGTTGGTGCTGTGAGCGTGATGTTCGTGTTCAGCGTGCAGCTTACGCTCGTCTTTCTGTTCTTTACGGCACTGTCGCTGCTGGTGACGAAGGTCGTCTCGCGCCGCACACACGATGTGACGGGCGAGCGCCAGGAGTGGGTGTCCAAGATTACGAGTGCGGTCGAGGAAGGCTATTCGGGCCGTCTGGTGATCCGCGCGTTTAACCGCGAACGCCAAAGTTCTGCCGAGGTGCACCAGGCCTCGGGCGAGCTGGCACGCGTGAGTGCCAAGGCCGACTTTATGATCAATGCCGTCGGCCCTGCGGTGCGCTTTATCGGCCGTTTGGCGCAGATCGTGATCGCGCTGGTGGGCTGCAGCATGCTGGTTGCCGGTCACATGACCGTCGGCGTGTTCCAGGCGTTCTTCCAGTTTATCTACGAGGCGTCCGAACCCATGACGCAGCTGTCGTTTACCTTCAACTCGCTGCAGAGCGCGTTGGCGAGTGCGGAGCGCGTGTTCGACCTGCTCGATGAGCCCGAGATGGAGGCCGATCCGCTGCCGGACGAGGCCGCCAAGCTGCCGGGTCGCGTTGAGGGTCGCGTCTCCTTTGAGCACGTGCGCTTTGGTTATTCGCCCGACAAGCCGCTTATGCACGACGTGTCGTTTACCGCCGAGCCGGGCCAGAAGATTGCCGTGGTGGGAACCACGGGCGCGGGCAAGACGACGCTCATCAACCTGCTCATGCGCTTCTACGAGATTGACGGCGGGCGTATTACGCTCGACGGCGTGGATACGAGCCGCATGGACCGCGGCGAGCTACGGCAGCAGTTTGGCATGGTGCTGCAGGACGCCTGGCTGTTCGATGGCACGATTGCCGAAAACATCGCCTACGGCTGTCCCGAGGCGACGCGTGAGGAGATCGTGGCGGCTGCGCGCGCCGCGCAGGTCGACTTCTTTGTGCGCACCATGCCGCAGGGCTACGACACGCGCGTGGCCAACGATGCCGAAAGCATCAGCCAGGGCCAGCGTCAGCTGCTGACCATCGCACGCGTGCTGCTCAATAACCCGGCGATTCTCATCCTGGACGAGGCGACCTCAAGCGTGGATACGCGTACCGAGCTTGCCATCGGTCGTGCCATGGACGCGCTCATGCGCGGGCGCACGAGCTTTGTGATCGCGCACCGCCTGTCGACGATCGTGGACGCCGACCTGATCTTGGTCATGGATCACGGCAACATTATCGAGCAGGGCACGCATAAGGAGCTGCTGGCTGCCGAGGGTGCCTACGCCGACCTCTATCTGAGCCAGTTCGCATAATGTGACAAAGGGACAGTCTCTTTGCCACATCACAAATAAGGCGCGCCGGGGATGAATTCCCTGGCGCGCCTTTGCGTTGATGCCGATGTCGTTTTGTGCCGCTTGCGTTCCTAGCGTTCGTCCACGAGCTTGGCGACGAGGGCCTTGAGCTCGGCCACCTCTCGCTCGAGTTCCTTGACGCGGCGGGCGTTCTCGGTGATGCCTTGGCGGTTGAGGGCACTCTGCTCGGCAGCGTCATCGGGCATGTACTCGCGATGCTGCTTGGCGTCGAAGCTCTCCTCGAACACGCGGCAGCCGTTGCGCTTGATGATGCGTCCCGGCACGCCCACGACGGTGCAGTTGTCGGGCACGTCCTTGACGACGACCGAGTTGCCGCCGATCTTGACGTTGTTGCCGATGCGGATGTTGCCGAGCACCTTGGCGCCCGTGCCCACGGTGACGTTATCGCCGAGCGTTGGGTGGCGTTTGCCGGTCTCGTTGCCGGTGCCGCCGAGCGTAACGCCCTGGTAGAGCACGCAGTTGTCGCCCACAATGGTGGTCTCGCCGATGACGACGCCCATGGCATGGTCGATAAAGAAATGCTTGCCGATCTGTGCCGCGGGATGAATCTCGACGCCGGTGATGTGGCGGGTGATTTGCGAGAGCACGCGGGCGAGCGAGCGATGACCGTGCTCCCAGAGCCAGTGCTCGGGCACGTGGTTCCACTTGGCGTGCAGGCCAGGATAGGAAAGGAAGATGACCAGACCGTTTTGTGCAGCGGGGTCTTGCGCCTGGACGGTCTTGATATCCTCGCGAATGGTATTGATAAAGCTCACCGGCCGCCCTCCCTTAGCGCCATGGCAATGCGATTCAATAAAGTATAGCGATTTGCTAGGGATTAGGAAGGACAATCTTGGCGCCATTGCGCTACAGATGTCAGTTATGCAAACTTGCTGGTAATGGAGTCATGCTTTTGTGGGGTTGCGCACGAGGGGGCACCGCAACCGTATACTGGTCAACTTGGACGTATCCGCGCCCACAACTGAGAGGTTTTACTTCATGGGTTTCATCAATTTTATCGCCGAGCTGCTTAAGGATCCGCGCACCGCGATCGCCAGCTGGATCGCCGCCGGCCCGCTTATGGCCTACGGCTGCGTGTTCCTGATCATCTTTATCGAGACGGGCGTGGTGTTCTTCCCGTTCCTTCCTGGCGATTCACTGCTGTTTGCTTCGGGCTTCTTTGCCCACAACGGTGGCTTTAACATCGTGGCCCTGCTGGCCGTCGCATGGGCGGCTGCCATCTTGGGTGATCAGTGCAACTTTATGATCGGTCACTTCTTTGGCAAAAAGATCATCGCTTCGGGCAAGGTCAAGGCCATGACGCCCGAGCGCATTAAAAAGTCCGAGGACTTCTTAGACAAGTGGGGCCACCTGGCTATTTTCCTGGGCCGTTTCTTCCCGTTTATCCGCACTTTTGTGCCCTTTATCGCCGGCATGGGCGGCATGCACTGGCGTAACTTCGTTATCTTTAACGTGCTGGGCGGCATTACCTGGTCGACGCTCTTTACGCTGCTGGGCTACTTCTTTGGCGGCATCCCCTTTGTGCAGGAGCACTTTGAGCTGCTGATCGTCGGCATCGTTGCCGTGTCGATCATCCCGACCGTGGTCGGTCTGGTTAAGGCTAAGCTGGGCAAAAAGAACGCGTAGCTCGAGCCAGCGCGCAAACCGTGCAGTTGAGGCCCGTCACCGCTTACGGTGGCGGGCCTCTTTAGTTTCGGTCAAATGAAAATACTTTAGTTAGTTAAAGAAAAACGTTTTATCCGACGCGCGTGCGGAGTACAATCTCGTGCATGCGAATCGACGTGCCATCGGCTTTGATGCTGTTTGCGTGTCCCGTCCGGCTCTACGCTCCGGGCGTGCGACGTTGCGACGCGGCCGGCCTCGGTCCTTGCGTGCGGGTTCGCGAGTTTGCAACTGTGTATGTAAGGAGCGACATATGACTGTCGAGAAGAAGGATATCGATTGGGGTAGCCTCGGCTTTGGCTACATGAAGACCGATTACAGCTACGAGGCCCATTGGAAGGACGGCGAGTGGGACGAGGGTGGCCTGACCACCGATCACACCCTGCATGTCTCCGAGTGCGGCGGCATCTTCCATTACTGCCAGGAGGTCTTTGAGGGCCTGAAGGCCTACACCGCCGAGGACGGCAGCATCGTCTGCTTCCGTCCCGACATGAACGCCGAGCGCATGTATAACTCTGCCCAGCGCCTCGAGATGCCCCCGTTCCCCAAGGACAAGTTCGTTGAGGCCGTCAAGCAGGTCGTCTCTGCCAACGCCGCCTGGGTTCCGCCCTTCGGCTCCGGCGCGACCCTGTACGTGCGTCCGTTTATGATCGGTTCCGGTGACGTGATCGGCGTGGCTCCCGCTCCTGAGTACACGTTCCGCATTCTCGTGACCCCGGTCGGTCCGTACTTTAAGGGTGGCCTCAAGCCCGTCAAGCTGCGCGTTTCCGAGTATGACCGTGCCGCACCGCACGGCACCGGCAACATCAAGGCCGGCCTGAACTACGCCATGTCCCTTAAGCCCACGATGGAGGCCCATCGCGAGGGCTATGCCGAGAACCTGTATCTTGACTCCGAGTCCCGTACCTATGTCGAGGAGACCGGTGGCGCCAACGTCCTGTTCGTGAAGGAGGACGGCACCCTCGTCGTTCCTCAGTCGCACACCGACTCCATCCTGCCCTCTATCACCCGTCGTTCGCTCGTTCAGGTTGCTCAGGACCTGGGCATGACCGTTGACCAACGTCCCGTCGAGTGGGCCGAGGTCAAGGCCGGTACCTTTGTCGAGTGCGGCCTGTGCGGCACCGCTGCCGTCATCTCCCCGGTTGGCGAGATCGACAACAAGGTTTACGGCGCCGACGAGACCGTGACCTTCCCGGCTGGCTACACCGAGATCGGTCCTGTGATGAAGAAGCTCCGCGAGACCCTGACTGGTATCCAGTCTGGTGCTGTTGAGGATAAGCACAACTGGGTTTACACCGTCGCGTAAGCTGTCTTAGCTGTCCGGCCCGAGGGCGACCTTCCTTTCCGGCGCGTCCTCGGACATGAAAGAACCTCCGCTGCGCACTTCGTGCGGCGGAGGTTTTTTCGTCCCGCGGAGTGCGCCGGAAAGGAAGGCCGCGCTTTTGTTTTGGTTCGCGCCATGTGGGGGTGGTGGCGACGTGCATTTTTGCGAGTATTCTGCAATCGAAGGCCCCTGCATACCGACCTCGGGCAAAAAATCGGGATTTCTCGATGTTTTCTACGAATGATGGGCGGGGTTATGGGCTGGCAGCGTTTGATTTGCAGGGATGTTCGCGGTCTTTGGCATTTATCGTGGCGCCCGAAGCTCTTGGTTATGTTGAATACTCCTGAAAATGCACGGCGCTTAGAGGGGGACCTTCGCGAAAAAGGAAACCGCCCCGTCGAAGTATGCATTCGACGGGGCGGTTTATGCATTTGGCCGATTAAGGATGCGCTGTCAAACTACTAGAACTTGACGGTCGGGGCCTGGCGGGCTGCTTCGGCGGCCTCGAAGCCTTGGCGCTCCTTAAACTGGAAGATGCCGGCAAAGATGACAGCCGGGAACGTCTGAATGGCGTTGTTGTAGCTGAGCACGCAATCGTTGTAGCTCTGGCGTGCGTAGCTAATCTTGTTCTCGGTATCCTCGAGCGATGCCTGCAGCTGCGTAAAGTTGGTGTTTGCCTTAAGATCGGGATAGGCCTCGGCTACGGCGAAGAGCTGACGCAGTGCACCGGTCAGCACGTTGTCGGCTTCCATCTTGGCCTCGGGCGTGGTGGCCTTGACGGCGGTGTTACGCGCGCTGATCACGGCGGAGAGCGTCTCCTGCTCGTGCTTGGCGTAGCCCTTGACGGTCTCGACCAGGTTGGGAATCAGGTCGTTGCGACGCTGCAGCTGCGTATCGATGTTCTGCCAGGCGTTATCGATGCGGTTACGCTTGGTGACCATGTTGTTGTAGATGCCGGCGATGGCGCAGACAATCACAATGACAACAACGATGCCGATGATGACGGTAATCATGATGTCTCCGTTTCGAATGGCCGCGGCGGCATGCGCCAGCTGCCGTTGGTATAACGCTACTAGTATACCCGCAACGTTTTGCCGTGCCGAACTTTCCGGCAAGCGTTATGTTTTCGGCGGGGTTGGCACCGGGGCAAAGCGCGCGAGGTACAGGTGTAAGATATGCGACAGATTGACGAGTGTTGTCTTTGCCCTGAGGATGGCGATACCAGTGGACCTTCGCATTAAGAAAACCTACCGCGCCCTGTTCGATGCCTTCACCGAGCTTCTCGAGGAGCATCGTTTTGAGGACCTGACGGTTGCCATGCTGTGCGACCGCGCCATGATTCGCCGCACGACGTTCTACAAGCACTTTCGCGACAAGAACGATTACTTTGCCTTTTATATCGATGAGCTCATGTCGGGCTTGCCGCAAAAACAGCCCGATGAGGCCGGCGCAGTGTCTGCCGAGGACGTGCGCGCGCTTCGACACGCGATTTTGGACGATGCCATGGATTTGATTCTGGCGCACGAGCAGCTCATGGATAACATTTTGGCAAGCAGCATGTCGGGCATGTTGACCAACGTTATTTGCGACCGCATTGCCCGCTCCATCCGCGAGCGTGTGATGAACGTGTTTGCCGAGGATGCCCTGGCCCCCGTGTCACTCGAGACGACGTCTGAGTTTGTCGCCGGCGGTATTATTCGACTTTTCACGATATGGTGGGAATCGGGCCACGATCTTGAGCGTCGACCTGAGATGGCCGACGTGGTCGATGCGCTGTTCGAGCGAACCATGACGCCGGTGCATCACTAAAAGTGGCGGAGAGAGGGGGATTCGAACCCCCGGAACGCTCTCGCGCTCAACGGTTTTCAAGACCGCCGCATTCAACCGCTCTGCCATCTCTCCGTGAGTCGTAATGATAGCATCGTTTTGAATTTGCAACAGGGAAGGCGAACGATGACGATCACCGAAATCGACGAGAAGTTCATGCGCGAGGCGCTGGCGGAGGCGCGAGCCGCCGCGGCGGTGGGCGAGGTGCCCATCGGAGCCGTAGTGGTGCGCGACGGTGAGATAGCCGCGAGGGCGCACAATCGGCGCGAACTCGACCAGGACCCTTCGGCTCATGCCGAGTTTGCGGCCGTGTGCGCCGCTACCCAGGCGCTTGGCCGCTGGCGCCTTTCCGACTGTACGGTCTATGTGACGTTGGAACCCTGCTGCATGTGCGCAGGCCTTATGGTTAACGCGCGCGTGGGGCGCTGCGTGTATGGCGCGAGCGACGCCAAGGCGGGCGCGTTGGGATCCCTATACGATTTGAATGCCGACTCGCGCCTGAATCATCGGTTTAACGTGACGGCTGGGGTCCTGGCGGATGAATGCCGCGAGCTGCTGAGTAGCTATTTTGGCGGTCTGCGCGGAGCGGGCGGCGCTGATTGCGGTTGTGGGGCCGATCTTGAAGCACACGCCGCTCACGCCGCAGCGCTTGCAGGTGCCGGTGAGGATGCTGGCATGGCGGTTGACTTTGGCCCTGCGTGCCGCCGGCCCCGCCGTGTGCTGCTGGCGATCGACTCCTTTAAGGGCAGCGTTTCGAGTGCGCAGGCGGAGGCGGCGGTTGCCGAAGGCGTGCGCCGCGTTTGGCCCGATGCCGAGGTGTGCACATTGCCGCTGGCGGATGGCGGTGAGGGAACGCTCGATGCCGTTGCCGCGTGCGGCGGTGAGATTGTGACCTGCGAGGTGGCAGGTCCCTTGGGCGACCGCGTGTCTGCCCGGATGCTGGTGGACGACGAGCGCGACTCGGCTGTAATTGAGATGGCCGAGGCGGCGGGTATTGGGTATTCACCCTGCACGGAATCGGCGGCGCTGGCTGCTACAACCTATGGCGTGGGCGAGCTCATGCTTCGCGCGGTTCGCATGGGCGCAAAGACTATCTATATTGGTTTGGGCGGCAGCGCCACCAACGATGGCGGCGCCGGTATGCTGCAGGTGCTTGGCGCCCACCTTGTCGATGAGTGTGGCTGCAATATCGCCCCCGGTCTCGCGGGGCTTGAGCAGGTGTCGAGTATCGATTTGACGTCAGCGCTTCGTGCACTGAGCGGCGCTCGCATCGTTGTGCTTTCGGATGTCGAGAATCCGCTCGTGGGGCGTCGAGGCGCACTGGCGGTGTTTGGCGGGCAGAAGGGCCTGCCGGCGGATGATGTCGAGGTGCTGCGCAGATACGACGGCTGGATGGTCGGCTACGGTCGCTTGCTCGATGCGGCGATTGCCAGAGCTCGAGCCCAGGGGTTGTTGCGCACACCCGAGGGCGCACGGACATTTGGCTCGGTGCTCGGTGTACCCGGCGCGGGCGCTGCCGGTGGCTTGGGCGCGGCGTTGCTGGCGCTCGGCGCGGAGCTACGCTCGGGTGTGGAGACGGTGCTCGACCTCGTGGGGTTTGACGAGCGCGTATGCGATGTCGACCTAGTCATAACGGGCGAGGGCAATATGGACGAGCAGTCCGCCGCCGGTAAGGCACCGGTTGGTGTGGCTCGCCGCGCCAAGCGATATGGCAAGCCGGTGGTCGCCGTCGTGGGCGGTCGCGCCGTCAACCTGGATGCGGTGTGTGAGCATGGCATCGACTTGGTGCTTCCGATCTGCCGCAAGCCCATGCCCCTCGACCAGGCGCTCAACCCTCAGGAAGCCACAACCAACCTCATCTGCGCCGGCGAAGCAGCCGCCCAATCCTACGACCTCGCTCGCCTCTAAAACCCATCCCCTCGATAAGTTGCGGTGAAATACGGAGTGTTATTGCCTTTAAGGTGCCAATTCAGTCCGTATTCCACCGCAACTTCGAGAATGTCCATTCGAGGTTGGCTGCCTTGTGCCTTGGGTCGGACCGCCTGCCACGAAACGTGGCCATCTACTACGTTAAACCGGCCACCCTCGACCATTCCGGAATTTGCAAAAACAAAACCGCAGGTAGAAAGCTTGCCGATTTTCGAAAAAGTCGGCTATGGTTGACCCCTGTGGCCTAAACGTAGTAGATGGGCCCTTTCTGTGGTGCGGCACCAAGCCGGTCATTTTGGGATGGGACTATTTTGACTACTCATTGGCTGCTCTGGCAATCGGGCTGCAAAAGTAGTCAAAAAAGCTCCGTCCCAAATTAGCTACCTTGCTCTGGCGGGCGGGAGCAGGTAAGATATACCGAGCGCCTAGCGCGTTCGATGGGTTCGGATGACGACATGTTCCGAATCTGGTCAGGTCCGGAAGGAAGCAGCCATAAGGAGCCTCTGTCGGGCATCCGAATCCATCGAGCGCACGGGCGCTATTTTGGTGCCGCGACATGGCCCGGCCGGCGGCGAGGTGTTTGGTGTCTCGCTGGTCCTCGGCTTCGCCTGCGGGATCGCTCGACTACCAAACACCTCGCCGCCGGCCGGGCCCCGTCGTCCAAAAATCACCCGTAAAGGCGCGTTTATCTAATTTAATCTATCCCTTAAGGAATGCTGCTCGTTGGCGTTGTCTGGGCATTGATGGCTACGTGGTTCAAGAGGCGGCGGTGCTGTTGCTTGAATTTTTGCAGTTAAAGAGGCTCGTTTCCCTAGGTTGGGGAAACGAGCCTCTTTTTGTCTCTGGGCTTGTGGATTGGTGAAGGCAGAATGCTCTGTCGGCTATTTTGAGTTCTTGATGCGGCGTGTGGCTGTGGCGGTTATTCCGAGTCCCATGGCGGCGATTCCTGCGAGTGCTATTGCGCTCGGTGCTGTGTCGCCCGTGTTCGCGAGCTTGCCGGCGGTCGTATTTGCTTGCTTGCCGCTGCTCGAGTTCGCCTGCTTGGTGGAGCTTGGTAGGGCGTCTTTGCCGGTTGCAGGTGAGGCAACGGGCGGTGTCGCCTCGGCGGGTTGCGTTGAGCCGGAGGGAGGCGTCGTCTCGGTCGGTTTCGTTATCTCGGGCGAGGTGGCCTTGTCTGCCGCGGCTTTTGCCTCTTCGTATGCCTTGCAGGCATCGTCATAGGCCGTTTGCGCCTTTTTCAAATCGTCGAGGAGCGCATCTCGCTTGGCTATGTCCTCATCGATGTGGGCTTTAGCTTCCTCCGCCTCACTTTCGGAATCCTGAACCTGTCTTTCCTGGCTTTCGAGCCGGCGTCGGTAGGAGTGAAGATCATCTTCACAAGATTTCTCTCGCCTTTCTGCCGACATGATCTCACGTCGCAACTGCTTAATATGCTCTTTAGTAGCTGTGCTGGGCTCCTCGTCGCCGAGTGCTTCAAGTGCCTTATCTAATTCTGCCTGAAGGCCGCTTGTCCGGCTGTGGGCCTCATCGTATTTGGCTTGGGCTGCATCGACGTTCGCTTGCATGGCGGGAAGGCGTTCCCTCCGTTTGGCGGCTTCCGTCACCACCATGTCGTAGATCTCTTGAAAAGCGGCAATGTCATCATCGATTGCCGCAAGTTTCTCGGGACTTGCGGCAACTTTTGCGGCCTCGAGGGTTTTGAGCGCTTCCTGCATGGCTGCATACGCTTTTTCTTTTGCGGCGGCCGCATCTTCTGTCTGCGGGGCGCCCGAATTGCCGCTGGTGGCGCTCGTCTGCGAAACGGCCGCACCGGTGGGGGAACTGGTTTCTGCCGCGATCGCCGTTGCGGGGGCGATTCCCGCGACAAGTGCCGCGGAAAGGGCGATGCCCACAGTTGCTCGTCTTGCTCTTCTTGCGAGAATGTCGTTCATCTCGGCACCTCATTTCAAGGGTCGGCGACTAACTTGGTAGCACTAATGCAAGTATACCAAGTGGTCGACCCGACACTGGCTGGGTGCGCGCCTCTCCGCTTCTTTGGAAACCGAATCCCATTAGAAATGACGAGTTGTTTACGCTTCTTTTGGGCTCACCGTACTATCATGATTCGGATTGAGTGTGAATGATGATAGGGAGCGCCTATACATGATTGAGCTGCTCAGGCGTTTTGGTGGCAAGTTTCGCCGCTATATGGTGATTGGCCCTGCGTGCAAGCTGATCGAAGTGATCTTTGACCTGCTTACGCCGCTCGTGATTGCCCAGATGATCGATAAGGGTATTGGCGCACACGATGTCAACGCCGTCGTCCACTACGGTATGCTGCTTGGCGCCATGGCTGTGATCGGCATCTCGTTTACGCTCGTCTGCCAAAAGATGGCGGCGCTCACCTCGCAGGGCATGGGCACCGATATCCGCGGTGCGCTCTACCAGCACATCAACAAGTTGAGCTATGCCGAACTCGACCGCTTTGGCACGCCGTCGCTTATCACCCGCATCACCAACGACGTCAACCAGGTGCAGCTCGCTGTGGCGCTGGGCGTACGCATGCTCATCCGCTGGCCCTTCTTGGCGGTGGGCTCTATGTGCGCGGCCCTTGCCATCGACCTTAAGCTCGGCATGATCTTTTTGATTTGCACGCCCGCCATCGGCCTGGTGTTTTGGTTTGTCATGGCGCGCTGTATCCCGTATTACAGGCAGCTGCAGGCAAAGCTCGACCGCATCGCGCTTATCTGCCGCGAGGGGCTTTCGGGCGCCCGCGTTGTTCGCGCCTTTGTGCGTGAGGACCACGAGCGCGAGCGTTTTGCCCAAGCCGCCGATGACCAGGCCAATACTGCCATCGCGGTGGGCAAGCTCTCGTCGATCCTTAATCCCGTCACGTTTCTTGTGATGAACCTGGGCGTGTGCGCCATCCTGTGGGTGGGCGGCATCCAGGTCAACGTGGGCGAGCTCACGCAGGGTCAGGTCATGGCGTTTGTGAACTACATGACGCAGACGCTCACCTCCATCGTGTACGTCGCCAACCTGGTCGTGGTCTTTACCAAGGCGAGCGCCAGCGCGTCGCGTATCAACGAGGTGCTCAATTGCGTGCCGAGCATTGCTGACGAGGGCAACCAGCCGGTCGCGCTGCCTGAGCCGAGCGACCTGACGGGTGGCGCTGTTCCGGTCCCTGCGCTGAGCTTTGACCATGCGAGCTTCTCGTTTGGCGCCGGCGCGGCAAATGCCGTGAGCGATGTGACTCTGGAGCTGCCGGTGGGCAAAACCCTCGGCATTATCGGCGGCACGGGCAGCGGTAAGTCGACCCTCGTTTCGCTTATCCCGCGCCTGTACGATGCGGGCGTGGGCAGCGTGTACGTGATGGGCTCCGACGTGCGCGCCTGGCAGCTCGACCAGCTGCGCCACGTGGTCGCGACCGTTCCGCAGCGTGCGTCGCTGGTGAGCGGCACTATCCGCAGCAACCTGACCTGGCGTGACGAGTCGGCGACCGACGAGGAGCTCTGGGCAGCGCTCGATATGGCGCAAGCGAGCGAGTTCGTGCACAACAAGCCCCAGGGCCTCGACGCCCCGGTCGAGGCGGGCGGCAAGAACTTCAGCGGCGGACAACGTCAGCGCCTGACCATCGCACGTGCCCTGGTGGGCGCTCCGCAGGTCCTGATCATGGATGACTCCGCGTCGGCGCTCGACTTTAAGACTGACGCGGCGCTTCGCCATGCCATTCGCGAGCGCAGCGTGCGCGGTGCCGCCGAGGGCGGGCTGCCGCTGACGACTGTCATCGTGAGCCAGCGCGTCTCGACCGTGCGCGATGCCGACATGATCTGCGTACTCGACCACGGCTCGGTTGCGGGCCTGGGCACGCATGACGAGCTGTACGCGACCTGCCAGCTCTATCGCGAGATCTGCCAGTCGCAGCTGCGCCGCGAGGAGCTCGAGGGCCAGCAGGGGAGTGCGGCGCCCACGTCCGTCCCAAGTCCCGCGTCCGCCCCGGCTGCCCCGGCATCCACTTGCGCAAAGGAGGGCTGCTAAATGAATCCGTACACTTCCTCCGGTTCGGTCGCCACGATGACGGCCAACGTGTCCGGTAACGATAACCTCAACGACCTGGGCGACGGTCCGCGCCAGCCCGGCGATCCCGAGCGCTATCCCGTGGGTGCGGTGACCCGCCGCCTGATGGGCTACGTCCGTCCGCATCGTATCTCGTTTACGGCGTCGTTTGTGAGTGCCGCCGTCTCGGTGGTCCTGCAGCTCTACACACCCATCCTCATTGGCGAGGGCATCGACCTGATCGTTGCCGCGGGCCAGGTGGACTTCGATGCGCTGCTGCCGCTCGTTACCAAACTCGCGCTCGTCGTGGTGGGAGCTGCGGCCTTCCAGTGGCTGCAGGGCTACTGCGTCAACCGCCTGTCCTACGAAACGGTGCGTGACATGCGCGTGGAGGCGAGCGACAAGCTCAGCCGCATGCCGCTCAGCTTTATCGACAGCCATGCTCACGGCGACCTTATGAGCCGTGTGGTCAACGACGTCGACCAGGTGGGCGACGGTCTGCTGCAGGGCTTCACGCAGCTCTTCACCGGCGTCATCACCATTGTGGGCACGCTCGCGTTTATGCTCTCCATTAACCTGACCATGACGCTCGTGGTGGTGCTCGTCACGCCGCTTTCCATTTTTGCAGCCGGCGCTATTGCCAAGCTCTCCAACAAAAGCTTTACGGCACAGCAGCGTATTCAAGGGCAGCTCGGCGGCCATATCGAGGAGTACGTAGGCGAGCAAAAGCTTGTCGACGCCTTTGCCTACGGCCCGCACGCTCAACAGCGCTTCGATACCCTCAATGCCGAGCTCTATGCGGCAGGTGAGCGCGCGCAGTTTATGGGTTCGCTCTCCAACCCCGGCACGCGCTTTATCAATAACATCATCTATGCCGTGGTGGCCGTGATTGGCTGCGTGGGCGTGATCACGGGCGTGCCCGCGGCGCTTACGGTGGGCGGCGTGCAGATTTTCCTGTCCTACGCCAACCAGTACACCAAGCCTTTCAACGAGGTCACCAACGTCATTACGCAGATCCAGACCGCGTACGCCTCGGCGCGCCGCATGTTTGCGCTGCTCGATGCGCGCGAGCAGGAGCCCGACGCGGAGGATGCCGTGGAACTTGCCGTCCCGCAGGGCGAGGTGACCTTTGCGCATGTGGACTTTAGCTACGTGCCCGACCGCAAACTGCTGCAGGATATCTGCATCGAGGCTAAGCCCGGCATGCGCTTTGCCCTCGTTGGCCCTACGGGCTGCGGCAAGACGACGCTCATCAACCTGCTGCTGCGCTTTTACGATATCGATGCCGGTCGCATCATGGTCGATGGCAGGTCTTCGCGTGACTACACGCGCGCAAGCCTTCGCCGTGCCTTTGGCATGGTGCTGCAGGACACTTGGCTGTTCGAGGGCACGGTGGCGGAAAACATCGCCTACGGCTGTCCCGACGCCACGCGCGAGCAGGTCATCGAAGCCGCCAAGCGCGCGCACGCGCACAAGTTTATCGTGCAGCTACCAGGCGGCTACGATACGGTAATCGGTGAGGACGGCGGCACGTTTAGCCAGGGCCAAAAGCAGCTGCTGTGCATTGCGCGCGTCATGCTCGCCGACCCGGCTATCTTGCTGCTGGACGAGGCGACCTCGAGTATCGACACGCGCACCGAGCTGCAAGTGCAGGCGGCATTCGACGAGCTCATGGCCGGTCGCACAAGCTTTGTCGTGGCGCACCGCCTGAGCACGATTCGTAACGCCGACTGCATTCTGGTGATGCGCGACGGCCAGATTATCGAGCGCGGCACGCACGACGAGCTGCTAGTGGCAGACGGCTTCTACGCCGAGCTCTACCGCAGTCAGTTTGCCCAGTGAGCAAGCCCGTGGGGCAAATTAATCAATCGACAGACGGTGGTTTACATCTGTCACGTTAGTACTAAGATATTCATCTAATAAATTGCATTAGTGGCTTTAGTTTTGGGGGATACGAGGCAACGTGACTATGACGTGCTCTTTGGTGGTTAACAGCAAGAGCGGTAATACCAGGATGGTTTCGGGTGCGATCAAGCGTACGCTGCAGGCTGCGGGCGTTGAGTTTGTCCATGCCGCGGCGTTGAGCGACGATGCGGATGCAGATCAGGTTGCGCTCGAGGCGCAGGGCGCCTGCGCGGCCGACACGGTGCTCGTCGGTTTTTGGTGCGACAAGGGCGCGTGCACGCCTTCGGTCGCGGCGTTGCTCTCCGCTTTGCACGGCAAGCGCGTCTTCCTGTTTGGCACCTGCGGCTTTGGGGCCGATCAGAGCTATTACCAGCAGATTATCGACCGCGTAACTTCCAATTTGACTGGGGATGCCGAGCTTGCGGGCTGGGCGATGTGCCAGGGCAAGATGGGCCCCGCGGTCAAGCAGCGCTACGAGGCCATGCTCGAGCAAGATCCCGACAACGCCCGCGCTAAGTTGCTGCTCGATAACTGGGTCGCCGCAAAGGATCACCCCACCAAGGAAGATCTGGACAACATGGCTGCAGCCGCTAAAAAGGCCGTGCTGGGGGAGTAGCTCCCATCGCTGACGGCGGTCGGTCCATCTTTCTAAATGAAACGTCCTCCCGGGCGTCGGGGCACGAAGTTCCCTGCTCTACAGTCCTGCGCAAGACGAAGGCCACATTAAGTGGCCTTCTTTGCGTGCGGAACTCGCGATGAACTTCGTGCCCCGCCGTCCGGGAGGACGCCTCTTTATTGATGGGAGGCCTGATAGGTCGATGGTTCCGTGCCCGGATGCGTCCAAAGTGGGACGGGCTTTCCGGATGGGCAGGCTTTCGAAAAATGCGTCCCGGAATTTGCCTTTGGAATGGGACGTAGTTTCCCGTTGAGGTGCTTTGCGGAAAGTGCATCCCACTCTGGGCGGTCGAAGTGGGACACACTTTCCCAAAGGCGCTCCAACGGGAAATTGTGTCCCATTATTCGGTCAAGAAACGGGATGCATTTTCCCAATGAGGTAGCGCGCACAGTCGTGGTGTAAGAAGCAAGGGAGGGCCATCGCCTAGAATCGTCAGTGCCTAGATATTCGACGAAAGGAAAGGCGATGGCCCTCCCTTGCTTCTTACACCACGACTGTGCGCGCTACCCCCGATGAGGCACTCGACGGAAAATACATCCCAGAAATGGCCTTTGAGCTGGGATAAGATTTCCGCGGCATCTCGGATTCTCAAAAATGAGACACGCCGTTGGCGAAAATGAGACACGTGATATCGGGCATCGGATGTATCATTTGCAAAAATGAGTCCACTCCACTCGAATAAAGCGAGGTCCCTCATGTACGTTCCACACCCTCGTATCCGTAGGCTGTCGAAAATCCCGCTTGTTGGGACGGCGGCGCTTGCTGCGTTGATCGCCACGAGCGTCGCCTGCTTCACGGCCACGCCCCAGGTTGCCCAGGCGGCAGACGCGCCCGCAATCACCGATATGACCGAGCAGGATTATCAAGCCCTGGGTCTGGGCACGAGCGAGGACATTCCGGCCGATACCGTTGGCCCCTATTCCACTGATACCCCCACGACGTTTGCCACGCGCAGCGAGGTCTATATGGCAGCTAACGGTAGCCATGGCAATCGCTACACTCTGCGCGACAAGCTCGAGAACGTCGAGCGCGGTGACATTGGCGGCAGCAGCAAACTCTTCGATGGCTATGGAAGTGTGTGGGGCGCCGCAAAGTTCTGGCAAAACGTCAACAACTTCGATACGAACAGCGATCTCTACAAGCATAGCGACTACGGTGGCGGCACCTGGTCGTACCTAAGCAACAATGAGTCCTCAACAGTACTCGCCAACGACAACAACGGTTTCTCGGGCATTCACGCCACGAGTGTTGAGTTCTGCAGCGACGCCAGCACGGGCAAAAAGAGCCGCGTTGCCGAGCTCCGTGCCTACGGCGACAGTTCCTCCACGACGATTGACGGCAAGTCATACGCCGGAAAGGTTGAGCTGGTCCTCTACTCGTTTAGCAACGGGCGTACGCGCACTCTCGACACACACCTGCCGGTGACGGTCAACACTAATATGATGTACGAAGGCCGTTTTAAGTACCTGGATGCCGGTTACCTGCAAGAGCACGACGCCGTCTTTGATGTCGAGGCGGGCGATGTCGATGGCGACGGCGTCGACGAGCTTTTTGTCTACGCGGGCTGCTATGTCGACGAGAACGGCGTGCGCAAGGCTGTAGTCGACATGTATGACTTGGAGGGCGGCAACTGGAAGCAAAGCGTCGTCAAGATCGATGCCGGTAACGCCGCGGACTACACCACGCACAACAAGGGCGGGAACGACTCCTGGACGCAGCTTCAGTCAGCTCCTGTCGTTTCGCTAGCGGCCGGCGACCTCGATCGCGATTTTTGCGATGACCTCGCCATCGTGGTCTCGGCACCCTACGGCAAGAAGAATATTGATAAGTCGACGCATTGCGAGCTGTTTTCGTGGGATGCATCCAAGGGTGCGCTCGTCCATGTCGATGCTCTGGGCGACGCGGGCGCAATCTCCCTCTCCGCGAACGGCAAGACCATGGTCGCTGCGAATGCGACGTTCGGCACGTTTGCCGCCTACGATGAAGAAGGAAAGAAGACGGGTGAAACCGTCACGGGCCTTATTCTTGCGGGCTATGACTGGCAACGCAGCGCTTTTGATTACGGCGCTTCTGACGGCAGCAAGGGGCTGTACGGCGCGCTGTACCGCTACGCGTATTTTGACTCGGAGTCTGGCGAGTTCAAGCTTTCCGATTGCAAGGAATACAGAGACGGGCTCCTCGCCTCCTATGGGCTGATGCATGTGCCCAACAGCGCATGGAAGGATAGCGCTCAGGATAAGCGCTATCCGTGCACCTTGGCGCCTATTGCCCTTGCCACTGCCAACCTTGACGGCCTGTCCGAGCAGCTGGCGGTCGACGAGGTGCTCGTGGGCGGCGATGTGTTCCGCGACTTTGCCTGCAACACGGCACAGAGCGGGGCTCAGGGCTTGGGGTCCATGGTCGGAACCATGAGCATGAGCGGTCAGCAATACAACAGCAGCAACAAGCATGACCACAAGGGTATAGAGCAGGTGTGGATCAGCGACGTCAAGGCGGGCAGCGTCTCGGGTTCGGACCGCTATAACGAGAGCTTTATCGCCGTGGTGGGCAAGCATCGCGACGAGGACCTGCGCAAGAACGATGACTACTATTGGATGACCGCCTCGCATTTTACGCTCGACGAGAACGGAAAGGTGCGCCGCGGCGAGGAGCAGGTGATTAGCGAGAGCAACCGTCGCGGCACTACCTACGGCACATTTATCTCGCTCGCGCTGCCCGATGTCGACAACGACAGCGTCAAGATCACGTACAAGGACCGCTACAAGGTCTATACCAACCCGCGCGTGCTTGCCGTGCTGCAGGATGCGCCCTATGTTGAGGATCTGGAGCAGGCATACGGCTATCTGGTGTTGGGCGGCACGTCATACGGAGAGGAAAAGGGCACGGGGACATCCCAGGGCTATACCATTGGCGCCGAGTTGGGCGTTGCCGTCGAGGTGCAGACCGGTCCGCCCCTGGTCGCGATGAATGCTTCAGTCGATTTTGCCGCCGAGGGATGCTATGACTACCGGAGCGAGCGCACGGTCAGCGCAAGCGTAAGCTATGAGTCGCATGCCGGCGAGGGTGACAAGGCCGTGCTCTACACGATTCCGATGGTCTATTACGAGTATGAGATCGAAAATGAGGAAACTGGTGGCAAGGGCGTGATGGCGGCGCCCGTGTCGCTCGGCGCGCAGACCTCGGTCGTTAATGTCGAGGCCTATGACCGCATTGCCAAACAGCACAATATGACGCCGCTCAGCTACTTTTTGACCAACCGGTCGGGAGAACCCGGAACCTATCAAGCGACGCTCAACGGCGAGACTCCCGTTGGGGATTCCTTTGGCCTGGGCAAGCCTGGCGTAACGCGCGCCTACACGCACGATGGGTTTAACGGCGCCGCCGCGCAGTCGGGGGCGAGCATTGAGCAGACCATCGAAGTCGAGGAGGGCAAGGAGCAGGAGCTCGAGCTCGGCTTGACGCTGAACGGCAGCGTTGTCATGGGCGCGAAGCTCGCAAAGCACGAGTTGTTTGGCGGCCTGTGCTTTGGTGCCAACGCCGGCTTTACTACGGGTAACTCCTCGAGTGAATCGACCGAATACGGCGGCACCGTCGACAACCTGCCCGAGGCCGCGCAGGGCAAGTACGGTTTTGTGTGGCGTCTGGGCGTCAACGCGGTGGATGTCGACAAGTTCGAGGCAGACTCGGGCGACAAGCTCGGCACCAAGGACACCGACCAGTTCTGGATCGTGGGCTATGACGTTAAGGACGTCGAGATGCCCGACGCGCCGGCCGTGACGGGCTTTACGGCAAACGCCGTCGATTCGACCAGCGTTACGTTTAGCTGGGACGATGTACTCGCAAACAAGAGTGGCTTTAGCTACGGCGTGGGCATGCTGCAGAGCAATGCGGCGGATGCGGTCGTCAATAGCTGGAAGATTGCCGACAACACGCAGACCTCGCTCAAGTGGGATGGGCTGCAGCCCAATACGGAGTATCGATTCGCCATCGCCGCCGTTAAGAATGGATTCACGACCGAAACAGGTATTCGCTCGGCAATCATCACGGCCAAGACCATGCCCGATGGCATGACGATGACCGTGAGCGGACCTGCGGCGGATGCTGCGGAGGGGTCGGATCTTGGATACGACTCTTCGGTTGAGCGCGCGGCGGGAAGCCACCTGACGCTCTCGGCGATTGGCCATGTGAAGCAACTCGGTGCCGACGATAGCGAAACAGGGCTGGCACCGACCTATATGTGGTACCGCAAGGGCCGCGGCGAGACAGAGTTTAAGCTCGTGGGTGCCGATGGCAACCTCGCGGCTGGAACGGCCTCAAAGCTCGAGATTGACCTGACCGCAGACGATGACGGTGCGCAGTATTACTGCCACGTGGGATACAACGACGTGGGCCTCGACACCGGCACGACGCTCGTGAATATCGAGGCCGAGGAGACGGCGCCCACAACGGTGAACGCCACCCCAATCCGCACGCGCCGCCTGTTCTCACAGGCAAGTGCGGGCGCCAAGAAGTTCCTGGACCATACGCTGGTAAACACCGCCGGCCCAACCGATTCCGAAGGCTCAAAGGACCCCGAGACTCCTGAGACCCCGACGAACCCGGACAAGCCCAAGTCCGACAACGGAGCTAAGACCGACACCAAGGTCAAGGCTACGACCACAGCGAAGAACCTCGCAAACACCGGCGACCAAACATTCGCCCTAGTCGCCACCGCAGCAGCAGCGGGAGCAACGCTCGTAGTGATAGCCCTCATCATGCTGATCAAGCGCCGCAAGACCCACTAGTAGCCAGTCGAACATATCGACAACCCAAAAACCCGGGTAGCCAAAAAAAACAGGCCACCCGGGTTTTCTGTTGAGTGGAGACTCCGCAAGCGGAAACTGCGTCCCATAATTAGCGCCCGGAACGGGACACATTTTTCGTCAAGCCCTCATCCGGAAAATCCATCCCAGTTTGAGCGCCCAGACCGGGACGCACTTTCCCAAAGGGTCCTCAACGGGAAACTGCGTCCCATAATTAGGCCGAGAAATGGGATGAACTTTCCCAATGAGAGCCAACCGGAAACCACGTCCCAGAATCAGCCCCCAAAGTGGGACGCACTTTCCCAACGAGCCTCAACCGGAAAATACATCCCGGAATCCAGCTGAATAGTGGGACGCACTTTCCCAATCGGGTCCCAAGCGGAAACTGCATCCCATTCCAGACAAGAATTCCGGGACACACTTTCCGCAAACAAAGAAGGCCACATAACGTGGCCTTCGTCTTGCGCAGGACTGTCCGAGCAGGGAACCTTATATGCCTCCGCCTGGACAGACGTTTCAGTTGTGGCTCAGCAGCTAGCAGCTACTTAATCTTGGTCGTGCCTGGCGCCAGGTTGGGGTCGGTTTCGTTGGCCTCGGTCTGGAAGTGCTCCGTATAGACGTTCTTGCCGTCGCGGAACATCTCGTAGTACTGCATCTTGGCGTAATCCTCGCGCGCCTTGGTTGCGGCTGCGGCAGCGGCGTCGTCACCGGTGACGTTGGAGGAGAGCGCCCAGCGCAGGCTGGCGTCCTCGTAGCCCACCGAGTTGATGGCGGGCAGCGACTTACGCAGCGTCATGTGCGCTTTCTGGTAGTCGGTCAGCGGGGCGCCGATTAGCTGCATCAGCTGCGTGGACAGGTAGTTGGTGGACAGGTCGTCGACCTCACTCGTCTGGTTGCAACCGGCAACGTCGTAGTTAGCCCAGATGATGTAGTCGGTCTGCCACAGACGTTCCTGATGCGTAGCATCGTCTTCGCCGGTAAACCACTTGTCATTGAACTTGGACGGGAAGAACGGCTGGTGGTCGCCCCAGAACACCACGACCACCTTACGGTCGAGCTTGCTCAGGGCGTTGAGGAAGTAACGCAGCGCCTGGTCGGACTGCTCGATGCACGAGACATACTCGTCGACATCGGAGAGCGTGCCGTCCTCTACGGTCTTGGCGTCCAGGTCGGTCGTGTCGATGTTCAGGTGCATCTGCTTGTCGACCGGCAGCAGGCCCGTGTCGTAGCCCGAGTGGTTCTGCATGGTCACGTCGAAGATAAACTGCGGATCGGCGTTCTGGTCGAGCAGCTCAAGAATCTTGTCGTAGGTAGCCTGGTCGGTCACCATGCCGCGCAGGGTGTCGGCTCCCTGGAAGTCATTGATAGACAGGAACTGGTCAAAGCCAAAGTCCTTGTAGACGTTCTCGCGGTTCCAGTTGGTCGCGTGGTTGGGGTGCATGGCCGTGGTGGAATAGCCGAGCGATTTGAACTGTTCTGCCAAGTTCCCGGTCGTCTCCATGTTGTAGATGGTGTAGGGGTACACGCCCGAGCCCAGGTTGGCCATGGAGTTGCCGGTCATAAACTCAAACTCGGTATTGGCGGTACCGCCGCCGTAGGCGCTCACATAGAGCTTGCCGCGGCTGAGGCAGTTGGACAGGCTCTTAAAGTACTGCGGACCCTCGTAGCCGGCGCGCATGTTCTGGTAGATGGATAGGTCCGAGAAGGTCTCGTTCATGATGGCGATGACCGTAGGCTTCTCGCTGTCGAACTGCTCCTTTGCGGCGGCGCGCTCGTCGCTCTTGGCCGCGTCGGACTTGTCGTAGGCCTTGGCATACTTTTTGAGCGTGGCCTTGGCATCGTCGACGGAGTAGTCGGCGGGTTTGGGCGGCTTGATGGACTGTGCCGCACTAATAAAGGCGGGCAGGTAGCCCTCGCGCCAGTAGCTCTCGAGCGGGCGCCAGGTGTAGACGGTGATGCCGAGGGTGTTGTAGTAGTCGATAAGCGTGACGTGCGCGGTCACGCCGCCCAGGCACAGCACGGCGACGAGCAGATTGGTGAGCAGCATGCGCTTGGCGTTGGCGGCGCCCTTCTGACGGTGCGGTGCCACCAGGCCGGCGTACTCGCACAGCAGCATGGCGATGGCGGTAAAGCCCATGGACAGCACGCAGAACAGTGAGATCGAGAAGGTGTAGCCGGTGCCGGCGACCGCGGCGGCGGTGGAGATGGCCGAAAGGTCGCCCGGCTGGATGGGCATGGATTTAAACGTGATGACGAAGAACTCGGCAATGCCCAGGACAAAGAGAGCAAAGGCCAGGACCGCGGGAGCTGCGCCGTGGCGCTGGAACAGGAAGAACAGGCCGACCATGAGCGTGGTGATGATGGCCCACTCGAGCAGGATGCACAGGGGGTAGACCCAGGTAAAGTCGTGGTTGGACGAGACCTCCATGCCCAGCAGCGCAAAGACGCCGGCGAGCAGCAGGCATAGGACGGCGGCGACGAGCGGTTTGCCCACAAAGGCGCCGCGCAGGCGGGCGAGCTTGCCGGTGGGGGCGGGGGCGTCGGGCCCGGCGAACGCAAAGACGCGCGGGGCGATGCGGTCGCGGGCGATGCTGGCCCAAGCGCAGCCGGTGAGGATGGCGTTGGTCAGGATGAGCATCACAAAGGCGAGCGGCTCGTTTTGCGCGACGAGGCCAATAGCGCCCCAGACGGTCAAAAAGAGCTGGAACAGGCCGAAGGCGACGCTCCACCCAAGAGCGCTTTTGGCAACGGTGCCCGACTGAGCGCGAATGGCCTTGGCTTCGCGCAAAACAAGGTAGACGGTCGCCGCAAGACCGAAGAGCGAGATGGCGGCAGCGAACATGCTGAGACTCCTCACAAACTTAAAACCTACGAAAGCGGGGGTTTACCCGATTGTTACCTAAATATGCGCTGCATTTGCGGGCTGCGCACAACAACCAGCCATATTAACGCGCATGCGCGGCGGTGTGGCGCAATGTAGTGGCGACCTGCGCGATAATGGACGGGAATTACACGGAAACGTAAAGGCTTCTTAAAGAATTGGCGAGGATGAGGCGATGAACGAGCAGGTTTGCAAGGCGGACATGGGCGATGACGGAGCTGCGGTCGTGGATACGTACGGCTATCCGGTCGAGACTACGGGCAATGCGGTGCTGGACATCTTGGAGCATCGTTCGTCTACGCGTGCCTTCGCGCGTGATGACGACGACCGTCCCGTGGCGGTGACCGACGAGCAGCGTGCAGCGATTCTGCATGCGGCGAGTCGCGCGCCGTCGGCGGGCGCCATGATGATGTATTCCATCGTCAGTATTCGCGAGCAGGCTACGCTTGACCGTCTGGCCGACCTGTGCGACCACCAGCCCATGATCGCCAAGGCGCCCTGGGCACTTATATTTGTGGTCGATTATGCCAAGTGGATCGATCTGTTTGAGCACGTGGGCTGCTTTGAGCCCGAGTTTGTCGAGCGCACGGGCAAGGCGCCCCGCCGCGCGCCGGGTTTGGGCGACTTTGCCATCGCGGCTCAGGATGCCGTGATCGCCGCGCAAAACGCCGTGGTTGCCGCCGAGGCTCTGGGCCTGGGGAGCTGCTATATCGGTGATATCGTCGAGAATGCCGAGGAAGTTGCCGAGCTGCTCGGTCTGCCGCTCTATACCATGCCGCTGTCGATGCTCATCATCGGCACGCCCCGTAAGGAGCGCCCGGCAATCGCGCACCCCGTGGTGAACCTGGTGCACGAGGAGCGCTACTGCCGCGCCGATGCCGCGACCATGGACGCGCAGGTGGCCGAGATGGACGCGATGTTCCGTCCGCATGCCCGCGAGGTGGGGGAGCGCGTCGTGGACATCTATACCCGTAAGCACACGAGTCCCTTTATGGCCGAGATGAGCCGCTCCATGGAGTGGTGGTTCAAAAATTGGCTTGGAAAATGACGAATGTGACAAGGGGACAGTCCCTTTGCCACATTCCATATCGCCGCGGTAGCCTAAAGACTGTATAAATCTTTATCTAGCTGGGAAAACAGTGCATTAAAACATGGGCCGATTACCTATAATCCCTTCGAACATTAAAGTTGGGAGGAAACCGGCTTATGGAACAAAAGGCCAAGGAGGCAGCCTCGCACGCTGCGATTCCTGTGAGCATCTCGGCGATGCTCGTCACGCTGGGCGTGGTGTACGGCGATATCGGCACCAGCCCTATGTATGTAACCAAGGCGCTCGTTGCCGGCAACGGCGGCATCGGAAGCGTCACGGAGGAGTTCGTGCTCGGCGCGCTCTCCCTTGTCGTGTGGACGGTCACGCTGCTGACCACCATCAAGTATGTGCTCATCTCGCTGCGCGCCGATAACCATGGCGAGGGCGGCATCTTTGCCCTGTACAGCCTGGTCAAGCGTTGCGGCAAGTGGCTTATCATCCCCGCCATGCTGGGTGGCGCCGCGTTGCTCGCCGACGGCATCCTGACGCCGGCCGTTACCGTTACCACGGCCATCGAGGGCCTGCGCACTATCCCGGCGGTTCATGCCGTGCTGGGCGATGACCAGGGCCGCGTCGTCGCCATTACGCTCGCCATCATCATCGTGCTCTTCTTGGTACAGCGCATCGGTACGGCCAAGATCGGTCACGCCTTTGGCCCCATCATGACGCTGTGGTTCCTATTCCTGGGCGGCACGGGTCTGTTCTTTGTCTTACAGCACCCCGCCGTGCTGCTGTGCCTCAACCCGCTCCGCGGCATCGCCTTTTTGTTGAGCCCCAACAACCACGCGGGCATCATGATTCTGGGCAGCTGCTTCCTCGCCACCACCGGTGCCGAGGCGCTCTACTCCGACATGGGCCACGTCGGCCGCGGCAATATCTACGCTACCTGGCCGTTCGTTAAGTGCTGCCTGCTGCTGTCCTATATGGGCCAGGGCGCTTGGCTTATGAACAACGCTGCCAACCCCGAGCTCATGGGCATTGCCGACCTCAACCCGTTCTACCAGATGCTCGCCCCGGGCCTGCGCCCGTTTGCCGTCGGCCTTTCCACCGTCGCGGCCATCATTGCCTCGCAGGCGCTCATCACCGGTGCATTCTCGCTGGTGTCCGAGGCCAGCCGTCTGGACCTCATGCCGCACATGCAGGTCTTCTACCCTGCCGAGACCAAGGGCCAGCTCTACATCCCCATGGTCAACAACGTCATGCTTGTCGGCTGCGTCATTGTGGTGCTGCTGTTCCAGAACTCGGCGCATATGGAAGCCGCCTACGGCCTTGCCATTACGCTGACTATGATGTGCACCACGCTGCTGCTCTTCTTCTACCTGCACGAGGAGCGTAAGCTCAAGGTTGCTCCGTGGATCTTCGCAGCCTTCTTCCTTTTGCTCGAAGGCTTCTTCTTCGTGAGCTCGCTCACCAAGTTCTTCCACGGCGGCTACTTCACCATCCTCATGGCTGCACTCATCATGGGCATTATGGTGTGCTGGTACAACGGTACGGCTGTTGAGCAGCGCCAGTTTACACTGCTGCCGCTGCGCAGCTACCTGCCGCAGCTCAAGCGCCTGCGCGACGACGACCGTTACGAGCGCATGAGCGACAACGTCGTGTACCTGACCAAGGACACCCATACCGACTACATCGACCGCGACATCGTCTACTCGATTTTGGACAAGCATCCCAAGCGCGCTCGCGCCTGGTGGTTCGTGAATGTCGAGACCATGGACGAGCCGCATACCTTTGCCTATTCGGTCGAGACGTTCGGCACCGACTACGTGTTCCGCGTGCATCTGTACCTGGGCTACAAGATCAACCAGCGCGTCAATGCCTACCTGCGTCAGGTCGTTCAGGACCTGGCTGCCACCGGCGAACTGCCTGCGCAGACGCATGACTACTCGGTCTACAAGGATCCGGGTAACATCGGTACGTTCAAGTTCGTCCTGATCCGTAAGCTTCTGGCGCCCGAAAGCGATGTGGAGCCGAGCGAGCGTACGGCCATCACGCTCAAGTACATCATCCGCCGCGCCGCCGGCACGCCTGCACGCTGGTACGGCCTGGAGAACTCCAACGTGAGCTTTGAGTACGTGCCGCTGTTCACCAAGTTCAAGGCCGTGAACAAGATGCAGCGCCTGGCCCCCAACGAGCGGCCGTAGGCGCCGACGGGTTGCACGGAGTTGGTTTTCGATGGACAAGATTGAGACCGGGGAGGCAAACATGGATGCAAAGATGCTTGATGGCCGCGAGGTTGTTGCCGAGCTGGTACGTGAGGCACGCGCCGACGCCGCCGAAGATCGGTTTTTGACGAACCGTGCCAACATGGATATGGCCGATCGCGTAATTTCGATCGTGGCGCTGGTATTTGGAGCGGTGTGCGTGTGCGCCCTGCTCGCGCACGTGCTGTTTGTCTAGCGACCGCCGGCTGCAAAGGCTATACACTTGGAACCACCACAAGGGAAACCACCACAAAGGTGCCTGTCCCTTTGTGGTGGTTTTTGTTTTTGAGAGAGGAGCGGGGCGCTGATGGACGTCCGTACGGACGGCGATATTGCCGATAACTTTTGGTGGCGGCGCACAACGCTGACGCGCCGCACTCCTCTGTATGACGCCTGCGTATCGGTGGGACTGCTGGTCGCGGCGACGATTGTGGGCGCGCTGCTCGACCATCCGGGTCTCGCGCCGAGCATCATGATCGTCTATGTGTTCGCCGTTCAGCTGTGCGCATTCTTTACCTGGAGTCGCCTGTATTGCTTGCTGAGCTCGGCTGCCGCCGTGGCGCTCTACAACTTCTTGTTTGTCGACCCGCGCTACTCGCTGTCGCTTATCGACCGCGGCTATCCCGGCATGTTCTTCATCATGTTCGTGGTCTCGCTTGTGTCGAGCTCGATTGCGTTGGCCCTGCGCCGCGCCTTGGCACAGGCTGCCGCCAGCGACCGCCGCACGCATATGGTGCTCGAGACCAACCGCATGCTGCAGCGGTGCGCCGATCAGCATCAGATCGTTCACGCCATGGCAACGCAGCTGGCGCGTCTTTCGGGCTGTCCGGTCGTGTGGTACAGCGCCGACGCCGAGGGCGATGACCTGCTGCCGCGCGCGACATACACGGCCGTGGGCGATGCCGCGCCGGTGCATGAACTGGCGCCGCAGATGCCGCCGCGGCTCTCGGCGTCCGCCTATGTGGGAACGCCGCTCGATGCCACCTATGGCGGCTCGGCGTTTTTTGGCATCTACCTGACGGTTCGCACGGGCGACGGCTTCGTCCGCTCGGGCGACCCCGCCTCGGTGGTGGGCGTGCTGGCCATCGTTGCCGAGCCCGACGTGCTGACGCACGAGGAGCGGACGCTTGCCGATGCCATCGTGAGCGAAGGCGAGCTGGCGCTCGACCGCGCCCGCGCCATGGAGGCCCGCGAGGAAGCGGCGGTGCTCGCCAAAAATGAGCAGCTGCGCGCCAACCTGCTGCGCTCCATCTCGCACGATCTGCGCACGCCGCTTACCAGTATTTCGGGTAATGCCGACGTGCTGCTCGACCAGGGCTCGACCGGCACTGCAGTGCTCGATGCCCAGACGCGCCGCGGCCTGCTTCTATCCATTCGCTCGGATGCGCTGTGGCTCAACGCCACCGTCGAGAACCTGCTCGCCATCACCAAGCTCGAGGGTGGCGGCATGCGCCTGTCGACCACGCTCGAGCTCATGGACGATATCGTCGAGGAGGCGCTGCGCCACGTGAACCCTGCCGTGCGCGAGCACGACCTTAAGGTGGTGGCGTGCGATGAGCCGGCGCTCGTCAACGTCGATGCACGCCTGATGGTGCAGCTGGTGGTCAATCTGGTGAACAACGCCATCACCTATACGCCCGCGGGCTCGCATATCATGATTTCGATTAGCGTCGACGATGGACGCGTGGCGTGCTCGGTGGCCGACGATGGTCCGGGCATCGCATCCGAGGACCGCGAGCGGATCTTCGAGTCGTTCTATACCGCCAACCATGGTCTGGCCGACAGCCACCGCAGCGTTGGCCTGGGTCTTTCGCTCTGCCGTTCCATTGCGTTGGCGCATGGCGGTAGCATAGAGGTTGCCGCGGCGGACCCGCACGGTTCGGTCTTTACGATTGAACTTCCCGCCGCCGACGTTTCGTTTGATAAGGAGTAGCGCTGTGCCGAACTCTGCCGTAAAACCGCTCATCTTGGTCGTTGAGGACGACCCCGCCGTTCGCAACCTTATCGTTGCCGCGCTCGAGGCGCACGGCTTGCGCCATATGGCTGTGGAGACCGCCCATGCCGCCATCGCCGCCGCCTCGTCGCAGGCGCCGAGCATTGTGCTGCTCGATCTGGGCCTGCCCGATATGGACGGCGTCAAGGTGGTGGAGTCGGTGCGCACATGGTCGGGCATGCCGATTATCGTGGTCTCGGCGCGCAGCGAGGATACGGACAAAATCCGCGCGCTCGATGCCGGCGCCGACGACTATCTGACCAAGCCGTTTTCGGTCGAGGAACTGCTCGCGCGCATTCGCACGACGCTCAGGCGCCTTTCGTATGCGCAGACGGGCGGCGTTGTCTCCGAGGGCTCGTTCGATACTGGTGAGCTGCATATCGATTTTGATGCCGGCATCGCCACGATGGATGGCGAGGAACTGCATCTGACGCCGATCGAGTATAAGCTCCTGTGCCTGCTGGCGCATAACGCCGACAAGGTACTGACGCACCAGTTTATCCTGCACGAGATTTGGGGCACGGCGACCAAGAGCGACCTGGCGAGCCTGCGTGTCTTTATGGGCACGTTGCGTAAGAAGATCGAGTCCGACCCCGCGCATCCGCGCTATATCCAGACGCACGTGGGTATTGGTTACCGATTGGTCATCCAGGGATAGGTCGGCATCCGCCATCCCAATATGAGTTGCGGTGAAATACGGGCTAAATTTACCTAATTCCAGGCAAAACAGTCCGTATTCCACCGCAACGTTGTTATTTGCCCTTGGGCTTGCTGGCGTAGAACTTCTTCTTTTTGGACTTGCCGGCAGGGGAGGGTTTGCCGGCAAAGTTTGATTTGCCGTTGCCGGCCTGCGTGGGCGCGGGCGCTGCTGCACGAGGCTTGCGCGCCTCGGGGTTGCGCAGCTCCTCGGTTCGCTCGGCAATCTCCTCGGCGCTAAAGCCGACCTCGGCCATGGCGTCCTCGATGGGCAGTCGGCGCACGATATAGCAGTGGTGCACCTTCTGGTTGCGCGCGAAGTCCTCGGGGATGGTCTGTGCCGTAATGTCCTCCAGCACGACGCCCGCGCGCGCGAGCTTGCGCGTTTCGGGGCGGAAGCCGCGCAGGTTGCAGCTAAAGATGGCATGTCCGCCCTGTGCAAGCAGGCGAGATACGCCGGCCAAAAGCTCAACATGGTCGCGCTGGACATCCCAGGTGCGGCGGCCCATCTTGGACGAGTTCGAGAACGTGGGCGGGTCGACAAAGATCAAGTCCCAGCGGTTGCGCGTCTGGCGCTGGTCGCGAATCCAGGCGAGCACGTCGTCGCGCACAAAATGATGCTGCGGACCAACAAAGCCGTTCTGGCGCATATTGCGCTCGGCCCAGTCCAGGTAGGTGTTGGAAAGGTCGACTGTCACGGTTTCCTCGACGCCGCCGTCGGCCGCATAGCAGGTGGCGGTGCCGGTATAGGCGAACAGATTGAGGAAGCGGCGTGCCTGTTTGGCGTGTTCGCGCACCAGGTTGCGGGTGACGCGGTGATCCAGGAAGATGCCCACATCCAGGTAGTCGTCAAAGTTGACGGCAAAGGTAAGGCCGCCTTCTTCGATGAGCGGCAGACGCCGGCGCGCGATGTTGGCGCGCTCGCCCGATCCGCCCTTGCCGGCGCCCTGCTTGCCGTACTGCGAGCCGCCGCGCGAACGCATGCGGGCCTTGGCGTGCACATGCTCGGCCGGAACATCAAGGATGCGCGGCGCGATGGCCAAGATGTCGAGCATGCGGGCCTGGGCAAGCGCGGGGTCGATGGTCTTGGGCGCGGCGTATTCGGCGATGACGAGCCAGCGGCCCGGCGTCTGCGGGCAACCCTCGTACAGGTCGATGGCAGCGGAGTAGTCGGGCAGGTCGGCATCGTAGACGCGATAGCAGCTCACGCCCTCGCGCTTGGCCCACTTGCGGCGCAGACGGGCATTCTTGCGCAGGCGGTTGGCGAACTGCTCGGACTCCGGGATGAGCACGGGCAGCGGCTTGCCGTCGCCCAAGTCGAGCGTGGCGGCAGGTTCGGGCATGGAGGAAGCGGCGGCTTCGTCGTTGGCTTCGTTGGCATCCGCAACCTCGGCCTCGGCATCCGCGCTGGTCGCAGCCTCAAACGCTGCAGCGGCGTGGTCGAGTGAGGGCCAAACCTCAAGAGCCGCCTCCTCGTTATTGGGCATGACGGCGATCGAGCGCTCGGGCTCGGCGTGGAGCGCGCGGGCCAGCAAGCCGTCGCGGGTGAGAGCGGCGACCGGCGCCGAAGCGAGCTCGGGGGCGCGGCGCAGCTCGCCGATGAGCGTCATGGCATCGTGCATGAGCGAAAGCGGGGTCTCGGTCGTGTCCGCGACCAGGGCGGCACCGGCGACGGCGCCCGCATGGTCCAGCACGGTGGCGGGCTTGGCGGCACAAAAGTCGACAAAACGCTTGTAGCCGGCGCACTTGACCATGCGCTCGGCAGTCTTGCGGGCGGCGGGGTCGATGTCTACGGCCACGATGCGCGCCTGGCGCTCGCGCGCTGCCGCCTCGCGCTCGCGCGCCTCGGCAAGCAGCTGCTCCCACAGGACAGCGTCGTGCAGCTGCCAGCCCTCAAAGCCCCAGCGCTCGCGTGCGGCGCCCGGGGCGCGGTCGGTCAGAATGTTCACGGCCTCCAGCAGCAGACCGCCGCCGGCGCACGAGGCGTCGATCAACGTGGGCAGGGCTTCGTTCTCGTAATCGTCGGCCGTGAGCTCGCGCTCGCACAGTTCGGTCCAGCCGACCTGCGCCAGCACCAGGGCGGCGTAGTCGGGGCGCAGCACATGAGTGTCCTCGCCGGCTCGGGTCGCGGCGTCCGGCAGGCGTTTGAACAGCGGGTCGCCTGAAAGGTCCAGGCTGATGCTCGCGCGACGTTGGCGCAGCGAAAGCAGCAGATGAACGTCGGGATCGGCGGCATCGACGTCGGCGCGGCGACCCGTGGCCTCGGCCAGGCGGTCGCACAGCGCGTCCTTGGCGCGCAGAGCCGAGAAGCGCGTGTTGCGCAGCTGCTCGGTCACGCCGCGGGCGGTGATGGCGATGGTGGCGCCGGGGCGGACGATGTTCTCCCAGGCGATGTCGTAAACGCTATCGTACAACTCGTCGGCATCCTGCGCCTCAAAGCGCCCAAGTACCACAAACAAGCGGCTGGCCAGGCGCGACCACAGACAGGCGCGGTAGCCTTCTTCGAGCTCGCCCTCAAACGTAGCGCGGCCCTTCAGGCGGCGGACATGCGAAAGTCCGAGCCGTTTAAGCTCGTCGGCGAGTGCGGACTCAAAGCCCTCGGGGCAGCTTGCATAAAATTCCATGGGTGACCTCTCTGATTGCGTCGCTCCATTATATGATGGATGCTTCGTTTGCCCTTATCCTCGAAAGGAACCCATATGATTGATGCGTGCTCCTTGATTCCCATTTTCATTGCAACAGCCTCAGGACTCGGGGCCTCGCACAGGCTCCCGCCGCCTTACGGAACTGAAAGCTGGGCGTAGGGCAAATCCATGGCACGTGACCTGCGATTGCTCGGCCATAGATGGCGTAATCGAGGCTAGGGGAGAGCATCATGCGCAAGGGAAACGAGAGCTGGTTCTGGCACGCGAACGACATGGTGGTGGCGGGCGATATGAACCTCGTGGTCCGCGTCCTGTGGGCCGCGCTCATCGTAGGCATCGGCGTCGCGACGATGGCCACGCTCTGGATCGTCACGAGGTAGCGCGCCACGAACGGATGACGAGGCACGCGGCGCATGCCACGCTGGCGGAACCCTAGCCTCGCTGCTGGACAATCTGTTCGATGAGCTTCGCGACGGAGTCCTCGGCTGCGTCCCCGATCAGGTGATGGGCCGCGGCCTTCGCCTCTGGCATCGCGCCCGCGACTGCGTAGGAGTTCGGCACCTTTTCGAGGAGCGTCACGTCGTTTTCCGAGTCTCCGATAAAAGCGACCTCGTCCAGCGTGACCCCAAGGCTGCCGAGAAGCGCGTCGAGTCCGTTTACCTTGCTCCAGCCAGCCGGAACAACATCGAGGAAGAATGGGACGGGCGAGGGGAAATCAAGCTCTGGGCAGGCTTCCTTGCATCGACTCCGAACGACTTCCGTCGGGGCGGAGCTGACGTTGACGAAGATGCCGGCGGTGATGACGTCACGGTTCGTGGGCACGTCTCCGAGCGCCATGTCTCTTCCGGAGTCCTTAACGATTTCCAGGGCGAATTCGTCGCCAGGCTCGACGGCGCAGAGGAACTGCTCGCAGCGTTTGCCTGTCTCATCGACATCGGCGACTAGCCAGAGTGACGTCCCCGCGTAGGGGCGTACGGCGCTATCGAGCTTGACGAGGGCCTCCGTCGAGAGCGTCTTTTTGAACACGAGTTCGCCGCTGGAGAAGACCTTCTTTCCGTTGGCCATGATGCCGGTCGAGAAACAGCGCGCGTCGCCGTCAAAGGCATCGGCCAGGTCGGCGTAGTCGCGGCCGCTTGCGGGGCCGAACGCGATGTCCGCATCAAGCGCCGAAAGAATCGCGCTGTGCGTGCGCTCCGATACGACCCTTGAGCCAAACGGCAGCAGGGTCCCGTCCATGTCTGCGAGGATGAGCTTTATCAAGGGGTCCTCCCGTTTCGGTCTGGGCGTCGGTGCGCCGGTGTGCGTCGTCCTAGCTGTATTGCCTGTCTCCCAAGAGATTCTTCGAGATGATCCTGTTAAACTCTACCGGGTCATCCCAGCAAGAGGTCAGGAAGAGGAACAGCAGCTCGATGACGAAGTTGATCGAGCTGTGCGAGAAGGCGACCTCGGTTCCGGTGATGGCCTGATCTCGCGAGATGGCTCGGATGATATACGTGGCACGCTTCGCGAGCGGCGTATCTGGGTTGTCTGTGATCATGATGATGGGGGTGTTCGAATCCTCGGCAGAGTCGAATATGTTGACGAGGCGCTTCGAGTATCCGGACGTCGAAATGACGAGCAGGATGTCATTCTCCTTGAGGCTGGTTGCGGCGGAGACCATGGCATCGGTGGTACTGGGGCAAAACGCCCTGACTCCAACCTGTGAGAGCTTGAACGCCGCGTTTACGCCCATGCTAATCGAGTTGCCGACGCCCGCAATCAGGACGAGGTTGGCGTTGTGGAGCAGATTGACGACTGCCGAAAAGTCATCGGAGTCAATGAGCGAGGCGGTTTGGGAGAGCTCCTTGACCTTGTGAGACAGGACGTACTTAATGGAGCCCTCGACGTCGTCCAGAGTAACCTTGCCGCCCGTGGCCTTTTCCTCGCCGGAGGCCCTGCTGATGGATATGCCGAGCGCCAGACGCATGTCCGAATAGGTTCGGTAGTCAAGCGTCCTTGCGAACCTCGAAACAGACGCCGGTGACGTACCGGTTTCTGCGGCGAGTTCGCGGACGGTCATCGTTGCGACGTCCGACGGGTGGTCGAGCACATACGTTGCGATTGCCTTCTCCGAGGGGGATAGGCTGCTCATGACTGCGCAGATGTGGCTGAGCACATCCCCTGTCTTATCCATGGTTACTCCTTGGCCCTAGTTTGCTTTGTATCTTAGGTCAAGAGAGGTGAAAATAAAGCAAAATGTTTCATAAGCGGTGAAATAGCGTTTCACCGCTGATTTCCTACCGTTCGCGGTAAATCGGTGCTTCCCCGGCGCAATCTCATCTTGAGCTGCTATCTTATGAGCCGTGAAACAACGGCACGAAAACGATGAAACAACAGAACATTGTTCCAACGCCTCACAACTTCGTTTCACGCTAGATGGCGAATCACTTCGAAGCCCAGACAGGCACCCGGCGAGCAAGAAGGGAGAAGCACGATGCACAACGCCAGGACAAACGCAAGCATGACTTCGCTGTTCTTCGCGAACGTCCTCTACTGGGTCTGCGCGGGCGTGTACTCGCCGTTCCTCTCCGCTCACTACACGAGCCTCGGCCTCAGTGCAGCCCAGACCGGCATCCTCCTCGCGGCGACCCCGGTGTGTGCGCTCGCCATCCAGCCGCTCTGGTCGACGATCGCCGACAAGCTCGGGCGCCGCCGCGCGGTCATCGTGATCCTCTGCCTTGCGGCGGCGGTACTCGCTCCGCTGTATTACCTGGCGTCGACGTTCGTCCCGGTCCTTCTCGTAACCTTTGCGTTCTCGGCGTTTTTCTCGGGGCTCCTGCCCCTGAGCGACTCCCTCGTCATCGAGCTCGCGGATCGCTCTGGCCTGGACTTTTCTCGCATACGTATGGGTGGCACCATCGGCTACGCCATCGTCGTCCTGATCGTCGGTCGGCTGCTCGACATGGCTCCTCAAATCCAGTTCGCGGTGGTCTCTGCCGCGCTGGTGGTCTTCGCGGCTCACATGTGGCGCCTCCCCGAGGCGGGAATTCGCGCCAATGCCGCGGACGATCCCAAGGTCTCCCACGGAAAGGGCCTCCTCTCGCTGTTCACCAGCAATGAGATCGCCTTCGTCTTGGTCTTCGCCTTCATCAGTTCGGCCGCGATTGGCTTCATCGGGGCGTTCTTGGGCCGCTACGCGGTCGAGCTTGGCGAGGGTCAGAACCTCGTGGGCGTCCTGAGTGCGGTCTCCGCTGCGAGCGAGATCCCCATCCTGCTCGTTTCCTCCAAGCTGGTCAGGCGCTTCGGCGAGATGAACCTCCTGATCTTTTCCTGCTTCATGGCGGCGCTCAGGCTCGTGCTCGTGGGCACCGGCATCGTCCCGGTCATGATTTGCGGCCAGCTGCTGCAGAGCGTGAGTTACATGACCGTCTACTACTCCTGCGTTACCTACATTGCCAACCACACTTACGAGGATTGTCGCGCTCGAGGTCAGAGCGCCTTCGCGATGGTTCAGAGCGGTCTGTCCGTCGTGGTTGCGAACCTGTTTGGCGGTTGGGCGTGCGACGCGCTCGGCACGCACGCGGGTTTTCTGGCCTTCGCCCTCGCTTCAACGATTGCTGCGGTCGTTGCTCTTGTGGCGTACGTACTGTGGCGTCGAAGCGCAGCGCCACAGCCTGAGGGCCAGTCGGCCGCATAGGCTCCACCGCGTTTTGCAAGCGCCTGCCTGCCTTGCGCTTCTCTTCGTGTTCAACCAGCTGACGAGCTGAGAACTGTCCAATCCAATGGTTATCCAAGTGAAAGGAAGACAAAGATGTCTCTCATCAAGGTCAACGAGCTTCTTCAACATGCGACCGAGCACCACTATGGCGTGCCCGCGATCAACGTCATCAACACGGAGACCATCCGTTATGCGATCCAGGCCGCCGAGGATGAGCACATGCCTATCATCATCCAGTACTGGCCCGGCTTCGAGGACCACTGTGCCCTCGACATCATCGCCTTCGCCGCCCGCTATTACGCCGAGCGCGCGAGCGTGCCCGTCGCCGTCCACCAGGATCACTCCGCTGGTTACGAGATCGCCGTCAAGGGCGTCAAGGCCGGTTTCCCCTCCGTCATGGTCGACGGCTCCTCGCTTCCCTATGAGGAGAACTTCCAGCTCACGAAGGACGTCGTCCAGGTCGCCAAGATCTTCGACGTTGACATCGAGGCCGAGCTCGGCCACGTCGGCAACGGTTCCGACGCCAACGACTTCGTGAACAGCGACCACTATACCGACCCGAACCTCGCCGAGGAGTTCGTCGAGGGCACCGGCTGCGGTTCGCTCGCTATCGCCGTTGGCAACGCCCACGGCCCCTACGTCAAGGTCCCGAACCTCGACATGGAGCGCATCAAGGCCTGCAGGGAGGCCGTCAGCGTCCCCCTCGTCATGCACGGATGCTCCGACATCCCCGACGAGCAGCTCCAGGAGGCCGTGAACCTCGGCATGAGCAAGTTCAACATCGCCACGGAGTACTTCCGCTCCATGTACCGCGCCTTCGAGAAAGACATCAACTCCGGCAAGAACGACGGCAACGGCGTTGGCCTCCTGATGGACGCCGCCCCTGACATGCGCGCGTTCGTCGCCAGCAAGATCCAGCTTCTGAACCCTAACCACTATTCGCTCTAGGAGAGACTCGATGAAGAAAGTTCTTGTCGCGTCGCACGGCCACCTCGCAAGCGGAATCAGGAGCTCGATCGAGATCCTGACCGGCATGGCGGACATGGTGGAAGCAGTTGACTGCTACGTGGACGACTCCGATTTCACCCCTCGCATCCAGGCCTTTATTGACTCGGTGGACCCTGAGGACGAGGCCGTCATCTTCACCGACATCTACGGTGGCTCCGTCTTCCAGAAGGTCGTCCTCATGGAGCCGGAGAAGCGCGGGATCGTCCACGTCACCGGTATGAACCTCGGCCTCGTGATCGAGACGCTCCTCGGCGCCGAGCCGGTCACGGCAGATTCGATCAAGCAGAGCGTCGAGTTGGCGAGGGCGACGATGCAGGTCGTCGAGCCTCCGAGCAAGGCCGCGGACAATGAGGGGTCCGACGGAGACTTCTTCGATTAGAGAGCACTAACAAGCAGGGAGAGAGGAAACAATGATTGTTCAGGTTCGAGTCGATGACCGTCTGATTCACGGACAGGTCGCCCTGGTGTGGACCAAGGAGCTCAACACCACCAGGATCATCGTCGCCAACAAGCACGCCGTGGAGAGCGATGCCCTTCGCATGACGCTTTCCATGGGTACGCCGGCGGGCCAGAAGCTCCTCGTCAAGGATGTTCCGGATGCTTGCCGCATCGCGAACGATCCGCGTGCGGACTCCATGCGCATCTTCGCGCTCACCAACTGCGTGCGTGACGTGCTTGAGCTCGTTAAAGGCGCACCGGGCAAGATCGAGGGCGTGAACGTTGCCAATGTCGGCCGCTTCGACAAGTCCGATCCGGATAGCAAGGTCGCCCTCAACTCCACGATCATGCTCAACCCGGATGAGCTCGAGGCCGCGAAGGAGCTTTGCGAGCAGGGTATTCCGGTTTTCCATCAGCTTATCCCGTCCAATCCCAAGACTCCTCTCAAGAGTCTGATTGAGGCGGCGGGGAAATAAGGGGATTTGGCCAAGCGGCCAAATGAAATGAAAGAAAGGAAGTCAGATGATTGGGTTAGCAATAATGGCCTGGTTGACCGTGCTGATTTGCTACGGCGGCAACTGGGTTCTCGGTCAGTGCATGATCGAGCGTCCTCTCGTGGTAGGTCTCGTTGCGGGCCTCCTGATGGGCGACGTCAAGACCGGTGTCATCATCGGTGCCTCTCTCGAGGCGATCTTCATGGGCGCGGTTAACATCGGTGGCGCCATCTCCGCCGAGCCCGTTACCGCGACCGCCCTCGCCGTCGCCTTCACCGTTGGTGCCGGCATCGACCAAGGCGCCGCCATCACGCTGGCCGTTCCCGTTGGCGTCGTCACCGCGTTCCTCTCGATCTTCATGAACAACGTGTTCCTCGCGTTCTTCGCCGCCACCTTTGACAAGATGGCCGCCGAGGGCAACGAGAAGGGCCTCGCGCTTCAGCACTTCGTTCTCTGGTTCGTTAAGTACGCCGCCTTTGGCCTCATCGCCTTCCTCGGCGTTTACCTTGGCGCTGAGCCCGTTGCCGCCATCGTCAACCAGATTCCGGCCAATGTCATGAGCGGCCTCAACGCCGTGGGCGCCCTCCTGCCCGCCGTTGGTATGGCGCTCCTGCTCCAGATGCTGTGGAGCACCGAGCTCAGCATCTACTTCTTCCTGGGCTTCACGCTCTACCAGTACCTCGGCCTCCCGATGATCGCCATCGCGGTTCTCGGCGTCATCATCGCGGTTGCCTCCGCCCTCCGCGACAAGGAGATTTTCGATCTCACCAAGAAGGGCTTGGCTACCCAGGCCGTTTCCAGCGACTCTGTAACCAGCGACGAGGAGGATTTCTTCGCATGAGCAACCTGACCAAGAATGTGAGCCCTGAAGACAAGAAGATGCTCAACAGCATTTTCCTGCGCTCCTTCTCCGTGTTCGCCTCCTGCGCTGGCGGTTCCGTCAAGGCTGGCGCCGACGGCTGGCTGTACTCCGTCCAGCCCGCGCTTAACCGCTACTACGCCGATGACCCTGAGGCCCGTGCCGAAGCCATGAAGCGTCACACGACTTGGTACAACATTACCCAGAACGTCGGCACGTTCGCCATGGGCCTCGTCGCCTCCATGGAGAGGGAGAACTCGCAGCACGAAGACTTCGACACCGAGTCCATCGACGGCATCAAGGTTTCCCTGATGGGCCCGATGTCCGGTATCGGTGACGCAATCTTCTGGGGCGTCCTGCGTGTCATCGCCGCCGGCATTGGCATCAACCTCGCCATGAGCGGCTCGCCCCTCGGCGCGATCATGTTCCTGCTGATCTACAACATCCCGTCGATCCTCTGCCGATACTTCATGACCTACCTCGGCTTCAGTATGGGCACCAACTTCATCTCCGAGATGTACGAGGGTGGTCTCATGAAGCTCATCACCAAGGCGACCTCCACGGTTGGCCTCGTGATGATCGGTGCCATGACTGCGGCGAACGTCCAATTCAACACGATCCTGTCCATTCCGGTTCAGGACTCTGACCCCGTCATGATCCAGACCTACCTCGACTCGATATTCAAGGGCATCGTGCCCCTGGGGCTTACGCTCGTCGTCCTCTGGCTCCTGCGCAAGAAGAACGTGAACGTCAACATCATCCTGGTCGGCATCATGGTTCTGGCGCTCGTCCTCGGCCTCGTGGGCATCGTGTAAGGCGGTTTCCGGATCATCCGAAGCCTGTTCAAGGCAATTCCCGGCGGCACGCGATCGAGGACATTCGACGCGTGCCGCCCCATTAGAAGGAGAGAATATGCGCTACACGCACCTCAAGAACTCCGATGTCGACGTCTCCCAGCTCGCTGTGGGCACCTGGGCGATCGGCGGCGACTCCTTTGGTGAGAACGATGACGCCGCCAGCATGTCCGCCATCCGCACCATGCTCGATCACGGCGTCAACCTCATCGACACCGCGCCGTGCTATGGCAACGGCACGTCCGAGAAGGTCGTCGGCAACGCGCTCAGGGGCGTCGACAGAGAGAGCTACCTGCTCTCGACCAAGGTTGGCCTGATCACCAGCGCCGCCGGCTATGACCGCGACTCTTCGTTCAGGAACATCATGAGGGAGGTCGAGAGCTCGCTGCGCAACCTCCGCACCGACTACATCGACTTCTACTTCGTGCACTGGCCCGACGCCAAGACCCCGTTCTCCGAGACGATGTGCGCCCTCCAGCTCCTCAAGGAGCAGGGCAAGATTCGCCACATCGGCGTCTCCAACTTCACGACCGAGATGATCGAGGAGTGCGAGAAGGTCGCTCAGGTCGACGTCCAGCAGCCGCCCTACTCCATGGTCGACCGCTCCTCCGAGGACCTCATCAAGTGGGGCTACGAGCGTGGCATCGACTCCTTCACCTATGGCTCCCTTGGCGCGGGCATCCTGTCGGGCAAGTTCCGCGAGCTGCCGAAGTTCGAGGAGGGCGACGTCCGTGCCGGCTTCTACGACTACTTCCAGGAGCCCAAGTTCTCTCGCGTCCAGGAGCTGCTCAAGGTCATGGACGAGATCGCCGAGGCTCACGACAAGCCCGTGGCACAGGTTGCCGTGAACTGGAGCACCCAGAAGGAGTACGTGGGCACCGCGCTCGTTGGCGTGCGCACGGACGCCCACGCGATTCAGAACTGCGAGACGTTCGAGTGGGAGCTTTCCGCCGATGAGATGGCCAAGCTTGACGCTAAGCTTGACGAGCTGAAGATTGGCTAGCCATGGGCGCCGAGGAGAGGAAGTACCCCACTTCCGAGCTTGAAGTGCTTGAGCGTGGAGCTAGGGAGGTCGTCGAGCCCAACGGGCTGAAGCTCCTACTGAAGCCTGTGCCGGGAGACGAGCGCGAGCACGTGCTCGATCCGCGCGTCTACGCGCGCGCCCATGCGAAGCTCGCCGCCGGCCCGGCGCCGGCGGGGCCGGTGGACGTGATCGCGTGGCGCTCCGCGCCCAACAAGGAGACCCATGTTGTGAGGGGCGTGGGCGTTGCCAAGAAGACCGTCGTCATGAATTTTGGCGACAGGGGCATTCCCCTGCACGTCTTCACGCCCGAGAGCCACGAGAGCGGTTCTGCTGCGCTCGTGTTCATCCATGGCGGCGGCTTTATGGTGGGCAACATCGGCCAGTACGAGAACTGCCTGCGCGACATCGCGGAGCGAACGGGCTGTGTCGCGGTCTACCCGGAGTACCGCCTGTCTCCCGAAACGATGTTTCCCGGTGGCGTCGAGGACTGCGTGAAGACGCTCGGCTGGCTTGTCGAGCATGCGGATGAGCTGGGTGTTGACGCGACGCGGGTCGCCGTGGCTGGCGACTCCGCGGGCGGAAGCCTGACCAACGCCGTCGTCCTCGACGGGTCCCATGCGGACAGGATTAAGCTCGTGGCCGAGCTGTATCCGCTCGTCGACGGCGGCCCCGTTCCGGAGGAATGGTCCTATGACCTCTATGAGATCGTGAACGACCAGAGGGCCGAGGCTCTGAGCAGGGTGGATCGCATCCGCAATGCCAACGACGACCTGCCGTTGATGTATACCAACGGCAATGCGGAGGAGATGCTCGACCCGAGGGTGTCTGCTCTGTTCGCGGAGGACGTGAGCGCGTTCCCCCGCACGGTCATCATCTCTTCCGAGTATGACTACCTGCGCTATCAGGACGAGCTGTTTGCGAAGAGGCTGCAGGATGCGGGCGTTGACGTCACCGCGATTCGCTATCGCGGCTGCGACCACGGCTTCTTCGAGATGTACGGCGTGATGCCTCAGGCTGAGGACGTCTGCCGCGTCATCTCCGAGGAGCTTGCGAAGATCTAGGGGCTCGTCGCGGCGGCCTCCTGGACGAGTGGCGGTCCGGCGGGATGCTAGGTGCGTCCCGCCGGACCTTTGCGTTGGGGGCGCGTGTGGGGTTTGCCTCGGCGGTGCCGGATTGACTGGGAGACGCGTTTACCGCCGATCTTCCAAGCGAGCCCAGCAAGCAAACCGCGAGCTGAGCCCCAAAGGCATCGACAAGGGCGTGGGTGTGACGTGAGCGCTGGAGTATCTGGGCCGCGCTGGCAACGCACGCACCTTTGGCTTTGGCGATTCGGGCAACGACCTGGGCATGCTCGTCGCCGTCGAGACGGCCGTGGCCATGGGCAACGCCGTGCCCGAGGTCAAGGCGGTCGCCGACTACGTGACCGACGATGTCGCGCACGACGGCACCGTCACAGCGATGCGCCACTTTGGGTTGATCTAGCGGGAACCCCCAATTACCGTTCACCCGCGGCGGGCGGCTCAAATCAGCCCGCCCTGCAAAATCGTTTTGTCGCTGGAGGGTGTGCTAAAAACGCTAAAGCGTTTATACCGTTCACCGAGAAGATAAAAACCCGCAGCTCACGCCTTGATAAACATAGGTAAAGTGTTTAGCAGTTCAACGTCCATATGCAGACGAAAGGAATCAGGCAGATGGCAATCAAGGTGTTCGCTGACGGTGCAAACCTCGAGGGCATGCTCGACATGTACGAGAACGGCAACGTTCAGGGTTTCACGACCAACCCGTCCCTTATGAAGAAGGGCGGCGTGACGGATTACCGCGCGTTTGCCAAGGAGGTCCTGGCCCACATCACCGATGTGTCCGTGTCGTTTGAGGTCTTTGCCGACGACGTCGAGACCATGGAGGTCGAGGCGCGCGAGATCGTCACCTGGGCCGAGAACGTCTACGTCAAGATTCCGTGCGTGACTACCAAGGGCGAGTCCACCGCCGAGCTGGTCCGCAAGCTTTCGGCCGACGGCATCAAGGTCAACGTCACTACCATCTTTACGCCTACGCAGGTCGATGAGATGGTCGAGGCCGTTGACGCCGAGACGCCGTCCATCATCTCGCTCTTTGCCGGCCGCATTGCCGATACCGGCGTCGATCCCATTCCGTTTATGACGGAGTCGGTCAAGAAGGCCGCCGCCAAGCCCAACTGCGAGGTCCTGTGGGCGTCCACGCGCGAGCTCATCAACATCTACCAAGCCGAAGCCTGCGGTTGCCAGATCATCACGGTGCCCAACAGCATCCTGGCCAAGCGCAAGAACATCGGCCGTGATCCGTACGAGGTCTCGCTCGATACCGTGCGCGGTTTTGCCAAGGATATTGCCTCGCTCGGCTTCCATATCCTGCCGTAACGCGAACACTGACTACGCCGCGGTCTGCTCGCCCCGGCCTTTCCTTTCCCTATCGCTCACGCGCTCCGCGAGGGTCGCGCTAGGCAAAGGAACGGCCGGGGCCGCCGGCACGAACCCGTCGGTAGGTCCTGAGCTGAATCGTCACCTTTATTCCGATGGGGGTCGACAGTGCTACCCCGCCAACTGTCTCGGGCAGTAATGGGGCTGGGCTCGGATGGCAACGGCGCGTGCCACTGGCGGCTTCGTTCGCCGGATGACGATTCGTGTTACGCGGCCGGCGTCACCTCGGACGGCGGCGTGGGCTCCGACGGCATCGCGTGGACAACGCGGTTCCGCATCATGGATCAACCTGTAATCTAATGATCTTCTAATCCATATCTATCAAGTATCGAAAACGATCCGGCCCCGAGTTGGCAGTCATCGCCAAGGCAAAGGACCCTGCCGACTATGTGTTCGGGGCGACGCGCAGGTCGCCCAAGGCCCTTCGATTATCCTTTGTTCCGCGCATGCAAGATCTCATACTTGACGTGGTTGAACAGCTCTACCGGGCAAACGAGGTCTTTGCGGCTCGTGCCTATGAGTGTACCACCAACAAAAATCGAGATATTCGGCCTCAGGGTGCCGTCAAGATTGCCAATATGGCTAAAAAAGTCCCGTACCGCACCTCTGCTGGTGCAGATATGGGACGTTTGTGGAATATCTGACACCTATTTGTTGCGCTTGCACTTTGAAGAGGTGTTATCGCGGCCCGGCGAGGCCGAATATCTCAAAAATTGCAGGTGAGGATTAGCGGAAACGGCGTCTCGCACTTCGGGATATCGCCAAATCGTTTTAGAAGGAGAGGCGCTCGGCGGAATGGGACTCGCCGAGCGCCAGCAGCGGCTTATTTACCCTGCACCATGGTGAGCGAGATCTTCTTGCGGTCGCGATCGACCTTCTCGACCCACACCTTGACCGTGTCGCCGACGCGCACCACGTCGCTCGGGTGCTTGACGAAGCGGTTGGCCAGCTTGGAGATATGCACGAGGCCGTCCTGGTGCACGCCCACGTCGACGAAGGCGCCAAAGTCGACGACGTTGCGCACCGTGCCCTTGAGCTCCATGCCAGGCTCCAGGTCGTCGATGGAAAGCGCTGAACGGCTAAAGACCACCTCGGGCGCATCGTCGCGCGGGTCGCGGCCGGGCTTCTTGAGTTCGTTGACAATGTCGATGAGCGTGAGGGTGCCGCAGTCCAGGTCGCTAGCCAGCGTCGAGATGCTGCCCAGACGGCGCTCGATGTCGGGTACGCCGCCGCGGCTGAGCTCGCTGGCCGCCACGCCGGCGCGTTCCAAGACGGACGTGGCCACCTCGTAGCTCTCGGGGTGGACGCTTGTCGCGTCGAGCGGGTTCTTGCCGCCACTGATGCGCAGAAAGCCCGCGGCGTTGAGGTATGCCTTGGGTCCCAGCTTAGGGACCTTCTTGAGCTGGCGGCGATCGGTAAAGGCGCCGTTTTCCTCGCGGTACGCCACGATGTTCTTGGCCACGCTCGTCGTGATGCCCGATACGTATCCCAGCAGGCTCGCGCTCGCGGTGTTCACGTCGACACCCACACGGTTGACGACGTCCTCCACCACGTGGCCCAGGGTGCGCGAAAGCTCGGCTTGGTCAAGGTCGTGCTGGTACTGGCCCACGCCGATGGACTGGGGCGGAATCTTAACGAGCTCTGCCAGCGGGTCCTGCAGGCGGCGGCCCAGGCTCATGGCGCCGCGCACGGTGACGTCCAGATCGGGATATTCCTGACTGGCGAGCTCGGAGGCGGAATACACCGACGCGCCGGCCTCGTTAACGATGGTGTAGCGAAGGCTGGGCGCCTGCTCGGCAATGAACTCCGAGACGACTTCCTCGGTCTCGCGGCTGGCGGTGCCGTTGCCGATGACGATGGTGTTGACGTTGTCCTTCTTGACGAGGCGGGCGAGCTCACGCTTGGTGCCGGCGACGTCGTGGCGCGGCTTGGTGGGGTAGACCACGCCGTGGTCGAGCAGTTTGCCGGTCTCGTCCATGACGGCGACCTTGCAGCCGGTGCGGTAGCCCGGATCGAGCGCGAGCACGCGGGCGCCGCGCACGGGGCGCGCCGAGAGCAAGCCCTCGAGATTCTTGGCAAAGACGTTGATGGCCTCGGTTTGGGCGCGAACGGTAAGTTTGGCGCGGGCCTCGCGCTCCAGCGAGGGGGCCATGAGGCGCTTGTAGCCGTCGGCGATGGCGGCGTCAAAGACGGGCGCGAAGACGCCCTGGCGTCGGGGCCAACGGCTGCCGAGGCGTGCCGTGGCGGCGGCGCCGTCGACGTTCACGCGCACGCGGAGCTTGCCCTCGCGCTCACCGCGGTCGATAGCCAGCACGCGGTGGTTGGGTATACGGCGCAGCGGCTCATCATAGCTGTAGTACGGCTCGTAGGGGGTCTTCTCGGCGGGGTCGGTGGCCTCGACGACGATGTCTGCGGTGTTTTGCGTAAAGGCACGCAGGTCGGCGACGTTCTCGGGGTCCTCGGCCACCGTCTCGGCCACGATGTCCGCCGCGCCGGCGAGCGCCTTCTCGGGCGTGTCGAAGCCGGCTTCCTCGTTGACGTATGCCGCGGCGGCGTCGAGCGCGCTGCCCTTGGCCGAGGCCTGCATGATGACCATGTTGGCAAGTGGCTCCAGGCCTGCCTCGCGGGCCTTCTGTGCGCGGGTCATGCGCTTTTTGCGGTAGGGCTTGTAGAGGTCCTCGACACGCTGGAGCTGCGTGGCCTCGCGAATTTGCTGTTCGAGCTCGGGCGTAAGTTTGCCCTGGGCGTCGATGAGCAGAATGACGTCCTCTTTGCGCTGTTCAAGATTGCGCAGGTAGGACAGGCGCTCGTCGAGTGCGCGCAGGGCGACGTCGTCCATTCCGCCTGTGGCTTCCTTGCGGTAGCGCGAGATAAAGGGGATGGTGTTGCCCTCGTCGATGAGCTTGACGGCTGCCTCGATGTTGGCGGCCTTAAGGTTGAGCTCGTGGGCGAGCTGGGCGATAAGATCCATGGGACTCCTTGCGTTTAAGGTGCGTTTGCAGCACAGGGCTACCAAGGATACCACCCGTCCCAAAAGACTGTTTCATGGCGAACGAATCAAGCCGAGGTACAAAATAGCCCCCGCCCTAGAAAAATCGTCGGCAAGGTAGCAAAAAGCCCCGCGGGCAGGAGGCTGCTCGCGGGGCAAAGAAGAGGGGCTTATTGGTGGCGGACCGAGGGGTTCGGCATGGGGTATCTGCCGCGGCCTGTCCTAAGGCATTACAGCTCGACGAGCTGGCCGGTCTCGGCGGCCTCCTTGATAGCGTTAAGCAGCGTGAGCGTCTTGACGTTATCGGCGGGGGTCACGACGGGCTCGACCTCGCGGCGGACAACCTTCACAAAGTGCTTGAGCTGCATCTTGTGCGGCAGTGCCGGGTCGACGGCCGGAATCTCCATCTGCAGCGGCTTGTGCCAGTTGGAGGCGCCGTCGTAAGAGAACTGGTGCAGGCGGGGCAGCGACAGGGCGCCCTTAGTGCCGCCGATAAAGTAGGCGTCGGCGTCGAAGGGGCGGTACTGCGGATCCTCGCGAGCGGTTGCCTCCCAGTTCCAGGGGCTGGCGGTGGCGTCGGAGATGGTCATGCTCGCAAGCGCGCCATCGGCAAAACGGACGTTGACCACGGCGGAGTCCTCGGTCTCAAAACCGCGGGCGGCGCTGGACTGCATACCCTGGACGGCAACGGGCTCGCCCAGCAGGTAACGGAGCAGGTCGACGTCGTGCACCAGGTTGACCAGGATCGGGCCGGCACCCTTCTTGCGGCGCCACTCGACATCGAAATACTCGTCATTCTTATAGATCATGTAGTGGAAGCTCGACACGGTGAGCTTGCCCAGCTCGCCAGACTCGATGATCTCCTTGGCCTTGTTGACGAAGGGGTTGTGGCGACGGTGCTGACCCACGAGCACGGGCACGCCGGCGGTCTCGGCCTCGGCGGCGAAGGCCTGAGCATCCTCGAGGTCGTTGGAGATCGGCTTTTCGACCAGCGGCACGATGTTGCGCTTGATGGCCTCGCGGGCAACGCCCAGGTGCAGGTCGTTGGGGGTGGCGATAATGACGGCCTCGGGCTTGACCTCGTCCATCATCTGGGCGGGATCGGTATAAAACGGCACGCCGGCGGCCTCGGCCGTGGCGCGGGCGCCCTCAAAGGCGTCAGCGATGGCGACGAGCTCGGCCTCGGGCTCCTCGGTGACAAAGCGGATGTGGTTGCGGCCCATGGCGCCGGCACCGATAACGGCAATGCGGACGGGGTTGAGCTCAGACATTTCGACTCCTTAATACTGGTGACCGGTGGAATGCGACAAAGGGGCTGTCCCTTTGTCGCATCGGTAAAACTAGGCGGACTTCTTCTTGCTGTCGGAGACCATCATGTAGACGGTGAGCACGACGGCGATGGCGGCGATCACAATGGCGCCGTAGAAGGACTGCTGGTAGGCGGCGCTGCCGGCCTCGGCGTGATACAGCACAGCGGTGATGGGCTGGCTGATCCAGGTGGAAGCGGCATAGCCCAAAAACATGATGCCGTAGTTGACACCGATGTTGCTGGTACCAAAGGCGCCACCGGTGAGCGGCGGGTAGATGACGAGCAGGGCGCCAAAGCTAAAGCCGAGCAGGGCGAGCGCAACAAAGAACATGGCCTGCGTAAAGCTCATCGACATGATGACGAGTGCGACGATGGTGACGACAAGGCTGATGAGCAGCGACTTATAGGCGCCGAGCTTGTCGATGATCTGGCCAAAGGACAGACGGCCAACCAGGTTGGCGCAGGTGTTGACGGAGACCACCACACCGCCGAGGGCAACGGCCGCGGCGCTCGTGGGGTCGGCGAAGAGCTGGACGGCGGCGATGGAGGCAACCTTGCCCACGAGCAGGGTGCCCGCGGTGGCGGCAAAGGCGAAGGTGACGATGAGGACCCAGAAGCGCGGGGTCTTGACCATCTCGCCCGGGGTGAGGTCGCCGAAGGTGCCGGCATGCGCGCCGCCCTTGGGGGCCTCGAAGCCCTCGGGCAGCCAACCGGCCTCGGGGGCCTTCAGGAACAGGGCGGAGGCGGCGATCATCACAAAGAAGATGACGCCGAGCGCCTTAAGGGCGCCAAAGATGCCCAGGCTCGGGATGAGCAGCGAGGCGAGCACCGGGGACAGCACGGCGGGGCCGGCGGTCGAAGCGGCCAGGGTGATGCCGGAGGCGAGGCCCTTCTTGTCGATGAACCACTTTTGGCCGGTGGTGAGCGCCGGGTTGTAGCCCAGGCCGTTGCCGATGGCGGCGACGAGCGAGAACCACAGGTAGAACTGCCACGGCTCGGTGACGGTGCCGGACATGAACCAGCCCAGGCCGTAGCACACGGCGGCGGCGATAACGACGTTGCGCGGGCCGATCTTATCGGAGATGCGGCCGGCGAAGATGCCCGTCACGGCCATGATGGTCTGAAAGACCGGGAAGGCCCAGGTGAGGGCGCTCGACCACTCGGGGTAGACGGCGAGCAGGTTCTTGCTCACGACGGAATACAGCGCGATGGAGCTGATGAAGAACATGGTGACGCACGCGGCGGAAAGCACGACGGCGCGACCCTTGTTGGAGTTGGTGGAAGCCATTGGACTCTTTCTGATCGATACGGGGGAGGAGCGGGCGTGTCCGCGGGACCTCCCTGTCAGGTTGGTTTACTGGTCAGTCGGCTTGGCGACGCCGGACTCATCGGACCAGAGCTCGACACCCTTGTTCTTAAGGTAGTTGTCGGCATAGGCGCGACGGCCGCCGGGCTTGGCGGTGAGGTCGCCCATCATGTTGGAGAAGCCGCCGTCGACCTTGATGGCGTCGCCGGTGGTGAAGTCCGAGCGCGTGGACGCCAGGAACATGACGGCGTTGGCGATATCGCTGACCTCGCCGATGCGGCGCGTGGCGATCAGACGGCTGCGGCTCTTTTCGACCTCGGGGTCGGCGTAGAAGTTGGCCGACATCGGGGTCTTAACGAAGCAGGGTTCGACGCAGTTGGAGCGGACGCCGTAGGGGCCCCACTCGGCGGCGAGCATCTTGGACATCATGTTCACGCCGGCCTTGGTGGAGCTGTACACGCCCGAGAACGTCTCGGGGGAGTGGCTGGCGACGGTCGAGATGTGCACCAGGCGACCCTGGCCGGCCTTGATCATCTCGCGACCAAAGCGCTGCGAGGTGATGAAGTAGCCGGTGAGGTTGACGTTGAGCACCTGCTCCCAGTCGCTCAGCGGCAGGTCCTCCATGGCGGCGAAGCGCAGGATGCCGGCGGTGTTGACAAGGACGTCGACGCGGCCGAAGTTGGTGATGGTGGCATCGACGGCGGCCTGAACCTCGGTCTCGTCGGTGGCGTTCATCTTGTAGCCCTCGGCGTGGATGCCAAACTCGGCGGCGAGGTCGGCGGCTGCGGCCTTGACCTTTTCCTCGTCCAGGTCGAGCAGGACGACGTTGGCGCCGTTGCGGGCGAACTCGCGGCAAATCTCGACGCCCATACCGCCGAGCGCGCCAGTCACGGCGCAGACATCGCCCTCGAGCTTAAGCCAATTGCTCATAGGAACTTCCCTTCTTGTGCCTCCCGGTGGGTCGCTCCCATTAACCGACCCACGTGGTTTTCGCTGGTTATCGTATGCTTCGCATTTGCGCAGGTGAATTGCATATTTGTTAGAATGGCGTTAACCGTAGGTTTACACTGTGCGATGCAGTTTATTCTCAATTAATTGAACGTGTGACCTGTGAAAACAACCCCCTGTGGCACCATGTGGCCACGGGCACGAAAACGGGAGATTGACGTGTACGATCGACGACTTGAGGCCATATCGGCCGCCGCGGAGCTGGGAAGCTTCTCGCGTGCGGCGGCAAAATTGCGCGTGTCGACCCCGGCGCTCGTCAAGCAGGTGTCGGGATTCGAGGCCGAGTTCGGCATCACGCTGTTCGAACGCTCGCACTCGGGCGTCAAGGTGACGCCGGCGGGCGCACTGCTGGTGGACGACGCGCGCTCGATCATGCGGCAGTCCGAGGACGCGCTGCGCCGTGCCCGACGCGCGGCGGGCGATGGCGGTGCCGTGCGCCTGGGCGTGTCGATGATGTGCCCAGGGCGCCAAACGCTGTCGATGTGGTCGGGCATCCACGATCTGGAACCGTCGCTGCGATTTGAGATCGTGCCGGTAAGCGACCTCTACGACGAACGCGAGACCGTCATGCGCAGCTTGGGCCGCGAGGTCGATGTGGTGCAGTCGAGTTTTTCTACCCCACGCTGGGGCGACGCCTGCCAAAAGCTTCGCATCGTTAACGTGCCGTTTTATATCGACCTGCCGCGCACGAGCCCGCTGGCGCGCAAGAATCGCATTACGGTCGCCGACTTGGAGGGTATGCGCCTGCGCGTGCTCCGCCACGGCAACGACGCCATGGACAGCCTGCGCATCGACCTGTTGGCCGACGGCGGCGTGGACGTGATCGACGTGGACAGCTTTGACTTTGCGCTCTTTAACGAGGCAGAGGAAAAGGGCGACGCGGTGCTCACCTGCGGCGCATGGTCGGGGGTGCACCCGGCCTTTGTGGGCGTGCCGTTCCTGTGCGGGCGAGAGGTGCCGGTCTTTCTGCACTACCCGCTCGAGCCCACCCTCCAAGTCCAAAAATTCGTCAACGCCATGGCACAACTTCTCAAATAGCCAAAAGAGTCCCGTCCCAAATTAGCTACCCTTTGCTACGGGTTTAGCGGTCCTCGCGTTGCGGCCCGGCTGCCTCGGCTGTCTTTACGCGGTTCTTGTCGATGTACATGTTTTTGTCGGCCTGGGAAAAGAGCTCGCGCATCGTAGGCGGTTCATCAAAATCACTGGAAAGCGCATAGCCCACCGCATAGCTGATAGGCATGTCGGGATGAGTCTCGGAATACTCGTTCACGTTCGCGCGAACCCGAGCGAGACAGGACTCCACGGCAGCTCGATCGGTATCTCGCAGCACCGCGATAAACTCATCGCCGCCGTCGCGACCCACAAAGCACGTCTCCGACGCCGCACTTCCCAGTTGTTGGGCAAAAGAGCGAATGTATTCATCGCCCTTCTCATGGCCGAAGTTGTTATTGACCACATGCAGATTGTTAAGGTCGAAGACGCACACCGCAACGGGCTCCTCCGCGGAGACAGGCTGCTCCTGCCCCAAGACCTCCTCGCACTTGTTCTTGTTGGGCAGTCCTGTGGCTTCGTCGAGATAGACTTTGTTCTGCAGTTCGCGATTGAGCGCGGCAGTTCGCACCGCGCGAACAAGTTCGACCGCAAAGGTCGCCACCAAGCCCATGATGTCGATGATCACCAAGCCCTCGAGATAGTTGAGCGCCGACGCCTTCTCCTGAGAGTAGTCCTCTGCGAGTCGCGTAGCATCGTCGCAAATGCCAAAGAACTCCTCGCTCATGGAGATGATGTCGGTGTTCTCATAGCCGACTTCGCGCACGCGGATGATCTCGGTGCAAAGCTCATCAAAATAATTTGCAAGCTCGGTCATTTTTGCCTGATACTCATCGTCGTCGAGACGGACGAGATTGAGGTCGTCGCTTCCGTAGCGCAAGCCGTTGATGTATGAATCCACGGCTTTAAGCAGGTCATCTTGAGGCTGGCCCGCGTCCTCGAGCTTAACGATTCGCTGCGTGGTACCGCGAACCAGACCGGCGTAGTTGACCACGCGCGCCGTGCCCTGGATATCGGAGACGAGCAGCATAACATTGATGAAGAAGAAGATGAGAACTGCCGTGAGCACCATCATGAGCGGGCGCACCGCCTGGCCGGCCTTCTTGGCGACAGAAGTATTCACAAGTTCACTCCCCTAAATGACAAAAGAACAGGTAGCACGCAGTGTGCTGAAATTCATGGGTGGTTAACTCTACCATATGGGCCAGCAGCCTCAAACTGCAGCAGACGCTCGTCCAAATTGGCGTGACGCTTGCCTTGTTGTTCTTGACCTGGCCGCGCTATCGGACATGCTTCTGGTCTTGGATCACCATGGGAAAGCTCATCCCGTTTTGTGCGTCTAGAGTGGGATGCGGCTTCCCAAAGGTGCCGTTAGGGGAAATCACATCCCGGTTTATGCCCTTGAAATGGGATGCCGTTTCCCGGAGGGGGCCCAGCGGGAAACGGCATCCCATTCTGAGCCCGAAAAGTGGGATACGGTTTCCGGCTGGCATGAAAAAAGCCCCCACAGCTCATATGAACTGCGGGGGCTTATGCGTTGCGGTGCATTGTGTTTGGGTCGTTGAGATGAATCGATTCGCCCCGAAAGAGGAGGGCATTGACCTTAGGGTCATGCCCGACGAATGAGCGGCAAATCGGCCATCTCGGCGGGCCGAACTACTCCAGCTCAAATGCTCCGGTATAGAGCTGATAGTAATACCCGCGCTTGGCGATCAGCTCGTCGTGGTTGCCGCGCTCGATGATGCGGCCGTGGTCCAGGCAGATGATTGCGTCGGAGTTGCGCACGGTGGAGAGACGGTGCGCGATGACAAACGTCGTGCGGCCCTCCATGAGCTTGTCCATGCCCGCTTGCACGATAGCCTCGGTGCGGGTGTCGATGCTCGACGTGGCCTCGTCCAGAATCATCGCCGGCGGATCGGCGACGGCGGCGCGGGCGATCGAAATCAGCTGGCGCTGGCCCTGCGACAGCTGGGCGCCGTTGCCGGTGAGCATGGTGTCGTAGCCGTCGGGCAGGCGGGTGATAAAGTCATCCGCGCCCGCGAGCTTGGCCGCCGCGATGCACTCCTCGTCGGTAGCGTCCAGGTTGCCGTAGCGGATGTTATCCATCACGGTGCCGGTGAACAGGTTCACGTCCTGCAGCACCACGCCCAGCGAGCGGCGCAGGTCTGCCTTGCGGATCTTGTTGACGTTGATGCCGTCGTAGCGAATCTTGCCGTCGGCGATGTCATAGAAACGGTTGATGAGGTTGGTGATGGTCGTCTTACCGGCACCGGTGGCACCGACAAACGCGACTTTCTGACCCGGCTTGGCGTACACGGACACGCCGTGCAGCACCTCGTGGTCGGGCGTGTAGCCAAAGTCCACGTTGTCCATGACCAGATCGCCACGCAGCGGCACGTACTCGATTTCGCCGGTCGCGCGGTGCGGATGCTTCCACGCCCACATGCCGGTGTGGTGGTCGGCCTCCTCGAGCTGCCAAGTGTCGGGGTTGACCTGCGCGTTGACAAGCGTCACGTAGCCCTCGTCGGCCTCGGGCTCCTCGTCGAGCAGCTCAAAGATGCGCTCGGCGCCGGCAAGGCCCATGACCACGGCGTTGATCTGCTGCGAGATCTGGCCGATCTGGCCGCAGAACTGCTTGGTCATGTTGAGGAACGGTACCACGACGGCGATGGAAAGCGCCATGCCCGAGATGCTCAGGTTAGGCACGCCCAGCGCCAGGAAGATGCCGCCGGCCAACGCGACCAGCACGTAGAGCAGGTTGCCCAGGTTCATAAGGACGGGCATGAGGATGTTGGCGTACATGTTGGCCTTCTGCGAGACCTCGAAGAGCTTCTCGTTGCGCTCATCGAAATCGGCCTCGGCGGCGGACTCGTGGCAAAACGCCTTGACGACCTTCTGACCGTTCATGACCTCCTCGATATGACCTTCGACCACGCCGAGCTCGGTCTGCTGTGCAATGAAGAAGCGCGCGGAGTTGGATCCGAGGAGCTTGGTCATAAAGGTCATAAAGGCGACGCCGGCAATGATGACCAGGCACATCCAAACGCTGTAGTACAGCATGATGAAGAACACCGTGACGATGACGATGATCGTCATAAGCAGGTTGGGCAGCGACTGGCTGATCATTTGGCGCAGCGTGTCGATATCGTTGGTGTAGTGGCTCATGATGTCGCCGCGCTGATGCGTGTCGAAGTAGCGGATCGGCAGGTCCTGCATGCGGTTGAACATCTTTTCGCGCAGCTTCTCGAGCGAGCCCTGCGTGATGACGGCCATGGCGCGGTTCCAGAAGAGCGAAGACGCGACGCCCACGGCGTAGATGCAGCCGAGGGTAGTCACAAGCTTCAGAATTTTGGGCTGCGCGGCCGTCCAGTCGCCCGACTGCCATGATTCGCTGATGACCTGCAGCGCGCTCTGGAGAAACGTCGCGCCGATGGAGTTGATGACGGCGCAGAGCACCACGCCGGCGACGACGAGGGGCAAAAGCACCGGGTAGAAGCCAAAGAGCATTCTGATGAGGCGCGTCATGTCGCCGCCCTTGCGGTTGCGTACGCGCTCGGCGGTAGTGGCCTTACTCATGTGCCTCGCCTCCTTCCTGGGTCTGGGCTTGCGATGCAGATGCCTCGGTGCCGGCTGCAGCGGTCTCGCCCGCGTCCTCGCCCTCGGCGCTCATCTTGTTCTGCGAGGTAAAGGTCTCGCGGTAGATCTCGCTCGTCTTGAGCAGCTCGTCGTGGTTGCCGATGTCCTTGATGCGGCCGCCCTCCATGACGATGATGCGATCGGCATCCTGCACGGAGCTAATACGCTGGGCAATGATGAGCTTGGTCGTGTTGGGCAGATAACTCGCCAGGCCCTCGCGGATCTTGGCGTCGGTCTTGGTGTCGACGGCGCTCGTGGAGTCATCCAGGATCAAGATCTTGGGGCGACGCAGCAGGGCACGCGCAATGCACAGGCGCTGCTTCTGGCCGCCGGAAACGTTGGAGCCGCCCTGCTCAATCCAGGTGTCGTAGCCCTTGGGGAAGCCGTCGACAAACTCGTCGGCGCAGGCCAGATGTGCTGCCTCGCGGACTTCCTCGTCGGTGGCGTTCGGGTCGCCCCAGCGCAGGTTTTCGGCGATGGTGCCGCTAAACAGCACGTTTTTCTGCAGCACCATGGCTACCTGGTGGCGCAGCGCGTCCAGATCGTAGTTGCGTACGTTCACGCCGCCGACGCGCACGGTGCCTTCGGTGACATCGTACAGGCGGGCGATCAGATTCACGAGCGTCGACTTGGCCGAGCCGGTGCCGCCGATAATACCGATGGTCTCGCCGCTCTTAATATGCAGGTCGATATCGTCGAGCGCCTGGCGCTTCGCGTGCTCGGAGTACTTAAAGCTCACGTGGTCAAAGTCGATGGAGCCGTCGGCAACCTCGGGCACGGGCTCGGTCGGGTTGGCGATCGTAGGCTCGGCGGCAAGCACCTCGGTAATGCGGTGCGCCGATTCATCGGCCATGGTCACCATGACAAAGATCATCGACAGCTGCATCAGACTCATCAGAATCTGGAAGCCATAGGTAAAGATGGAGGAGAGCTGGCCCACGTCGAACAAGGTGCCCTGGCTCGTGATGATGAGCTCGGAGCCCAGGTAGATGATGACGACGAACGCGCCGTTGACGCAGATGTTCATCATGGGGTTATTGAAGGCGAGCAGCTTTTCGGCGCGGGTGAAGTCCATCTGGACGTCGCGCGCGGCGGTGGCGAACTTCTCTTTCTCGTAGTCCTGGCGCACGTAACTCTTGACCACGCGCATGCCGGTGACGTTTTCCTCGACGGACTCGTTGAGCGCGTCGTACTTGCGGAACACGCGGGCAAAGATCGGGCGCACCTTATAGATGATAAAGAACAGGCCAAAGCCCAGCAGCGGAATGATGACCAGGTAGACCATGGCGACGCTGCCGCCCATGGCGTAGGCCATGGCAAAGGCAAAGACCAACACCAGCGGCGCGCGCACGGCGATGCGGATGAGCATCATAAAGGCCTGCTGCACGTTGTTGATGTCGGTGGTGAGGCGGGTGACGAGCGAGGAGCTCGAGAACTCATCGATGTTGGCAAAGCTGAACGTCTGGATCTTGTAGAACAGGTCGTGACGCAGGTTCTTGGCGAAGCCGCAACTCGCATGGCTGCAGGTGACGCCGGCAGCGGCACCAAAAGCGAGCGACGTCAGTGCGATGAGCACCAAAAAGCCTGCGGTGGGAAGCATCTGGGCGACGGTGGCGCCGTCTTTGATGGCGTCGATCATGTCGGCGGTGATAAACGGGATCATCATTTCGCAGAGCACCTCGCCAAGCACCAGCAGCGGCGTGGCGATCGTGACCTTCTTGTAATCGCGGATGCTTCCCATGAGGGTTTTAATCATCCAGTTCCTCCCAGGTTACGCGGATTTTTTCGAGCATCTCGGCGAGCTGTTCGCGCTCGTCGTGCGTAAGGGCGCTAAAGGCCTGTTCCCTAAAGCGAATGCGGGCTGCCTGCTCAACACGGGCCTTTTCCCATCCCGCTTCGGTCAGGCGGATGGTGAGCTGCCGACGGTCTTTGGGATTGCGACTGCGCTCGATAAGACCGCCCAGTTCGAGCTTGGACAGAATCTCGGAAAGGGACCCCGGTTTGAGGTCGAAGTGCATGCCGAGCTCCTGTTGGGACAGCTCGCCGGTCGGCTGCTTGGCGAGTAGGCAGACAATAGGCGCCTTGCCAGATATGCCGCCGCCGTGAAAATGCATGTAATGGCCGCAAAATCCCAGGCCGCTCAGGATGCGCTTGGCGAGTTTGTCTTCGGCGCTGACCGCTTCGGGTATGTCTACCGGTTGCGACGGGTCGCCGCCGGGCTCATGCGGAAGGACGAGTGGTTCAACACACATATCTAAGCTTCGCTCCTTTCTTTAGTTAGGTAGTGGAATTGTTTTGTGCCTAACCAATTTAGGAGCGTGAGAAATCAATGTCAAGGTACCAAACTTATTAAGTTACGGCGTTTTGCCAAACGCCGTAACCGCTCGACGCTGCAAACGCTCCCTGCGCTACACTTAGTCGCACTGTGGCGCTGCTGCGCCGTGCCCGAACCAAGGGAGACCCTCATGAAGAATACTCAGCTGCTGCTGATCAACGATATGTGCGGCTACGGCAAGGTTGCGCTTTCCGCCATGCTGCCGGTGCTGTCGCACATGGGCTACCGTATCCATAACCTGCCGACGGCCCTTGTTTCCGATACGCTCAACTACCCCAAGTTCTACATCCACGACACCACGGAGTACGTGCGCCAAAGCCTCGCTATCTGGGAGGAGCTCGGCTTTGAGTTCGACGCTATCTCGACCGGCTTTATCGTGACCGAGGAAGAGACGCGTATCATCTCGGACTTTTGCCACCGTCGCGCGCAAAAGGGCACCAAGGTGTTCGTCGACCCCATCATGGGCGACAACGGCAAGCTCTACGCCGGCGTGCCCGAGTCCACGATCGGTCTCATGAGGCACCTGCTCGAGTGCGCCGACTACGCGGTGCCTAACTACACCGAGGCCTGTCTGCTCACCGATACGCCTATTGCCGAGCAAATCACGCCCGACGAGGCCCGCGTCCTTGTGGACGCCATGCGCGCGCTGGGCGCCAAGTCGGTGGTCATTACGAGCGCTGTGGTCGACGGCGCGAACGCCGTTATCGGTTACGACCACGTGGCGGGGGAGTACTTCACGATTCCCTTCGACCTGATCCCGGTCTACTTCCCGGGCACGGGCGACACGTTCTCGGCGGTGCTCGTCGGCCGCGTTATGGCCGGTTGGAGCCTTCAGCGCGCGACGAGCGATGCCATGCGCGTGGTAGCGGAGCTTATCGAGCGCAATGCCGACCAAGAGGACAAGTCGGCCGGCCTTCCCATCGAGGCCTGCCTGGATGTGATCGACCATGAGTAACGCTGGCGAGAACGGCGCCAGGCCTGCGGGCGGGGGCAAGCCGCTCGGCGCGCCGCGTGGAAAGCGTCCACGTATCCGCGTGAGTTGCGTGGACCAGCTGGGTGCGTGCCGCTGCCACCATGGTCACAAGCCGGGCGACGTCTTTGACTTCGACCGAGACCGCGGCAGGATGTGCGCCATGGCCTGCCATGTGGGCTTTCCCTATATCGATATCCTGCGCTATGGCGGAACCGTGCCTGGCAACGAGCCTGGTACGGCAAAGTTCTGCTGCCCCGAGGTCGATACGCTGAACGTCTGGCTTGCCGAGATCGTTGACAAGTAGTCGAGCGCAATGTGACAAAGGGACAGCCCCTTTGACACATTCGCCGGTGGTGCCCCTTCTTTTGCTTATAATTTCAAATCTCTGCATTTCATTTGATTTTAGGTTCTAAAAATTCTGCGTTTCATCGATAATCAAGCGTATAAAACTTTGCATTTCATTTGATGACACTGAGGAGAGAGCCTATGCTGCGCAGGAAAATAGCGGCAGAGCTGGAGCGTTGGCTGAAGTCTTCCGAGCAAAAGGCCTTGTTCATTACGGGTTCTCGCCAGATTGGCAAAAGCTATTCGATTCGCGCATTTGGCAAAGCCAACCATGCAACCTACATCGAGCTTAACCTCATGGAAAATCGCCAGGCAAAAGATGCTCTTCTCGAGGCGCGGAATGCCGATGATTTCATCAGCAGGGTGACGCTTCTTTCGGGAAAGTCGATTGCACCAGGCAAAACGCTCGTGTTTATCGATGAGGTCCAAGAGGCCCCCGACATCATGACGATGGCAAAGTTCCTTGTAGAGGACGGGAGGTGCCGCTGGGCGTTTTCGGGGTCAATGCTCGGGACCCAGTTCAAGGGCGTCAGGTCCTATCCCGTGGGGTATGTCCACGAGCTTAGGATGTTCCCGCTCGATTTCGAGGAGTTTTGCTGGGCAACCGGGGTGAGCGAGGGGGCTCGCCAAACGATACGTGACGCGTGTATCAGCGAGAGGCCCATTCCTGATTACATTCATGACGCGATGATGGCAAACTTCAGGACCTATACCGTTGTCGGCGGAATGCCGGAGGTCGTGCAGCGTTTCCTTGACACGCAGGGCGACCTTGCCTCTGTTCGTCAGCTGCAGTCAGAGCTCAACGAACAGTACCGGCGGGATATCTCCAAGTATGCAAGCGGGCGAGCCCTGCAGGTGCAGAGCATCTACAATCAGCTCCCTATTATGCTCGAGGGCGAAAACAAGCGCTTCGTGCTCAATTCCATTGACCCCAAGGCTCACTACGAGAAGTATCAGCGAGATTTTGTATGGCTTGTCGATGCCGGCGTTGCTCTCAAAGCCGATATCGTAACCGAGCCAAAATCGCCCCTGCTCAAGACGGCACGGCCATCGCAGTTCAAGCTATATCAATCGGATACGGGCATGTTGATGGCGCGCTACCCCGTTGGAGTCGCCCAAGCGGCGTATCTTGATAGCAAAGAGCCCAATCTGGGCGGCATTTACGAAAACGTGGTGGCCCAGCAGCTAGCTGCCCAAAATCGCCAGCTTTACTACTATCAGACAAAAAAGCGCGGCGAAGTGGACTTTGTGGTCGATGGACCGGATGGGACGGCTGTTCCGATCGAGGTTAAATCGGGCTCCTATTACCACGCGCACGCTGCGCTCGGTCATGTGCTTGATACGGCTGAATATGGCGTAAGGCTCGGGATTGTTTTCTCGAGAGGCAACGTTGAGCGCAACGGAGCGGTTCTCTATTTGCCGCTATATGCGACCTGGGCCCTTTCGGATGTTTTGGGCGACTCCTGCGCCGAAGGGATAAAGCTGGAGGTCAAGCCGGTCTAGGGCCAGTCCCGGATGTGGCAAAGGGGCAGTCCCTTTGCCACATTCATGAGCGTGGATTTTCTCCCACCGAGATAACGAGCGTGGCCCGTGTGCCCGCGCCGCCCGAGCGCCTACAGTTGCTCGAGCATAGCGGTGCAACCGGCGAGCACATCGCGGTAGGTGGCATCGAAATTGCCGGTGTACCAGGGGTCGGCCACGTCGCCGGGGCGATCGGTCCAATCGAGCAGGCGCGAGATCTTGCCATCGGGGTCCTTCCCAAAAATTCGGTACAGGCCGCGGGCGTTCTCGTCGTCCATATAGACAATGTGGTCCCAGTCGCCATACTCCGCGCGACGCACCTGACGTGCACGATGTGCGACGACGGGAATCCCGACCTCGCGCAGCTTGGCAACGGTACCGTGGTGTGGCGGGTTGCCGATCTCCTCGGTCGAGGTCGCAGCGGAATCAATGACAAACTCGCCCGCGCGCCCGGCGCGCCGCACTAGCTCGGTAAACACGGACTCAGCCATCGTCGAGCGACAGATATTTCCATAGCAGATAAAAAGAATGCGTTGCATGAGCGGCTTCCTTTCTAGGCGGTCGCGCAGGGCTTACAGACTGCTCTTGAGGCAGTTTGCTCCAATAAAGCCCGCTGCGTACAAGGGGAGGTGGCGCAGCTCGCGCCCGTCATCGGTTTCGCTGCGGAAAAAATTGTTCTCGGACAAAATGTAGGCATATGGCGATCGGGCTTTGTCCATAAACGACCCGAGGGTTCTCGCGCGCACGTTACGTGCGGACTTTACTTCGACGGGCACAATTTCCATACGGTCGGTCTGAAGTAAAAAATCGAGCTCGCCGGTCGTCTTCCAAGACGACGGCGGCACCCAGTAATACGTCTGCAAGCTATTGCCCGAAAACGCTTGCATGACCGAGTTTTCCGCCAGGGCGCCTCGGAAATCGGAAGATAGCGCTATGGCGGAATCCTCTTTGAGGTCGAGCCAGAGCCGCGGGTTGATGCCGAGTTTGTAGAACATGAGGCCGGTATCGAGAAGATAGACCTTAAAGAAACTTCCATCTTCGTCGTCGAAGGGAACGAGGGGAGGCTCGATGCCTTCGGTCAGGTTGTTGACCGATATGATGCCGGCGCCTTCGAGCCAGTCGAGCGGCTCGATAAGCTTGGCGCGACGGCCTCCGCGTTCGACCTCGGAGTACTTGAATTTTTTTGTGGACGATCTCAGCAGCTGGGACGGAATGGAGCGCCAGACCTTGCGCGCCGCCACGCCGCTGATCCCGTTTTCGGGGTCGGTCATATCAGCGGTATAGGTCTCGTCGATTTCGCGCTGCTCGACGCGCGCATCCTCGATGGATAACGTCTTGCGATATGCGTTGACGGCGGCGGGCATGCCGCCCACGATCTGGTATCGATGAAACAGGCTGAGCGCGGCTTGGTGCACGGCGTAGGTCTCGAGCGTGCCGGCGTGGGTACGAATGGCATTGACCATCTGCTCCTCGTCGAGCGCCCAGAGAAACTCCTCGAACGACATAGGATGCATGGTCTCTTGACGAACGCCGCTGGGAAAAGGCAACTTGCGCTTGCGCGTGGCGACGCCGAGCTGACTGCCGGTCGCGCATATGCGCCAGCCCGAACCCGAAAAAAAGCGAAGCGAGTTGAGCGCCCGTTCGCAGAGCTGCACCTCGTCAAACAGGATGAAGGCGGTTTCTTTGCGAATGGGGGTGCGTTTATAGTCTGAGATTCGCGCCACGATGGCGTCAACGTCGTCGGTGGGACAGTCGAACAGCGGAGCGATCAGCTCAAGATCGGTCTGAAAGTCGAGTTTGACAAACGCATCGCCGGCGATCCGTCTGCCGATTTCCTCGGCAACGTACGTTTTGCCTACGCGTCGCGCACCACGGATGAGGAGGGGGCGCGACGCGTCCTTTGTCGCCCATGATTCGATAACGGATTCGATTGATCTGCGCATGGGGCCGCCTTTCCAATTTCGTGTACTTCAGATACATAGTTTAGTACGATTTCATGTACTTGGAATACACGAAATAGTAGAAAAGTGTGTATCTGAAGTACCCGAAATTGCACTACTGGAGCTTGCAGGCGGATAAACACTACTCGTATGGGACGGTTTTCACCGGTTGCTCGCCACCTTGGGCTATGTTCGCCCCTATGCCTGCATCCGGGGCTGTGCTGATTGACGACGGCGCTCCCAGCGAGCCAACTTAATCGTCACCAGCGTGAGCGCCCAGGCCACAAGCGAGAACACGGCACCGACCGCGCCTACATATGCAATGCCAACTCCGCTTACCACGGCGCCGCCCACTGCGGTGCCAAACGAGATGCCGACGTTAAACGCCATGGGCTCAACCGAACTTGCGAGTACCATCGACTTGGGGTGGCGGCTGCGTGCCACATCCATAAAGTGTGTGATGCACGACACCGAGAACAGGTACATGAGCAGCGCCAAGCTAAAGACAAAGACCAGCGCGAGCGGCATGGTGCCGCCCAAAGCAAACAGCCCGAGTAACGCCGCAGCCTGCAGCACAAACGTCACAAGCAGCGCCTTCATGCCAAAGCGCGCATCGATCCACCCGCCCAGGATGTTCGAGATCAGGCAGAACACGCCGTAGGCCATGAGCGTGGTGCTGGCTTCGACCGTGCCCATGCCCAGCACCTGCTCAAGATAAGGCGTCACGTAGCCGTAGAACACATAGACCGAGCCCACGCCAAACAAAAAGATGAGCATGCCGGTGATGATGCTCGGCTCGCGTAGCAGACCCGCCTGCTCGCGAAAGGTGGCAGGCTCGTCGGTTTGCCCGGCGCGCGGCATAAACGCCACGAGCGCTCCGCAGATCAAAACGGCAAAGGTCAGCGTGCCGTACATGGCCACGTGCCAATCGAGCGTGTCGGCCACAAACTTGCCGATCGAAGTCACAAAGACCATCGCCACGGAAAACGCACCATATACCACCGAGATGGCAAGCGAAGTTTGCTGCGGGGACAGCAGCTCGGGGATGTACGTCACGCCCACGGCGAGCAGTGCGCCCGAGACGGAGCCCAGGATGATGCGCGAGATGAACAGCACCTGGAAGTTGGGCGTCAACGCCATGACCAGGTTGCCGAGCACAAAGACGATGCTGTAGCACACGAGCAGCTGGTAGCGGCGAAAACGCCCCGTGCTGAGCGCGAGCACCGGCGTCGCGATAGCGTAGACCAGTGCGAACACGCTAATAAGTTGGCCTGCGGTGGCAAGCGATACGCCGAGTTCCGTTGCCAAGTCACTTTCGATGCCGATGACCACGAACTCGGAGCAGCCGAGCGAGAATCCCAACAGCACGAGCAGCGCCAGGCAGAGCTTGGTGCGCGCGGGGGAGAGCGCGGCGGCGGTTGACTTACTTTTAGGCGTGGTTGCGGCGGTCAAGGTTGTCACTCCAATGTCGCATGAATAAGCGGGATTCAATCCCTGCAACTCTAACAGAATGTGACGAAGGGGCAGTCCCTTTGTCACATGGAAAGCTTGCCTGTATAGTCGCAATATAGGTGAAGATGGTCTCAGGTACATTGCGGGCGACAGGAGATCCCATGGGTATGCACACGACAAAGGTTGCAGTGGGCGAGGGCAAGTTTGCGCTTGAGGAGGCCGCAGCCCGCATTCTGCGCGCCGGCTGGGATGAGGGCGGCGCGGGCGCCGAGGTCGTGGCGGTCGATGCCGCGACCGGCGAGGCGCTTGGTCCCGTCGACCGCATCGAGGCCCATACCGGCGAGGGCATTTTGCATCAAGCATTTCTGACGCTTTTGGTCGAGGGCCAGGGCGAAGACGCGCGCCTGCTGCTCTGTCGCCGCAGTCCGCTCAAGCGACTGTGGGGCGGGGTGCTGGCCGATAGCTGTGCCGGCCATCCGCTCTCCGGGGAAGACGTCGCGGCCGCCACGGCGCGCCGCATCAACGAAGAGCTCGGCATTACGCGCGAGCCCGATCAGCTCAAGCACCTCGGTCACGTGGTGTACCGCGAGGACCACGGTGACGGTCGCTGCGAGTGCGAATGGTGCGAGGTCTACCTCGCCCATGTTGAGCCCGGCGAGCTGCATATCAACCGGGAGGAGATCTCGGAAGTGCGTCCGGTGGCCCCGTCCGAGCTCGACGGCTACCTGCAGGGTCACCCCGAGCAGCTGGCCCCCTGGCTCCGCGAGGCTCTCAGCGACCCATCCATCCGTACGGCCCTCGCTATGTGACAAAGGGACAGTCCCTTTGTCACATCCAAACCGTCACAACATTCGGCGAAAATCTCGAAATCGAGGAAAAGCGTCGAATGTTGTGACGGTTTTCGTGTCCGGCGCGGGTGAGCTTCGGTGCCGTCTGGGGGTATAAGACTAGCGAGTGTTTATTTGCGAGGCCTAAGGGGCGCCCCGTATGGATATCGATAACTTTGAATGGTGGTATAGCGAGGGTGAGGCTCCGGACGAGGGGTGGGACGAGCCCGCGCCGCGTGACGTGTCGAGCGACGAGGACGAGACCGGCAACGACGTCGCCGCCGACTCGGACGCCGCCCTCGACCCTGTCGAGCCCCTGACCTTCGAACAAGCTTGGGCCCAGGCCGAGGCAGACGAGGCCAAGGCCGACGCTACGGCCACGCTCGGCGAGCCAGCCGACATGTCGATCTCGCCGGCAAAGACCCCGCAGCCGCGTCACACCATCGATCCCGACAGCACGGCATCCTTCAGTATTCTCGACGTGCCCTCGCAGGGCGCTCAGGCGCCCGCACCCACACGTCGCCCCAATCTGTCTCGCGAGGAAGATGCAGGACGTCGCTCTCCGCTTGGCCCCATCCTTATCGCCTTCATGGCCGGCGTTATCGCATGCTCGGTAATTGGAAACGTCTGGAGCCATGTCGAGCAGCAGCGAAAAGACGCCGCCAGGGTCGAGATGTCTATCGAGCAATCGCTCGGCCGCACGCGCTCGGTACATGTGTCGGTCGAGGTCAAGGACGGCGCGACGTGGGACACCGCGCGCGGCGACAGCCAAATGCTCATCCATATCGTGGGGCGCACGCTCAAAGGGCAGACGATTGACGAGTATCAATACGTCAATTCCGCTGGTGACGGCATCGAACTTAAGCCCGGCGACTACGAGCTCACCGTCGATGAACCGCCCGTCGCCACCGACGGCACGCGCTTCCGCGCCTCAAAGCGCATGGTTCCCGTGAGCTTTAACTCACAGGCGCCCGACACGGTCGACACCACACCGCAGGGTGGGTTCGACCTTTACGTAGATACCCAGTAGGCGCTCGCCGCTCATTCCGCTATGGCTACTCAATAATCGCCTGCCGTCCCGTCCAGCCGCCAAGAGTGGGACAATAGCCCTCGACACTATTGTTTACTTTTGGAGGAAGTAGCATGTCTACCGTCACTACCATCAAGCGCGGCGGCCTCACCGCGGCCATCGATTCCATGGGCGCCCAGCTCACGAGCCTTGCCCTCAACGGCAACGAGTATCTGTGGCAGGGCGACCCCGCCTTTTGGGGCAAGCACGCGCCCATCCTGTTCCCCATTGTGGGTTCGCTGCGCAACAACACGGCAACGTCTGCGGCCGGCACCTGCGAGATGCCGCGCCACGGACTCGCGCGCATCGTCGAGCACAAGCTGGTCGAGGTTTCGGAGGACGGCTCCTCGGTAACCTACGAGATCACCGACACGCCCGAGTCGCTCAAGGCCTTTCCCTTCCACTTTAAGCTCAACATGACCTATGCACTCACCGGCGACGCTACGCTCACCCAGACCTTTGCCGTCACCAACACCGGCGACGTGGATCTGCCGTTCTCGATGGGCGGTCACCCTGCCTTTAACGTGCCGGCTCCCGGTGCCGAGGACGAGGCATTCGAGGATTACGAGCTGGCGTTTACCGAGGCTTGGACTAACGAGGCTCCCATCATCACGCCCGACGGTCTTATGACGTTCGAGGGCAGCTACAAGGCTCCCGATAACTCGGACGTGCTGCCCATCACGCACCGCAGCTTCGATAACGACGCCATCATGTTCACCGATACCCCGGGCTCCACGCTCACGCTGCGCGGCCGCAAGTCGGGTCACGGCGTCAAGATCGACTTTGAGGGCTTTAAGTACATTGGCGTGTGGTCTGCCGCCAACGACGCTCCGTTTGTGGCGCTCGAGCCCTGGACCGGTCACACCACCATGGACACCGAGGACGATGTCTTTGAGCACAAGGTCAACACCATTACGCTGGCACCGGGCGAGACGGACGTCCGCAGCTTTAGCGTCACCTTATTCTAGAGGTTCCGCCGTTCTGACGAACGGCGGACTAGTCGACGCTGCGCGCCGCCCAGGGCGACAATTTGTCATTCAAAAGGCAAGGCATGACCAGAAGGTCTATGCCTTGCCTTTTTCATGCCTAGTCGTTGGGGACGTTCTTGTTTGACTAGTCGTTTAAGAACGTCCCCAACGACTACCAATCGTTTTCAGTTCGTAAACTTGCATATATGCATTTATATATGCATTTGCTGGAGGTAGCGCTGAGCGGTATCCTGTTAAGTCGTCAGCATACGATTCAACAGGGAAGGCAGATTATGCATTCTCCCCATCAACGCGACGCGCATCCACAGCCGGTGTGCAGCCGTCGTATCTTCTTAGGCAGTGCGTTTGCTGCGAGCGCTTCCGTCGTCGCCGGCGCACTTGCCGGTTGCCAGCGCCCATCCACGCTGGAAGTGGTCCAGCCCACGACGGGCGGCGGTCGCGACGACCTGTCCGATTCCGTGATCGGCAAGGACAAGATCCGCATCGGCATGGAGGCGGCCTACGCCCCGTACAACTGGCAGGTCTCCGAAGCCAGCGAGTACACCATCCCCATCGACAACGTGCAGGGCGCCTATGCCGATGGTTACGACGTGCAGATCGCCAAGATCGTCTGCAAGGCCCTCGGTGGCGAGCCCGTTGCCGTCAAACAGAGCTTCTCGGGCCTTATCGACTCGCTCAACAACGGCCAGATCGACCTCATCATCGCCGGTATGAGCGCCACGCCCGAGCGCGAGGAGTCCGTCGGCTTTTCCGACCCGTACTTTATCGGTTACTTTGGCCTGTTCGTAAAAGAGGGCTCGCCCTATCAGAATGCGACCAAGCTCAGCGACTTTAGCGGCGCAACGGTCCTCGGCCAAAAGGACACCATGCTCGATACCGTCATCGACGAGATCCCGGGCGTTGTCCACAAAAACCCGGTCGACTCGGTCCCCACGGTGTTTTCGAACCTGCTGCAGGGCACCTGCGACGCCGTGACCTACAACACCGAGAACGAGAAGGGCTATATGGCCCAAAACCCGGGTATCGTGCCGATTCGATTTGCCGAGGGCGAGGGCTTTAAGCAGGAAGTCACGGCAAACGTCGGCTGCCGCAAGGGCTCGGACAAGCTGCTTAAGCTCATCGACAAGACACTCAAGGGCATTAGCCAAGAGGAGCGCGACCAAATGTGGGACGCGTGCCTCGACCGTCAGCCGGCATAGGGAGGCAGCATGAAAACCATCAATCGCCTGGCCTCCTTTATCAAGGCCGACCACCGTTATGTATACCTGGGCACGAGCGTCATCGCGGCGCTCGGCCTGGCGTTTAGCCAGCGCAACCCCACGCCGATGAGTTTCTTGGCGCCTACGGGCGTGTTCCAAGACTGCCTCTGGGCAATCCTTTGGGCCTGGCTCGTCGTGTCGGCGGCGGCGCTGGTCACCAAGCTCATGCACTGGAACGACTATCGCGAAAAGTCGCCGTTCGCATCCGAGCGCTGCCGTCGTGGCGCACGCCTGGGCAGCTACGTCGTGGTCGCCATCGCGGCAGTTTTCTTTATCGACCGCTGCGTCATGTCGTTTATCGACCTGGTGCAGGTGAGCATTGTCTCGGATTCCAACCCCAGCGACTTTTTGTCGAGCCTGGTCTACATGACCTACAAGAGCGGGGACTTCTTCATTCGCGGTATCGAGATCACCATCGCGCTTGCCACCTTCGGCACCGTCATCGCATTCTTCCTGGCGCTGCTCTTCGTGTTCCTACGCATTCAGACGTTCGACCGCGTGGATAACGACCTGGTGCGCTTCTTTAAGAGTATCGGCCGCGGCTTTGCGACCGTCTACTCCACCATCGTGCGCGGCACGCCCATGATGGTCCAGGGCCTGCTCATCTATTACGCGGGCTTCACCGTTTTGCGCGGCATGGGCTTCGAGACCGCCCAGGCCAACCAGATCTGGAGCACCTTCACCGCCGGCCTCGTCACCATCTCGCTCAACTCCACCGCCTACATGATGGAGGTCCTGCGCGGCGGCATCGAGTCCATCGATCCCGGCCAGGCCGAGGCAGCACGCTCGCTGGGCCTGTCGCAGTGGCAAGCTATGCGCAAAGTCGTGTTCCCCCAGGGCATTAAAAACGCGATTCCGGCGCTCACCAACGAGCTCATTATCAACATCAAGGACTCGTCGGTGCTCTCGGTTATCGGCGTGTTCGACCTCATGTACGCCACCACCACCGTCGCCGGCGTGTACTACCGCCAGATGGAGGTCTACTGCGTGGCGCTCGTGGTCTACCTGATCCTGACGCTCGTGGCGAGCCGCCTGCTCGAGGCCTTTGGCAAAAAGCTCGGCGCCGAGGCTCCGGTCACGCTGCCCAGCTCCAACTAGGCTCAAGACGAGGAGAATCATCATGGCAGATACCGCCACTACCGGCACCGCGGCCGCCGCACAGACCAATGAGCCGCTCATCCGCGTCGAGGGCCTGCGCAAGAGCTTCGGCTCGCTCGAGGTGCTCAAGGGCATCGACCTGTCCGTTAACCCCGGCGAGGTCGTCACCATTATCGGCGCCTCAGGCTCGGGTAAGTCGACCTTCCTGCGCTGCCTCAACCTGCTCGAGACCCCGGACGCGGGCCACATCTGGTTCCACGGCCAGGACCTCACGGCCGAGCGCTGCAACATCAACAAGCTGCGTGAGGACATCGGCATGGTGTTCCAGGGCTTTAACCTGTTCAACAACATGGACGTGCTCGACAACTGCACGCTCGCGCCCGTCACGCTCAAAAAGATGAGCAAGGCCGAGGCCGAGAAGGTCGCGATGGAGCATCTGACGAGCGTGGGACTCGAGAAGTTCGCGCACGCCGCCGTGGGTCGCCTGTCCGGCGGCCAAAAGCAGCGCGTTGCCATCGCTCGTGCCCTATGTATGAATCCGCAGATCATGCTGTTCGACGAGCCGACCTCCGCACTCGACCCCGAGATCGTGGGCGAGGTGCTCGAGGTCATGCGCAAGCTCGCGGCCGACGGCATGACCATGGTCGTCGTCACGCACGAGATGGCCTTTGCCCGAACCGTGTCCGACCGCGTGGTCTTTATGGATAAGGGCGTGGTGCTCGAGGACGCCGCGCCGGCCGAGCTCTTTGGCAACCCCAAACACCAGCGCACCCGCGAGTTCCTCTCGCGTTATCTCAACGACAAATAATGCAAGCGAGCGTGGCAAAGGGACCGCCTCTTTGCCACGCTGTTTTTGGAGGAAGGCATGGCCGAGGTTTGGCGTTTCTTTGCGCACGAGGATGATTTTGCCGATATCGACGAGGTCGGCGCATGCGAGCGCCTGGGCCGCGTGCTGTCGTTTCCGACGATTTCGAGCATGGATGCCCAGACGGTGGACTGGCAGGCGTTTGCCGACCTGCGCGCCTATATGCAGCAGGCCTGGCCGCGCGTGTTTGCGACGGGCGAGGTCGAGCTCATCGACCATTCGCTGCTCGTGACGCTTGCCGGCACCGACCCCGATCTCAAGCCGGTCATGCTCATGGGCCACATGGACGTGGTCCCCGTGGTGCCGGGCACCGAGACGGACTGGACGCACGATCCCTTTAGCGGGCACGTGGACGACACCTATATTTGGGGTCGCGGCGCCATCGATATGAAAGACCAGGTTGCGGGCATCCTGGAGGCCGTTGAGTATGCGCTGGCGCACGGCTGGCAACACGAACGAACCCTGCTGCTGGCCTTTGGCCAGGATGAGGAGACCACGCAGTACGGCGCGGGCGCCATTGGTCGCGCGCTCGAGGAGCGTGGCGTTGAGCTTGAGTACCTGATCGACGAGGGCGACTATCGTATCGTTGCGGCTGCCGAGTACGGCGCAGGTGAGGGTTGGCTCATGCATGCCGATCTTGCCGAGAAGGGCTATACCGATATCGTGCTCAAGACGAAGAGCGAAGGCGGGCACTCTTCCAACCCTTACGGTGGCACGTCGCTCGAAGTGCTCAGCCGCGCTATTGCCGCGATTTGCGATATCGAGTGGCCGGCGCGTGTGACCGATCTGCTTGCCGCGCAGCTCGTCGAGCTGGGGCTTTATACCGCAGACGAGATTGCTACCAGCAAGGATGCCATCGTGCGCGACTGTCTCGCCAGCAAAAAGCTGTACCCGCTTGTGACCACCACCTGCGCGCCCACGCAAATCGAAGGCGGCAGTACCGGTGCCAACGTAATGCCGCAGGATATGTGGGCCAATATCAACTTCCGCATGCTCGAGGGTACGAGCGTGGCCGATGTCGTGGCCTGCTGCCGCGAGGCCGTTGCCGCCGCTGGGCTCGCTGGCCGAGTCGAGGTCGAGCTGGGCCCCGGCAGCTCCGAGCCCTCGCCGTCCCCGCGCGTGGGCGGTCCGGGGCTCGAGGCCGTTCGCGCCATTGCCACCCGCTATTTCCGTGATCCCAGGGGGACGGAGGAAAACGGATCGTCTGCGGTGGGCCAAGAGCCGATGAGCATCGTGCCCTCGACCGTGATTGGTGCAACCGACGCCGCCAACTACCAGCGCATTTGCCACGAGTGCATCCGCTTCTCCGCCTTTGTGGTCGACGATGACGAATGCGACCGCGGCGTCCACGGCACCAACGAGCGCATCACCCGTCGCGCCTACCTCCAAGGCATCCGCTTCCTCATCGCCCTGCTCCACAAGCTCTAGAATCTGACAAAGGGACTGTCCCTTTGTCAGATTCCGTGCGGGTTATATGCAGGTTTGCCTGCGCACGCTATCATATGTGAGTTAGACTCAACTATGTACCTCATACGCGAAGGGATGCGCATGTATCTGAGGATCGACATGTTCTAGCTGGGCTTACCCCCGCAGTGGCGCCATGCGCCCCATCAATTCTGCCGATTTTCACCTTCACGCATATAAAGGAGTCCTGCCATGCGCGACAAGCTCGAAAAGATCATCAAGGCCTACGAGGAGCTCGAGAAGAAGCTTTCCGACCCGGCCGTCGCCTCCGACATCAAGGAGTTCACGCGTCTCAACAAGGAGTACGCGCACCAGTCCGACCTCATCGCCGCTTCGCGCGAGTACATCGGCGCGCTCGATGACATCGAGGCTGCCAAGGAGATGCTCCGCGACACTACCGATGCTGACGAGAAGGAGATGCTCCAGATGGACATCTCCGAGAACGAGGACAAGCTTCCCCAGCTCGAGGAAGATATCAAGTACATGCTCATTCCGAGCGACCCCAACGACGACAAGAACACCATCGTCGAGATTCGCTCCGCCGCCGGTGGTGACGAGGCCGCCATCTTTGCCGGCGACCTCTACAAGATGTATCAGCGCTTCTGCGAGTCGCGCGGCTGGAAGACCACCGTGCTCGACTCCAGCCCTAGCGAGGCAGGTGGCTTTAAGTCCATCGAGTTCAAGGTCGAGGGCGACCGCGTCTACTCCGTCATGAAGTTCGAGTCCGGCGTGCATCGCGTCCAGCGCGTTCCCAAGACCGAGTCCCAGGGCCGCATTCAGACCTCCACGGCTACCGTCGCCGTACTTCCCGAGGCCGAGGAGATCGACGTCCAGATCAACCAGTCCGACCTGCGCATCGACACCTACTGCGCCTCCGGCCCTGGCGGTCAGTGCGTTAACACCACCTACTCCGCCGTGCGCATCACCCACCTGCCCACCAACACCGTGGTGCAGTCGCAGGAGCAGCGTTCCCAGATCCAGAACCGCGAGGTCTGCATGCAGATGCTGCGCGCCCGTCTGTACGAGATGGAACTCGAGAAGCAGCAGGCCGAGCTCGGTGCCGAGCGCCAGAGCCAGATCGGCCACGGCAACCGTTCCGAGAAGATCCGTACCTACAACCAGCCCCAGGACCGCGTGACCGATCACCGCATCGGTTTCAACTCCACCTACAACGGCGTCCTTCTGGGCGATCAGCTCGGCACCGTCATCGAGGCGCTCGCCGCCGCCGAGCGAGCCGAGAAGCTGGCACAGGCTGTGTAGGTTCCGCCGTTCTACCGAACGGCGGACCAGCCGACGCTGCGCGCCGTCCAGGGCGACAATTTGTCATTCAAAAGGCGAGGCATGACCAGAAGGTCTATGCCTCGCCTTTTTCATGCCAACTTGTTCGCCCTGGACGGCGCTCGCTGTCCGTCCTCTGCCTGCGGCGTTGCCTTGCTCCGGATGCGGTATGCTCAACCTGCGGCGTCTTAGAGGTAGTCATTGGGGACGTTCTTAAATGACTAGGTTGGGTAAATTACTTTTCGAGTTTATTTAATCTGTTCTGTTAGAAATTAAGCTGTCTACCTGCTCAAAGTAATTAACAGCTTTCATCTGCTATTGAAAATATTGCTCGAAAAATCGTTCAAGAAGTCGCGGGGCGATTTTTGATGCGTCGCGCGTCAAGCGATGTGGCAAGTTCTTGGTTAGATATTGGTCAGTTTTGGGTCAACCTTGCCAAAAGCTTGACGGATGCAGATTTAGACGTCGACGAATGGGCACTTCAGATGGGTTCCAAGCAAAATTCTGGGCTGATTCTCGATAATTGCCTTCAATCGTCCCTTGCCAAGCGCTGGCCTCGCGTACAATCTGCTCCGACATTCGCGCGCCGTCCGGCGCTTAAGAGGGGAGGGCCCCATGGCAAACGAGATTTGGACCATCAAGCGTTGTCTCGAGTGGACCAAGGAGTACCTGGCCGAGCGCGGCGAGGAGCACCCCCGTCTTTCTGCCGAGTGGCTGCTGTGCGCAGCTACGGGTCTGGCGCGTATCGACTTATATATGCGCATGGACGAGACGCTCGACGCAGCGCAGCTCGAGACCATGCACGCGGCGGTCGTCCGTCGCGCGAAGGGCGAGCCGCTGCAGTACATCACCGGTAGCACGCAGTTTCGCATGATCGACGTCGCGTGCGCCCCCGGTGTGCTCATCCCGCGCCCCGAGACCGAGATGCTCGTCGAAGAAGTTCTGAACTATCTGGATGCCGAGGTGCTGAGCCCCGAGGCCGCTGCCCGCCAGCGCGTGGAGCTGCCTTGGAACGATGAGGTCGAGCAGGCCCGCAAAGCCGAGGCGGCGCTGGCTGACGAACGCGCGGCCGCCGAGCGCCGTGCCGCCAACCTGACGGCCGCCGATGAGGCTGCGCTGGGTAGCGACGTGCTCGGTAGCCGCGCCTATGCCGAGGAACTGGCCGACCGCGAGGCCGAGGAAGCCGCCGCGCAGGCAGCAGAAGCCGAAGCGGCAGAAGCAGAGGCCATGGAAACCCCCGAGCCCGAGCTCGACGAATACGGCATCGCCATTGAGGACAACGACCAACAGGCGACTCCCGCGCAAGATGCCGCCGAGGCCAACGTATCTGCCCCAGCCGAGCCCCGCACTGCCCGCGTTCTCGAGGTCGGCTGCGGCACGGGCTGCATTTCGCTCTCCCTTGCCTGGGAGCGCCGCGGGCACGTTACCTGCACTGCTACCGATATCGAGCCGCGCGCCATCGACCTTGCTACCAAAAACCGCGATGCGCTTGGCCTCACGTCCGACGAGGTCGCCTTCAGCCTCACCAACCTGGTGAGCTCCATTCCCCGCGAAGAGTGGGGCACCTTTGACGTACTCGTCTCCAACCCGCCCTACATCCCCACCGATGTCATGCGCTCGCTGCCGCATGAGGTCAAGGACTTTGAGCCCGATCTGGCGCTCGAGGGCGGTGCCGACGGTCTCGATATCTTCCGCCGCCTGCTCAACGCGGCGCCCTACATGCTGCGTGCCGGCGGCCTGTTTGCCTGCGAGCTCTACGAGGGCGCGCTCGACGCCGCGGCCGAGCTCTGTCGCCAGGCAGGCCTTTCGGACGTGCATATCGTCCACGACCTCACCGATCGCCCCCGCATCGTCCGAGCCATCGTCACCGAGCCCAAACAGCGTATTTAAGCTGAATAAATAGACATTTGCGCAAGTTTGTCCTTGCAATATACCGTAAAACTTCTACTATAGAAGGAGAAAGGTATGTCAAATCAGCTGCATCGGTACCGTATCGTGCTTGATTACATTGAACCTTGGCTTGATGAGCAGGATGAAGCTACGCTGAAGCAGATTTATGCAGACCTTTTGGTGCTCGAGAAGGAAGGTCCCAGCCTTGGTCGTCCGCTGGTTGACCGCGTAAAGGGCTCGAAGCTTCATCATTTAAAGGAGCTGAGAGTGACGTCGTGTGGTGGGCAGGTGATTCGCATCCTCTTCGCCTTTGACCCCAAGCGCCAGGCGGTATTGCTATTGGCGGGTGATAAGTCGCGAGCGGGATCGTCAAGGGCAAAATGGAACGGTTGGTATGCGATCAACATTCCAAGGGCCGAGCAAATATACCGTCGCCACGTAAGGAGGCTCGATCGAGATGGAACTGCATGAGTATATGGAATCTCGCGGGATAACACGCGACTCCATTACCGCCGAGCAGGAGAGGACTCGCGATCGTATCGAAGCCTATAAGCTTGCTCAGATTCGCAGGTTAAAAGATCTAACACAGGCGTCGGTCGCCCAGTCGATGGGCGTTTCTCAAAAACGTGTATCCGAGCTCGAGCGTGGGGAGTTGGGTTCGATGAGGCTCGACACGCTGAGCAGGTACGCAGAGAGCCTCGGCGGAAAACTGGTTGCAAGCATCGAGTTTCCCGATCGTACCGTTACGCTTGCGCGCTAAAAATCTTCAATTAACCCCCTCACTTTCACCGACTACTAGAGCCGCTCACCAAACCAACATGCGCTCTGGGCAAATAGGTTGAATGTTTCGTGCGAGAATGCCCCACAGTAAACAAACTTGCACCGGAGCGTAAGGGGCTGGCATACACATGCAGACGGTCTATCGGGTATACGAGGGAACGCGCGAGCCGCATCGGCTTGCCGTCGAGCGCACGGCCGAGGTGCTCGGCCGCGGCGGCCTGGCCTTGATTCCGACCGAGACCGTCTACGGTGTCGCCGTGGCAGTCAACGCCTTCTCGGACGCCGTGCCCCAAGATACAAGCGAATTCCCATCGTGGCCGCGCGATCCGCAGGCTGCCGTCAATGGCGCCGCAGTTCCTGCGCTCGGCACCGGCTATCGCCGTATCTTCACTCTCAAGCAACGTGAGCTCACGCAAACCGTCGCTTGGCTGGTCGATGGCGTCGAAGCACTCGACCGCTATGGCGTGGATATCCCGGAAGATGCCCGCGTACTCGCGCGACGATGCTGGCCGGGAGCCCTGACTATCGTGGTCAAGGCAGCCCCCTGCGTGCCGACCTTTATGCGCGCTGCCGACGACACCGTGGCCCTGCGCGCTTCGGCCTCTCCCGTGGTCCAAGCGCTCATCCGCGCCTGCGGCAGTCCCCTTGCCTGCACGAGCGCCAACACGCACGGTGCGCCTTCGCCGGCAAGCTTTGCCGCCGTCGAGGGTCGCATCCTGGAGGGGGTCGATGTTGCCGTCGACGCCGGTGAGACCCCGTGTCGCGACGCCTCGACCATCGTGTCGTTCCAGCACGGCGGGCTCCAGATCCTGCGCCAAGGCGCACTTCCCGCATCAGAGATCGAGCGGGTCCTGTCCGACCCGATGCAATAGAAGGGTGTAAGCGATGTCGTTGAATCTGGGCAGCCTGGGCATGGAAGATGCCTCGTTTAACTTTGGCGGTTCCTACATCATGGCGCTCGACTGCGGCACTACCTCGGTACTCGCGGCCATTGTCGACGAATACGGCTGCATCGTTGCCCAGGTGCGTCGTAGCGTCAAAACCAGCTTCCCGCGCCCCGGCTGGGTGGAGCAGGATCCCACGGAGGTGCTTGCCAGCCAGATCGGCGTGATGATGGAGGTTCAGTTTAAGAGCGGCATCCATTCCGATCGCATCGCCGCCATCGGCATCTCCAACCAGCGCGAGACCACGGTGGTCTGGGACCGCGTGAGCGGCCAGCCCATCTATAACGCCATCGTATGGCAGTGCCGTCGTACCGCGCCGGCGATCGACGCGTTGGTTGAACAGGGTTGCGAGGAGCTGGTGCGCTCCCGCACGGGACTTACGCTTGACCCGTATTTCTCGGCCTCTAAGGTGCAGTGGATTCTCGACAACGTCGACGGCGCACGCGAGAGCGCGGCGGCGGGCGACCTCATGTTTGGCACCATCGACACCTGGCTCATCTACAACCTCACCGGCGGCCAGGTCTTTGCCACCGACTACACCAATGCCAGCCGCACGGCACTCTTTAATATCCATACGCTCGATTGGGACGACGACCTGCTGGCGCTCTTTGACGTTCCACGTTCCATGATGCCCGAGGTTCGCTGGAGCTCGGGCGACTACGGCCGCGTCGCGAGCGACATCATGACCAACATGCCGCCCATCATGGGTGTGGCGGGCGACCAGCAGGCATCGCTGTTCGGTCACTGCTGCTTCTATCCCGGCCAGACCAAAAACACCTATGGCACGGGCTGCTTTATGCTCATGAACACCGGCGACGAGATCGTCGAATCCAAGAATGGCCTGGTCTCCACCATCGGTATCGCTGCGGACGGCAAAGTCAGCTATGCGCTCGAGGGCTCTATTTTTGCCGCCGGTTCAACGATGAACTGGCTTCGCAACAACATGGGCATCATCTCGAGCGTGAGCGAGTCGGCACAACTCGCCGCTTCGATTAGCGACAACGAGGGCTGCTACTTCGTTCCCGCCTTTGCGGGTTTGGGCGCTCCCTGGTGGGACCCGCATGCCCGCGGTATCGTGTGCGGTCTGACCGGCGCCTCGAGCCGTGCGACCATCGTACGTGCCGCCTGCGAATCCATGGCATATCAGAGCTACGACGTGCTGCGCGCCATGGAGCAGGACGTGGGGCTTTCGATCGAGCGCCTGTCTGTTGATGGCGGTGCCTCGCGCAACGAGTTCATCATGCAATTCCAGGCCGACCTGCTGGATATCCCCGTGCTGCAATGCGAGACGGTGGAGACCACGGCAATCGGTGCCGCGTACTTGGCGGGTCTTGCCGTCGGCTATTGGGAAGACCTGGAGGAGCTGGAGCAAAATGCCCAGATCGTTAGGACCTTCCTTCCCCACATGTCCGCCGAGCGCCGCGAGCAAAACCTTGCGGGCTGGCGTGATGCAGTCAGGCGCTCGCTCAGCACCGCACAGTAGGGCTGCGATGGGCTGCTCGATACAACAAACCGCTAAACTAATGCATGGCGTGCGGCGGCAACATTGCTGCACGCCTTGTCAGCAAGGCCGTTTTGCGGCCGCAACGAAAGGGGCAATCAATCCATGACCGTCACCTACGATGCGTCCCGTGTGACGCTTGTCGATCACCCGCTCGTCCAGCACAAGCTGTCGATCCTGCGCGACAAAAACACCGGCACCAACCAGTTCCGTCAGCTCGTGCGCGAACTCGCGCTTTTTGACGGCTACGAGGCCATGCGCGACCTGCCTATGGAAGACGTCGAGGTCGAGACCCCCATCACTACCGCCACGTTCAAACAGCTTGCTGGCAAGAAACTCGCCATCGTGCCCATCCTGCGTGCGGGCCTTGGCATGGTCGACGGCATCCTCGACCTGGTGCCCTCCGCTCGCGTGGGCCACATCGGCATGGAGCGCGACGAGGTTACCCACGAGCCGCACGAGTATTACTGCAAGATGCCCAAGGATATCGACCAGCGCATCTGCCTGGTCGTCGACCCCATGCTCGCCACGGGCGGTTCGGCCGAGATGGCCATTAGCTACCTGCGCGAGCGCGGTGTCAAGGACATCCGCATGCTGTGCATCGTCGCGGCCCCCGAGGGCCTCAAGTCGCTGACTGAGAAGGACCCAGATGTGCATATCTATACCTGCGCCATCGACGACCATCTCAACGAGGCTGCCTACATCGTTCCCGGCCTGGGCGACGCCGGTGACCGCATCTACGGCACGCTCTAGTCGCTGGGCTAAGACGGCCGCGGCTGCAAATACGAAGAAACGGTGCGCGCGGACGAACAAAAGGCGACCGCGCGCACTCCTGTTAACGGACGTTTTGCCCTGCAGGGTTCGAGAAAAACGTATTACCGTACCTGCGGCATAAAGAAGGTCTTAAGAAAACGAACAGGTGCGTATTAACCGATGCTTTTTCGGTTGTACTTTAGCGATTGGCTCGTACAATAGTCACCAATGTTTGGCGGGAACTGTTCTGTGAAGCGTTAAAAAGGAAAGTGAGGACGCCAGTGTTTCAGATAGCCGATCTGCTCGCTATCGTTGCAGGCGCCATCGCGGGCGCAATTGCCTTCCTTCCCTTTGTCTTTACGCTCAAGCCGGTTCTTGACGATAAACAGAATGCGGACATGCTCAAGGGTATGGTGAGTCTGGCGGTCTCGGCAATCGCCCTGCTCGTCTTTACCTTGGTTGTGTTTGTGTTGTTCGGAGAGGCATTTCGCATGTTCCTCCTGGGCGAGGCGATCGGCTTCGTGGCCTTTATGGCCGCCTGCACGGTTCGCGTCGCCAAGGCGCTGCGAGATCCTCATGAGGTCGAAAGGTAAGTCGTGGAAATTTTTGAAAAGCTGCCTGATGAGATTAATCATCTGGTCAGCGAGTTCAGCTCCACCCCTGTCGTGGGCGATCTGAGCTGCGGCATCACGCAGTACTCGTTTTGGCTGATCGTCTCCACGATCGTGCTCCTGATCGTCCTGGCCGTGTTCAAGAAGAAGCAGACCCTGGTTCCCAAGGGCTTCTTCGTCAACGGTTTCGAGTACATCATCGAGTACGTCGAGAACGATATCGGCAAGGGCGTCGTGGGTGAGAACTGGAAGAAGCACTTCCCGTTCCTGTGCTCGCTTTTCCTGTTCATCCTGATCAATAACATGATCGGCCTGATCCCGGGAATGAAGCCCGGCACCGGTGCAATCGGCTCCACCGCCGCGCTCGCCATCTTCGCCTTCGTGTACTTCATCTACTACGGATGCAAGGCTCACGGCGTGATCGGCTACATCAAGAGCCTCGCCCCGCAGGGCGTGAGCTTCCCGATGAACGTGCTCGTGTGGGTCGTCGAGCTTTTCTCGACCTTCCTGCGCCTCATCACGCTCGCCGTCCGTCTGTTCTGCAACATGTTCGCAGGACACGTGGTCATGGGCTCGTTCGCCATCATGGCGAGCATGTTCATGCAGCCGCTGCTTCAGCAGGTTTCCGCGGCCCACGCCGTCGGCGCCCTGCCTTCGCTGGCCTGGCTTGCCATCCTCATCCTGATCTATGCGATCGAGCTTGTGGTCGGCGCCATCCAGGCTTACGTCTTCACGGTCCTTACCGCCGTGTATGTCTCCGAGGCAGAGGAGGTCGCGGAGGAGGAGTAGTCTTCCGTTCGCGCCTTAAAGGTAAGGCAATTCGTTAAACCGCCGGTGCCCGTACCCATGGAGCCCGGCAGTTATAAAAAGGTTATCCTGCGTGAAATAAGACACGCACGACAAAGGAGGAATCGTGGGAGTTATCGGTTACGGTCTCGGTGTTATCGGCGCTGGTCTTGCTATCGGCCTGTCTGCTCTGGGTGCTACGGGTGCTATGGCCCGTCAGCCTGAGGTCCAGGGCCGCGTGTTCACCGTCTTCATCATGGGCTCCGCCTTCGGCGAGGCTCTGGCTCTGATCGGCTTCGTTGTCGCGCTGATCGTTAAATAGCACGGAGCGTCAAGTATGAATCTTTCATCCCAGAAGAGCGCGATCGCACTCTCCGCGTCCGCGGCCGCGCTGCTCATGCCGGTTTCCGCGTTCGCCGAGGACGGCGCCGCCGGTGCGGACATCCTCATCCCTAAGATGGCGGAGTTCATCCCGGCGCTTATCGCCTTCCTGATTATCTGGATCGTGCTGGCCAAGGTCGCCCTGCCGGGCATCATGAAAACCATGGAGGAGCGCGGCAAGAAGATCGAGGAGAGCCTCGACGAGGCCGAGAAGACCAAGCAGGAGGCTATCGCCAAGCGCGCTGAGTCCGACTCGATCGTCACCGACGCCCGTCGTCAGGCTGCCGACATCGTTCTCGAGGCCCGTAAGGACGCCGAGTCCGAGCGCGCCCGTATCATCGAGGCTGCTCACAAGGAGGCGGAGGAGATCATCGCCAAGGCCCATACGACCGTCGAGGACGAGCGCAAGTCCATCTACGCCGGTGCCGCGAACTCCATCGCCGACCTGTCCGTTGCCGTCGCCACCAAGATCGTGGGCGAGGCACTCGAGAACGAGGCCGAGCAGAAGAAGCTCATCGAGCGCTACATCCAGGAAGCAGGTAGCCTGAATGCCGACTAGCCGCTATCAGGACAAAGTGCTCGAGACCTACGCGCGCTCCCTTCTGGAAGCCGCCAAGGCCGAGAACCATGTGTTCGAGGACCTCGAGATGATCGAGCGCTTGGCTTCTGCCAACCCCGAGATCATCGCCGTGCTCGACACCATGTCCAAGCGCGACCAGCTCGACCTTCTTCCCAAGGTGGCAGCTGCCTTTAAGTATGTTGCCGAGGAAGACGAGGATGTAGTGGGCGTGACCGTCACCACGGCGATCCCGCTCGACGACGAGCTGCGTCAAACCATCACTAAGAAATGCGAGCAGGACTTCGGCCGCAAAGTATTCCTTATCGAGCAGGTCGACCCGTCTATCGTGGGCGGCCTGGTGCTCGAGGCCCGCGGCGAGCGTCGTGACATTACCGTCAAGACGCAGCTGCGCATCGCGCAGGAGACCCTCGCAAACTCTGCTAATTCGTACGGAGGTGAAGCCTAATGTCCGAAACCCTCAATGCCCAGGATATCGCCAAGAAACTGCAGGAGCAGCTCACGAGCCTCTCCGCGACGGTCGATACGCATGAGGTTTCAACGGTCGACGAGGTAGGCGACGGCATCGCGCGCGTCTCCGGCCTCAAGAGCGCCATGGCAGGCGAGCTTCTGGAGTTCAAGAGCTCCGATACCGGTGAGACCGTCTTCGGCCTTGCCCAGAACCTTGACCGTGACGAGGTCGGCGCCGTTCTGTTTGGTGCCGTCGACTCCATCAAGGAAGGCGACGAGTGCCGCACCACTGGCCGCATTATGGATATCCCTGTGAGCCGCGCCATGCTCGGCCGCGTCGTCAATCCGCTCGGCCAGCCCATCGACGGCCTGGGCGACATCGTCGCCACGCACCGTCGTCCCATTGAGTTCAAGGCCCCCGGCGTCATCGACCGTACCCCGGTGTGCGAGCCGGTTCAGACCGGCCTGTTGGCCATCGACTCCATGGTGCCTATTGGTCGCGGTCAGCGAGAGCTCATCATCGGCGACCGTAAGACCGGTAAGACCGCCATTGCCATCGACGCTATCCTCAACCAGCGCGGCAAGGGCATGGTCTGCATCTATGTCGCCATCGGCCAGAAGGCCTCCACGGTTGCCAACATCCGCGAGACCCTCGCTCAGCACGGTGCGCTCGACTACACCATCATCGTTTCGGCCACCGCTGCCGATTCCGCCCCTATGCAGTACATCGCGCCTATGGCCGGTGCCGCTATCGGCGAGTTCTTCATGTACAACGGCGAGGACGGCAAGCCCGCCAGCGAGACCAACCCCGGCGGTCACGTGCTCGTCATCTACGATGACCTGTCCAAGCAGGCTGTGGCCTACCGTCAGATGTCGCTGACGCTGCATCGTCCGCCCGGACGCGAGGCCTATCCTGGTGACATCTTCTACCTGCACTCTCGTCTGCTCGAGCGTGCTGTCAAGATATCCAAGAAGAACGGTTACGGCTCCATGACAGCTCTGCCGATCATCGAGACCCAGGACGGCGACGTCTCGGCCTACATTCCGACCAACGTCATTTCCATTACCGATGGTCAGATCTACCTGCAGTCCGAGCTCTTCTTCCAGGGCCAGCGCCCGGCAGTCGACGTGGGCATTTCCGTGTCCCGCGTCGGTGGCGATGCGCAGACCAAGGCCATGAAGCAGGTCGCCGGCAACCTCCGTCTGGACCTCGCTTCCTATCAGGAGCTCGCTGGCTTTACGCAGTTTGGCTCCGACCTTGACGAGGCTACTCAGAAGCAGCTGACCCATGGTGCCCGCATGACCGAGCTCCTTAAGCAGCCGCGCTACAAGCCGTTTGAGGTTGGCGAGCAGATCGTTACGCTGTTCGCTGGCAACGAGGGCTTCCTGGATGACCTGGAGATTGCCGACGTGCTGCCTTTCCGTGCCGAGCTCATCGAGTACATGGACAATGGCTTTGGCTCGCTGCTCGACAAGGTTCGCGCCAAGAAGATCGATGATGACACCAAGGCTGAGCTCTTGCGCGTCATCGGCGACTTCAAGCAGCAGTTCATGGCCAAGCACCATTCGGATGTTTCTGGATCAGAGGAGAACTAAGCCCCATGGCCAACCTTCGCGACATTAAGAAGCGAATCTCCTCGGTTACCACGACCAAGCAGATCACGCGCACGATGGAGATGGTCTCTACGGCCAAGATCCGTCGTGCCCTCGATCGTTCCAAGCAGGCCGAGCCCTATAAGGAGGCGCTGACCGACGTCATGTTGACGGTCGCCGGCGACGCTTCCTGTTCGGGCACCGATCCCATGCTGCAGAAGCATGAGAACGTCAAGCATGGCCTGATTGTCGTTATTGCCTCGGACCGCGGCCTTGCCGGCGGTTTCAATACGACGGTGGAGCGCACGGCCGAAAAGCTCGCCGCTTCTTGGGCGAACGACGGCATCGAGTGCGAGATCATCGCGTGCGGGCGTAAGCCGGCCACGTATTTCCGTGACCGCGCAAACGTCGTCATGCACTTTGAGGGCAACTCCTCTGAGCCCGATTTCAACCAGGCCCGCATGATCTCCTCTCATATCTGCGATGCGTATCGTGCCGGTGAGCTTGACCGTGTCGAGCTTGTCTACCACCACGCCAAGAACCGCGTGGATCAGGAGCTTCGCGTCGAGCATCTGTTGCCGCTCGACCCCGAGATGATCGCTATGGCCCACGGTCCGCGTAAGAACGAGACCGACGCCCCTAAGCGCATCTCGTCCACGTTCGAGTTCGTGCCCTCTCCCGAGCATGTTCTCGGCAAGCTTGTGCCGTCTTATATCCTGACGGTCATCTACCAGGCCCTGATCGATTCGGCGGCTGCCGAGCAGGGTGCACGCCGCAAGGCCATGCACTCCGCGACGGAAAACGCCACCGCGATCATCTCGACCCTTACCCGCACGTATAGTCGCGTGCGCCAGGCTTCGATCACGACCGAGATTAACGAGATCGTCGGCGGAGCCTCAGCATTGGAGGAACAGTAATGGCTAATAACACCGTACAGCTTGCGGTCGAGGAAGCCACCAAGAAGACGACTGCCGGTGATGGTCGCATCGTGCGAATCATCGGCCCAGTCGTCGACGTCAAGTTTGACGGTGCGGTGCCCCCGATCTACAACGCGCTCACGGTCGAGGCCGAGACCCCGATCGGTCATCTGAGCACGATCCTTGAGGTCGAGAGCCAGCTTCCGGGCGGCGTTGTCCGCACGGTCGCCATGTCCTCGACCGACGGCCTGCAGCGCGGCCTCATCGCCACCGATACCGGTGAGCCCATGAAGATGCCCGTTGGCCCCAAGACGCTCGGCCGCATTTGGAACGTCATGGGCAAGCCCGTCGACGGCAAACCCATGCCCGAGGTGGAGGAGTTCTACCCCATCCACCATGCAGCGCCCCGTTTCGACGAGCTCACCACCAAGACCGAGATCTTCGAGACCGGCATCAAGGCCGTCGACCTGCTCGAGCCCTACATCCGCGGCGGCAAGACAGGTCTGTTCGGCGGCGCCGGCGTCGGCAAGACCGTTCTGATCCAGGAGCTCATCAACAACCTCGCCCAGGAGCACGGCGGCACCTCGGTGTTCACCGGCGTCGGCGAGCGTACCCGCGAGGGCACCGACCTGTTCCTCGAGATGAGCGAGTCTGGCGTTATCGACAAGACCTGCTTGGTCTATGGTCAGATGAACGAGCCGCCCGGAGCGCGTCTGCGCATCGGTCTGGCCGGCCTTACCACCGCTGAGTATTTCCGTGATCGTGGTCAGGACGTTCTGCTGTTCATCGACAACATCTTCCGCTTCTCCCAGGCAGGTTCCGAGGTTTCCGCACTGCTGGGCCGTATGCCGTCCGCCGTTGGTTACCAGCCCACGCTGGCAACCGAGATGGGCGACCTCCAGGAGCGCATTACCTCGACCAAGACGGGCTCCATTACCTCCGTCCAGGCTGTCTACGTCCCCGCAGACGACCTGACCGACCCGGCGCCTGCCACGACGTTTACGCACCTCGATGCCACCACGGTTCTTTCGCGTAGCATTTCGTCGCTCGGCCTGTTCCCGGCTATCGACCCGCTCGCGTCTTCCTCCGACGCTCTCGATCCCTCGATCGTCGGCGAGGAGCACTACCGTGTCGCCGTCAAGGTCCAGGAGCTCCTGCAGGAGTACTCCGACCTTCAGGACATCATCGCCATCCTGGGTATGGACGAGCTGTCCGAGGAGCAGCGCCTTACGGTCAACCGTGCCCGTAAGATCCAGCAGTTCCTCTCGCAGTCCTTCCACGTCGCCGAGAAGTTCACCGGCAACCCCGGTGTCTACGTCCGCGTCGAGGATACCGTCCGCTCCTTCGCCGAGATTGTCGACGGCAAGGCCGATGACCTGCCCGAGCAGGCTTTCCGCTATGCTTCCACGATTGAGGACGTGCGCGAGCGCGCCCGCAAGATGGGGGAGAAGTAGGTTATGCGTATCCGCATCGTGTGCCCCGTGAGCTGCGCCTATGAGGGCGACGCTGCGTTTGTGTCGATTCCGTCCACGGATGGCGAGTTTGGCGTTCTGCCTGCTCACTCCAGCGAGATCTGCACGATCGACCGCGGTTACGTTCGCGTTTCCGATAAGGCCATGGGCACTGTCGACCACACGTTTGCCGTGGCCGGCGGCTATGCCCAGGTTGCGGACGATGTCGTGACCGTTCTCGCCGAGCGCGCTTGCGATTTGGCGACCGTCGATGCCGACAAGCTTAAAGCTGATATTCAAGGTTTTGAAGAGAAGCTGGGTAATTTGTCGGAGGATGATGCACGCCGCGCCTACCTCTATAATGAAATCGCATGGTGTAAGCTCAAGCTTGCCCAATAGTCAAACGATTTAGCGTTCGACCATTTGCGAACACATCATGCCCGGGATGGCCCAGCCACCCCGGGCATGCTTTTTGAAAGGGTAGACCTTGGATATTATCCGCGTTGAGGGTGGCCACGCCATCGGAGGCTCCGTGCCCGTTTCGGGCGCCAAGAACTCCGCGCTCAAACTCATGGCGGCAACGCTTCTGGCGCCGGGCAAGACGACGCTGCAGAACGTACCCGATATTTCCGATGTCCACGTGATGGGCAAGGTGCTCAAAGGCATGGGCGCTACGATCGATGTTCTCGACGAGCACACGCTCGAGATTGATACCTCTCAGGTCGATTCTTGGGAGGCCCCCTACGAGCTCGTTGCCAAGATGCGTGCTTCCACAGCCGTGATGGGACCCCTGCTGGGCCGTTTCCATCGTGCCAAGATAGCCATGCCCGGCGGCTGCAACCTGGGTGCTCGCAAGATCGATATGCACATTCTTGGTCTTGAGGCCCTGGGCGTTGAGTTCGATACCGCCCACGGTTACATCAACGCTAATGCGCCCCAAGGTCTGCGCGGTACCACCGTCACGCTCGAGTTCGCCAGCGTCGGTGCGACCGAGAACCTCATTATGGCATCCGTGCGCGCGCAGGGTACCACGGTTATCGACAATGCCGCCCGCGAGCCCGAGATCGTCGATCTCGCTAACATGCTCAACGAGATGGGCGCCAAGATTGTCGGCGCGGGTACGCCCGTCGTGACTATCGAAGGCGTGGAAGAGCTCCATCCCGTTACCCATCGCGTGGTGGGCGACCGCATCGAGGCCGGTACCTTTATCGTTGCCGGTGCGTTGATGGCCGACGATCGCGGTGTCGATGTCACGGGCTTTTGCCCCATTCACTTGGGCATGGTGCTCAAGAAGATGGAGCTCATGGGTATCGACTGCGAGCGCGTCGAGGATGGCGTCCATGTAAACCGTGCCGAGCGTATCAAGCCGGTCGACATCCAGACGCTTCCGTTCCCCGGTTTCCCGACGGACATGCAGGCGCAGATTATGGTGCTCTCCGCTCTCGCCGACGGCAGTTCCGTTATTACCGAGAACATCTTCGAGAATCGCTTTATGTTTGCCTCTGAGCTGGTGCGCATGGGTGCCGACATTCGTATCGAGAGCCATCATGCCATGATTCATGGCGTCAAGGGCTTCTCGGGTGCACAGGTTACCTCGCCCGATCTGCGTGGCGGAGCGGCCCTCGTCGTAGCGGGCTTGATCGCCGACGGGACGACCGAGGTTTCGGCTATTCATCACATCAAGCGCGGCTACGAGCAGTTTGTCGAAAAGCTGCAGGCGCTCGGCGCGCATGTCGAGCATGCTACCGTCCCCGATCCCGTCATCTACTAATACAGGTTGTCTATGTTTAATAAAAAGCCCCTCGCGGATACTACCGCCCGAAGACCCTCAACTGGTGCGCAGGCCAAGATCTACAGTCGCGATAACGTGGCTCGCTATTCCGAGCGCGCTCGTCAACGTCGTCGTAGCCACACGATTCGTCACGTCGCGCTCATTGTCGTGCTTGGCGTGCTGCTGAGTGCCACTACCGCTGCTGGCTTGTGGTTTGCCACCATTATGGGCAAGCTCGGCGATTCTAATGTCATTACCGACAATCTGCGTCGGGTTCTGGTTGACACTGATGAGGCAAAGGATCCGTTCTACGTGCTGCTTCTTGGCACCGACGGCCGTCCGGGCGAGGATACGTATCGTGCCGACTCGATTATCCTGGCGCGCATCGACCCCACGCAAAAGCAGGCGACGCTCATTTCCGTTCCGCGCGACACCAAGGTCGAGTACAAGGGCGAGACCATGAAGATCAACGCCTGCCATACCGTTGGCGGCGCCGAGGCCATGGTCGAGGCGGTCAACGAGCTGTGCGGTGTTCAGATTTCCCACTATGCCGAGGTCAGCTTCGACGGTATGCAGGCGCTGATTGATTCGGTTGGCGGTATCGACATTAACGCAACCGATGATGTTGACGACCCCGAGCACCTGGATATTAAGATTACCGCTGGCCAGCAGCATATGGACGGTGCCACCGCCCTTACCTATGCCCGCTGCCGCTACACCTATGCCGACGGCGATTACACGCGCATGCGCCACCAGCGTCAGGTGCTTGGCGCCCTTGCCAACCAGATTCTCAATAACTTCGATGCCACGAAGATTTTTGGCCTGGTTAATTCGCTGTCCGATATGCTCGTAACCGATATGAGCGTTCAGGATATCGTGGCTACGGTCAACGCCATGCGCGGTATGGATGTCGACGGTATCTACTCGGCCAACCTGCCCTCGTACGCCGACGACAGCACCATGATCGACGGTGTGAGCTACGTCTTTGTCTACGAGGACGAGCTCAAGGAAATGATGGAGCGCGTCGATGCCGGCAAGGATCCCAAGGGTCCCAACACCATGGGTCTTTCCGACGGTTCCAGCTCTACGATCGGCGACCTGAACAACAACACGTCTGACGACTACGCAAACGGTACCGCAACCTCATCGGTCAGCTCTGACGATTCCGATGACTCAAGCGATTCGAGCGATTCGGACTACTACGAAGAGCCCACCGGCGACGGCAACGGCTACGAGGCCAACTACTAGAGTTACGCGGTTTTACCAAACCGCGTAACCAGTTGACGCTGCAAACCCGCCAGAGCGGCAATCTGCCTTTCAACTTCGGCGGCATGATCAAAAGATCAATGCCACCTCGTTTCAAGGCACCTTGCTCGCTCTGGCGGGCTTTCGCTCATATGACCCAATCCGCTGTCAAGAGCCACAATGGCCCCGCCGACCGCTTGCAATCGGTCGGCGGGGCCTGCCGTTGAACCCGTCCCGGTCCGCCCCGGCATG